>NZ_JAZHYP010000003.1:0-648062 GCF_039650365.1 Mariniflexile soesokkakense | reverse complement strand
GTTTAGGGCCAAAACGGGTGAGGTAACCTCCAAAAAAATAATTGTTAATTAGTTTTTAATGTTATTTGAGTTAGTCGAAAAAACCCAAAATAATTGTTTTGGGTTTTTTTATGATTAAAAATTAATCATTTAAGGATAAATCCTTAATTTCGCACCTCGAAATGAAATTTGATATAAAGAGCATGAAATTCCCTGAATATAAAGGTCTTGACTTGCCAAACGTGGCAGAAGAAATTCTTAGTTATTGGCAAGAAAACAACATATTTGAAAAAAGTGTTTCCACTAGAGAAAACAATGAATCGTTTGTGTTTTTTGAAGGCCCACCTTCTGCAAACGGATTGCCTGGTGTACACCACGTTTTAGCACGGGCTATTAAAGATATTTTCCCTCGTTATAAAACCATGAAAGGTTACCAAGTGAAGCGTAAAGCAGGTTGGGATACACACGGTTTGCCTATTGAATTGGGTGTTGAAAAAGAATTAGGCATCACTAAAGAAGATATTGGAAAAACCATTTCGGTGGAAGATTATAACGCAGCTTGTAGAAAAGCTGTGATGCGCTATACCGATGTTTGGAACGACCTAACCCAAAAAATGGGCTATTGGGTAGACATGAACGATCCATACATTACTTACGAACCAAAATACATGGAGAGTGTATGGTGGTTGCTAAAAGAAATTTACAACAAGAATTTATTATATAAAGGCTATACTATCCAGCCATATTCGCCAAAAGCAGGAACTGGTTTAAGTTCGCACGAGCTAAATCAACCTGGAACTTATCAAGATGTTACCGATACAACGGCGGTTGCGCAGTTTAAAGCAAAACCAGAATCGTTGCCAGACTTTTTACAGAATGAAGGTGATATTCACTTTTTAGCTTGGACCACCACACCTTGGACATTGCCAAGTAACACCGCGCTAACAGTTGGTCCTAAAATAGACTATGTGTTAGTTGAAACTTTCAATCAATATACGTTTGAACCCGTTAAAGTAATTTTAGCTAAAAAGTTGGTTAGCTATCAGTTTTCTGGGAAGTTTAACCACGTTGAAAACAAAGCCGAATTATCAGATTATAAAGCAAATGACAAAAAAATCCCATTTTACATCGTTAAAGAATTTATTGGGAAAGATTTAGTAGGCATCACCTACGAACAACTATTGCCTTACGCATTGCCATACAACAATCCAGAAAATGCTTTTAGAGTGATTTCTGGAGATTTCGTAACCACTGAAGATGGTACAGGTATTGTTCACACCGCACCAACCTTTGGGGCCGATGATGCCTTGGTTGCAAAACAAGCGACACCTGAAGTGCCACCTATGTTGGTGAAAGATGAAAATGGAAATTTAGTGCCATTAGTCGATTTACAAGGTAAATTCCGTCCAGAGATGGGCGAATATGCCGGTAAATATGTGAAGAATGAATATTACAACGATGGTGAAGCACCCGAGCGTTCGGTAGATGTGGAGATTGCCATCAAATTAAAAGAAGAAAACAAAGCCTTTAAGGTTGAAAAATATAAACACAGCTATCCAAACTGTTGGAGAACCGATAAACCGATTCTTTACTACCCGTTAGATTCATGGTTTATTAAAGTAACCGATGTGAAGGACCGCATGTTCGAATTGAACGAAACCATTAACTGGAAGCCAAAAGCAACAGGTACAGGTCGTTTTGGAAACTGGTTGGCAAATGCTAACGATTGGAATTTATCGCGGTCTCGTTATTGGGGCATTCCATTGCCAATTTGGAGAACCGAAGATGGTAAAGAAGAAATCTGTATCGGTTCTGTTGAAGAACTAAAAGCAGAAATGGAACGTGCCGTTCAAGCAGGTATTATGGATGCGGATATTTTCAAGAACTTTGAAGTAGGAAACAATTCCGAAGAAAACTATGCAAAAATCGATTTGCATAAAAACATCGTCGATGAAATCATGTTAGTTTCAGCTTCAGGAAAGCCAATGAAACGCGAAAGCGATTTAATAGATGTTTGGTTCGATTCTGGTTCTATGCCGTATGCACAATGGCATTATCCGTTTGAAAACAAGGATTTAATTGATAAAGGAACATCATATCCCGCCGATTTTATTGCCGAAGGCGTCGATCAAACACGTGGTTGGTTCTATACGCTTCATGCGATTGCCACTATGGTTTTCGATTCGGTAGCCTATAAAAATGTGGTGTCTAACGGATTGGTATTGGACAAAAACGGACAAAAAATGTCCAAACGTTTAGGAAATGCGGTCGATCCGTTTGAAACGTTGTCAACGTATGGTGCCGATGCGACCCGTTGGTACATGATTTCTAATGCCAACCCTTGGGATAATTTAAAATTCGATTTAGAAGGTGTTGAAGAAGTAAAACGTAAATTCTTCGGAACACTTTATAATACCTATTCGTTTTTTCAACTATATGCAAATCTTGATAAATTTACGTATGCAGAAGCAGAAATTTCTATAAATGAACGACCGGAAATTGATAGATGGATACTTTCAGAATTAAATACATTAATCAAGAAAGTTGATGAATTTTACGCAGAGTACGAGCCTACAAAGGCAGCACGCGCTATTTCAGATTTCACACAAGATTATTTAAGTAACTGGTATGTGCGTTTAAGTAGAAGACGTTTCTGGAAAGGCGATTACCAACAAGATAAAATTTCGGCGTACCAAACGCTTTATACGTGTATGGAAACGATAGCAAAACTTGGAGCACCTATCGCACCTTTCTTTATGGATAGATTGTATTTAGATCTGAATGCTACTACCAAAAAAGAAAGCTTCGAAAGTGTGCATTTAGCAAAGTTCCCAGTTTTTGATGAAAGTTTTATAGATAAGAGTTTGGAGCGCAAAATGGAAGCGGCACAAACCATTTCGTCTTTAGTATTATCGTTAAGAGCGAAAGAAAAAATAAAAGTGAGACAGCCACTTCAAAAAATAATGATTCCTGTTTCGAGTAAGCAACAAAAAGAAGAAATTTTAGCGGTTTCCGATTTAATAAAACACGAAGTAAACGTAAAGGAAATTGAACTTTTGGAAGAAGCTTCAGAAATATTGGTAAAACAGATTAAACCAAACTTTAAAACCCTTGGACCTCGTTTTGGAAAGGACATGAAAGCCATTGCTGGAGCAGTTACTAACTTTTTACCGGAAGATATTAACAAAATTGAACAAAATGGTGTTTTGGATATTGAAGTTAATGGAAAAAATATAACTTTAGCCCTAGATGATGTAGAAATTACGTCACAAGATATTGAAGGTTGGTTGGTAGCAAACGAAGGTAATTTAACTGTTGCTTTGGATGTCACCATTTCTGAGGATTTAAGAATGGAAGGTGTTGCTAGAGAACTTGTTAATCGTATTCAGAATTTGCGAAAAGACTCAGGTTTTGAAGTAACAGATAGAATAGATGTTAAATTACAAAATGATGTTCAAATAGTTACGGCTATAAACACAAATATTTCGTATATTAAAGCAGAGACATTAACCGAAGAACTTGAAATTATTGATAAATTAGATAATGGTATAGAAATTGCGTTTGATGATGTAAATACCAAATTGTACATACAAAAACATTAAGATTATGAGTTTAGATTTAAATGTAAGATATTCTGATAAAGATTTAGCCGAATTTAAAGCGCTAATACAAGAGAAAATTGTAAAAGCACAACACGATTTGGAGCTAATTAAAAGTGCGTATATGAACGACCACAATAATGGAACGGAAGATACATCGCCAACTTTTAAAGCTTTTGATGAAGGTAGCGAAGTAATGAGTAAAGAATCTAATTCTGCTTTAGCAATTAGACAGGAAAAATTCATTCGCGATTTAAAAAATGCTTTAATTAGAATTGAGAATAAAACGTACGGTGTTTGTAGGGTTACAGGCAAGTTAATTGCTAAAGAACGTTTAAAATTAGTGCCTCATGCTACCTTAAGTATTGAAGCCAAAAACATGCAATAATAATTTTATAAATTATATATTTGAAACGTCTCTCCCGACAGCTATCGGGATTGAGGCGTTTTTTATTTTAAAATCACGTATTCAATTGTAATTCCAAAATCGTAATTCGTAAATTATTACATGTCATTAAAAAAATCAATCCTACTAATTACCATCATTTTACTTATCGATCAAATAAGTAAAATATACATCAAAACACATTTTAAACTTCAGGAGCATATTGAGGTTTTTAGTTGGTTTCAAATTTATTTTATTGAAAACGATGGTATGGCTTGGGGAACAAAAATTAGTGACTTTGTGTCTTTTATATCAGAACGTACCGCAAAAATATTTTTAACCGTATTTAGAATAGTTGCCATTTTTGGTATTGGATATTGGTTATTTGATGCCACTAAAAATAAAGCATCCAAAATATTAATTTTAGCCATCGCATTAATATTTGCAGGAGCAATGGGAAATATTTTAGATTCTGTGTTTTATGGTGTTTTGTTTGACGATAGTTTTAACCAAGTTGCCACATTTTTACCCGAAGCTGGAGGTTACGATTCTTTATTGCACGGTAAAGTGGTAGATATGCTTTACTTTCCGTTGTTTGAATTAGATTTACCCGAATGGCTCCCTATAGGTGGTGGCAAACGTTTTAATTTTTTCGAACCCGTTTTCAATATTGCCGATATGGCTATAAGTACTGGCTTTATTATGCTTATTGTGTTTAATAAAAAGGCGTTTCCGAAGAAATAATCAAAACCCATAAACCTTCTCAGGCGTCACACAATAATCCAACTTTACATCATCTTCAAAAGCGTTAGAAATTTCGGTTTCAGCTTCAAAAAAAGAGAGTCCAATTTTGAGGGTTTCAGGTTTGCAGTTGCTTAAAAAACGGTCGTAAAAGCCTTTGCCATAGCCTACCCGATTTCCTTTTTTGTCAAAAGCTAAAAGTGGTACAAAAACGACTTCTATTTTATCGTTGGAGATTTCAATACCATCAATGGGTTCTGGTATATTATAGCTATTTTTTTTAATAACGGTATTGTCGGTTAAAAGAAAATGCATCATAGCACCCGTTTCAAAATCACTTTTAGAAATCACAATGTTTTTGTCTTTCCCCGAAAGAATATTCAGAATATAATCAGTGTTTACTTCTTTTTGTTCTTCAATAGCTAAAAAAACGTGGTAAAATGTATACTCCCAAATGGATAATTTTAAAAGTTGATTGGCAATAGCCATACTTAAATCATCAATTTGACTATTTGACAAAGTAATACGAAGCGTTTTATATTTTTTTCGTAATTCGGCTTTTTGCATACTTTTATTAACGTTTAAGCTTTGTGGAAATATGAAACAAAGCATCACCTTGATATACAATAGGCGATTCATTCACATTTATAATATACCCAGAATTTTGTGCTTTTACAGCTTGGTTTAATTTGCCATACGGGTCTGTAATATATCCTAAAATATCGCCTTTTTTTATATGGCTGCTAATGCCAATAGTAGCTCTAAACATGCCCGAAAAACTGGCACGTTGCCACCTGCTCTCATTAATAAAAACAGTGTCTTTTTTGGGTTTGGTAACTTTAGATTGAGAATTTAGCATCCCTAAATGTTTTAAAATACGTTTTGAACCATTAACACCGTGGTTGGTGATATTTTCATCAATATGAAATGATTTGCCACCTTCAAAAAGCAACATGGCTTTTCCTAATTTATAACAGCTGTTTCTAAATGATTTATTTAAGTTTTTAGAATATAAAACAAAGGGCGCAGCAAATACTTTAGCTAATTCATTAAGATGTCTGTTTTCTTTTGAAATGCGTATTTGAGGCGCATTAAAACGTCCAGATCCGCCTGTGTGAAAATCGATTATACAATCTACACAAGGCACAATATCGTGTATCAATTTATGGGCTACCCTACTTGCCAAAGAACCATCAATAGTACCCGGAAATACACGATTTAAATCCCTGCCATCGGGAAACTCGCGCTTTAAGTTTATAAAACCAAAAACATTAATAACGGGAATGCAGATAATAGTGCCAATTTTGGGTTTATTAATGCCGCTAGCTATTAATTGTCTAACAATTTCAACGCCATTTACTTCATCGCCATGAATGCCCGCTGTGAATAACACAATGGGGCCTGGTTTTTTAGCACGTTCAATAATAATGGGTACGTTTACTGGCGATGAGGTGTGAAGATTGGCAACATCAAAATCAATCTCTTTGCTTTCTCCAGGGTATATTTTTGTATCTAGAATAGTTAAAATATTGTTCACTAAAGTCATACGAAACCTAATTTTATTTTAACGATGATGCTTGTTTTTTTCAATATATGTGATGATGCTTTTAGCAATATTTCTACCTGTAGCTTCTTCAATACCTTCTAAACCAGGTGTAGAGTTAACCTCCAAAAGCAAGGGCCCACGTGCCGATTGCAACATATCGACCCCGCAAACAGGCAGCTTAAGAACACGCGATGCGTTCATCGCTAATTTTAATTCTTGATCATCTAACTTTATAACTTGTGCTGAGCCACCACGGTGTAAGTTTGAGCGAAACTCTCCTTCTTTTCCTTGGCGTTTCATAGCTCCCACTACTTGTCCGTCCACAATTAAAGCACGTAAATCGGCACCTTTAGCTTCTTTAATAAATTCTTGAACAATAACGCGTGCTTCCAAACCATTAAAGGCTTCTAAAACAGATTCGGCTGCATTTTTTGTTTCTGCTAAAACCACACCTAACCCTTGTGTACCTTCCAGTAATTTTATAATAACAGGAACGCCTCCAACATGCTCAATTACTTCTTCAACATCGCGCGAATAATTGGTGAAAACGGTTTTTGGCATGCCAATACCCGCTTTGCTTAAACGCTGTAAACTTCTTAATTTATCTCTGGAACGTTGAATGGCATCGGAGGTGGCAATGGTAAATACATTCATCATTTCAAATTGACGTACAACCGCACAACCATAAAAGGTTATAGAAGCTCCAATTCTAGGAATAACCGCATCTACATAGTCTAAATAGCGGTCTTTGTAATAAATGGTTGGTTTTTCTCTTTCAATAATAATATCGCATTTTAAAGGGTCTATAACCTCTACTTTATGACCCCTTTTTTCACCTTCTTCAACAAGTCTGTCGGTGGAATATAGATTCGAGTTTCTAGATAATATAACTATGTTCATAAGGGTTTCGAATTATAAGAAACATTTTCTAAATCTACATCAACCATAAATTTTCGCTTTAAAAATTGCCTGCCAATTAAAACAGGAAATCTCATATCGTTGCGTGTGCTTAAAGTTAGGTTAATCTTGTATGTTTTTCCAAAAAATATGACTTCAGATTTTATTTTATATCGGTTTTCTTTCAACCCGTTACTGCTTTTTACAACGGTACTGGTGTACTCATCAAAGGTAATTTCAGTTTTACCAAAATTTTGGTGCTTATCGCTGTTAAAAACGCATCGTAAAGTGTTGTTTTCTTCAATAATCTCAGAATAATGTATTGTAGACGTATAAGCTCCTGTATCGATTTTAACATCAATATGGAACAATCCCAATTTAGGAAAATCTATTTTATCTACTCTGCCAATTATTCTTTTGTTCATTTTATAATTTTAAAATGTGGCGCAAGTTAACGAATACTTATTAAGCCTCAAAAGTTTAACAGATTTATGCAACTGTATTATATCAATAAAAAATTAAAATAATTACCTTTGGGTGAATGGAAAAACCTACCTTAGAAATACAATTACAAACCTTACCAAATCAACCAGGTGTGTATCAGTATTATGATGCTGAAGGCACTATCATTTACGTTGGAAAAGCCAAAAATTTAAAAAAAAGGGTCAGCAGTTATTTTACCAAAACACACGATAATGGTAAAACACGTGTGTTGGTAAAAAAAATTGTTACCATAAAACATATTGTTGTTGATACCGAAACAGATGCATTGCTACTGGAAAACAACCTAATTAAAAAGTATCAACCCAAATACAATGTGATGCTGAAAGACGACAAATCGTACCCATGGATTTGTATAAAAAACGAACGGTTTCCCAGAGTGTTTTCTACACGACGTGTTTTTAAAGATGGAAGTGATTATTTTGGACCTTATACCAGTATGAAAACGGTTCATACCCTGTTAGATTTAATAAAAGGGCTGTATTCGCTGCGAAATTGTAATTACGATTTATCTGAAAACAAAATAGAAACGGGAAAATATAAAGTATGTTTAGAATACCATTTAGGAAACTGCAAAGGTGCTTGTGAAGGATTTGAAACTGAAAATGAATATCATGAAAATATAATAGCCATAAAAGAAATTTTAAAAGGTAATTTTAAAGATTCACTATCTCAGTTTAAAACTCAAATGAAACAGTATGCTGAAGACATGCATTTTGAAGAGGCTCAAAAAATTAAAGAAAAGATAGAGGTTCTTGAAAACTACCAAGCTAAATCTACCATTGTAAACCCTAAAATTAGTAATGTAGATGTGTTTTCAATAATAAGTGACGAAAGTTATGGATACGTCAATTTTTTACAGTTATCTTACGGATCTATTATCCGTTCCCATACTTTAGAAATTAAAAAGAAATTAGACGAAACAGATTTAGAATTGCTGGAGTTGGCAATTACCGAAATTCGCCAACGTTTTCATTCAAACTCAAAAGAAATATATGTACCTTTTAAAGTGGACTTGGGCAAAGACATTAAAGTAACAATACCTCAATTGGGTGATAAAAAGCATATATTAGACTTATCGCTTAGAAATGCTAAATATTACCGTATGGAGCGTTTTAAGCAAGATAAAATTGTTGACCCCGATAGGCATGCCAATAGAATTATGGCGCAAATGAAAACCGATTTAAGGTTGCATGAAGAACCAAGGCATATAGAATGTTTTGATAACTCAAATATACAAGGCACCCACCCTGTTGCGGCATGTGTGGTTTTTAAAAACGGAAAACCAAGTAAAAAGGATTATAGACATTTTAATATTAAAACCGTTGTTGGTCCAGACGATTTTGCATCGATGGAAGAAGTGGTTTACCGCCGCTACAAGCGTATGATGGATGAAGAACAAGCACTACCACAACTCATCATTATAGATGGCGGTAAAGGGCAATTATCATCGGCATTAAAAAGTTTAGATGCTTTAAACTTAAGGGGGAAAATAGCAATCATCGGAATTGCAAAACGTTTAGAAGAATTATTTTATCCAAACGACCCAATTCCACTATATTTAGATAAGAAAAGCGAAACACTTAAAATAATACAACAGCTTCGTAATGAAGCCCACCGTTTTGGTGTAGAACATCACAGAAATAAACGAAGTAAAACTGCATTGAATACAGAGTTGGAAACAATTCCTGGCATTGGAAAAAAAACAGTGGTAGACTTGTTAAAGCATTTTAAATCTGCAAAGCGAGTTGCCAATGCCAAGTTAGATGAATTAGAACCTGTTGTGGGTGTTTCTAGAGCAGAAAAAATATATAATTATTACCATACTAAATGAAATTTTCGTGATTCAAATTTTAATTGATAAGCAGATGAATAATTTGAATGTTGCATTTAACCATTAATAAACAAATACGAGTTACCAATGAAGTATTTTTTAACATGTCTTGTTTTTATTCTGTGTTTTGAGGGGTTTTCTCAAAACACAGAAAAAGACGATGTTAAAGTTGGCTTAGTTTTAAGTGGCGGTGGCGCAAAAGGATTGGCGCACATTGGCGTGTTAAAAGTTATTGATAGTTTAGGGGTGAAAATAGATTATATAGCAGGCACCAGCATGGGCGCTATTATTGGTTCACTTTATGCTTCAGGCTATACAGGCAATCAACTCGATTCTATCTTTAAAGAACTCGATTTTGACATGTTAATAAATGACGATTTACCAAGGGCCTCCAAAGCCTTTTACGAACGTGATAACTCTGAAAAATATGCGGTAACACTACCATTTGATAATTTTAAAATTAAGTTACCATCGGCACTTTCCCGTGGGCAGAACACATATGCCCTATTTTCAAAACTCACTTTGCATGTTAGTGAAATAAATAACTTTAGTGAATTGCCAATACCTTTTTTCTGTATAGCTACCAATATTGAAACAGGACAAGCCGTTATGTTAGATTCGGGGAACTTAGCACAATCTATTATGGCAAGTGGTGCTCTACCTACTTTATTTCAACCAGTTACTATTAACGGACAAATATTAATTGATGGTGGTGTTGTGAACAATTATCCTATTGATGAATTGCGCGCCAAAGGAATGGATGTTATTATTGGAGTAGATGTACAAGATGGATTGGCAAACAGAGACGAGCTAACGTCTGCCCCAGACGTATTGGTACAAATAAACAATTTCCGAACTATTAATGACATGAAATTGAAGGGTAAAAAAACCGATATCTATATTAAACCCGATATTAAAGATTACTCAGTGGTATCGTTTAGCGAAGGTTCAAAAATTATTGAAAGCGGTAAACAAGCCACTATTGTAAAAATGGATGCTTTAAAAAAATTAACCGATAAAAATTCTTCTAAAACCAACTCTAAACTTAATTATAAAGCTAAAGACAGTATTACAATTAATAATATTGTTATAAAAGGGAATAGTAAATATACCAGAGCTTATATTTTAGGAAAGTTAAAATTAAAAAATAACAAAAAAATTAGTTACAGCTATTTTAACAAAGGTATTAACAACTTAGTTGCTACAAACAATTTCGATTCGTTTGAATATGAATTAAAAAGCATTGAAAATAGAGAAGGTTACGATTTAATAGCCAACTTAAAAGAGACCAATACAACTACCTTTTTAAAATTAGGATTGCATTTTGATGATTTATATAAAAGTGCTGCACTTGTTAATCTAACTAAAAAACGATGGTTGTTTGATAACGATGTGGTTTCATTAGATGTTATTTTAGGCGATAATGTACGTTACAATTTTGAATATTTTATAGATAGAGGGTTTTACTGGAGCATTGGGTTGAAATCCAGATACAATCAATTTAAAAAAGATATTAGCGCAAAACTTTTGTTAGACGACGCTCAAATATCTGGTTCCGAATTAAATAAAATAGATGTCAAATTACAAGATCAAACCAATCAAATTTATGTCCAGACTTTATTCAGAAAAGATTTTTCGTTAAGTGCCGGATTAGAACATAAACGATTAGAAATAAATACCGAAACGCTTACAACAAACAACCAAACCAATCAATTTATATTTGAAAGCACCGATTATTTAAGTGTTTTTGGAGGCTTGAAATTAGACACTTACGACAACAAATATTTTCCAAAAAAAGGTGTTTATTTTGATGGTGATCTACATATGTACTTATATGCTTCTAGTTTTAATGAAAACTTTGAAAACTTTTCGTTAGCAAAGGCAAATATGGGGTATGCCTTTAGTCTTTCAAGTAAATTAGCTTTTAATTTTCAAACAGGAGGTGGTTTTAAAATAGGAGATAAATCAACCCAAACATTAGATTTTGCATTGGGAGGCAATGGTAACAACTTAATCAATAACTTTATTCCGTTTGTGGGTTACGACTTCATTTCTCTTACGGGAAACAGTTATGTAAAAGCTTTTTTTAGTGCAGATTATCAATTATTTAAAAAGCATCACTTAACCTTAGAGGGTAATTGGGCAAATGTAGAAGATGATATTTTTGAAACTGGCGAATGGTTTACCCTTCCAAATTATAGAGGTTACGCCTTAGGGTATGCTATTGAAACTTTTATTGGACCCATCCAAGCAAAATTCAGCTACTCACCAGAGCAGAACCAGAGTTATTGGTTTTTTAATGTCGGTTTTTGGTTTTAAACACCTGTTTTTTTGATTTGCGCGAAAGCGGAAATCTTAAGGTTCTATCACAAAAAATTATTATATTTGTTAGGTTATGCAACTTTTTTGGCAAGACTTATTATTATTTCTACACTTCCTTATCAAGAGAAATCCTGAATAAGCATACTTTATTGTATCTTTATATGTAATTGATTTTTAGTTTATTGCAGCCCTTAAATACAGTTCTAAAGGGTAACTTTATACTTTTTAACTTTTAAAACTTACAATATGCCATTTTATCATAAATTAGGAAGCATTCCGCATAAACGCCATACACAATTTAGAAAATCGGATGGCAGTTTGTATTCCGAACAATTATTTGGAACCATTGGCTTTGATGGTATGTATACAAACAGCTATCATGAGCAGCGACCAACACAAGTAAAGGAAATAAAAAAACAATACAGTGTTATTCCCAAAATTGTTAAAGCAAATAATATTCAATCATACAGGTTAAAAGGCTTTCAAGTAAAACCAGAGCAAGATTATCTAGAAAGTCGAAAAACCGTTTTGGTCAATAAAGACTGTGCCATTATTTTAGCAGCCCCAAAACAACCTACACAAGATTATTTTTATAAAAATACCGATGCCGACGAGCTCATTTTTATTCATAAAGGTTCAGGAAAATTAAGAACCCATTTAGGGAATATCGATTTTAAACATGGTGATTATCTGCTTGTTCCAAGAGGCGTTATTTATAAAATAGATTTTGACACAGAAGACAACCGCTTATTTATAGTTGAATCTCGCCGACCCATTTACACTCCAAAACGTTATAGAAATTGGTTTGGGCAACTTTTGGAACACGCACCCTATTGTGAACGCGATATCCGTCGCCCACAAGAATTAGAAACCCATAACGAAAGTGGGGATTTTCTAATCAAAGTAAAAAAACAAGACGATATCATAGAAATGGTGTATGCATCGCATCCTTTTGACGTAGTTGGCTACGATGGATACAACTATCCGTATGCTTTTTCAATTCACGATTTCGAGCCTATTACGGGGCGAATTCACCAACCGCCACCAGTGCACCAAACTTTTGAAACCGATGCTTTTGTGGTGTGTAGTTTTGTGCCTAGGTTGTATGATTATCACCCATTATCCATTCCCGCACCATACAATCACAGCAATATAGATAGCGATGAGGTATTGTATTACGTAGATGGGGATTTTATGAGTAGAAATGATATTGAAGTAGGACACATTTCATTGCATCCAGCGGGTATTCCTCATGGGCCACATCCCGGAGCTACAGAAAGAAGTATTGGCAAAACCAAAACCGACGAACTCGCTGTGATGGTAGATACTTTTAAGCCATTAATGGTTACCGAAGAAGGCATGAAAATAGCCGATAACGATTATCATAAATCGTGGTTAAGCCCCTAAATCCTCAAAGGGGACTTTTTGAGGCGAAATTTTAAAATATAGTAAAACTAAAATTCAAAATTCGTCCAGTTTTGAATTCCCTCCATTTGGGAGGGTTAGGGAGGGCTTTTTATTATGTATGCATTAGAAAAAATATTTAAAGGCGCGCAAGATTTTTTACCGCTTTTAGGAACAGATTATGTAGAATTCTATGTAGGGAACGCCAAACAATCGGCACACTTTTACAAAACGGCATTTGGGTTTCAATCTTACGCCTATAAAGGTTTAGAAACAGGCTCAAAAGACACCGTGAGTTATGTGCTTAAACAAGACAAAATAAAATTGGTATTAACAACACCATTAACCAGTAAATCACCAATAAACGATCATATTGTAAAACACGGCGATGGCGTAAAAGTAATTGCTCTTTGGGTAGATGATGCTAAAAAATCATATAAGGAAACTATAAGTAGAGGTGCCAAATCATACATGGAACCTGTGGTTGAAAAAGACGAACATGGCGAGGTAGTACGAGCGGGTATTTATACCTATGGCGAAACCGTACATATGTTTGTTGAACGCAAAAACTACAATGGTGCATTTTTACCAGGGTTTCGTGAGTGGAAATCAGATTACAACCCAACACAAGTAGGATTGAAATATATAGACCACATGGTTGGCAATGTAGGTTGGGGACAAATGAATGTTTGGGTAAAATGGTATGAAGATGTTATGGGGTTTGAAAATTTCTTATCGTTTGATGATAAGCAAATCCATACCGAATACTCCGCATTAATGAGTAAAGTAATGAGTAATGGTAATGGGCGAATTAAATTCCCAATAAACGAACCAGCCAAAGGAAAAAAACGTTCTCAAATTGAAGAATATCTCGATTTTTATGAAGGCGCTGGCGTACAACATATAGCCGTAGCCACCGATAATATTATAAAAGCAGTAAGTGAATTAAAATCGCGAGGTGTAGAGTTTTTGTCAACACCCCCTGAAGCATATTATAAAGCAGTTCCCGAAAGATTGCACGAACACCATCACGAGTTACGTGAAGACATAGAAACGCTAAAAAGTTTAGGTATTATGATTGATGCCGATGAAGAAGGCTATTTATTGCAAATTTTCACAAAGCCTGTTGAAGACAGGCCAACCTTATTCTTTGAAATTATTCAGCGCATGGGAGCTCGTGGTTTTGGAGCAGGAAATTTTAAAGCACTTTTCGAATCTATAGAAAGAGAACAAGCTAATAGAGGCACCCTTTAATAAATACTTGAAATTTGAAAAATCGGTCATATTTTTTGTAGCATCTTATATTCAGATTAAAAGTAAATTAATATTAAGGTTTTCTTATAATTACAAACAGTACAAGTTATTTTTATATTTTTGGAACAGTAATTGCCAATTCCTATTTACAATAAAACATGTAAACACAAGAAGTTAGTTCCAATTACCCAAATAAAATGAAAAAGACACTACTTATAATATCGGCAATAATAATCACACAAATAACTTTTGCGCAACAAGAATCGTCATTTGGCGATGGTGAATGGTTTCAGTTTAAAATGAGCTATAGTGGTTTTTTAAAAGCAGGAAATGCCACACTTAATGTAAAAGAAACAAAGCTTGACAATAAAGATGTTTACCACGTAATTGGAAAAGGATGGACATCTGGCATGATAAAATGGTTTTTTAAAGTAAAAGACCGCTATGAAAGCTATTTTGACAAAAACACATTATTGCCTTATAAATTTATCAGAAACATAGACGAAGGTGGGCATACCAAAGACCTTGAAGTGGAATTTGATCAAAAAAACAACAAAGCCTACGTTAACGATAAAAAACACAAAACAAAAACGGAGTTTACTACCAAACCAAATGTTCAAGACATGGTATCAACGTACTATTATTTGCGTAATAAAATTAATGTAAGTACTTTAAAAGTAGGTGATGAAATACGTACCGATATGTTTTTTGATGAAGAAAATTACGGATTCAAATTACAATATTTAGGAACAGAAATTATAGAAACCGATTTTGGTAAAATAGAGTCTTTAAAATTCAGGCCTTATGTAATGGCTGGTCGCGTTTTTAAAGAAGAAGAAAGTTTAACACTTTGGGTGTCAAAAGATAAAAATAAAATACCTTTGCGTATTAAGGCCGATTTAAGAGTGGGTTCTCTACGTGCCGATTTAGAAGCTTTTAAAGGATTAAAGCACCCTTTTAAAATAGTTGTTGATAATTAAAAGACGTTTTGAAATCAAAAATAAACAATCAACTTAGAGAAAAATACAAGGCAATAAACCAAGATTTAGAAGATTATTTAGAAGGCTTATTACATAGTAAACCTATAAATTATTGGGATTATATCCAAACAGATGCCTTGTTAAATCTCCAGATACAGCGTACCGTTTTTCCAGATGAAATGGTATTCATTATGTATCATCAAATAACCGAGTTGTTGTTTAAAATGGTACTTGTTGAAATTGACCAAGTGGCAAAAAGCAAAGAGTTAACTTCTGAATTATTTACTTCCAAATTAATGCGTATTAGCCGCTATTTCGATATCCTCACATCTTCATTTACTATTATGAAAGACGGTATGGACGTCGATCAATACAATAAATTCAGAACAACTTTAACGCCTGCCAGCGGATTTCAAAGTGCCCAATACAGAAAAATTGAATTTGCATCAACCGAACTTATAAATCTTATAGACAAACGATTTAGAGATACTATAGATAGAAATTCTTCCTATGAAAACGCTTTCGAGCATTTATATTGGCAAGCTGCTGGGAAGAATTATAAAACTGGCAAAAAAAGTTACACATTAACAGTTTTTGAGGAAAAATATAAAGACGAATTTATTAGATTTGCCCAGTTTTATAGCACAAATAATTTATACTCCAAATTTAAAGAACTTCCTAAGGAGGCCAAGGAGAACAAAGAGTTAATTAATGCCATGCGCCATTTTGACTATACAGTTAATATAAAATGGGTGATGGCACATTATAATACTGCAAATCATTATTTAAATATAGGCGGAAAAACTGCCGAAGCAACAGGAGGAAGTGAATGGGTAAAATACATGCATCCAAAGTATCAAAAAAGAATATTTTTTCCGAACTTATGGACAAAGCAAGAAATAGAAGAATGGGGAATAAATATTTAGTAATCGTATTAGCATTAATAAGTATAATTTCGTGCAAAGAAAAAGAGCAACCCATAGAAGAAGTTGCCGTAATAGAAAAACCTGCCGATATCTACGAATTTGGTTTTAATTTAAGCAATTTTGTTGTAAAAAGAGACACCGTAAGAAGTGGAGATAGTTTTGGCGTTATTTTAGAGCGAAACAAAATAGGCTATCCAAGAATTTTTTCAATTGCTGAAAAAGCTAGAGATACTTTTGATATTAGACGCCTTCAAATAGGAAAACCATATACACTGCTGTGTTCCAAAGATTCTTTAGAAACGCCTAAATGCTTTATTTATCAACCAAACCAAGAAGAATTTGTGGTGATAAGTTTTCAAGATTCCATCCATGCATATACAAGCAGAAAACCTATTAAATATGTTGAAAAAACAGTAACAGGTGTTTTAAACAGCAGTATATCCCAAGCCTTAGATAAAAAGGGCATTAGTCCTATTTTAACAAATAAGTTAGCAGAACAAATTTATGCTTGGACCATCGATTTTACTCGACTTCAAAAAGGCGATACTTTTAAAGTTATTTATACCGATAAATATATTGATGATACTATTTATGCGGGCATACATAATGTGAAGGCGGTTGTTTTTAATCACAAAAACACACCGTATTATGCCTTTAGATACCGGACTGATTCTATAAAAAACATATACGAATATTATAATGAAGCTGCTAAAGATTTACGTCGTGCCTTCTTAAAAGCACCCGTACAGTTCAGTAGAATTTCTTCTAAATATAATTTAAACAGACGTATTGCGTATTACGGTTTTGCATTACGTCCACACAGAGGTACCGATTTTGCAGCACCAATAGGAACCCCTATTTTAGCAACTGCTAATGGAACGGTTACTGCATCGCAATACAAGGGTGGTAACGGGAATTATGTAAAAATAAGACATAATTCAACTTACGAAACTCAATATTTGCATATGCAAAAGCGTAAAGTTAATGTTGGGCAGCATGTAAAGCAAGGTGATGTGATTGGTTGGATAGGGATGACCGGAAACACAGGAGGGCCACACGTGTGCTATCGTTTTTGGAAAAACGGAAAAGAAGTCGATCCGTTCAAAGAAAAACTATCAAATTCAGAGCCAATTGCAGAATCTTTAAAAGGTGATTATTTAAATTTTATTAGACCGATAAAGGTTAAATTAGATGCGCTACCTATTTTCGATGATTCAAAGAAAGAACAGGCTAAAACTACTATAACTCAAAAAGAATAGATTATGGCACTACCAACTATCAACCCAACAACAACAAATGCTTGGAAAAAACTTCAAGAGCATTTTAATAAAGTTAGTAACAATCATATGAAAGATTTGTTTGCTCAAGATAAAGACAGGGCAAATAAGTTTACGATTAATTGGGATGATTTTTATGTAGATTTTTCCAAAAACAGAATTACAGAAGAAACCTTAAAGCATCTATTGGAATTAGCCGATGAGGTGAAGTTGAAAGATGCTATTAAAAGTCAGTTTTCTGGTGAAATAATAAATGAAACCGAAGGTCGTGCCGTTTTACACACGGCACTACGCGCACCGAAAGATGCTAATTTTAAGGTAGATAGCGTGAACGTAATGCCAGAAGTATATGCCGTAAAACAAAAAATAGAAGCGTTTACAAATCAAGTTGTGAATGGCGAACTTAAAGGCTTTACTGGAAAAGCATTTACCGATGTCGTAAATATTGGTATTGGTGGATCCGATTTAGGGCCAGCTATGGTTGTAGATGCCCTTCAATATTACAAAAACCACTTAACAACTCATTTTGTGAGCAATGTAGATGGCGACCATGTAAATGAAGTTATTAAAAAACTAAATCCCGAAACTACGTTGTTTGTAATCGTTTCAAAAACGTTTACAACGCAAGAAACACTTTCTAACGCTAACACGCTGAAAGCTTGGTTTTTAAAATCGGCGAATGAAGAAGCTATTGCAAAACAATTCGTAGCGGTATCAACCAACATCCAAAATGTAAAAGCTTTTGGTATTGATGAAAATAACATTTTCCCAATGTGGGATTGGGTTGGAGGCCGTTTTTCATTATGGAGCGCCGTTGGTTTAACCATAAGTTTAGCTGTTGGATATAAAAATTTTGATAGCTTATTGCACGGTGCTAACAAAATGGACGAGCACTTTAAAAATGAAGATTTTAAAACCAATATCCCTGTTGTTTTAGCATTAATCAGTGTTTGGTATAATAACTTTTTTAAAGCTGAAAGTGAAGCTATTATACCATATTCTCAATACCTAAACCAATTTGCTACCTACCTTCAACAAGGTATTATGGAAAGTAATGGCAAAAGCGTTGATAGAAACGGAAACCCAATAGATTACCAAACAGGCACTATAATTTGGGGAGAACCAGGAACCAATTCGCAACACGCATTCTTCCAATTAATACACCAAGGAACAAAATTGATTCCTGCTGATTTTATAGGTTTTACAAAATCATTACACGGAAATCAAGATCATCAAGACAAATTGATGTCTAACTTTTTAGCGCAAACTGAAGCGCTATTAAATGGAAAAACCGAAAAAGAAGTTTTAGCCGAAGGAGCTTCGGAAGCATTAAAACCTTTTAAAGTTTTTCAAGGAAATAAACCAACCAATACCATTTTTATTAACAAACTAACCCCAGAAAGTTTAGGGAAATTAATAGCGATGTACGAACATAAAATATTTGTACAAGGTATTATTTGGAATATATTTAGTTACGACCAATTTGGTGTCGAGTTAGGCAAGCAATTAGCTAGTAAAATTTTACAAGAATTTAACAATAGTACTAGCAATTCGCATGATTCATCTACTCAAAATTTATTGAATCATTATAAGAAAATGTCTTAAAAACACGTTGTAATTCTCATCAAAAATCTTAAAGCATTCATATAAAAAATATGGATGCTTTTTTGTTTTTTTAATTATAAGTGTTTAATATGTTAACAATTACATAATAATCGTACGATATTAATACGTATTTTTGCCTCGACTAATTCAATTAATTAATCTTTATTATGAAAAAAACTACTCAATTATTATTGATGGCTGTAGCGTTTTTGTTCTCTACAGTTATAATGGCTCAAAGTACCGTAACAGGTACTATTGTGGATGCCGAAATTAATTCGCCACTACCAGGTGCGAATGTTGTCGAAAAAGGAACTACCAATGGTGTTTCTTCAGATTTTGACGGTAAGTTTAAATTAGAAACTACTGCAACTACCGGTCAAATTGTTATTTCTTTTGTTGGTTACGGTTCAGTTACTTTAAAATTTACTGGAAGTGCTAATTTGGGAAATATTAAATTAACACCAGACAATTCACTAGACGAGATAGTGATTATTGGATCTGGGGTTATCGATTTGGCTGAAGGAAGGAAAACACCAATTGCGGTGTCTACAATTAAGGCAAATCAAATTCAAGAAAAAACAGGAACTTCAGATTTGCCAGAAATTTTGAAATCAACACCATCTGTACAATCTATACAAGGTGGAGGTTTTGGAGAAGGGCAAATGTTTTTAAGAGGCTTTGACCAAGTTAATACGGCATTTTTATTAAACGGTCAACCAATAAATAGTCCTGAAGACGGAAGAATGTTTTGGTCTAACTGGTCGGGGGTATTAGATGTGGCACAAGCAGTACAAGTACAGCGTGGTTTGGGGTCTTCTAAATTGGCAATATCTTCTGTTGGAGGTACCGTAAACATTGTGACTAAAACAATTGACAGGAAAGAAGGCGGCTTTGTACAACAAATGATTGCTAATGATAATTACACAAAAACAACTGCATCATATTCAACAGGATTAATGGAAAGTGGTTGGGCATTTTCCGCATTATTAGGTCACTGGCAAGGTGAAGGTTATGTTGAAGATACCGATGGGCAAGGACAAACCTATTTTATATCTTTAGGTTACAAGGCTAATGATAATAATATATTCAATTTCATGATAACAGGTGCACCTCAGTGGCATGCAACTTCTGGATTTTATGATTTGGAGACACTTTTAGATAATGGCAGAAAATATAATACGGCATATTCAGGTGTAGATAGTCCAAATTTATTGCAAAGTGGCAATTATCCAACTGGTAGAAATGTTTACCATAAACCCGTTGCTAATTTAAGCTGGGATTTAACTATTAATGATCAATCGTCATTATCAACGGTCTTATATGCATCTGCCGGAAGAGGTACTTTTGCATCCACCAGAACAGGAGGCACGCCCAGAGTTCCGCAATATGCTAGAGGTTCAAACAACAATCATAATTGGTATGGTTTAATAACTAACTATAATAACGATTTAAACGAAAACTTAAGTCTTAATTTTGGTGCAGATGTACGATTATATAATGGAATTCATTTTAGAAGTGTTAATGAATTTTTATCAATAGATTCATTAGGAGCATCGAGTACTTACAATGGAGGTTCTTATCAGGTTACTGAAGTTTTTGGAGGTATTAACCCATGGAATGTGTTCTTTAATACCAATGATGATCACGCCCAACGTTTACACGGTTCTGGAAATTATGATTACGAAGAGGATATTAATTATGCTGGATTTTTTGGACAACTAGAATATTCAAAAGATAATTTTTCAGCCTTTTTTCAAGGGTCTGCCTCCACACAATCTCATGTAAGAACAGAGTATGCTAACGCATCAACTTTAGGGCAATCTGAAGAATCTGAAAAAGTGGATAAGCCAGGTTTTAATGTAAAAGCAGGCGCTTCTTATAATCTTAATAATAGCAATATAGTTTTTGCTAATGTTGGGTATTATTCTCGTCAACCATTTCATAGTGATTTGTTTGTAGATGATAGATCTTCTAATCAGTTAAACCCTTTAGTTGAAGGAAATCAAAAAATTACGGGCTTAGAAGCTGGTTATAAGTTTTTAGGCGATTTAGTATCAGCTAATTTCAATATTTACCATACTACTTGGGATAACAAAATTGATTATAGTTCTAGAGACACAAATGGTGATAATTTTAATGATGAATTTACTACAACAAGCCCATTAAAGCAAGTTCATATGGGTGTGGAATTAGAAGTTTTCACTCGTTTTACTGATAGGTTAAGCATAAATGGATTTGTATCTGTTGGTAATTGGGAATATAATGGAAATATTACGACGAGAATAACTGATGATAACGGAAATGTTGTAGCTACTGGAGATACTAGCTATATTGATGGTGTTAAAATTGGACAAGCAGCTCAATTTACTGCTGGTATTACTGCAGATTATGAAATCTTACCACGTTTAAAAGTTGGTGCTAACTGGAATCAATATGATAATTTATATGGGAATTCTGATTTTTCTGGTGCAGAATTTGCAACCCAAGATAACAGAGGCGCCATTAAATTACCATCTTATGATACGGTTGATACGGGATTATCATATAAAATGCTATTAGGAAAAAATGACGATAAGTCATTACAAATCCGAGTGAATATCAATAATGTTTTTGATGAAGTTTATATAGAAAACTCAAGAGATAATATTCATATAGATTCTGGCGATATTGCTTGGAAAGGTGTTAATGTTGATAATGGCGTAAGATTCGGTTACGGAAGAACTTGGAACTTTAGCATGCGTTACAATTTCTAATCAAATTAAAAGCTGAAAAAACAAAAACGCGAAGCACCCTAGCTTCGCGTTTTTTTATGCTATTTTTTTCCAATTCTTAACTAATAAAAAACAACAAATACATGTTAAAATACACAACCCTAAAGCTGAAAGTGTTTTGCCATAAATAAAATACCCCGTAGCGAATAAAAAGCTGTAAGTCCCAATAATTCCTAAAAAGAATGCTAATATTTTATAACCTATATTTTTAAACTTGCTCTCATTACCATAAACCAAGCTTTCAAACGTTGCTAAGGTTTCAACATCCGATTGTTTTGTTAAAAGCGTTACAACAACCCATCCAACAGTTGTTAAAACAACACCTAAAACTAATTGCATATACCCCGCCATTGTAAACCATGGCACATCTAATTTACCATTTATAAAAAAGACAATAGCTATTATAAAAGAGATAACCATGGCCGCTATTTCGCTAAATGGATTGATTCGTTTCCAAAACCAACGCATAATAAACAACAAGCCTGTTCCCGCCCCTATTTGTAACAGCAAATCGAACACATCTTTAGCCGATTTAATATAAAACGAAAAAAGTGCAGCACAAACCATAAGTAAAACGGTAGAAATTCTTCCAACTAAAACCTTTTGGTTTTCTGAAGCCTTTTTATTTATAAATCTGCCATAAAAATCGTTGACAATATAGGAACTGCCCCAGTTTAACTGTGTTGAAATGGTACTCATAAACGCCGCTATTAACGATGTTAAAACTATCCCTATTAAACCCGCTGGCAAATACGTCATCATAGCAGCATAGGCAACATCATGCCCTTGCATATCTACATTTAAATTAGGGAATGCCGTATTGATACTTTCTAAGGTTGGAAAAATAACCAAAGATGCCAAACCAACTAAAATCCATGGCCACGGACGTAAAGCATAGTGCGCGAAATTAAAAAACAAGGTTGCCCACGTAGCATTTTTTTCATCTTTAGCAGCTAACATACGTTGAGCTATATAACCCCCACCACCAGGTTCGGCACCAGGGTACCAAGTACTCCACCACTGAACAGCAAACGGAATTATGAATAAAGTTATTAACGCTTCAGTATTTGAAAAATCTGGCAGAATGTTTAATTTACTACTTACGTTTGCGTGAGAAAGCAACGTACCCATCCCTCCTATTTCAGGAAGATTTACAATATAAATGGTTGCCCAAACAGAACCCACCATTGCAATAATAAATTGAATGAAATCGGTTATTAACACCCCTTTTAAACCACCTAAAGACGAATAAATTACAACTATAATTGAAGAATACAATAAGGTTTCTACTTGTGAAATTCCTAATAAAATACTAGCAATTTTAGCACCTGCCAAACAAACACCAGCCATGGTAATGACATTAAAAATAACTCCCAAATAAATAGCGCGAAAACCTCTTAAAAAACCAGCCGATTTACCTGAATACCGCAATTCATAAAACTCCAAATCGGTTGAAATTCCCGATTTACGCCATAATTTGGCATAAAAAAAAACGGTTAACATGCCCGTAAGTAACATAGCCCACCAAACCCAGTTACCAGATACGCCATTTTTTCTAACCAGTTCGGTTACCAATCCGGGTGTATCGGCAGCAAAGGTGGTTGCTACCATAGAAACCCCTAGCAGCCACCAAGGCATATTGCGCCCCGATAAAAAAAACTCGGTAGAATCTTTCCCTGCTTGTCGTGATACCCAAACCCCAACAAAAAGAGATAATAGAAAAAAGATAATGATGATTGCAATGTCTAAAACAGAAAGGTTTACCATATAATTTTACATTTTTGCGACTACACTTTTTTAATCACATTTGTAACAATGCCCCAAATTATAAAATTGTTTTCACTTGTAATTTTTATAATGGGATAATTTGGGTTTTCTGGTTGTAACCAAACCCCATCTCTGTCTACTTTTAAACGTTTTACGGTAAATTCACCATCTAAAAAACAAACCGCAATTTTGTTATTTTCGGGTTCTAAACTTCTGTCTATAACCAATAAATCGTTATCGTCTAATCCTGCGCCAATCATAGATTGTCCGCTTACACGTGCAAAAAAAGTGGCTTCTTTGTTTTTTATAAGTTCTCTATCAAGTGATAAGCGCTTTTCTTTAAAATCTTCAGCCGGAGAAGGAAACCCTGCCGAAATACCTGTTTCGAAAAATAAGGCGCCTAAACTATTCGACGCTTCTGGAGTGAAAAAGTTTAGATTATTAGATTGATGTAATATCATTTTATATAATGTTTCTTTTTTGCGTTAGGGATTGAAGCAAGCTACCGTGTAGTGCGTAAAGCCCGACCCTCCCGACGCTTCGGGATGGTAACGCCCTATTAAAATTATTTATTCTGTTTTTAAATTTAGTTCTAATTTTTGAAACCTTAATCTTTGAATAGAAATTATTTCACTTTAATAATATCTTTAATATTAGTGGTGTATCGTGGTGATAAGCGTTCTTGTCGCATTTTCCAGGTACGTTTTAAATCTTGATTACCTATTTTAATTTTATAATCGGCATACTTAGCATTTAAACCATCGATGGCACGCATAAGCGGTTTATGTTTTGGGTTTTCGTGATCAAACAACTGCAATTGATGGTTGGTAGTTGGCACTAAGCCCATAACCACAACGCCTGCACGTTTATATTTTATACCTGTTTTAAAAATACCCGCAACAGCCTTTACCGCTTCTTGACTGATAATTAAACTGGAATCGGTGGGATAGGTTAAACTTACTAGCCTACTGGCACGGTGCTGCTCTAAATCCTTTTTATGCCTATCACTACTTAATACCACATAAATAACATGGCAACTAGAACCTTGTTTGCGTAGTTTTTCGGCACAACTTGTTGCAAAGGTTGAAATGCGCTCTTTTATATTATCGATATCTGAAAAAGTATATTCAAAACTTCGGGTGGTGGCAATGGCCTGTTTCGTTTTAACTTCATCTAACTGCAAGGTAGGAATCCCTTCTAAGTCTTTTTTAAGTTTCCATTCGGTAATCGAGAAGTTTTTACGCACCCAATCGTCTGGAAGTAATACAAAATCTAATGCCGTGTTACATCCTTTTGCTTTCAATCGCTTTGTTAAGCCACGACCAATGCCCCAAACATCTTCAATTTTAATCCATTTTAAAGCTTTAATGCGCTTTTCTTCAGAATCAATAACATAAACACCTTTGGTTTGGTCTGGAAATTTACGAGCTATTTTATTGGCCACTTTACTTAATGCTTTTGTTGGCGCTACACCAACACAGGTTGGGATGCCTGTCCATTTTAAAATACGGGTTCTTATCTCGCTTCCATAATCATTAAAATTATAATTTTCAAAACCTTTAAATTGAATAAAAGCTTCGTCTATACTATATACCTCAACATCGGGCGTGAATTGTTCTAGAATAGCCATAACACGACTGCTCATATCGCCATACAACGGATAGTTGGATGAAAACACTTGTATGTTGTTTTCTTTACAGAAACCTTCCCACTTAAAAATAGGTGCTCCCATGGGCAAGCCAACAGTTTTAGCTTCATCACTACGCGAGATAACACAGCCATCATTATTACTTAAAATAGCAATGGGTTTGTTGCGTAAATTGGGGTTAAAAGTGCGTTCGCAAGACGCATAAAAATTGTTACAATCTACTAGGGCGTACATAAAAGCAAAGATACAATTTTTGCTTACCTTTTTATTTCTTCTAGACCTCACAAGTTTTAAAAACCCGTGAGGTCGTCTTTCATCACTTAAAATAACTTCCCGCTTTCTATAATAGCATGTCCATTTCGTTTATAAGTAACCTTGGTGCCGTTTGCACAAAAATGATACACGGCTTTTACTTTTTGTTCGGAAACTGACAGCAAAATAACATCTTCTACATTACAATCGTAATCTTTTGCTACTTTCTTTTTTACATCATCCATCATGGCCCGCCCTTTTTTTAATTGCGATTGAATTTTGCTATTAAGTGCTGGCTCCACAAAATCTTGTGCTAGGTTACATCTTTTATCGGTGGCTGCTACAAGCTTTTCCTCATCAATATATTCCCAAGTAAAATCTGCTTTTAACCAAACGCGTCTACCTTCTTCGGTTTTTACAATATGGTTGTTTTGGGAAAAACTTATATATGAGATAAAAAACAATAGAAGTAAAAAAAGGGTTTTCATAATATTTAAGAATAGCATGTTATATATTCCAAAAGTACAAATTTTGCATACATTTGTTTTATGAAAGATGAACATATCATTATTTCTGAAAGAAATAGACCTTATTGGCAAATACCTATTGCTTCTTTAATCTTTACATCAGCAATCGGTCTTTTAATATTTTATCTTTACAAAACTGATTGGAGTGATGATCATCTTTTAGACTTAGGTCACAATATTAAATCAGTAATTTATTTATTTGCTTTTGGTGTCGTTTTTTGTTACCAAAAAAGTGTTTATATAGACACTAAAAAATCAAAATTTAGACAAACCTTTGAAGTAGGCCCTATTAAATTAGGCGAATGGAAAACCATTACCAATTTAGAATATGTTTCGCTTTTTCATGAACCTCTCGCTGATGGTAACAAAATTTATGAAATTAATTTATGGTATGAAAAGAACAAGCATTGGGAACTTTACGAAGAGTACGACTATGCTGAAGCTTTTAAAATAGGTTTCAAACTTTCTGAACAACTAAATATTGATTTTTTAGATGCAACAGTACCTAATAATTATAAATGGATAGACAAAAAAGCCTCTAAAGAATCTGGCAAAGTTAAATACTTCGATTAACTTTATGAAACTCCCTAAAAAACTTCAACAAAAACTCGAAAACCGAAAAGAAACCAATGCTTTACGAAAACTTGGAACTGTTTCTAATTTAGTTGATTTTTCATCGAACGACTATTTAGGTTTTTCTAAAAACGACACTATTTTTAATAATGCTCATGATTTTTTAATAGGTCATAATATAAAGCAAAATGGGGCAACAGGTTCTCGATTATTATCGGGAAACCATCCGTTATTCAATACTGTTGAAACTGCTTTGTCAGAATTCCACAACAGTGAATCTGCCTTAATTTTCAATTCGGGGTACGATGCTAATGTTGGGTTCTTTTCTAGTGTACCGCAACGCGGTAATGTTATATTATATGATGAATATATTCACGCCTCTATTAGAGATGGGGTACAATTATCTAATTCTAAGGCTTATAAGTTTAAACATAATGATTTAGACGATTTGAAAAGTCACCTCGAGCGCGGTCGAGAGGTCTCAAAAGATATTGATATATATATCGTTACCGAATCTGTTTTCTCTATGGATGGCACTTCTCCCAATTTGGTTAAACTAGCTCAAATCTGTAAAAAGCACAATGCTTATTTAATTGTAGACGAAGCACATGCCGTTGGTGTTTTTGGTGAACGTGGTGTTGGACTTGTTCAAGAATTAAATTTAGAAAAAGACGTGTTTGCGCGTTTAGTAACCTTTGGAAAAGCCATGGGTTGCCACGGTGCCGCTATTTTAGGAAGCGACCATTTAAAACAATATTTAGTGAATTTTGCTAGAAGTTTTATTTATACTACCGCACTATCCCCTCATTCTTTAGCCACTATTCAAGCTAGTTATAACGAATTATTTATCTCTAAAAGCAAACAAAAACTTCATCAAAACATTCTGCTTTTCAAAGAAGAAATAAAAAACAATAACCTTCAAAATTTATTTATTGAAAGTAATTCCCCAATTCATTGTTGTTTGGTTTCAGGTAATGAACGTGTGAAAGAAGTTGCACAAAAACTTCAAGTCCAAGGTTATGATGTAAAACCCATTTTATCGCCAACAGTTCCGGCAGGACAAGAGCGCTTACGTTTTTGTTTGCATGCCTTCAATTGTGAAGAAGAAATAACAAAAGTGTTAAAACTACTTGCTACTTTTGTAAAATGACAACATACTTCATAACAGGAATATCCACCGATGTTGGTAAAACCGTAGCTTCTGCTATTTTAGTTGAAGCTTTAGAAGCCGATTATTGGAAACCCATTCAAGCAGGCGAATTAGATAATTGCGACACTAAAAAAGTTAAAAGTTTAGTTTCAAATTCTAAATCAAAATTTCACCCGAATGCGTTTGCCCTAAAAACGCCTATGAGTCCGCATGCAGCAGCAGATATTGATGGTATTTCCATAGATATCAAAGAAATTAAAGCTCCAAAAACCAAAAATAATTTGGTGATAGAAGGAGCTGGCGGGTTGTTAGTGCCTATAAATAACACACAAACAGTTTTTGATTTAATACAACCCGATTATAAAGTTATTGTAGTGTCTAGACATTATTTAGGAAGCATTAACCATACACTTTTAACGATAAATCTATTAAAAGAAAAAGGTTTTGATGTTGCCATAATTTTTAGTGGTAATGAGCATAAAACCACCGAAACGATTATCAAAAAAATGACAAACATTCCCGTTATTTACAGAATTGATGAAGAGCCTTATTTTGATAAAAATGTGATTATGGCGTATGCTGAGGAATTCCTGCAAAAGCAGGAATCTCATAATTTCTTTAAAGATTAAATTTGGAACATTAAAAACGAGATTTCCGCTTTTGTGGAAATAAAAAATATGACATTAAAAGACCGCGATAAAAAACACCTTTGGCACCCATTAACGCAACACAAATTGCATCCAGACACCATTGCCATAACCAAAGCTAAAGGTTGTGTTTTAACAGACGAAAACGGTAACGAATACATAGACGCCATTGCCTCTTGGTACACCTGCATGTACGGACATTGTAACGACAATATTACCAGCAAAGTTTCAGCCCAAATGCAGCAACTAGACCAAGTAGTATTTAGCGGATTTACCCACAAACCTGCCATAGAATTATCAGAAGCGCTTATTAAAATTCTTCCACAAAACCAGAATAAAATATTCTTTAGCGATAATGGTTCTACATCGGTTGAAATTGGAATTAAAATGGCATTGCAGTATCATTTTAATAAAGGTGAAAAACGTAACACTTTAATTGCTTTTGAAGATGGATTTCATGGTGACACGTTTGGTGCTATGAGTGTTTCAGGGTTATCGGTTTATAATGGCCCGTTTGAAGATTTTTTTTTAGATGTAAAACGGATTCCCACACCTAATAGCGAAAACCTTGAGGCTATTTTAAACACATTAAAATCAATTGTTGAAACCAATAAAGTAGCCGGATTTGTTTACGAACCTTTGGTACAAGGTGCTGCCGCCATGAAAATGCACAACCCTGATGGTTTAAATGCAATACTCAAATTTTGTAAAGCCCATAATATCATCACCGTTGCCGATGAAGTTATGACTGGTTTTGGTAAAACCGGAAAACATTTCGCGTCACTTCACATAGAAACCAACCCCGATATTATTTGCTTAAGCAAAGCCTTAACCGGTGGTTTGCTGCCAATGGCAATAACTAGTTGTTCACAAAATATTTACGACGCTTTTTATAGCGACGATATAAGCAAAGGTTTATTTCATGGGCATACCTATTCGGCAAATCCGTTGGCATGTACTGCTGCTTTAGCAAGTATTGAATTATTGCTATCAGCAGACATACAAAACAACATACAACGTGTTATAGCTTCACACGAAGTATTCAACCAACATATTAAAAATCACCCCAAAGTAAAAGCAACCCGTCAAACAGGCGTTATTTTTGCACTCGATTTAAATACAGAAATGGCGCGTTACGGTAATCTTCGCGACAAACTATTCAAGTTTTTTATGGATAATGGTGTATTTTTACGTCCACTTGGAAACACCATTTACATTCAAGCACCATATGTTATTACAAAAAAACAGCTAGAAAAAGTTTATAAAACTATTGAAGACGCTTTAAAAATTATTTAGGGCGTTACCACAAGGGTCGCGCTTTCGCAAGTCGCACTCTGCGAGGTGCTCCAACAATTGCTCTATCGCTAACGCAAAAGTGCCAAACAAAGTATGAAATAAAAACAAGAACACGTACTTTTGCCTATAAACCAACAAACTTGCACAAACCAATCTCCATAACGGCTATCGCTTCTATTTCACCACTTGGCACATCACTAAGTGAGGCATGGAACAGTTATAAAAATCCACAGCATCATATTTCAGAAAAAACGTTTCAAAATATAACAGCCTTGGTATCACAAATCCCTGTATCGGCAAAACAAGCTATTGAAACTTTAAAACAATCTGATAATAAATACAAATCGTTAGACGACACCGTTTTATACGCCATTTATGCCTCCAGACAAGCTGTTAAAAATGCAGGTTGGAAGGGTTCAGATAATTTTGGCATCAACATAGGTTCCTCACGTGGTGCTACCCAACTTTTTGAATCCTATTACGACGATTTTTTAAAAAATAATAAAGCACAAACCTTAAGTTCACCCACTACAACGCTGGGAAATATTTCTTCTTGGGTCGCTCACGATTTGCAAACCGAAGGGCCTGAAATAAGTCATTCCATAACCTGCTCCACCGCTTTACACGCCATGTTAAATGGCATTGCATGGATTAATTCTGGTATGTGTACTAAATTTTTGGTTGGTGGTAGCGAAGCACCTTTAACAGCATTTACCATTGCCCAAATGAAAGCTTTAAAAGTTTATGCTAAAACGCCAAGTCTCCTCGAGCGCAATCGAGAGGTCTCAAAAGGTCTCGACTACGCTCGACCTGACAACAGTAATTACTTCCCATGTCGGGCTTTAGACCTTGACAAAACCAAAAACTCCATGGTTTTAGGCGAAGGTGCCTCCATGGCTTGTTTAGAAACTGGAGAAACAAAAAATGCCCTTGCCACTATTAAAGGCTTTGGATATGCAACCGAAATTTTAGAGCATAATATTTCCATTTCCAGTGATGCTGTTTGTTTTCAAAAATCGATGCAAATGGCATTAAAAAATACAAATCCAGACGATGTTGATGTTATTGTTATGCACGCTCCTGGTACTATAAAAGGCGATTTATCTGAATATAATGCGATAAATAAAATATTCAGCAACAAAACACCTGCACTCACTACTAATAAATGGAAAGTAGGACATAGTTTTGGTGCTTCTGGTATGCTAAGTATTGAAATGGCTGTTTTAATGCTTAAACACCAAGAGTTTATTGGAGTTCCTTATTTAGAAAAATATAAAACACCACACCAAATTAAAAACATCCTTATCAATGCCGTGGGGTTTGGCGGTAATGCGGTGTCGATTTTACTTTCAAAATAATGTTGTAAAATCATAAAAAGGTTTTATATTTCATAAATTTCTAAACGTTTTAATTATGACCGATTGGTTTTTTAATTTGGAATTATTTCCAAAAATATATTGGAGCATTGCGCTTTTAGGCTCTTTAATTTTTATCATCATGATGGCTTTAACCTTTCTAGGTGGTGAAACAGACAACCTAGATACCGATACCGAAATAGAATCGGATACAGGCATGGGCTTTCAATTTATAACCTTTAAAAATCTTATTGGTTTCTTTACCTTATTTGGTTGGAGTGGCGTAGCTTGTATTGATGCTGGTTTATCAAAACCGTTAACTATTGTCATTTCTTTGGTTTGTGGATTAATTATGATGACCATTATGGCAGCTATGTTTTACTACATGCGAAAACTTAACGACAGCGGTACTTTAAATTTTAAAAATGCTGTTGGATCTGTAGGTGAAGTGTACTTAACTATAGGTGCAAACAGATCTTCCATGGGAAAAGTACATATTAAAATACAAGGTGCTTTACGCGAATTGGAAGCACTAACCGATGCTGATACCAACTTAAAATCATCAGCTGTTATTAAAGTAAAAGACGTTACAGAAAACGGAATATTAATTGTTGAACTATTAACCAAATAACCATGACCTTATTAATAACTCAAGCCTCTAATTTTGGCTTACCAGTAGCAATTATTTTTGCTGTATTATTTGTTTTTATATTTTTTATTGTTTTAGTAAGGCGCTACAAACGTTGTCCTTCCGATAGGATTTTAGTGGTGTATGGTAAAGTTGGCGGTGGGCAATCGGCAAAATGTATTCATGGTGGTGCTGCCTTTATTGTACCTGTTATTCAAGATTATCAGTTTTTAGATTTAACGCCTATTTCAATAGAGGTTAATTTGGTTAACGCCTTAAGTAAGCAAAACATTCGTGTAAATGTACCCTCTCGTTTTACTATTGGTATTTCAACCGAACCTGGCATCATGCAAAATGCTGCCGAAAGGTTGTTAGGTTTGGGGCAAAACGAAATTCAAGAATTGGCGCAAGAAATCATATTTGGTCAGTTGCGTTTAGTGGTGGCTTCTATGGATATTGAGGAAATCAATTCCGATCGCGATAAATTTTTAACCAATATTTCTGAAAGCGTAGAATCGGAGCTTAAAAAAGTAGGTTTAAAACTAATCAACGTTAATATTACAGATATTGTTGACGAATCTGGATACATTCAAGCATTAGGAAAAGAAGCGGCGGCTCATGCTATCAATGCAGCCAGAAAATCGGTGGCTGAAAAAACCAGAGATGGTTCTATTGGTGAAGCCAATGCGGTACAAGATGAACGCACACAGGTAGCAGAATTACATGCTAAAGCAAAGATTGGTGAAGCCAATGCGATGCAAAATGAAAGAACTCAAATTGCTGCAGCAAATGCATTAGCCATGATTGGTGAAGCTAACGCAAGCCAAAATGAACGCGTACAAACAGCAAGTGCCATTGCCAAAGCTAAAATTGGTGAAGCTGAGGCTTTAAAGGAAGAAAGAATTAAAACATCTGAAGCCAATGCACGCGCTATTGATGGAGAAAATATAGCTAAAATTTCGATTGCAGAATCGGATGCTTTAAGAAGAGAGCGCGAAGCAGAAGCAGAAAAAAGAGCTATCGCTTCTGAAAAAGTACAAGCTGCAAAAGCATTGGAAGAAGCCTATGCTGCTGAAAAAATGGCGGAAATTGCCAGAGCTGAACGTGTACGTTCTACACAATTAGCAGATATTGTTGTTCCTGCTGAAATTGACAAAAGAAAAGTAGAGATTGATGCAGAAGCCGAAGCTGAAAATATTAGAAGAATAGCAAAAGGACAAGCCGATGCTATTTTATTGAAAGCACAAGCAGAAGCACAAGGTTTATATGAAGTATTAACCAAACAAGCTGCTGGTTTAGACCAAATTGTTAAGGCGGCAGGAAACAATTCTAAAGATGCAGTGTTATTATTAATCGCCGATAAATTACCTGAACTGGTAAGAATACAGGCTGAAGCCATTAAAAACATTAAAATTGATAAAGTAACTGTTTGGGAAAATGGTAGTGGAAAAGATGGAAAATCATCTACAGCTAATTTCCTTTCGGGCATGTACCAATCGGTACCACCACTACAGGAAATGTTTAATATGGCGGGAATGGAATTACCTGAATACTTAAAAGGTAAAGATTTAAAAGACAAAAATACCGAAATTATAAAGCCAACACCTAAAAAAGATGTTGATAAACCTGAGGATAAAAAATAAGATAAAATTCCACCGCAAGGTGGAATTTTTTACTTTTACATATATTTGCATCATATGAGCGAGACAAGACACAACTGGACTAAAGAACAAATTTTAGAAATATACAATAAGCCGTTAATGGAACTGCTTTACGAAGCCGCCACCATTCACCGTTTACACCACGACCCAAATACAGTACAAGTTTCTACTTTATTATCTATTAAAACAGGCGGATGTCCTGAGGATTGTGGCTATTGCCCACAAGCAGCACGTTACCATACCAATGTTGAAGGAAACGATTTAATGAGTGTACAGCAAGTAAAAGCACAAGCATTGCGTGCTAAATCTAGCGGAAGCTCACGTGTGTGTATGGGTGCTGCTTGGCGTAATGTAAAAGATGGTGAAGAGTTTGACCAAGTGTTAGAAATGGTACGTACCATTAACAAGTTAGACATGGAAGTGTGTTGTACTTTGGGCATGATTACCGAAAACCAAGCACAACGTTTAGCCGAAGCTGGTTTATATGCCTACAACCATAATTTAGATTCATCTGAAGAATATTATAAAGAAGTCATTTCTACCCGTGGTTTTGAAGACCGCTTGCAGACTATCGATAACGTTCGAAAAACCAATGTAACCGTTTGTAGTGGTGGTATTATTGGTATGGGCGAAAAAATTGAAGACAGAGCTGGTATGCTGGTGGCGCTTTCTACATTAAATCCGCAACCAGAATCGGTGCCAATCAATGCATTGGTAGCTGTTGAAGGCACGCCACTTGAAGACCAAGAACCTATTTCCATTTGGGACATGATTCGTATGGTAGCCACTACCCGTATTGTAATGCCAGAAACCCAAGTACGTTTAAGTGCCGGTAGAACACAAATGACTCGTGAAGGGCAAGCCATGTGCTTTTTTGCTGGTGCAAACTCTATTTTTGCTGGCGATAAGTTATTAACTACACCAAACCCCGATGTAAACGAAGACATGAAAATGTTTGAATTATTAGGGTTGAATCCGCAAAAGCCATTTATTAAAAAAATGCAGCCGCAAACGGTAGAAGCATCAGAATCTCAATACCAAGCATTGGGAGAAAAACCAAAATGGAGCAGACCAGAACATAAAATTGAGCGAAACGAAGTTGCAAAAGCGAAAGCTACTAAGTAACCGTTATTCCATTAAAAGGCAACTAACACTATTATACTTAAAAAAACAAAACCCCTTACTATTTGTTTAGTAAGGGGTTATTAATTTAATTAATTCAAGTTATTGAAATTATATGTAAATTGAAGCAATGAAAAAAATCAAAATTTAATTTGTAACTAATATGAAATGGAAAGGCAAAAGGCAAAGTTCCAATGTAGAAGATCGCAGAGGGCAAAGTAGTCCTAGACAAGGAATAGGAGGATTTAACCCTGCTTTGTTAACACCTTTAATTAGAATTCTTTTTTCTAAAGTTGGACTTTTTATTGTAGGTGCATTTTTGGTGATTTCTTTAATTATGGGTAAAAACCCATTAAGTTTAATAAGTCAGTTGTTAAGTGGTGGGTCTTTAACCGAATCTTCTGCACCTTATACACCAAGTGCTAAAGATGAAGAATTAGCACAATTTTCTTCAACCATTTTAGCGAACACAGAAGATGTTTGGAAAAAACTTTTAAAGAATTATAGAGAGCCTACATTAGTGTTATTCAACGGTTCGGTGTCTTCGGCTTGTGGGTCGGCTTCAAGTGCTACTGGCCCCTTTTATTGCCCAGGTGATGAAAAATTGTATTTAGATTTAAGTTTTTTTGATGATATGGCACGCCGTATGAATGCTCCAGGAGATTTTGCTCAAGCCTACGTCATTGCTCATGAAGTTGGGCATCATATACAAAGAATTACGGGTGTTACCGATAAGATGAACCGTTTAAGAGGACAAGTAAGCGAGGTAGAATATAATAAATACTCGGTGCGATTAGAACTTCAGGCAGATTTTTTAGCGGGCGTGTGGGCGCACCATTCGCAAGCCATGGCAGGTATGATGGAATCTGGCGATCTTGAAGAAGCTTTAAATGCAGCCAATGCCATAGGTGATGATAGACTGCAAAAACAATCTACAGGTAGGGTAGTTCCCGATTCGTTTACGCATGGCACTTCGGCACAGCGTATGCGATGGTTTAAAAAAGGTTTTGAAACGGGCGATTTATCGCAAGGTGATACGTTTAGTGCTACTTCGTTGTAACAATTATTTCTTGAAATATTTAGATTTACTCTGTTTTCTAATACTTACGATTAAGTTGGAGCTTAGCGTATCCGGTGGAAAAAATGCTTCTATAACAGGTAATAAATTATGGCAATAGTTTAATAAAAATTGATTATGGATTTAGGTAAAAAGATGTTTTTTTGTATGTTTTCTGGGCAAGAATCTAAAGAGATAATTTTAAAATCTAATTTTAATGACGATTTTTTCGATGTAAAACTGGGTATTGTTGATTATGATCACCCTATTAAAACAAATGTTAAATTTGGTAATAGATTTTATGATGTTTTGTTTTTTGATGATGGGGTAAATATTGTAGTTTCAAAGAGATTATTTACATTATTAAAAACAAATGAAATAACAGGGTGGAAAACCTATCCGTTGAATATTAAAAATGTTCACGAAAATTATTATGGTTTTCAAATTGTTGGTAGGTGCGGAAAGTTAATGGAGCCAAAAAACGAAGGATTTTATAAAGGATATAAATTTGATGTTGAAACATGGGATTTTTCAGATTTTTTTTCACCTAAAGATACAAGTCTAGTATTTGTTAATCAAAAGTTAAAAGAATTATTTGTTGAAAATGAGATTACAAATATCCATTTGGTTAATATAAAAGATGTTGAAGCTTATACAGATGGCTTATAATCCGCGTTAGGGATAGCAGTGAAAAGCCCATAGCGAGGTACGAGCGAGGACTTGTAACGAATAGCCCGACCCCTTTTTGGGGTAACGCCCAATTAAGTATAAAAAGAGTTGTTGTTCGAATGAGATTGCCACAACTTAAAGGTTTCGCAATGACGTATAAAAACAAAAAAAGCCTCACTAAACAAATAGTAAGGCTTTTTCGAATTATTTAATTTGATTACCATCTTTATCAAAAAAATGATATTCTAAATACGTGTAAGCATCTCTTGGTAAAACTTTAACCCATTTTTTGTGTTCAAAAAACCATTTTGAACGTGTTGATGGAAAACCTTTTGTTAAAAAGGCTGCTATAAAAGGATGTGTGTTTAAAGTCAGCTTTTTATAGTCTTTTTTTAATAGTTGTTCTAGGTCGTGGTTTATTTTTTGCACGATTCCTATAGGGGCTTCAACCTCAGAACCATTACTTATATCATCCGGATTTTCTTCCTTAGTTTTAATGTTCATTTCTGGGCGAACGCGTTGTCTTGTAATTTGTATCAAACCAAATTTACTTGGTGGCAATATTTTGTGTTTAGCGCGATCATCGCTCATTTCGTCGCGAAGATGGTTAAACAGCTGCTGCCTATGTTCAGCACTTTTCATGTCAATAAAATCTACTACGATGATGCCGCCCATATCACGTAATCGTAATTGGCGCGCCATTTCGGTAGCAGCTATTAAATTAACTTCTAATGCTGTATCCTCTTGGTTATTGGCTTTGTTAGACCGGTTTCCACTGTTTACGTCTATAACGTGAAGTGCTTCGGTGTGCTCTATAATTAGATATGCACCTTTTGACATAGAAACGGTTTTACCAAAGGAGGTTTTTATTTGTCTTTCAATCCCGTATTTTTCAAAAATGGGAACGTTAGACTGATACAATTTTACTATTGATTCTTTGTTTGGTGCAATTTCTTGCACATAATCTTTAATTTGAATGTAAAGCGCTTCATCATCTACATGAATAGCAGTAAAGGTATCATTAAATATGTCTCGTAAAATTGACGAGGCTTTATTCATTTCTCCTAATACTTTGCTTGGATGATGTGCTTTGTGTAGCTTTTTACACATTGCCGTCCAACGACTAAGCAAATTTTGTAAATCTCTATCTAGTTCAGCTACTTTTTTGCCTTGTGCTACAGTGCGTACAATAATGCCAAACCCCGGTGGCGTAATGCTTTTCACCAATCGTTTTAGTCGGTCTTTTTCATCTTTGTCTTCTATTTTTTGAGAAATAGAAATACGGTTAGAAAAAGGTACTAAAACAATATATCTACCAGCAATAGAAAGCTCTGAGCTTATTCTAGGGCCTTTGGTTGATATGGGTTCTTTTACTATTTGTACCAATAGCGATTGATTTGATTTTAAGGCGTCAATAATTTTGCCGTCTTTATCAATATCTTTTTCAAATGGGAAATTTTTTAAAGTAAAATCTTTTAGTTTACCTGTGCTTACACTTTTTGTGAATTTTAAAAGGGAAGGTAGTTTTGGTCCTAAATCTTGATAATGCAAAAATGCATCTTTTTCATACCCTACATTAACAAATGCAGCATTTAGTCCAGGAACAGCTTTTCTTATTTTGGCTATAAACACATCACCAACCGAAAAGTTATTACCATCTTCGTCTTTCTGTAATTCAATAAGTTTTCCATCTTTTAATAAGGCAAAATCAACGTGCTCGGAACTAGATCGAATAATCAATTCTTTATCCATTAAGTTAATTTTTATCCATACGTCTAAGTTGTAAAGTTGAAAGTTGTAAAGTTGTAAAGTTGTAAGAGCGTTAAGATAAAATACTTAACAAAAAAACAACCAACGACTAACAACTAACAGCTAACGACTTAACTGTACAGATGGATTAAACAATATTTTTTCACAGGATTTTAATATCCGTGGAGTTCAGAAACACTAAAAGTGTCTAAAAATTTAATGAACTCATTTCAAAGAACTTTGTTGTTTTAAACCGAAAAAAGTAGTTTATATAACTACTTTTTAAGGCTTATTTTTTCTTTTTGTGACGGTTAGCACGTGCACGTTTTTTTCTTTTGTGCGTTGCTACCTTATGTCTCTTACGTTTTTTACCACTTGGCATAAATAGTGTTTTTTTTTGATTAATAATTTATCTAATGCTGAAACAAGTTCCAGCCAATGCGTTTTATTTAACGTCTACATTTGTTTTAACGCCTTCAACAAAAACTTTTGCTGGCTTAAATGCAGGGATATTGTGAGATGGTATTTTTATGGTAGTATTTTTTGAAATGTTTCTACCAGTTTTTTCAGCTCTTGTTTTAATAATAAAGCTACCAAAACCTCTTAAGTAAACATTATCACCACTTTCTAAAGAAGATTTTACTTCTTCCATAAATGTTTCAACAGTTGCTTGAACATCACCTTTTTCAATTCCTAATTTGTCAGAAATTTTTGCTACTATATCAGCCTTAGTCATTTTAATATATTTTTTTAAGTTACTATAAATTTTAAAAGGGATGCAAATATAGGAATTTAAAATTCAATATTTCAAACCTAATTCATTAAAATTTAAGATTATAAACGTTTATTTTTGTTCGAAGCATTTATTTAATTAATGATATTTTCAAAAACTTTAAACAACTGGTATTCAACTAATAAGCGAGATCTCCCTTGGAGACAAACAAAAGACCCTTATTCCATTTGGCTATCAGAAATTATATTACAGCAAACACAAGTGGCTCAAGGCTTGCCATATTACAGCAAATTTGTAGAAGAATTTCCTTCGATTTTTCATTTAGCTAACGCTGAAGAAAGTAGCGTTTTAAAATTATGGCAAGGGTTGGGCTATTATTCAAGAGCCAGAAATTTGCATACCACTGCAAAATATATTGCCCAAGAGCTAAATGGAGAATTCCCCAATACTTATAAGGACTTATTAAAACTAAAAGGTATTGGCGATTATACTGCAAGTGCTATCGCATCTATTTGCTTTAATAAAGTTGAGGCTGTGGTAGATGGTAATGTATATAGGGTTTTGTCGCGTTATTTTGCTATTGATACACCTATTAACTCATCAAAAGGCGCAAAAGAATTTAAACAATTAGCCCAAGAGTTAATTGATAAAAATAATCCGGCCGAGTTTAATCAGGCTATTATGGAATTTGGCGCTACACAATGCAAACCACAAAGCCCTGATTGTTCTGTTTGCCCTTTTAATAAAAGTTGCATGGCTTTTAATACCAATAGAATTAACGAGTTGCCGGTTAAAATTAAATCCGCGAAAGCCAAAAAAAAGTATTTTAATTTTTTGGTGATTATATCTAACAATGAAAGAACCATTTTAGAAAAACGCGAGGGCAAAGGTATTTGGCAAAACTTATATCAATTCCCTTTAATTGAAACAGCGAAAAGTTTAGAGTTTGAAGATTTTAATAAATCCGTTCAAAATCATCATTTATTAAAAGAATCTTCGTTTGAGTTGTCTCTTTATAATGATGATGTTATTATTCATAAATTATCGCATCAACATTTATACACCAAGTTTTGGATTGTAAAAGTTAATGGTTCTTTGAATAACGGAATTCCAATAAATAAAATACACTCATATGCGGTACCTATTTTAATTGGTAATTTTATTGAACGTTTTAATTTTGATTAGTTAATGGTAACAATCAAAATTTTTATTAATTTTAAAAAAACGGAAAGCAAGTATTTAAAATGCAAAGCAATTCAGTAATTTTGCTCTCCTATTAAAAATAGTAATTATGTCTGGAACATTAAATAAAGTGATGCTAATTGGGCATTTGGGCGATGAAGTAAAAATGCATTATTTTGAAGGCGGTGGCTGTATTGGGAGGTTCCCTTTGGCAACAAACGAAACTTACACCAGTAAACAAACCAACGAGCGTGTTTCCAATACCGAATGGCATAACATTGTGGTTAGAAATAAAGGCGCCGAAATTTGCGAAAAGTATTTAAGCAAAGGCGATAAAGTATATATTGAAGGTAGGTTGAAAACCAGAAAATGGCAAGATGAAAGTGGTAACGAACGCTATTCTACTGAAATTCAATGTACAGATTTCACCTTTTTATCTACCAAAAAAGAGAGTGAAGGTAATGCGTCAAATGTTGCAACACCAGCAGCACAAAAACCTGTTGCAAAACAACCTGAAGCTCCGGAACCCATTGGAGGAGAAGAAGATGATGATTTACCATTTTAATAATAAATACCTCAAGATAACGAGGTACTTTGTGTAACTAAAACCATACTACTTGGATCCTGACCCCACGAGTTTTAAAAGTTTGATGATTTCAGTTGATTTTTCAATTGTTTTTGGCGTCGTGTTATTGTTTTTTCTTCTGTTCTGTTCTGCACTTATTTCTGGTGCCGAAGTGGCTCTTTTTTCACTTTCAAGAACTGATATAGAAAAAGGGCTGGAAGCAAAATCGAAACGAATTCAAATAATCACAAGGTTATTAGAGCGCCCTAAAAAGTTATTGGCCACTATATTAGTAGCAAATAACTTTATAAATATTGGCATTGTTATTTTGTTTGCCTATTTAAGTAGCGATTTGTTTTCAGGCGTATCATCACCACTAATCAAATTTGTAATTGAAGTTGTTGTTGTTACCTTCTTAATTTTATTGTTTGGTGAAATTTTACCTAAAATTTACGCCAGCCGTAACAATTTAAAGTTCGCCACCTTTATGGCGTACCCATTAAAAGTTTTAGATGTCTTGCTGTCCCCTTTAAGTTTGCCCATGCGCAGTGTTACCATAGCTATTCATAATAAATTAGGAAAACAAAAATCCAATTTAAGCGTCGATCAGCTATCACAGGCTTTAGAACTTACAAGTGAAGAAGACACCACCAAAGAAGAGCATAAAATACTGCAAGGCATCGTCTCTTTTGGCAACACCGATACTAAACAAGTGATGCGCCCTCGTATCGATATTTTTGCATTAAATATAGAACAGAAATACATCGAAATTTTACCAGAAATAACAAAAAATGGCTATTCGCGTATTCCAGTTTATAAAGACAGTATAGATACTATAAAAGGCATTCTTTATGTGAAAGATTTGCTACCTTACATAGACCGAAAACAATTTGATTGGACCACCTTAATGCGAGAACCCTTTTTTGTGCCCGAAAACAAAAAGCTTGATGATCTAATGGCTGAATTTCAAGAGAAAAAAGTGCATTTAGCAGTTGTGGTTGATGAATATGGCGGAACTTCCGGACTCATTTCTTTAGAAGATATCATTGAGGAAATTGTAGGCGATATAAGTGATGAGTTTGATGATGAAGATTTAACCTATTCTAAATTAGACGACAATAATTTTGTGTTTGAAGGCAAAACGGCCTTAAAAGATTTTTATAAAATTATTAAACTTGAAGACGAAACCATTTTTGAGGGCAATAAAGGTGAAGCCGAAACCATTGCAGGATTTGTTTTAGAAATATCGGGCAGTTTCCCAAAATTAAACAGTAAAATAAATTTTGAAAATTACGTTTTTAAAATTGAATCCTTAGATAAAAAACGGATAAAGCTCGTAAAATTCACTATAACTTAATGAAGCACCATTTTTATTTAGCAGCTATAATTATCATGTGTTTTTCATGTGGTCAAGATTACATTCCAAAACCTAAGGCTTATTTAAGGTTAGATTATCCTAAAGCACAGTATAAAAAAATTAATATAGAAGTCCCTTTTTATTTTGAAACAAACAGCTTAGCCTCTAAAATTAAATATAAAAAGTTAAGAGCAGCGAAAGAAAGTTATGGTATTAATATAGAATATCCAACGCTAAAAGGCACTATTTTTTTAACCTATAAGGCTATAGATGGCGACTCGAAAACCTTAACCGAATATCTTAGAGACGCTCAAAAATTTACTTTAGAGCATACCATTAAAGCAGATGAGATTCCTGTGTTTCCCTATGAAAATAAAGAAAGAAAAGTATACGGTGTGTTTTCTGAAGTAAAAGGGAATGTGGCATCGCCAGCACAATTTTATATTACTGATAGTGTTCAACATTTCTTAGTTGGCTCACTTTATTTTTATGCCAAACCTAATTACGATTCTATTTTACCCGCAGCAAATTATTTGCAAAAAGACATGGTTCAAATTATGGAATCACTTCATTGGAAATAAAAAAGCTCCTTAATTTTTAAACTAAGAAGCTTTTTCTGAAAATGTATTTTATTTCGTTTTTATGCGCTAGCCTTTGTTGCACAACAAGCTTTTTTACATTCACCTGAACAAGCTGTTTTTTCAGCTTCGGTTTTGTTCGTACAACAAGCTTTAGTACAATCTTTATCGCAACTTGTTTTAGTAGAATTAGCACTTTTCATGTTGCTCACTTTGTAAGTGTCAGAAACTTTGGTAACAGTTTTCTCCAATAAAGCAGGCGTTACTTTTGCTTCATCATACTCAACCATGGCTAATTTTTTATCAAAATCAACGGTAGCATATTTCACGCCATCCATTTTAGCAATTTTATTTTCAATAGTTTTTGCACAACCCATAGCACAAGTCATTCCATCAATGGTAAACTCAGCTTTAGCATACGTAGCGTTTGGGTCTATGGTGTTAGCCGTTTCGGTAGCGACGTCAACAGTTTTAACCTCTGGTTTGGTTTCGTTTTTACAATTCATAGCAAACAAAGCTATAACCCCAACCATCAGTATATTTTTTATATATGTCATCATTTCTAGGTATTTAAATTCAAGCAAATTTACTAAATAAAGCCGTTTACTAATTATAAATCTATATTAAAAACACAATAAAATTATTTTTTTACCAAAATTTTCACGAAATTTAATAGCATAAAAACATCAATAGAATAAAATAAACCTATCAAAGCTTATTGATTATAATGATGGATTTATCAACTGAATGTTATTTTCTTAAAAAAACTAAATTTTAACACATGAAAAAAATATCGCTTCCCATTAGGTTTGGATTTGTTACAAGTGCCGTATTAATTGCCTATTTTTTAATTTTAGCATTATTTCATAAGCACATAAACCCGGTATTTAGCTTTTTTAATGCCATTATAACTACTTTTGGAGTTTATGAGGCCATTAGATTAAGCAAACTTGAGAGTCCCGGAACATTTTCTTATGGCGAGGGCTTTAAAACAGGGCTTATTACAGGTTTTGTTGCAACCATACTTTTTACCATTTTCTTCTTATTTTATGCTACAGAATTTAGCCCAGGTTTTTTACCAGAATTACTTAAAGAAATGCATGGTGGTTTAGGGGCCGATGTTGGCTTGGTAACCTTTGTGGTAGCCATTATGGGACTTGCAACTACGGTAGTTGCAACACTTACTGTTATGCAGCTTTTTAAAAACAGTAAAAATCTTGCCTAAAAAAAACAAAACGTTTGCAGATTAATTAATTAGCAGTATATTTGCACCCGCCTTCCGTACAGGTAGGTATATTTTTGAACAAATTAATTAATAAAACGTTACGCTATGTACGCAATTGTAGAGATAGCAGGGCAACAATTTAAAGTTGTTAAAGACCAAAAGGTTTTTGTACACCGTTTACAAACAGAAGAAGGAAAGCAAGTAGCTTTCGATAATGTACTTCTTATTGGTGATGGTGACAATGTAACTGTAGGCGCCCCAGCTATAGACGGAGCTCAAGTAGGAGCAAAAGTCTTAAAGCACCTTAAAGGTGATAAAGTTATAGTTTTCAAAAAGAAAAGACGTAAAGGTTACCGCAAGAAAAACGGTCACCGTCAATCTTTAACTGAAATTGTAATTGAAAGTATTGCTGCTTCTGGAGCTAAAAAAGCCGCCCCAGCTAAAGCAGAGAAAAAAGTTGAAGCTAAAGTTGAAGTTGCTGCACCAAAGGCAGTAAAAACTGAAGCAACTCAAGATTTAAACAGTTTAACTGTTGCTGAATTAAAAGAGATGGCAAAAGCTAAAAATATTGAAGGAATTTCTTCAATGAAAAAAGCTGATTTAATTGCTGCTTTAAGTTAATTTTAAAATATAAAATCGAAATAAAATGGCACATAAAAAAGGAGTCGGAAGTTCGAAAAACGGTAGAGAATCAGAATCAAAACGTTTAGGCGTTAAGATATTTGGTGGTCAAGCTGCAATAGCTGGAAACATTATCGTAAGACAAAGAGGAAACACGCATCACCCAGGTGAAAACGTATATTCTTCAAAAGATCATACATTACACGCCTATGTTGATGGCGTTGTAAAATTCACAAAGAAAAAAGATAACAAATCTTATGTTTCTATTGAGCCTTTCGAGGTTTAAGAACTAATTTTCTTTTAAAAATTTAAACCCTTTCTGGAAACAGAGAGGGTTTTTTATTGGCTTTAATGGAATAATTTACTAACTTAGAGTATTGCATATATAATGCTATATTGTTTCACTTAAATTTGTTGTTATGTTACTCCCATTTAGATCTGAAATTAGAAATTCGCCAACAAGGCAAACCATTAAGATATTTTTGAATGATGAATCTTTAGATGAAAAAATTAAAAATCATCTAGAACATTTTACTGAAATAGAACTTATAGAGATAAATGAGACTGTAGAGCAAAACCATGCCGACGAAAACCTAACCATTTTTTTAAAAGAGGCAGTTGATATTAATCGAATGAAAGCCTCTATCGATTCTAGTTTGTGGTGGTATTTTGAAAAAGATATGGTAGATGAGTAATTAATTATTTTCGCCTACATCTATATAAACCAAAATATCGTTAACACACTTATCCAGTTCAGTTTTAATATCCTTTGCCCAAAACCTAAATACGGTATAGCCCATTTCAATAAGCTGCTGGTTAACCTCATTATCACGCTGCATGTTGCGTTCAATTTTTGGTATCCAAAAACCACGATTGCTTTGTATGGTTTCCTTGCGTTCGTTCCAATTATAACCATGCCAAAATTCGCCGTCAATAAAAACAGCTAACTTGTATTTTTTAATGGAAATATCGGGCTTTCCGGGAAGTGTTTTGTTACTTACCCTGTACCTAACCCCTTTTTTCCAAAGTGCTTTTCTAAAAAGCAGCTCTGGCTTGGTGTTTTTGCCACCAATTTTGCTCATTATTTTTGAGCGCTTTTTAGTGGTGTAAAAACCCGATTCCTCATTAAACCGAGGGACTTTTATTTTATCTTCATTATAAACCATAAAATTTAACAATAAAGAGCGCAGGTTGTAAAATGTGCGGTATCATACAGAAAAACGAAGCTTTAAAAAATTTAACCTTCTAATTGACTGACTTTCAATAAATACTGTTATTTTATAAGTTCGTTAGCCTTATCGTACACCAAATGGGGCTCCCACCCACGGTATAAAAAGTAATCTGTAAACTTCTTTTTTTTCTTAAATTTATTAGGCTCCCTAAGTAAATTCGCTCTTTTTTCGGCTAAGTCATTAAAAAAGTCGATATACTCCCCTTCCGAAATCGTCGCAAGTGCTTGATTTATATTAACTTTGCTTATGTCCTTTTTCTTTAGTTCAAAAGTTAAACGGCGTCGCCCCCAATTCTTAAATTTAAACTTACCGCTTACAAATGTTTTGGCAAAACGTTCTTCGTTTAGAAAGTTATGCTGTAACAGGTGTACCACAATTACATCTATAGCTTCGGGTATCATATACATATCTGTAAGTTTTTGCACTACTTCTTTATGACAACGTTCTTGGTACGCGCAATAATGCTCCAGTTTTTTGGTAGCCTCTTGTACAGTATATGTTTTTTTGGTTTGCTGCATGGTACACCAAAAATAACAATAGAAACAGAAACAATTAGTATAAAAAAATTATAAAAACCAAATCTGCTATACAGCGCTTAGGCTAAGTATAGATTTTAAACTTACAATTATGAAAAAAACTACCCTCGTAAAATCCCTTTCTTTTTTTATAATGCTATTTTGTGCAGTGAACTTTGGGTTTGGGCAATGTGGTACAGAAACAGCAACTTGGAATGGAACCGATTGGAATTGGACAGGTGGTGTTGCTCAGAACACTGTTCCAACAATTGCAACTACTAGTAATGTCATTATTAATGGAGATTACGATACTAGTGCTGGAGGTAGCCAAATTAGTTTTAGTGCCTGTAGTTTAACTGTCACCAATTTAGGGTTATTAAATATTGCCGATAACACATTTGTAGAGGTACAAAACAATATAACTGTTGATGCTGGAGGTTCTTTTATTGTACAGCCATATGGTACAGTTGTTCAAATAGATGATTCTGGAATAGTAACGAATAATGGCAGCATGTCTGTCACTAAAAAAACTGCGCCATTAGCTGTTGCTCTTGAATATACTTATTGGAGTTCGCCTGTTTTTGGTGAAACTATTGGCAACGGGCTTTTTGAAGCAAATGTGAGCAGAAGATATAAGTTTATTGCTCAAAACTTTTTAGACGAAACTGCTGAAACGGGAAATAATAATGCGATAGTTACAGGACAAGATGATATAGATGATAATGGAAATGATTGGCAATGGGTCAATGGTGCTACAGTAATGCAACCTGGAGTAGGTTATGCTTCTACGCACGACCCTAACGTTTTTGTTTTCCCAGGAGTAGGTTATGATTATACTTTTGATGGCCGTTTTAATACAGGTATAATCTATGTACCTGTTTATAGAAATGATGGTTCGACAGCAGATAACAATTGGAATTTTATTGGTAATCCTTACCCTTCTGCAATAAGTGCCTCCGCATTTCTTACTCAAAACAATTACAATGCCTCAACTAATACTGCTGGCACACTAGCTGGCGCTATCTATTATTGGTCTCAAAACACACCTCCTTCGGGTTCTTCTAACGGAAATCAAGCACTCAATTTTGCAACTTCAGATTATGCTATTGAAAATGGCACTGGTGGTAGTGCAGGTGGCGATGGCATCCTTCCTAATGGCTTTATTCCTTCAGGTCAAGGGTTTTTCGTGTCTTTTTCACAAGCTAGACCATCAAGCACCGGTTCAGTAGTTTTTAATAATTCTATGCGTGTTAAAGGTTCTACCGATAATAGTCTTTTCTTTAAAAACTCTAACACAAAAGTTAAAACTAGCAGTATAGCAAATAAAATATGGGTAAATTTAACTTCGGATAATGGTGTATTTAATCAAATACTAGTGGGCTATGTAAATGGTGCAACCAACAATGATGACGATATGTTTTATGACGCTCCAAAAAATTTATCTTCGGGAACTACTGCCCATTTATATACAACCATTGTAGGCTCTAACAAAAAATTTGCCATTCAAGGTAAAGATGTCAACAGCATTAATGAAAATGAAATTATTAAACTTGGGTTTAAAACATCTATTACTGTTGCCACTTTATACACCTTATCTATAGACCAATTAGAAGGCGACTTTTTAAACAGCAATGCTATTTATTTAAAAGACAACTTGCTTAATAAAGTGCATTGTTTATCAACGTCTGATTATACGTTTACATCAGCAAAAGGTGAGTTTAACAACCGTTTTGAAATTGCGTTTAGCAACCAAGCTTTAGCTATTGAAGATGTGCTTTTAAACAAAAATTCACTTAAAATTGTTGAACTAGAAAATGATTATGTGCAGTTTAATACCTCAAACAATTTAAGTATTAAAACGGTTCAAATTTTCGATTTATTAGGAAGAGCATTATACCAATTTAAAGGTGAAACTACTTCTGAAACTTACAGACTTTCAAACTTAAACAACAGTGTTTTTATAGCTAAAGTAACCCTATCTAACGGAGGCGTTATTACTAAAAAGGTGTTTAAAAAATAAGGTCATTGCAAACGCAGTGAAGCAATCTGTTTATTGGTTACGTCATACTCAATGAACGAAGCATTTTTTTTTAATTGGAGAATTAAATAAACTTTGAAATTAACATCATGAGATTGCTTCGCTCCTCGCAATGACATTACAAACTATACTTTAAAGACAAAATAAAGTTTCTACCTGCGGCGGCAATACCAGACGAGTAGGTTTTATAACGTTGGTCTGTTATGTTTTCTAAACTGGCGGTTATGGTAGTCGATTTACTTATTTGGTATTGGCTTCTAAAATTAAGCGTGTACCACGATGGACTGTACGGATTGCCCTTAATATCTTTAGCGTATATATAATCTTTTTCAATTTCTGAAGGTGCTAATTGGTAAAAAGACAACTCGTTGTTGTAAACCGCAAAAGCATCTAGTTTTAGGTTGTTATGTTCCCAAACTATATGGGAATTCCCAAAGTTAGGTGCTGCATGCCTAACCGGTACCTCAATAGCGCCTTCCACTTCAGTGCCACCAACCACACTGTATTGTGAAGTTAATTTTAATTGATTGGTTAAAACTAATTTTAAGCCCATTTCAAACCCATAAATCCATGCTTTTGAAGCATTTTGTATGGCTTGCACATTACTTAATGTGCCATCGTACATTATTTGGGTTTCGCCGTTTAAGGCAAAATCGCGTCGTACTAAAGCATTATCCAAATAGGTATAATAGCTACTTAAATCTAAAACAAATTTTTCGCTAAAATTAAGTTTCAAACCCAGTTCGCCACCATAGGCATACTCCGATTTTAAGTTATTGTTCGGCACGACTACAGAACCCGGTTCGGAATCGAACACTTTGCCAATATCGTCTATATTTGGTGCTCTAAAGGCTGATGAGGCGTTTAATTTCCATTGCAAAATGGCATTGGGCGACCAACGGATGCCCGCTGTTCCTGTAAGCGCGGATGATTCGTTATTAGAGGTATTAAAAGGCAAATTTAAGTACAGGTTGTTTTCTGAAAAATCGGCTTTAGAAATGATGTGGTTAAAACGCAACCCCGATTGAAATACAAACTTTAAATTGGGTTTGTATTTAATACTTGTATAAACCGCGCCCGATTGCCAACTAGACCCGTTAGGGTATCTTGAAACGGTTGGAACTATTGTGTTAGTGCTTATATTTTCTTCTTCACCATGAGACATCACATTGTTGTAAACGTATTCCACCCCATAAAAAAGTTGGGTTTTAAGCGCTAGGTTTTTTTCAAAATCTAAATTAAAAGAATATGCATCCACCGCTTCATCTCGTAAATTTCTGGTGGCAGATTGAAAATCTCTATCTGCCCTACTCTCTTGAAAATTTTGATAGGCTACTGTAGCTTTTATTTTATCGTATAAATTGGAATTACTACTTAATTTAGTTATTTGAAGGTTAGACATAAACCAGTTTTGTGGACCATAATTCCATTCTGCCGACCGTAATGTACCGTTTCTATAACGAATCAATCGGTCGTATCTGGAATAATCGGAAGTGGTGGTGTAATACAATCCCAAATCAAAACTTAAATTGTTTTGAGGTTTAAAATGTACTTTTTGTAATACGTTTAATTGCTGGTAACCTGTTACCTTTTGCACTAAAGGATTGTTGTTTTGTATAATAACATCGCCACTATTGGTTGCTAGGGCAAATTCGGGTCGTAAATACTCGGTAGGACCGTGTTTTCCCATGCGTAAATCGCCAAAATCGTTATAACTGATGTTGGTTAAAAATGCCCATTTTTTGTAGCCCAAATTAAAATCGATATGTGCCGTTTTTTCATCACTAGCTGTGGCGTATCTTAGGATGGTATTGGCTTTAAAAAACAACGAATCGGTTAACGATGTTTGTGGTTGCTGGGTATAAAAACTCATAACGCCACCAATGGCATCACTTCCATAAATGACCGAACCTGAGCCTAAAGTAACTTCGGTATTTTGTATTGAAAAAGGATCAATAGAAATAACGTTTTGTAAATTACCGCCTCTAAAAATGGCATTGTTCATTCTAACGCCATCTATAGTAATTAACAATCGGTTGGTTGAAAACCCCCTAATCATGGGGCTTCCACCTCCTAACTGACTTTTTTGTACATATACTTGCCCTGTACTTTCTAATAAATCGGCGCTGGTTTGTGGATTTACAAATTGAATGGCCTCTGCATTGATATTGATTATTTTTTGCGGAATATCGCGCTTGTTTTGTTCGAACTTGGATGCTGATATAACAATCTCGTCTAAACCTTGTGTATTAGACACTAAATATACCCTGTTTAATTGCCCTAACTCACTTTTGGTTATTTCTTTAAGCACATGCGATAAGTGTTTGAAGTAAATGGTTTCAGAAACTGAAAATTCACTTAAAGATGCTTCACCCAAAAAATTGGTGACCGTACTTTTAGACTTGTCTATATTATAAACGGCTACCCCAAAAATAGGTTCTCTTGTAAGGCTATTTAAAACCTTAATGTTTTGAGCCTTTAGTTGTATGGACACAAATAAAAAGAATGAAATAGCACAAAAAAACTTCATGGTTTAATTAAAAACTTGATTAAATATTTGCAGTGATTTGGGCGGTTTAAAACTCCCCAAATGTAATTCAAAATAGAGCAACATCATACTTAAAAACGATTGTCTTTGTTTTGAATTTATCTTCACTGCTGGTAAGGCATCAAATGTTGTGCCCAACAATTGTTTTAAAAGTATTAAATTTTCACCTGAAATAGTGTAATTATCATGCTGATTGGTTTCAAACTTGCCTTCTTTCAAACTGAAATAAGCATAATCCAAATGGGTGGTGTCTGGGTAAAAACCTAAGTATTTAGATAAATTTAGTAGAAACAATAAATGAAAATTTGAATAATCGGCTTGTTCATCCAACCATAACAACGTAGTTTCTATAAAGCTGAATAACGTTTCGTTGGGTTCTTCTTCTTTTAAAGTACTTGATAATACTTCAGACAAAAACATAACAATAGCGCTTTTTAAAACATGGGTGTGCAAACTGCTATATACATGATTCATTTTAGTGTCGCCAATACCTTGCAACGACCTGTTTTCTTTATAATTAATGCTTAATTGTAATTGTGAAAGCGGTTGAAAGTAAGCCAATTTGGTATTCGATTTTTTGTTTTTTAAAATGCCCCGTAATAAAAAGCTAACAACGCCCAGGTGTTGGGTATAACATTTTACAATTAAATCGTGGTCTTTATATTTTAATTTTGAAAGTACAATAGCATTTGTAGTAATAAGCATTATCTAACCACCATTATTTTTAAAACTTTTGTTTCGAACGAATCTAAATCTGATAACATCACCAAATAAACACCTGATGCCACCACGTTATTAGCCAAATTTTTACCGTTCCAGTAGGCGGTTCCGCCATCAATTTCAAGATTATAACCACCATAACGCTGGTTGGTTCTAGATTGAGCTTCGGCTACCAAATTACCTTCAATATCGGTTATTTTTATATTAACATTTTCTGAAATGTCTTTAATTTTCACCTTTTGATCTACAATATTAAAATTTGGTCTTACAGGGTTTGGATATGCATAAGCATTAACTAAAGTTTCAAAAGGACTTGAACCTCCTGAACGAAAAGACACCAATCCTTTGCTAGTGGCTATGTAAACAATCCCATTAATATCATCTATGGATACATCTGTAATGGTATTTGATGGCAAAGGTGCGTTGTCTTTTGTAAAATGATAGATGGTTTTTTGCCCGTCTGAAGACAAATAAAAGATGCCAGAATCGGCAGTTCCGATCCATTTATTATTAGAACCATCCACTTCAATATCTGTAATAAGTTGTTGGAACAACAATTCTTTAGCAATACCATCTTCTAAAATAATAACCTCATCTACGCTAACGTTATCTTCAAAAAAATTAGAGGTGTTATATAAAACCCGCAATCCGCTAAAAGTACCAATCCAAAGTTGGTTTCTTTTGTCTAGCGCTAAAGCTGTAGCAAACTCGACCGGCATGTTTTCACTTTCTTTATAAACACTTTTTATTTTGGGGCTGCCACCATTTTCATTAAATCCAATAAGTCCGTATTTATAACTTGCTACCCATTTAGTATTATCATTTCCTACTTCGAGGTCTGCAAAACCTAAATTAGAGCCATATTCTGCCGGTATAACGTCTGTAAAACTATATGATTTCCACTGGTTGTTAGAGGGGTTATAAGATTTTAATGGTTTATTTATAAAACTTGTTATAGTCCATAAAAGCCCATTATTGTCAAACGAAGATTCACCCACTCTAATATCTACATAAGAAGGGTCATTCGGTTCTACTAAAGATTCTAAACCACTATTTGTTTGATTATACAAGTTGGTAGGAATTTCATCGTTAACCTCCAACAACCCGCTAAAAAACGAACTTATAAACGCTTGGTTGCTTTTTGAAGGATTTACAGAAATAGCATTTAAACATTGGGCATTAAAAACCTCACTAAAAGGAGTGTTAATCCATTTATCATTTTTTAAATGACTAATTCCTCTACTATTTAATGGGTATGGGTTAAAAAATACCGTGTATTCGCCAAAAGTAACCCAAACGCCATCAGGTTGTGCCTGTACAGAAAATGGGTTGTTTAATATTGGCCCATCCGGATGTACTTCTTCAAAACTTGTTGGAATCGCAAGAGGTGTTTTTAAAACTCCAAAATGGGTGGTACCTATATAAATATAATTAGCATCTGTTGTGGCAGAAGTATATTGTGTTGTAAATTCGGTATTTGTTGAAACCTGTGAAATGGTGTTAAAACTAGCATCATAAACAAACACATTATCATTGGTTGTAACCACCAAATTACTACCAACACTTTTAACATCCGAAGGAAGCGTATTGTATTGAAATACTTGATTGAAAACATCGTTTACTACCTGAAATATTTGTCTATTTGAATTTACAACATAAAGCTTATCTTCAACAGCTTCAACGGCAGTAAAATCTCCTGTAGCAACTGTTTGCCAGTTTTGGTAATCTATTAAATTTGGGCTTGTAACCTGTGCTTTTCTCAAGCCATTTCCGCCAGTACATGCTACATAAATGAAATCTCCAAAAACAGTGGTTTGTTTTATTTGTATTTGACTGCCCCCATTACCAATAAAATAGGTATCACCAAACTCTAATCGCTCTAAATTAAAAACCGAAATGCCATAATTTGTAGATATATACACTAAATTTCCGTAAGGATTCATGTGGTTAATTCTTTTTTGTACGGCAGGAATGGTTGGCTTTTCAATAATATCAACTATGGTTAGAATTTCATCATCATTATCAAACGCAATTTCAATAAGTCCGCTTTCATAACCAATAATTAATAATTCATAAAGGTCGCTATAATAGATTGTTGAAATTGTTTCACCAGATAGTCCATTAACAGTATTTAATTCTTTTATCTCGTTTGAAAGCACATCTACACTAAAAACAGCATTTTCGGCAGCAGCGTACACTTTATTATTGCCTTGGGCAACTTGCTTTATATTGTAATATGAGAAATGTCCTTTCCAAAGAGCAGAAAAATCTTGTGCATTTTGAAGTAATGGCACTAAACAAATTATAAATACAATGAGTCTTTTAATCATTTTTAAATTTTCAATATTCAAAGATATTTATAACTAACGAGTTTTGCTTTAAAATAATATATAATAAAGCAAAAAGCTTCCTGTTTACACTAGGAAGCTTTTTGTTTTTAAACTTTAGTTTCTATAAAATCCCTTGAGCCAACATAGCGTCTGCTACTTTAACGAATCCTGCAATATTAGCACCTTTAACGTAGTCGATGTAGCCATCTTCCTGTTTGCCATATTTAGTACAAGAATCATGAATATTAGCCATAATGTCCTTTAGTTTTAAATCGACTTCTTCTCTAGTCCAATGAAGGCGCAATGAATTTTGAGTCATTTCTAAACCAGAGGTAGCAACACCACCTGCATTAGATGCTTTTCCTGGTGCGTATAAAATTTGTGCCTTATGAAATTCGCGAACAGCATTGATGGTAGATGGCATATTAGCGCCTTCGCTAACACATATACAGCCGTTTTTTAAAAGCGTTTTTGCATCTTCATCATTCAATTCGTTTTGGGTTGCACAAGGCAAAGCTACATCGCATTTTACTTCCCAAGGCGTTTTACCTTTAACAAATTTGGCATTGGGATATGTTTCTAAATAGACATCTATTCTTGCTCTTTTAACATTTTTAAGTTCCATGATAAGCGCTAATTTTTCAGCATTTATCCCTTCAGCATCGTGAATATATCCTGATGAATCGGACATTGTTAATACTTTAGCACCTAATTGAATACATTTTTCAGTAGCATATTGTGCCACATTACCAGAGCCTGAAACAACTACTTGTTTGCCTTTTAAATCCTGCCCTTTTGTTTCAAGCATTTTCTGAGCAAAATACACGGTTCCGTAACCTGTTGCTTCTGGTCTTATTAAAGAGCCTCCCCAAGACAATCCTTTACCTGTTAAAACACCTGTAAATTCATTTTTTAATTTTTTGTACATCCCAAAAAGAAAGCCGACTTCTCTGGCTCCGACACCAATATCGCCCGCAGGTACATCGGTATTCGGACCAATGTGCCGGAATAATTCACTCATAAAAGCATGGCAAAAGCGCATAATTTCGCCATCGCTTTTTTCTTTAGGGTCAAAATCGCTACCCCCTTTTCCACCACCCATTGGCAAAGTGGTTAAGCTATTTTTAAACACCTGCTCGAAGGCTAAAAATTTTAAAATGCTCAAATTAACAGTAGGATGAAAACGCAAACCGCCTTTATAGGGGCCGATAGCCGAATTCATTTGAATCCTGTATCCTCTATTTACCTGAATTTCACCAGCATCGTCTACCCAACAAACACGAAACGTTATAACGCGTTCTGGTTCTACCATTCTTAGTAAAATGTTTTTTCCATAATATATATCGTGTTCAACGATGTAAGGAATTACAGTTTCTGCAACTTCCTCTACTGCCTGCAAAAACTCTGGTTCATTTCCATTTCGTTCTTTCACAAGATCTAAAAAAGCTTCAATATTACTTTTCATTGGTTCTATTTTATTATTTTTAATTTAAGGTTTATATCGAAACAATCATTCACCAATAATTGAAAGATAATTATTAGTATCTCATATATTTAATAATTGTTTTCTTATTAAATATACGCATTTAGATTAGTACGATTATTCTTTATTGCAATTAAATAACATATGTAAAAATGTGTCAATTTTATTAAATTTACAATTTACAGGTGCAAATATACGTTATCTTTAAAAATAATGGTATTTTTTTTTGAAATTCGCAATAAAAAATTTCACGTTTAAAGTGTCAAATTATAATTATTTGTTTCTTTATTGAGTTTTTATATATTTGTTATTATTAATGCCTCAAAAAACGGAATCTTATTATGCTTAACTTTAAACGTTTAGCTTTTTTTTTATGTTTGCTAGTCTTCTATCAAACAGCGTTCTCTCAACTAGGTTTTTCCCATGAAATAGGCGTTATTACTGGTCCTGTACAATTTAGGGCAGATTACGGAATTAGGGAAAATGAACCTACAAATTTTGGTAATACAGGAATTGGCATAGGAATTATACATTATATAAACTTTTCATACAGAGCAGATTGTAACTGCTACACAACCGACACCTATTTTAACGACCATTTTAAGTTACGAAATGAAGTTTCGTGGAATAAAACCAAACTAGATCATTTTGGCAAATGGGTAGACCCTAGCAGAACCACAGAAGAAGCTAATCAGCTTAGAGCACATACGGGTTTTGCTAAAAATTTAGATATAGGTACCCAGCTAGAATACTTTCCTTTAAGTATCCGTTCATTTCAATCTTTTGGTTATAGAGTTGCTCCTTTTGTAAGCTTGGGTGTTCATTACACTTCTTTTAATCCGGAAGTAAGCACCACCTATGCAAATCCAGACCCAACTGCAGTTGGTGATGTTACAGACCCAAGTAATTTTTATTCATTTTGGGAACCAGGATCTGTAGACGCCTCTGGAGGAAGCACTTGGTCTGTAGTAAGCAGTGTTGGTGCTAGATACAAAGTAAGCAAGCTTGCCGATTTAATGCTGGATTTAAGATGGCAATATTACTTCAACGATTGGGTTGACGGATTAAACCATCAATTGCCCACTAATAAATATAACGATTGGCTATTATGGCTAAATGTTGGTTATATCTATTATTTAAATTAAAATAAACAAAAACCTTTCTTTTCGTTCGGTGTATCCAAATGCAATAATTACCTTTAAGCAAGGTTAATAATTTACATATGCATTATAGAAAAACCCTTTTAACTATATGTTTAGCATGCTTCATTTTTTCTTGTAATGAAGATTTGAAAACAACATTTTCAGACACTAAAATTACTACTTTAAACAATAAATTAGTTGAGGTAAACATACCAAAGGCCATTGGAAACAATTTAGTTGCAAACCAAATAAATGCCGAAATAAGCAAACTAATAATGACTGTACTGCAAATAGGAGAACAAGACTCCATTGCATCTAAAACTGTTGAAGAAAGCATTTCGTTGTTTAATGATGAATATAATGCCTTTAATATCGATTTTCCTAATGTTTTACACACTTGGGAAGCACAAATTGATGGTGAGGTTATGTCTCAATCACCAGAAATTATAAGTATCGCCATCACTTCATATGTTAATACTGGAGGCGCTCACGGCAATACAAATATTTCTTTTTTAAATTTTGATGCAGGAACCGGAAAGCGTATTCAAAACAGCGACTTAATTAAGAATAAAGATGCCTTTAGAACCATTGCGGAATCTTATTTTAAAGATGCCATTAAAGAAGACGATGTACTTTTTGAACCTGATACTTTTCAATTACCTGCCAATATTGGCTTTAACGAAGAAGGTGTTATTCTGCTATACAACACGTATGAAATAGCGCCTTATTCAACAGGAATTATAGACTTTACAATCCCTATTGAAAAAGTGAGCGATTATTTAGCTTTTAATGGCTCTGAGTAAAGCCATCACATAACCCAAATGCATACCTTCATGAAACATGATAAACTGAAAGGCTTCATCTATATTTGTTAATGTGTTTCCTGTAGTTGAAACGGTGTATTCTTGATAATTTTCAAACAGTCCTTTACTATAATCTTCTTTTGTTTTTTCAATAGTAGAAAACAGTAATGCTTTTATATTGTTCACATCTTCTTGTGATACATCACCTTCTGGTTTTGTGTCTTTCCTATATTTTCCAACCAACTCATTACCTATCATCATTGGTAAACCCGATAACTTATATGCTAATAATTGTTGTGTAACAACTATGTGACCAATATTCCAGATTATGTTGTTATTAAATCCGTTTGGCACTTTGTTTAAATCTTCCAAAGAAGTTTTTTCAATAATTCTATTAAATGCTTTTCTGGTATTTGGCAAAACGTCTAGGGTAAAATGCATCGTGATTTTTTTTTAAATATATCTTTACTTATTTTGGTTATAAATATATAATAAATATGAAATTGTCCATAACAATAATGATACTAACTAAGATATTTAATGGCGAATTGCATCCAACCATTAAAAAACAAATACAATAAACAGATGAAAAAGATATACTATTTAAAAACATGTAGTACGTGTGTTAGAATTTTAAAGGAATTAAACCTACCGTCAGACTTTGTGCTTCAGGATATAAAAACTGAAGAAATAACTGTAAAGCAGTTGGAAGAAATGAAGGCGCTTACAGGAAGCTACGAAGCGCTTTTTAGCAAGCGCTCTAAACTTTACAAGGAAATGGATTTAAAAAACCAAAAACTTGAAGAGCGGGATTACAAACAGTATATATTGGAACATTATACCTTTTTAAGCAGACCCGTAATTATTATATGTGATAAGGTTTTTGTTGGGAATTCTAAAGCGGTTGTAGAAGCAGCTAAAGCTATTATACATACAAAATAAACTTACTTAAAAGCAAAGGCATACCTTATAGTATGTCTTTTTTATAGAAAAAACTCGGCAAGTTGCCGTTTATAAGAAAATACAATTAATGTAGATAATGTCTTAAAACCCTTGTAAATACTGAATAAAACCAAAAAAGACCTTACATTTCTGTAAAGTCTTTTTCTTGTTTTTGCTCCCCCTCTTGGGCTCGAACCAAGGACCCTTTGATTAACAGTCAAATGCTCTAACCAACTGAGCTAAGGAGGAGTGTTATGTTTTCGCCTAAGCGAGCGCAAATATATATATCTTTTTAATTACTGCAAACATTTTTTAAAAAAAAATTAATTAAAAATTGCTTTAAAAATATCGTTACCATTGGCGAATAAAACTAAGGCTATTAATATAAAGAAACCTACCATTTGTGCGTACTCCATAAACTTATCTCCTGGTTTTCTACCTGAAACCATTTCGTATAGTAAAAACATAACGTGTCCGCCATCTAATGCAGGAATAGGTAATAAGTTTAATACCGCTAACATAATAGACAAAAAGGCTGTTAAATACCAAAAGGCTTGCCAGTTCCATTCTGCTGGGAACATGTTACCAATGGCAGCAAAACCACCTATTTGTGAAGCTCCTTTTTTGGTAAAGATGTATTTAAACTGTGCTAAGTAATCTTTAACTTCCCAATAACCTTTACTTACTCCTCCAGAAATACTTTCCGTCAAACTATAGTCTCTCTTATTTAACTTAATATAATCTAAATCAGCTACTGTTGAAAGTATACCAATCGTTTTGTCTTCACCTTGAGTGATACTTAAGTTTTTAATTTCACGCTCACGCTCAACTTCTACATTCAAGGTTTTCTCTGTATTATTCTTTATTTGATATGTTAAATCGGAATAATATTCAATAGGTTGACCGTTTACTGCAACAATCTTGTCTTTAGCTTTCAATCCTGCTTTATCTGCTGGTGAATCTTTAACCACTGAATCTAACTGAAATGGATAACGAGGCGCTATAGCTGGAATATCCCCCGCTTCAAAAAGTTTTGTACCAATATCTTCTGGAAGTTGAATATCTGCAACAGTGCCATCAGGATGTTCTACTTTAATAGTCCCAACTTCTCTAAACATAATGTATTTATTAATGTCTATGGTAAGTTCTTCATAAGGTTTTCCATCAACCGATATAATTTTATCTCCTTGCTGAAAACCATAAGACTCCAAAGTTTTTGCTATTCCAAAACCATATTTAATATCATCTTTTGTAGTGTAATTAGTACCCCAAACAAAAAGCATCATTATAAATAAAAAGAACGCCAATATAAAATTTACCGAAACACCACCAAGCATTATAATTAAGCGTTGCCATGCCGGTTTAGAACGAAATTCCCAAGGTTGTGGTGGTAAAGCCATCTGCTCGGTATCCATGCTTTCGTCTATCATTCCAGATATTTTCACATAGCCACCTAAGGGCAACCAACCAATACCGTAAACCGTATCGCCTATTTTCTTTTTAAATAGTGAAAACTTAACATCAAAAAATAAATAGAATTTTTCTACTCTGGTTTTAAACAATTTTGCTGGGATAAAATGACCCAACTCGTGTAAAACTACTAATATGGAAAGGCTTAATAATAATTGAGCCGCTTTTATTAAAAATACAGACATGTATTACGTTTTTTTTATAATCGGACAAAAGTAAGCTTTTAAGACCATTTAGAAAACATAATACGAAGTATTGCTAATTTTTTAACACCGTTTTATTAATTACGCCTTCTTTAGTTTGAAACTGAACAAAAAGCATCCCTCTGGCAAATGATGATACATTGATAATGGGCGACCAATTAGTTTTATACAATAGTTGACCTAGTGCATTAGATATTCGAACCTCATTTACCTCAACCTTTTCAGGTTTTACAACATAAAACTCATTAGTTGATGGATTTGGGTAAATAATGAATTTTGATTGAACGTCTATTTGATTAAACCCTAACGAAACACTGTTATTTTTTGAAATTAAATCGGATTCTGGGTCAAATTGAATAGAAGCCACTGTAAAATTAACCGAACTTAAAAAATCTTCATTATTAACGGTGTTGTTAAGCGTGATATCTAGCGTTTCACCTAAAGTTCCTATGAGTCGCAAGGGCAATGGAGCTTCAAAAAAGGTTACGGATGCATCACTTTGTGTTTGTGAAATATTAATTGATACTTGATTAGATGCTGGTTGATTCCACTTTACTGTGTACGACGGATGCCCTTGATTATACAGCCAATCGTTAAAAAACTCAGCTAAATTTTCACCACTTGCAGCTTCCATAATACTTATAAAATCTGGCGTTTTGGCATAAGCATATGCATGGTTTGGATTGTTTAAATAGTTTTTTACCCCTTGAAAAAAGTTAACATCACCCAATTTTTTCCTTAGCATATGCAATACCATCGCGCCTTTGTTGTAGGTTAATCGACCATTAAAAATTCTATTTACATTTGTTGTATCGGCATCTGTTAAATACACCGCTCCGTTAGTTTCTGATGTAATAGATGTGTTTCGTTCTTGTTTCCAAGTTGTAAAAGAGGTATTGCCATCAAGATTTTCAATAGTTAGCCCCGACAGATAAGTAGCAAACCCTTCATTCAACCAAATATCTTTCCAACTACCGCAAGTAATTTTATCTCCAAACCATTGATGTGCTAATTCATGAGCTATTAAATTTCGGTCAAAACGCCCCATAAAAGAGACCGTTGTATGTTCCATTCCTCCACCCCAACCAAATTGAGCATGTCCATATTTTTCGTTTGCAAATGGGTATTCTTCAAACAAATTAGTAAATAGGTTCATAATATCTACCGTTACGGGTGTGTTGGCTTGCGCATAACTTAGGCTTTCAGGATACACATAATTCACAATATCAAAAGGGCTACCGTTATTTGGCACGGAATGCGAATACACTTCATAATTGGTTACGGCTATTGCTATTAAATAAGCTGGAATTGGGTATCGATGCTTAAAATGTGTGGTTTTATTGCTTCCGTTAATTATTTGACTTTGTTCTAAACCATTTGAAACAGCAACATACACTTCGTTTGAAGGATTCAACTGAGGCGTGGTAATAAATACATCCAATGAATCTGCCTTATCATTCAAATCTTGTTTACATGGCCACCAACCTTTGGCACCATAAGGCTCCGAAAGCGTCCAGATTATGGGATCGCCATCATGTTGGTTTTGTTCAAAAGAGCCAAAACCTGAACTTACCGGATTTCCAGAATAGCTTATGGTTAACGAATCCAAAACACCTGCATTTTGAATTGTTGGCAATGCAATAACCAATTCGTCATCGCTGTTTTGTGTAAAGGAAAGCGAGCTACCACGTTGTGTTACTTGCGAAACAGTCATGTTATTTGCCAAATCGAAAGTAATTTGGTTTAAGTTTGTTTTAGCTTCAAAATACGTTGTTACATCTCCCGAAATAAACGCTACCGAAGGATTTAAACCAAACTCTAAACGGTGGTATTTTATATCGTAACCTCCTGTATTTAAGTTGACTCTTTGAAGCATTTTTTTCATGGCAGATCTAGCTTCAGCAACTCTAATAGACTTTAATGTTTCATTAAAATCTTGTCCAAAAAAAGGGAATGAAAATAAACAGAATATAAATAACAGCCATATTTTCATTTTTATAATTTTTTTAAAGCATTTAAGTAGTGTTAAAAATACCAATTTATTATTTATGTGTCGTATTTTTGCCACCTATACTTACTAAAGCCTTAAATTATAATTAAATGCTTTCTTTTTTTAAAGACTATAAAACCTTTGGAATTGTATTTTTGATTTTATCTATCATTATCGTTTCCATTATTTACAATACTTTAAATGTGTATCAACCACTCCCTATATACCAACCTGCCATGGTAAGTACTGAGTTGGTGGATAGCACGATTCAATACCAAAAAAAATATCATAAAATAGCCAATTTTAAACTTATCAATCAAAACGGAAAGACCATTACCCAAAATGATTACAAGGATAAAATTTACATTGCCGATTTCTTTTTTACTACATGCCAAAGTATTTGCCCAATTATGACTACCCATATGGCGCAAATACAAGATAAAATTAAGAATGATGATGAAGTAATGCTATTATCACATAGCGTAACTCCTGAAATTGATACCGTAGCACAACTAAAGCGTTATGCTTTGGAAAAAGGTGTGATTGATGCCAAATGGAATTTAGTTACTGGCGATAAAAAACAAATTTATGAATTGGCAAGAAAAAGCTATTTAGCAGTTAAAGATTTTGGCGATGGCGGTCCGTTTGATATGATACATACCGAAAATTTTATGCTTATTGATAAAAAATGCCAAATTAGAGGGTTTTATGACGGTACTAATGTTGGCGATATTGATAAGTTACTGGAAGATATTGAAATTCTTAAAAAGGAAAAGTAGGTTTTTTTGTTTAGTTGTTAGTTGTTAAGTCTGTTTACAACGTAACAACAAACAACTAATTTTATTAAATAGAAACTTACAAAAAACGCTAACAGCAAATGCAACTTTTTTACTTTGGAACTTTGCCTCTTTGAAACTTTGCTACTCTAAAACTTTTCCCTTACTTTTGCTTCTTTAAAATCAATCTAAATAAGTTTGCAAAATACATTAGCTGAATTAAAACGAGGAGAACGCGCCATTATCATAGACGTTTCTTCCATCCACATTCCTTTAAAACTTTTAGAAATGGGCTGTTTACCCGGTAATTTGGTTGAACTTGTTCAGTTGGCTCCATTTAAAGATCCTATGTATTTAAATATTAATGGCACCCATTTAGCGATTAGAAAAGAAACAGCTACTCATATCATAATTGAAAAAGAAATATGAGTAAACAAATAAATGTTGCCTTAATAGGAAACCCAAATACAGGCAAAACCTCTGTTTTCAACGCACTTACTGGTTTAAACCAAAAAGTGGGGAATTATCCTGGTATTACTGTTGAGAAAAAAGAAGGAATTTGTAAGTTACCTCGTGGTGTTAAGGCACATATTATAGATTTACCCGGGACGTATAGTTTAAATGCATCTTCGCTTGATGAAAATGTTGTTATTGAATTGCTTTTAAATAAAAACGATAAGGATTTTCCAGATATTGCCGTTGTAGTAACCGATGTTGAAAATTTAAAACGCAATCTGTTACTTTTTACACAAATTAAAGATTTAGAAATTCCAACCTTATTAGTTATTAATATGGCAGATAGAATGCGCTATAAAGGAATTTCTTTAGATATAGATTATTTAGAATTACAACTTCAAACAAAAATAGCCTTAATTAGCACCAGAAAAAATGAAGGCATTGATAATTTAAAACAGCTTATTGCTAACTACAAAGAAGTTTCTATTACACCATGTATTAATGCTTCAGACATTGATAAAGAATACTTTGATAATTTACAAAAAGCGTTTCCAAATCAGCTATTATATAAATTATGGCTTGTAATAACCCAAGATGTAAATTTTGGGAAAACGGATAGAAAAGAAATTGATGCTGTTGCCAATTTTAAAACTAAAAGTAAAGCCGATTTAAAACGATTACAGCAAAAAGAGACCATAAAACGTTATCAGTTTATAAACAATGTACTTAAAGAGGGACAAACAATTGATGTATCGCAAGCCAAAGACTTACGTTCAAAATTGGATCGTGTCTTAACCCATAAAGTTTGGGGCTATGTTATTTTCTTTGTTATTTTATTAACCATTTTTCAAGCTATTTACGATTGGTCTAGTGTCCCAATGGACTTTATAGATAGTGCTTTTGCTTCTTTAAGCGAATGGACAAAAACCCAATTGCCACAAGGGGCTTTTACTAGTTTATTAGCCGAAGGTATTATTCCGGGTCTTGGTGGTATTGTTATTTTCATTCCTCAGATTGCTTTTTTATTCCTGTTTATTTCGGTGCTTGAGGAAAGTGGCTATATGAGCAGGGTGGTGTTTTTAATGGATAGGGTGATGCGCCGTTTTGGGTTGAGCGGAAAAAGTGTGGTGCCTTTAATTTCTGGTACTGCCTGTGCTATTCCCGCTATTATGGCAACTAGAAATATTGAAAGTTGGAAAGAACGTTTAATAACTATTTTGGTAACCCCTTTTACAACCTGTTCTGCTAGATTACCTGTGTATTTAATCATAATAGCATTAATCATTCCCGAAGGGCGCTTTTTAGGATTAGGCTATCAAGCTTTAACCCTTATGCTTTTATATTTTATTGGGTTTGCCATAGCTGTTCTTTCTGCCTATATTTTAAACAAGGTCTTGAAAATAAGAAGCAAAACTTTTTTTGTGGTTGAAATGCCTAACTATAAGCTACCCATGTTTAAAAATGTGGCACTAACAGTGTTAGAAAAAACTAAATCATTTGTATTTGGTGCAGGAAAAATTATTCTAGCTATTTCAATTATTTTATGGTTTTTAGCATCATATGGTCCTGGTGATGATTTTAATAATGCTGAAACAATTATTAAAACCGAATATGCATCACAACAATTATCAGAAGATGAAATAAGCCAACATATTGCTTCGTACAAATTAGAGCATTCATACATAGGTATTACAGGTCGTGCAATTGAACCTGCAATTAGACCGTTGGGTTACGACTGGAAAATAGGCATTGCCATAGTAAGTAGTTTTGCTGCCCGTGAGGTATTTGTTGGAACACTTGCCACTATTTATAGTGTTGGAAATGACGATGAAGCCACCATAAAAAATAGAATGGCCGCCGAAGTGAATCCCATTCTTGGAGGCCCTTTATTTAATTTTGCATCAGGTATTTCATTACTACTTTTTTATGCATTTGCTATGCAATGCATGAGTACACTGGCTATTGTTAAAAAAGAAACCAATAGCTGGAAATGGCCCACATTGCAGTTATTCATAATGAGTGGCTTTGCATACATTGTTGCATTAATAGCCTATCAATTTTTGAAATAACAAATTCCTGCAAAAACAGGAATCTTTTGAAATGAAACTTAAGCAACCTCGACAAACCAAACATGAACACCATCATTCAAAATATATTAGTTTTTACGGCAATTGGATTTGCCCTAATCTTTTTGATTAAAAAATTTGTTTTGAAAAAATCGAAATCCAAAAAATCTTGTGGTGACGGTGATGGCTGTGGTTGCCATTAAATTCAATTCCTTCTCTAAAAAATTTATTTATACTTTTTTCACAAACAAATTACTAGCTACAGTTTGAGATATACTCATTGAAGTATCTCCAATTTTAATAACCATCGAATCATCAAAATCTTCTCTTGACAAAATTGTAATTTCTGAGCCCAGTGCTATTTTTTGTTTATCTAAATATTTTAAAAAAATAGAGGATGTGTCTTTTACACCCACACAAACTCCTTTAGTGTTATTTTCTAAATTAAAAAGTAATATTTTATCTGTTTTTTCTATATCTCCAAATTTATCTGGAATGGGATCACCATGAGGGTCATGTGTAGGGTAATCAAGTAATTTATCCAATTCATTAATAAGTTTCTCAGATTTTATATGCTCAAGTTGTTCTGCAATCTCATGTACTTCATCCCAAAAAAAATTAAGTTTTTCAACTAAAAAAACTTCCCACAAGCGGTGTTTTCTAACTATTTCGGCAGCAGTTTTTTTTCCTTTTATAGATAGATTTACTCCTTGATACTTTTTATAGTTAACATACCCCTTTTCAGCCAACTTCTTCATCATATCTGTAACCGATGATGCTTTAGTCTCTAATGCATCTGCAATACTATTTGTACTTACAGTCTGGATCCCATATTTTCCTAATTGATATATGGTTTTTATATAGTTTTCTTCAGTTAGGGTAATCATAAATATCTAATTAAACCGTAAATATAGTTTATTATTATTTTAAATTTTATTTTTAGATTAATCTAAATTATTATTTATATTTGCAAAAAATTAATTTATGAAATATGTTTTTTTATTTTTAAGCACTCTCTCAATAACATTAAATGCACAACAAATAACAGGACATGTATTTTCTGATGGTGAGCCATTACCTTATGTTAATGTTTACCTTAAGGGCACATCCAAGGGCACTACAACAGATGAAAACGGATTTTACAAAATTAATGCTGTTGAAACTGGAAACTATACCCTTTTAGCGTCTTTTACGGGATTTCAAACCCAAAGAAAAAACATAACTGTTCCATCAAATTCAGTAATAAACTTCGATTTATTAGAATCTGAATTGCTTGAAGAAGTAGTCGTTACCGGCACCCTAAAAGCAGTTTCTCGATTGGAAAGCCCAGTGCCAGTTGAAGTATATGCTCCTGTCTTTTTTAAAAAAAATCCAACACCAAATATTTTTGAAGCTCTGCAAAACGTTAATGGAGTTCGTCCTCAAATTAATTGTAATGTGTGCAATACGGGAGATATTCATATTAACGGTCTAGAAGGCCCATACACACTTGTTCTTATTGATGGAATGCCTATAGTAAGTGGTTTATCAACGGTTTATGGATTATCTGGAATTCCTAACTCGTTAATAGAACAAATTGAAATAGTAAAAGGTCCTGCATCTTCACTTTATGGGAGTGAAGCTGTTGGAGGCCTCATAAATATAATTACCAAACGTCCAGAAAACGCACCGCTTTTCTTTGCTGATAGTTATACGACAGGATGGGGAGAAGTAAATCTGGATTTGGGTTTTAAAGCCAAAGTAGGCTCAAAAGCAAATCTTCTTACAGGCATCAATTATTTTAATTATAGCAACCCAATTGATAACAACAATGACAATTTTACTGATCTAACGCTTCAAAATAGAATTTCCTTGTTTCAAAAGTGGGATTTTAACCGATCAAACCAAAGAGCTTTATCTATTGCTGGACGATACTTTTATGAAGATCGTTGGGGTGGAGAAATGCAGTGGAACCCATCATTTAGAGGTGGAGATGAAATTTATGGAGAAAGTATTTACACATCACGTTTTGAAATTTTAGGAAAATATCAACTGCCAATTGATGAAAAAGTATTATTTCAGTTTTCATATACAGATCATGACCAAAACTCGGTATACGGCAATGTACCCTATATGGCTCAACAGCGTATTGGTTTTGGTCAATTTACATGGGATAAAACCTTGAAAAATCATGATCTTTTATTGGGAACGGCATTGCGTTATAATTTTTACAATGACAATACTCCTGCTACTTTAGTAGCAGACAATGTTGTAATTCCCTCTGTGTTTTTACAAGATGAAATAAAATTTAACAACAAACATACGATGTTGCTAGGAACACGATATGATTTTGACAAAAGGCATGGCAATATATTCACCCCCAGAATAGCATACAAATTTAAACCCACAGCAAATGATATATTTAGATTAAATGCAGGAACAGGTTTTAGGGTTGTTAATATCTTTACAGAAGAACATGCTGCATTAACAGGAGCTAGAGACGTTATAATTGCAGAAGCATTAAAGCCCGAGCGTTCTTATAATGTTAATATTAATTACCTAAAAAAGTTTTATACTAAAAGTGGTATGATAATGGGGTTAGACGTTTCCGCTTGGTATACGCATTTCACCAATTTAATTCTTCCAGATTACGACACCAATCCTAATGAAATAATATATGATAACCTAAATGGAAAAGCTGTTACAAAAGGCATAAGCGTTAATTATGATGCAATTATTACAAGTGGTATAAAAATACTAATTGGCGGAACTTATCAGGACGTATCTCAAACAGAAAATAATATCACAAAACGACAAATTTTAACGGAACGCTTTACTGGAACTTGGGCGGCATCCTATAAAAATTATAAATACCATTTAACTTTAGATTACACAGGTAATATTTATGGCCCTATGCGTTTACCCTTACTAGGGGAACTAGACCCACGACAAGAAAATTCTCCTGTTTGGAGTATACAAAATATTCAATTAACCTTTGATGGTTTAAATAATTTAGAAATATATGGCGGTGTTAAAAACTTGCTAAATTGGACACCTAATAAAGGAAACCCTTTTATTATTGCAAGAGCAAATGATCCTTTTGATAAGGACGTTACATTTGATAATGATGGAAATGCTATTGCAACAGCAGATAATCCACATGCACTTACGTTCGATCCGTCTTATGTATATGCTCCAAATCAGGGAGTACGCTTATTTTTTGGATTACGTTATTCTCTTAAATAATAATTCTCCAAATTTGTGCTACTAAAAAGGTAACGATAAAACCTAAAATTACGGGCATTACCGAAGCAAAAGCAGTCCATTTAGCACTTTTAGTTTCTTTATATATGGTGTAAATAGTGGTACTACACGGGTTATGTAATAAGCTAAAAAGCATTAGGTTAATAGCTGTTAATAGCGTCCAACCTCCAGCTCTTAAAATATCGCCGGTAGCATTAACAGAATCAAGTTCGAACATAACGCCGGCGCCGGCGCCTCCAGCCATTCCTGTGACTGAAACAGTAAGCATTAATATGGTAGGGATTACTATTTCATTAGCTGGAATCGCTACGATATATGCTAACAGAATAACACCATTTAAACCTAAAAGAAACCCAAAACCATCTAAAGAATGTATGGTCCAAGCAGCCACACTTTCGTTACCAACATAAATATTAGAAATAAGCCAAATTACGGCTCCTGCTGGTGCTGCAAATACGATGGCTCTCCATAAAACTATCATCGTTCTGTCAATTAACGACGTATATAAAGTTTTCCAAAAACGGGGTGGCCTATACGGAGGCAATTCCAAATTAAAGGTTGAAACCTGCCCTTTTAATACTGTTTTTGATAATGCCCACGATACACCAAACATAAAAGCCATACCTAAAACCGCAATGCCAATAACCGCCAATAACGAAATTAAGCTAGAAAATGCAGATGGCACCACAGCTCCAATAAAAATAGTTGCAATTAAAATTTGAGTAGGCCAACGCCCATTACAAAGCGAAAAGTTATTGGTAATAATGGCAATTAAGCGTTCTCTAGGGCTATCTATAATACGGGTTGCCACAACACCTGCGGCATTACAGCCAAAACCCATGGTCATGGTTAGGGCTTGTTTACCATGTGCACCTGATTTTTTAAATAGGCTATCCAAATTAAAAGCCACACGTGGTAAATAGCCAAAATCTTCCAAAAGCGTAAACATGGGAAAAAATATCGCCATGGGTGGCAACATAACTGCAATAACCCAAGCTACAGCTAAATACACACCGTCTATTAAAAAGCCATCAAGCCACCAGGGCATATTGATTGCTAATGCGCCACTTTTTAACATGGGATGAACGGTATCTAACAATAGCTCTGCCAATAATGATGATGGGTAATTGGCACCAATAATTGTTAACCAAAGCACGGTGGCTAAGATTAAAAACATAATAGGAAACCCAAAGGTTTTACTGGTTACAATTTTGTCGATTTGCCTATCTAACCGGAAACGTTTTTTTGAATTATCAACCTGCACGGTGTCTGCAACTATTTGAGCAGCATCCGCATAAATACCTTCGGTTAAATTATCATGAAAATCGTCTCCAATTTGCCAACGCAATTCGTTAGATAATTCTATAATATGTTCTATTTTTTTATTTCCCATTTACTTAAAATTTCGCAAATCATTAATAACTAAATTTCTGCGATTGCTGTAATTTTGGATGCTAAACACCCATTAAGGTTAAACTAGTTCACCAGTTTGTAAAGCGTTAATAATTTGGGTATCCCCTTCCAATAATCTAAAGGCAATCCATCTGCTGTTTGGTATAGTTGGGAATTCTTTTTCAATTTCTATTGAAAGCGTTTTAACAGCATTTTCAATATTACTTGGTACATTTTTAATACGGTGTGGTTTACAAACAATATTCCCATTGGCAATTTCACTAATCGTATGTATTAACTCTGGGATACCTTTGCCAAATCTGGCACTTGTGCCAACCACAGGAATACCCAAATCACGCGACAAAGTTCTTTCATCAATAGTAATATGATTTCTTTTAGCTTCATCCATTAAATTCAAACATAGTACAGCTCTGTCTGTAATTTCTAAAATTTGAAGTACCAAATTTAAGTTACGTTCCAATCGATTCGCATCGGCAACTATAACAGTAACGTCGGGTTTTCCAAAAAGGATAAAATCTCTTGCTGCTGCTTCATCATCGGATGTAGAAAGTAATGAATATGTGCCTGGTAAATCTACCAATTTGAACTTTTGACTGTTATATTCAAAACCGCCTTCGGCTCTTGTAACCGTTTTTCCTGGCCAATTACCTGTATGTTGACGCAGTCCTGTCAATGCATTAAAAACGGTACTTTTTCCTGTATTCGGATTACCAGCCAATGCCACCACAAAATCTACATTTTTGGTATTTATCCCTAGTTTTTTTAAACCATCTGCATTAAAATGAGCACAGGTTTCGCAAGCACTTTTTACTTCAGTTTTCATCTGGTTATATTTATTTTTTCATTTGTCAAATGCAATTCGCAATTAATCATCTTCGTTAATTTCAAGAATTACAATAGCTCATTCCATATTTAATCTTTTTTAATAAGAATTTTTGCCGCTTGGTCTTTTCGTAAGGCAATTGAAGTTCCCTTAATTAAATAAGCGTTCGGTTCTCCTAACGGATTCGTTAAATCTATTTTTATATTGGCTCCTTTTACAAAACCTAAATCCAACAAGCGCCGTCTGCTTTCTCCCCTACTTTCTTTTGAAATACCTATTATTTTAGCTGTTTCAGCTTCTTTTAAATTTGATAACCTGGCAATATTATCTTCCATAACTATTTCTTTTTCAAAAGGTGCTACGGTTAAATTTGCAGCTACTATGGGCGCCAGTACAAACTCCTCTCCCTCCGATTGAAAAACGATCCGGGTTGAATTATTTTCAATGATACGTATAAGCGATCCTATATGAATATTTTCAGCCAAAATCTGCTTATAAATAATTTCCGGTTCATCTTCAATATGTGTAATTCTTCCAATAGTATTTACGGGCAATAAGGGTAATTCAACCCCATTAACTTTTGCCATTTTACCCGTTTTTGTTGGGATAGGATCGCCATGTGGATCAAACTTTGGGTTTCCTAAATGGGCCGCCAAAGTATTGGTTTCATCATGACTTAATTTATGTTCCATCATTTCAGCTCTATCATGCCATTCTTCTTTACTAAATCCTGTTTTATCAGCTAAATAACGCTCCCAAAGCCTATGAATACGTACTATTCGAAGTGCATAATCTCTGCCTGCATTGGTTAATTTTAAAACATCCGATTCAAAATATATTAAATCATTAATGGTCATTTTTTTTAGGACTTCAATAATTTGATTGTTATTGAATTTTAGCACTTGAACCAATGTTTTTGTATCCACTTTATTACCAGAGTTTTCAAAGTGATACAATTGTTTTAAAATGTCTTCAATAACTACTTTTTCGTTGCTTTTAAAGTTGTTTTTTATAATCCAAAACCAACCTTTAATAGGCCTAAACAACACATATAAAATACCAACTGTTATAAAAAACAAAACAAGTGCGTATGTAGGGTTGTAATTCATTTTATTGATTTAAGTATAAATTTTTGGCAACTTCTTTTGAAATGATAATTTGCTTGTTTTTAGTTTGAATGGTTACCGAATCATCAAAAGGTTCAAACTCTAAGATTTTGATGACATCACCCAAAGCCAAATTGTTTTTGTTTAAATATTTTAAAAACACATCCGATGAGTCTTTAACAAGAGTTAAAACCCCTTCACTTCCAGTTTCCATTTCTAGCACATTAACACTTTTGATAGGGGCATAATTACCGTCTTTATCAGGAATGGGGTCTCCATGAGGGTCGTGAGTTGGAAATCCTAAAAAAGCATCCAATTCGTTTACCAATTTTAAAGATTTAATGTGCTCTAACTGTTCTGCCACATCATGCACTTCATCCCAAGAAAAATTGAGTTTTTCTACTAGAAACACTTCCCAAAGACGGTGTTTCCTAACTACCAAAGCTGCTGCCAAACGCCCGTTGTTAGTTAAACTTACTCCTTGATATTTAACATAATGAGCCAAACTTTTATCAGCTAATTTTTTTACCATATCGGTAACAGAAGATGCCTTAGATTCAATCTTTTCAGCTATAGCATTCGTGCTTACAGCTTCTTCACCTTGCCTACCCAAATGATAAATGGCTTTTAAATAATTTTCTTCAGATAATGTGGTCATACTATAGCTTTAGACTACAAATATAATAAATTTTACTTAAAAGTAAATATATTTTTAGACAAGACTAAAAACAAAAATACGCTATATTTTATGTACTTTAGTTTTTAATAAAGTATTCCAATATTCACAGGAAGAAAAACTATGGCACAACACAACGAACTTGGTAAAAAAGGCGAACAATTAGCAGTCGATTTTCTGTTGAAAAACAACTACGAAATTATAGAGCGCAACTACCGCTTTGAGAAAGCTGAGGTTGACATCATTGCCCAAAAAGACACTATTTTAGCCATTGTAGAAGTAAAAACCCGCTCAAATGTCGATTTTGGAAACCCTCAAGATTTTGTAAAACCCGGGCAAATACAGCGTTTGGTAAAAGCGGTTGATGAATATGTAACTGTAAACGGATTAAATGTTGAAGTACGTTTTGATATTATTGCGATTGTAAAAGAAGGAAAAGCATTTAATATTGAACATTTAGAAAATGCTTTTTATCATTTTTAATTCCAGCTAAATCGAAGATTAGCGAATACATTAATTTAAAATAAGAAATAATGAGTAAAGCAGAAATAGAATGAAAAGAAGTTTAAAAACAACGGGGCAATATGACGGTGGCACTATTTACTTAAAACTGACTTTAATCCTTCAAAACCATCCGGTTTCTCAAGAATAATTTTGTTCTTATCAATTACAAAATAGGTTGGTGTTTCTGTTACACCATAATCATTTCCAATTTTATTATCCCATTTACCCAAACCAAGTACATGAATAAATTCTGGATAGCTTTTAATTTTTTCTTTCCATGCTTTATTGTCGTCTTCTAAGGCGATGGCGATAACTTTAAGTTTATCTTTAAAACGCGATTTAATAAATTTTTGTAACTGTGGAATTTCATCAAGGCAGTGCGAACAGGTACTGCTCCAAAAAACAAGGATATACTTTTCTGCACTATTTAATTCACTTAACTTTTTGGTTGTTTTCTGGCCGTCTTTTCCAGTAACAATAGAAAAATTGGGTGCTTTATGCCCAACAGATAGGTTACTGTAACGTGTTAAAGCATCAACAAGTTCATTGTCTTTTAAAAGCTTTGCAATCTCTAATAAATAGTTTTTTGAAATATGATTTGCAACGGGCTCTAATTTTAAATCTACCATTTCTTGCCACAAATCAACCAGTAAAATACGCTTAATGCTAGCTGGGATAGTTTTTATAACATGCCAAAACACATCAATATTGTTTTTGTAATTGGCAATATTGTCTTTACCCTCAGCCGATATACCAAACACATAATTAAGCATGCGTTCCTGTAAAAAACTAGAGCTTTGCAGTGTTTTATTATTAAAATCTATGTTGTCAAAATAATGGGTTTTTAAATTCTTAGCATAGGTTTTAACATCTTCATACTTTTTAGGTATATAAGGTTTATTAGCTTTTATAAAATGTAATGCAATAGTATTTTCAGCCTGTTTTTCGTAACGAATTTGCGCTTCTCGTTGTGTTCTAAAAATAGTTTTTAACGCCAAAGTGTCTTTCCTGTTTTCTCTAAAATAATTACTGATACTTTGGGTTATAGCAGACATGCTACTTGTATAAGATGCCAATAATTTATTTTCAACGGAAGACTTAAACAAAATACCAGTTTCAGTATTAAAAGTAAGCGCAACATCTTCTTTTCCGTTATAAATAACATCAAAATTAAAGTCTTCTTGAGGAACCGCATAAACCACCCGGTATATACCCGTTGTAGCTGAAGCGTCTAATTGAAACAGAAAACTCCCGTCTTTTTGAACTTCGGCATTAGCAATATATTCAGATACGGTTGGTGTTACCTTATATAATAAAACTACCTTATAATCTTTTGCTGGAGAGAACACACCTTTTATAGCATGTTGTGCTAAAAGTATATTAGGCAATAGTATTAATAAAGCAACAATTCTAAATAACATGATTTTTTAAGTTTCAAGGTTTCAGAGCTTCAAAGATTCAAAGCTTTGAGGTTTCATTTATTTAAACACAATAATTACACCATGATAGGTTGTAATACATTTAAGGCTTGTTTTACTGATTTAATATTTTCAAAAGTTAGCATGAGACGCAACCCGTTTCGGGTTTGTTTCTCTTTCATTTTACAGGTATTTGAGTTTGATTGCACAAACTGTAATACACGTGTAAAGTTACTACTTTGGTAAAAACTACTTTGTTGGTCATTTATAAAATATCCGATTAGTTTCCCTTGCTTCATTACTATTTTCTCAAACCCTGCTTTAGTAGCAATCCATTTTATTTGAACACTATTAAGTAAATCGGCTACTTGTTTTGGTAATTCTCCAAAACGGTCTATTAATTCTGCTTCAAACTTTTGTAATTCTGCTTCGGTTTTTACGTCATTAAGTTTTGTATATAAACTTAAACGTTCTGCAATGTTATTTACGTAATCATCTGGAAATAGCAATTCAAAATCCGAATCAATGGTAACGTCTTTTACATATACTTTTTCAATAGCATTGTCTTCATATAAATCTTTAAACTCGTTTTCTTTAAGTTCTTCAATGGCTTCATTTAATATTTTTTGATAGGTATCGAAACCAATTTCATTTATAAAACCACTTTGTTCACCCCCTAATAAATCGCCAGCACCACGAATTTCTAAATCTTTCATTGCGATATTAAAACCACTACCTAATTCTGTAAACTGTTCTAGAGCGGTGATACGTTTTCGGGCATCATCGGTCATTGCCGAATATTCTGGGGTGATGAAATAACAAAATGCCTTTTTATTGCTTCGCCCAACACGACCACGCATTTGATGCAAATCACTCAATCCAAAATTATTGGCGTTGTTAATAAAAATGGTGTTGGCATTGGGTACGTCCAAGCCACTTTCAACAATGGTGGTACTAACCAATACATCAAAAGCACCATTCATAAAAGACAGCATGAGTTCTTCTAACTTTTTACCATCCAATTGCCCGTGTCCAACACCAACTTTGGCATCGGGCACCAAACGCTGAATTAAACCTGCAACTTCTTTAATGTTTTCAATACGATTATGAATGAAGAAAATTTGTCCGCCACGTTCAATTTCATAACTTACTGCATCACGAATGGTTTCTTCACTAAAACGAATGACATGACTTTCAATAGGGTAGCGGTTTGGTGGTGGTGTGGTAATAACCGATAAATCGCGCGCCGCCATCAAGCTAAACTGAAGTGTTCTGGGTATGGGCGTTGCCGTTAAAGTCAACACATCCACATTATCTTTTAAAGTTTTCAGTTTCTCTTTTACTGCGACACCGAATTTTTGCTCCTCATCTACAATAAGCAAACCTAAATCTTTAAATTTTACAGATTTATTTACCAATTGATGCGTACCAATAATAATATCGACTTTACCGTTTTCTAAATTTTCGAGGGTTTCACGTTTTTCTGTGGCGGTTCTAAAGCGATTTACATAATCTACCGTTACCGGGAAATCTTTTAAACGTTCAGCGAAGGTTCTGGAATGTTGATATGCCAAAATCGTAGTTGGCACTAAAACGGCGACCTGTTTACCATTATCTACCGCTTTAAATGCAGCTCGAATAGCAACCTCCGTTTTACCAAAACCTACGTCACCACAAACGAGTCTATCCATGGGGCGTTCACTTTCCATATCGGCTTTAATATCGGCAGTTGCGGTACTTTGGTCGGGTGTATCTTCATAAATAAAAGAGGCTTCCAACTCGTGTTGCATATAGCTATCGGGGTTGTATTGATAGCCTTTTTCTGTTTTACGTTTAGCGTAAAGTTTTATAAGATTAAAAGCAATATGTTTAACCCTAGTTTTTGTTTTCTCTTTAAGGGTTTTCCATGCGGTACTACCAAGTTTGTAAATTTTTGGTGGCTTACCGTCTTTACCATTAAACTTGGTGATTTTATGAAGGGAATGAATGCTTAAATACAGCACATCGCGCTCACCATAAACCAATTTAATGGCTTCTTGTTTTTTACCTTCAACATCAATTTTTTGAAGTCCGCCAAAACGCCCAATACCATGGTCGATATGCGTAACATAATCACCAATATCTAAATTGGTAAGCTCTTTTAAAGTGATGGCTTGCTTTTTTGCATAGCCATTTTTCACATGAAACTTATGGTAACGTTCAAAAATTTGGTGGTCGGTATAGCAAACAATTTGGTTGTCGTGGTCTATAAACCCTTGATGTAAGGAAAGCACAATGGTTTTATAAGGCTTCACTTCTAGATGCGAATCATCAAAAATATCGTGAAATCGTTTAGCTTGCTGTTCACTAACGCAGGCTATATAATTGGTATATCCTTTATCGTAATTGGTATTTAAATCTTCAATTAACAAATCGAATTGTTTGTTAAAAGATGGTTGTGGGGTGGTATGAAATTCAATAACATGCAATGTCTCAACTGCGCTCGACATGACAGCAGAACTTCCAAATTCAACAATTGAAAAATCTAATAATTGCCTTTTTAATTGGGTTGAATTACAGAATAATTCTTCGGGTTGTGCATGTTTAATTTCTGAGGATAAAATTTTAAAAGCGTCTTCAGCTTTTGCATAGAAATCGTCTATTCTTGCAAAAAACAAATCGACATTTTTAAAACACACTACCGTTTTTTGCGCCATGTATTGCAAAAAACTTTGTCTGCTATCTTGCAGCAATTTATTAGCAACATTGGGGATGATGTTAATTTTTTTGATTTGCTCTATGGAAAGTTGTGTTTCCACATCAAACGTTCTAATACTATCAACCTCATCTCCAAAAAACTCGATACGATAAGGCTCATCGTTTGAAAACGAAAATACATCTACGATACCACCGCGTACTGAAAATTCACCAGGTTCGGTTACAAAATCAACACGTTTGAATTGGTATTCGAACAGTACTTCGTTTACAAAATCGATAGATAGTTTATCGTTTATTGATACTTTTAAGGTGTTTCGTTCCAGCTCTTTTCTGGTAACTACTTGCTCAAAAAGTGCATCGGGATACGTAACAATGATGGCTGGTTTTTTTCGGGAATTGATACGGTTTAAAACCTCGGATCGCAATAACACATTGGCGTTATCGGTTTCCTCAATTTGGTAAGGCCTGCGGTAACTACCTGGGTAAAACAACACATCTTTATCGCTACAAAGTTGTTCTAAATCGTTTAAATAAAAAGCAGCTTCTTCTTTGTCGTTAAAAACGAGTAAAAAAGGTAATTCATTTTGATTAAAAATACTCGATATTACAAATGAAAATGAGGAACCCGTAAGTCCTTTTAAATATGTTCTACTCTTGGTTTGGGCAATAGCATTTTTCAGATTTTGCGTTTGCAAAGTCTGTGTGTAGGTTTGAGAAAGGATCATTTTACTCACCTAATAATAGGGTTTTTAAAAGTGCAAAGATACTGTTTAGAATTATTTTTGAAATGATTTACCTTAAATTCGTCAATGTTTTTTTTTATTAACTTATTGGTTGATGCCCTGTTCGGTATTTGCATTAGCGATTGCAATGGAAATCCTTTTTAAAATACAGACTCTTTTACCTTGGGTTTTTGGTGCATTTTAATTATTGCACACCCTGCATATTGAAAATGCCACATTTTAAAAAGATTGAAATGGAAAGCGTGACCACGCCTAAGGGGGAATGCACAAAAAAGGGTTTTAATAGATTTTTAAAAATGATTTTTATTGACTAACTTAGATAAAAGGAATTATTTTAATGTTTTTTTCACTTTGTCAAGTATAAAAAAAACGAAAAAAATATGTAGGTTTGCACACTTAAAACAAAAAAGATATGTCGTTTTCAGATTTATTTGATAGTGGATTTAAAAAGCGTAATGAAGATCATTTTGCAGCTATTGTACGTGTAGCGATGGATGATGGTGTTATTTCAGAGGAAGAAAAAGCTTTTTTAGACCGATTAGCTCGTAATTTAGATATTAGTGAAGGAGATTATAAAATAATTTTACAAGATTATAAATCGCATCCTATTAACCCGCCACACGATTACGAAAGACGTTTGGAACGTTTGTATGATTTGGCCCGTATGGTTTATGTAGACCATATTAAAGGCGATAATGAAGAAATTTTACTTAGAAAAATTAGTATTGGTTTAGGGTTTCATCCTGAAAATGTAAAATACGTTGTTGATAAAGCTTTAACTTTGGTAAGTAATGGTGTTGATTTAGACACTTTTATTGAAGAAATGAAAAACATGAACAAGTGATTCACACTTGTTTTTCCATATAAAATGCGAGCTAAAAGGTTCGCATTTTTTGTTTTTAAAATTTATTGTTTTTTAACAGGCTTTATTTATACATTTACACTTTGTAATTTTAATTAAAATGCTAAAGTTTAACAGTTTGCTTTTAACGCTTGCGTTAAGTTTATTCACCTTGTTTCTTTCCAAACCGGAAGGTGATTTAGCTTTAAAAAAAATTACGCCTACACATGAGGTTAAAATTGATCACTCTTTCAATGCCCTAGCCATCACTACCGATAATTCTTTTCAAGAATTAGTTCGTTTTGACAAGGAAAAAGAGCCAACCAAACCAAATCATTTTTACGCTAAAAACTTTTTAAATGAAACGGTTTATGAAAGTGATTTACACTATTTAAAGGTTTGCGATTTTCTAGATTTAAATTTAACCACACGAAGTATTATTTATCCATTTCATTCATTCTTGTAGCTATTAATTTTTTTATTGTATTTAACTAAAACAGCCATTAAAAAAGCTTAATGGTGAGTTTATCTATTCAGAAAAAATTAATTAAAAAAACATACAAGATGAAAACTTCATTAATAATTATTTCTACGCTTTTGGTTTTAAGCGTATTCGTTCCATTTATGCTATTTATTTATAATGGCGTAAAAAATACCGTTAGCATAAAAAAACAAGCCAATGCTTTAATAAAAAGCAAAGGATTGGTTTACGACCCTCAAGAGATTTGGCGCAAAAATTTCATTGGCATTACTAATAACAATACAATTTTAACATACATAAAATTTAGCTCAGAGAAACCCAGTGTTGTTAGCGATATTAACTTAAACGAAATTAAACAGTGCAGTATTATTAAAAACCATAATAATGGTGCGAATAAATCGCTGTTCTTAAAAAGTTTAGATTTGGAATTTGTTTACAAGTCATCGGCTCGACCCAACCTAATTATTGCCTTTTTTAATATTGATGATGATTTAACCGAAGATTTTGAATTACAACGTATTGAAAAATGGCACAAACTAATTGTTAATGCTATCTCAGTACAGCAGGCGTTGAAAATAGCTTCTTAAGTTTTTCTTGTTAAGCATGACAATTTTTATTTTAAACGACTCATCCATTAGTAAATAAAAAGTCTACAAGTTTTATAATTTTGAAAAATCACGTGTAACCTATAAGTCTTATTAACATGCTTTTCTCTGCTTTTTTTGTGCTACTAGGTTTTGTACTCTTAATTAAGGGAGCTGATTGGCTAGTAAATGGAGCATCTATTCTTGCCAAAAGGAACAATATTCCAGATTTAGCCATCGGATTAACGATTGTTGCTTTTGGCACTTCGGCTCCAGAGCTTATAGTGAATTCAGTGGCTTCTTATGAAAATCATTCTGATATAGTTTTGGGTAACATTATTGGAAGCAATAATTTCAATTTATTTATGATTTTAGGGCTTGTAGGCTTTATCTTTCCCATTACAGTGCAATCTTCAACTGTATGGAAAGAAATTCCCATTTCGCTTTTTGGCACATGTATATTACTTATTCTATCTAATGATTTCTTTTTAAGTGAAAGCCTTAAAATTACCAGATGGGATGGTTTCGTGTTATTTTCCCTATTTATTGGATTTCTTGCTTATATATACATGCAATTGAGCAAAGTAAAACCTGAAGAGCAAACTAAATACGTTCAAGAAATTTCAACATTAAAAATTTGGGCATTTATTTTAGTCGGTCTCACGGGTCTTGTATTAGGTGGCAAATTGGTTGTAGATAACGCTATTAGCATTGCCACAAATTTAGGTATAAGCGAAAAAGTTATTGGATTAACCATTATAGCTGCAGGCACATCTTTACCAGAATTAATAACTTCAGTAGTAGCTGCCGTAAAAAAGAACAGTGATATTGCCATAGGAAATATAATTGGCTCTAACATATTCAATATTTTTTTAATTCTCTCAATGAGTGCTTTTGTTAGACCAATTCAATATTCTAAGGCTTTTAATACAGATTTATATTTATTAATAGCTGGCACAATTTTTTTATTTATAGCTATGTTTACCGGAAAAATAAAAAAACTTGATAGATGGGAAGCAGCCATTTTGTTAATCACATTTATAATTTACACAAGTTATCTTATAAGTAATGAGGTTTGATTAATTTATTTATGCAACTTCAATTGAATACGCTTTCGCGGAATATCAACCTCCAATACTTTTACTATAATTTGCTGGTGAAGGCTTACATGCTCATTCACATCTGAAACAAAAGAATCGGACAAATTAGATACATGTATCAATCCACTTTCCTTAATTCCAACATCAACAAAACAACCAAAATTGGTAATGTTGTTTACAATCCCAGGAAGTAATTGCCCTTCGTGCAAATCGTTAATGGTTTTTATATTTTGATTAAAAGTAAATACTTTTGCTTGCTCTCGAATATCTAAACCCGGCTTTTCCAATTCGCTTACAATGTCTTGAAGTGTAGGCAAACCCACCGAATCGGTACAATATTTTTTTAAATCTATTTTTTGAAGTTGGTCTTTGTTTCCAATTAAATCGGACACATGCTTGCTTAAGTCTTTCGCCATTTTTTCAACAATGGTGTAACTTTCAGGATGCACTGCAGAATCGTCTAAGGGATTTATAGGGTCTTTAATTCTTAGAAAACCCGCTCCTTGCTCAAAAGCTTTTCCTCCTAACCGTGGCACTTTTTTAATATCGCTTCTAAAAGTAAATGCTCCATTTTCATCACGGAAAGCTACAATATTTTCTGCTAGTTTTGGTCCAATACCAGACACATAGCTTAACAAGCTTGTACTAGCTGTATTCAGGTTTACACCAACGGCATTTACACAACTTTCAACCACCACATCCAATTCTTTTTTAAGTTTGGTTTGATCCACGTCGTGTTGATACTGCCCTACACCAATAGATTTGGCATCAATTTTTACCAATTCTGCCAAGGGGTCTTGCAGCCTTCTACCAATAGACACCGAACCGCGCACAGTTACATCGTAATTAGGAAATTCATCGCGTGCAATTTTTGATGCCGAATAAATACTAGCACCGGCTTCGCTCACCACAAATACTTGCACATTGTTTTTAAAATGAATTCTTCTAATAACAGCTTCGGTTTCTCTTGATGCTGTGCCGTTTCCAATAGCAATCGCTTCAATTTGATATGCTTCAGTTAACGAACTTATTTTTTTCATCGCGCCAATTGTATCGCTTTTTGGTGGATGTGGATAGATGGTTTCATTATATAACAAACCACCTTGCGCATCTAGACACACAATTTTACAACCGGTTCTAAAACCAGGATCGATAGCGAGTACCCGTTTTTCTCCTAAAGGTGAGCCTAAAAGCAACTGTTTTAAATTTTTTGCAAATACTGAAATCGCAGCTTTATCGGCTTTTGCTTTTGTATTTTGCAACGCTTCGTTACTTAATGATGGTAGCAACAAGCGTTTATAAGCATCCTGAACAGCTAATTGAATTTGTTCTGAACACTCATTGTTTGAACGAATAATTCTGTCTTCAATTTTCATTATTGCTTTGTTATCATCAATATCAATTTTAAATTTTATAAACCCTTCGCTTTCACCTCTTAAAATGGCAAGCAATCTATGAGAAGGAATGCGACTTAAAGACTCTTCCCATTCAAAATAGTCTCTAAATTTTTGGGCGTTTTCATCGTCTTGTTTTGATTTTACCACTTTCGTGGAAATCATTGCAAAACGTTCCAATTGCTGGCGGAGGTTGTTCCGAATATCGGTACGCTCATTTATCCATTCCGAAATGATGTGGCGTGCGCCTTCTAAGGCATCTTCAACCGACTTTACTTCACCTTGTGCATATTTATATGCTACCGATTCTATATTGTTTACATTTTGACTCATTATAATTTTTGCCAATGGTTCCAAACCATTTTGTCTGGCAACTTCGGCTTTAGTTTTTCGGCTTTTCTTAAATGGTAGGTATAAATCTTCAAGAGTTGTTAAGTCTTGGGTCGTCTCCATTTTTTGTTTTAATTCTGGAGTTAAAACGTCTTGGTCTTCCAAAGCTTTTAAAATAGCCGTTTTTCGTTTTTCTAAAGCTTCAAATTGTTCTTTAAATTTTACAATATCGCCTATTTGAACTTCATCTAAATTACCTGTACGCTCTTTTCTATAACGAGAAATGAACGGAATGGTGCAGTCTTCATTTAATAATTCAACCGTGTTTTTAATAGAAACTTCAGAAAGTTGGGTGTGGGAAACTATGTAATTTAATAATGGATTCATTAAGTTAGTTTATATTAAATGAAAAATCTCGTTTTCAAATTAACATTGAAAACGAGATTTACACAAATTTATATAGATAAATAATTAATTTCCTGCTTGATTTTTTGCGTCTTGAATCATTTTCTCATTTGGCAAAATAGCTACGTTTACACGTCTGTTTTTAGCACGTCCTGCTGCTGTAGCATTGTCGTGAATTGGTTGAGTTTCACCAAACCAATTGGTTGTAAGTCTTCCGCTAGAAATACCTTTTTGGGTTAAATAATTGGTTACTGCATAAGCTCTATTTTTAGAAAGCGTCATGTTATAATCCTCAGCTCCTTGGCTATCGGTGTGCCCTACAACAAGCAAATTAGTATCTGGATACTCTTTAAAAACTGCAATTAGCTTATTCAAAGTGGTTTGTGATGCTGTATTAATATTGTATTTGGCAGTATCAAAATACACGCCACTGCCTTCATCAAAAGTTACTACAATACCATCATCAACACGCTCTACTTGTGCACCAGGTATTTCTTCTTCAATTTTTTGAGCCTGTTTATCCATTTTATTACCAATAAGTACTCCTGCAGTACCCCCAACAACACCGCCAATAACAGCACCTAATTCACCATTACCACCTTTGCCTACATTATTACCGATAATGGCTCCTAAAATAGCTCCGCCTGTAGCTCCAATTACCGCTCCTTTTTGTTTGTTATTTGCATTTTGAACTGCTTTACAGTTGGTTAAACTTAAAGTTAAAACGACTGTAAAAAGTAAAATTCCTGTTTTATTTATAATTGTTTTCATTTGATTAATTTTAGTACTTAGAAAAATTCATATTTATAGTAAGTGAGCTACCGCTTACATTTACGGTTTGTTGCCACTGCATGGCAGTATCTGAAAGTGCAGAAAGTTTTAATCTGAATCCTTGATTGGTATCCGATTTTTGTTTTTCGTTGGTAGGCTTAAGCAAAAAATCATACAAACCTGTTTCAGCGTCTACTTCTTGAATAGTGAATACAAAATGTCTTTCTCCTGTAGCACAACTAGCATCATTAATAGTATAAACCCCTGTGTTGTTATTAGGAATGAATTGCCATGTACTCCCTTCAAAACAAGCTTTAGAAGCATCGTTAAGCAAGGTGGTGTTAAAAGTTCCTGACTTATTATATGTAATTGAGTTTAATACCCAATCGCCTTTAATAACCTTTTTTGAAATCCTTACGGTTTTAGAAGCTCCGCAACTTAACAAACTTACTGCAACGAACAATATAATTAACTTTTTCATAAATTTTAAATTTAATAACAATACAAAGGTGCAACTCTATTTTTATATTTTTATTATAAAATTATCAATTTTGATTATAAAATTACCATTTATCGTAGCTTGTAGATTAGGGAACCTGTTTCAATAAACCTCTTAACTACTTAGCTAGTTTCACCATAAAAAAAATTAAATCTTAATCTATTTCGACTGCTTCAAAAATAGCCAAAGGTACCATTCTTGCTTTATTTAAAGTCATGGTATTTCCGTTAAGCGAATAGTTGTCTACGTTCTCTAAAACTTCCATAAATTGGCTTTCAACTTCCATATCAGCACATGCCATTAAAGTGGTTGCCATTTTAGACAGTTTTATTTGGTAGCCTTCTTTAAGTTGGTAAATCCCATTAAATTTATTACATCTCCCTTTCCCAAAAACCTCATTATCTTTAGAAGAAAATGTGACGAATGCGTTTTCACCCCTAACATCATTCGCCATCAGTGTTACTAATTTCCATTTAGTATTTTCGATGGAAACAGGTTCTTTTGTTATATTCATTTCGGGTGATTGGTCATTAGAATTTTTATGGGTCATTTTTTTAGAAGTATTACAACTTCTAAATAGCACAAGTATTGTAAAAACATCTAAGACAAATGATTTCATTATTTTTTTTAATTAATTTTTTTGAAAAAAGCAAAAAGCAGACCATTTTTGAAATGAAATCTGCTTTTATAAAATTGTTAAGATTGAGGTTTTTCTTAAGGAAACTAAGCCACTTTTTTAAGCAAATCGAAGCAAGGACATTTACCACAGCGCTTATTTTCACTTTTCTTATATTTTTCACAACAGCTACTTTTTACTTTACTTGGAAGTTTAATTCCAGCCTTTTCAAGTTTTTTAAGCGCCTTTTTTTGTTTCTTCTTACCCAAGAGACTTGTTTATAAATAAATGACCGGGCAAAAATAATTATTTTTATTGAATCTAAATAAAATTAATTGTTAAAATTATTGAGAACTTGTAGTTGATGCTGAATTTACTGTTAAGTTAACAATGTCTCTGTCAAACAAATACAAGCCACCTTTATCGTCGCCAATCAAGTTTATCTTATCTAAAATAGTACGCGCCATAGCTTCTTCTTCTATTTGTTCAGCAACATACCATTGTAAAAAGTTATGCGTTGAATAATCCTTTTCCTGTAGACTTATATGTACTAATTCGTTTATGCTGTCTGAAACAAAAACTTCGTGCTTATAAAGTTCTTCAAACATTTCTTTAAACGATTTGAAGGTTACGTTTGGTGCTGCAAGTGCTGAAACCTGTGCATGCCCACCACGTTCGTTAACATATTTTACCAATTTTAACATGTGATCGCGTTCTTCTTGAGATTGCTTGTACATAAAACCCGCAACACCTTCTAAACCTTTTACTTCTGCCCAACATGCCATTGCTAAATAAATTTGAGACGATTCCGCCTCTATTTTAATCTGACCGTTAAGTGTTTTTTCTATATTTTTTGATAACATAATTTTAGGTTTTTTGTAAAGTTAAGAAATAACTAACTTATCTGCAATCCATTTGGAACAGTTGCATCATCAGGATTTACAAACACTAATTTTCCTTCCGCAGTTTCGGTCATTAATATCATGCCTTGACTTTCAACCCCTCGTAAATCTCTAGGAGCAAGATTGGCTAAAACGGTTACACGTTTACCAACAACTTCTTCTGGCGTAAAACTTTCAGCTATGCCAGAAACTATGGTGCGTACATCAATACCTGTATCCACTTTTAAAACCAATAACTTCTTCGCTTTTGGCATTTTTTCGGCTTCTAAAATAGTCCCAACACGAATGTCTAATTTGGTAAAATCATCAAAAGTAATCGTGTCTTTTAGTGGTTCTACTACTTTATTAGCAGCTTCGTTTGCTTTTTTACTGGCTTTCAACTTATCTAACTGAAATTGAATGGTTTCATCTTCAATTTTAGAAAATAATAATTCGGCTTTTACAATTTGATGACCAATTGGAAGCAATACTTTTTTAATTGAAACATCACACCACTGAGATGCTTCGACAAGCTCGGCATGACTAGCGTTTCCATTATTTTGTTTCGGTTTCAAATTAAGAATACCTTTAAGCTTTGTTGAAGTAAACGGCAAAAACGGTTCGGTTAATGTTGCCAAAGCTGAAGCTATTTGTAACGCCACATACATAATGGTTTGGGTACGTGGTTCATCATATTTTACCACTTTCCAAGGTTCTTCATCAGCTAAATATTTGTTTCCAAGACGTGCAAGATTCATTAATTCTTGTTGAGCTTCTCTAAATCGATAGCGCTCAATAGAACTTGAAATAACTTCTGGATATGCTTTAATTGCTGCCAATGTTTCTTCATCTACTTGAGAAAAAGCATTGGGAGCAGGAACAATTCCTTCATAAAATTTATGAGTTAATACTACAACACGATTTATGAAATTACCAAAAATAGCAACCAATTCGTTATTATTTCTTGCTTGAAAATCTTTCCAAGTAAAATCATTATCCTTAGTTTCGGGTGCGTTGGCTGTTAATGCGTAACGCAACACATCTTGCTGATTTGGAAATTCTTTCAAGTATTCTGGTAACCAAACCGCCCAATTTTTTGAAGTTGACAACTTATTGCCTTCTAAATTTAAAAATTCGTTTGCTGGCACATTATCTGGTAAAATATAAGAGCCTTCCGCTTTTAACATCGCAGGGAAAATAATGCAGTGGAATACAATATTATCTTTTCCTATGAAATGAACTAATTTGGTATCGTCGCTTTTCCAATAAGGTTCCCAATCTTTTCCTTCACGCTGCGCCCATTCTTTCGTTGATGAAATATAACCAATTGGCGCATCAAACCACACATATAGTACTTTACCTTCACCACCTTTAACCGGCACTGGTATACCCCAATCTAAATCACGGGTTACTGCTCGAGGGCGCAAACCATCGTCTATCCAAGATTTTACTTGTCCATAAACATTCGGTTTCCAATCTTTCTTATGACCTTCTAAAATCCATTCACGTAAAAAAGCTTCGTGCTTATCTAAAGGCAAAAACCAGTGTTTGGTTTCTTTTAAAGTAGGCACATTTCCTGTTAACGCCGATTTTGGGTTAATTAAATCCGTAGCACTTAAACTTACTCCACATTTTTCACATTGGTCGCCATAAGCTTCTTCATTGCCACATTTAGGACAAGTTCCTGTAACAAATCTATCCGCCAAAAACTGATTAGCTTTTTTGTCGTATAATTGTTCGGTAGTTTCTTCAATAAAATCGCCTTTATCATATAAAGTTTTAAAAAATTCCGAAGCCGTTTCATGATGAATTTTAGCCGAAGTACGTGAGTAATTGTCAAACGAAATACCAAATTCCTCAAACGATTGCTTAATAATAGCATGGTATTTATCTACCACATCTTGCGGAGAAACACCCTCGTTTTTTGCTTTTATAGTAATAGGCACACCATGTTCGTCGCTACCTCCAATAAAAACCACATCGTTCCCTGTTAAACGCAAATAGCGTGCATAAATATCAGCTGGCACATAAACACCTGCTAAATGCCCAATGTGAATAGGCCCATTGGTATAAGGTAATGCAGAGGTTATGGTGTATCTTTTTGGTTTATTCATCTTTTTTTAACTATTGTCAGGTCGAGCGCAGTCGAGACCTAATTTAATATTCGTGCTTTAAAACCTCTCAAGAACTGCGTTCGTATCTTCAATCAAAATATATTTTGATTTCAATAATGCTCGAGGAGACAAAAAACATATAACTTTTATAAGCCGCAAAAGTACACAATTTGACTGCGATTTAGAAAAAAAATGTACATTTACATTATGTCTAGAATCTCATTAATTACAATCCTACTTTGTGCTATTTTTTTCTCCGGTAATACAACAATATCGGCTCAAAACACAACCTTTAACAAAACTACTACATTGATACGTCCACCTTATTTAAAAACCGGCGATACTGTTGCTATTGTTGCCCCATCTGGCATTTTAAGAAACCGAACTACCGAAGTTGAACAAGCTAAAAACCTACTTAAAAGTTGGGGCTTGCATGTGGTGCTTGGGAAAAACGTATTTAACCAAAATAACCACTTTGCTGGAACCGATGATGAACGTAGAGAGGATTTTCAAAAAGCGATGGACGACCCAAAAATTAGTGCCATTTGGTGTGCCAGAGGTGGCTATGGAGCGGTGCGTATTTTAGATAAACTTGACTATTCTAAGTTTAAAAAATACCCTAAATGGGTTATTGGGTATTCTGATATTACGGCTATCCACAACCAAGTCCATAATGAAGGTTTTGAGAGTTTGCATGCCATGATGTGTACCAGTTTACAAGACAACAATGAAACTATAAAAGAAACTATTTCCACCTTTAAAGATGCGCTTTTTGGAACCCAAATAACCTATACTTTAGAAGGATTGGAGTACAATAAAGCAGGTACTGCATCTGGGCAATTGGTTGGAGGTAATTTAACTATTTTACATACCATGTTGGGTTCTAAAACCAGTATTAATACAGCTGGAAAAATTTTATTTATTGAAGAAATTGGCGAATATGAATACCATATAGACCGTATGCTTCAAAGCTTAAAACGCGCAGGATATTTTGATGATTGCAAAGGTGTTTTGGTAGGTAACATTACTAAAGTAAGGCGAAACACAACTGCTTGGGGTGTATCTGTAGAGCAACTTATTTTAGATGCTTTGGCTGAATACAGCTTTCCAATTGCTTTTAATATGCCTGCTGGTCATGAAAAAGATAATAGGGCTTTGATTTTGGGAAGAACTGTTGAAATGACAGTTGAAAAGGAAAAATCTAAAATATTATTCCGCAATTAAATAATGTACAAATCCATTATACTAGTTTGTATTTTTATATTATTTAGTTGTAATTCTTCAAAAACATCTATTGAAAAAACATATTATGATACAGGAGAGTTAAAATTTGAAATACAAAAATTTAAAAATCAATATCATGGAATTACAAATGAGTATTCAAAAAATGGTAAGTTAAAATATATTTGGAATTACAAACTAAATAAATTAGAAGGCGAAACAACAGAATATAACACAGATGGAACAAAATCCATATGGATTTATAATTCAAATATATTAACAGGCAGAAAAACTTATTCTCTAAATGAAATATTATTTCAAACTTTTAATTATTCTAACGATTTAAGAAGTGGTAAAGCTTTTCAATTTTATGATACTGGTGAAATTGAAATGGAATGGATTTATGAGGAAGACAAAGTAACAAGTGGTAAAGCTTATTATAAAACTGGTGAACTTAAAAACGATTTTAGCTACCTAGATGGAATGCCAGAAGGAATTTCTTTAGAATACTATCAAAGTGGTGAAATTAGGTATGAATGGCTTTATTTAGATGAAAAACTAAATGGTATTACTAAGGAGTACTACAAAAGTGGTGAAATTAAATACGAATGGAATTATAAGAATGGTGTTTTAGATGGTAAATCTGTATCCTATGATTCTGCTTCAAATATTATAAATAACATACATTACGACAACGGTAAATTTATCATCCAAATAAAACCATATTAACTTTTTTAAAATTAATATTTAAAATTTAGCATATGAATCAACCAGTAAAATTACTTTTAATAGTATTACTTGTATATAATTGTTCTACAAGTCGTTATGTTCTTAATGACCAGAATAAAGCTGATAAAAATTTCTTAATTAGTAAAATAAATGAGTCTAAGGCAAAAGGTGAAATTTCATCAAATAAGCCTATTATAGTGGTAGATGGAAAACCTTTTAGATATAATTTTGAATTAAAAGAAAACAAACTAGAATTAGTAAAATCTGACATTAAAAAAATAGATGTTTTAAAAAAAGAAGTTGGAATGCGTATTTATGGTGATTTTGCTGAAGGTGGTGTTATGTTAATAACAACGACACCAGAAGTTGCTAGCAAGGACACAAATTCTGAAAATTCTGATATAGATAATAAAAATATTTTGTTTTTAGTTGATGGGAAACAAGTTACTTCTGAAGTAATTAAATCAATAAATCCAAATGATATAGATAGTGTTGACGTACTTAAAGATGAAGCCTCTAAAAAACTATACCCAGATAAAAGCTATGATGGAATTATTCATGTAAAAATGAAAAAGAAATAAGCAAATATTATTTTAACCCATCAACCGTAACACTTATGGTTCCCTTAACCTTTAAAAATGCCAAAATAGCATTGTTGGTTAATTCTATTTTTTGAAAATCGATATCTTCCATGTTTCCATTTACAAAAACACCCGGAATTGGCGAATAATTACCAAGATAACTTAACATGGTTTTTTTACCTTCATCTAAATTAGATTGAATGGAGTATCTACAATTTTCTTGAATTCTTTTAAGTATCAATCCTTTTGCCAACCAATTGGCAGTACGCAACAATTTGCTTTTGGTATCTAAAACATAATCCAAATCGTTAAAATAAATTTCTTTCTTTAAAGCGTCGTATTGCGGCATACCTGTTAGATACATAGTCCCATTTACAGAGCCCTGCACATCTAAAGCAATGACCATTTTACCCTCTTTATGCCAAATATCCACTTTTTTTACCGTTACTTTTTTTGAGCCAGAACCAAACTCTTGACCAGAGAAATTTTTGGTCATGATTTTTGACGCATCTTGGTAAGCTGATATGCCTATAATGTTTGAAGTAATATGGTTCGGCATTTTAGCTACTGGCTTTAAGACAATGTTTTTAGCATCGAATTTTGACACGGGTTGTTGCCCAATTACGGTCTCCATGTTACATTTCATACCCATTTGAAGCAGCACTTTGTCGTTTTTTAATTGGGCATCGGTACTGTAAATTTCAATGGGTACAATTCTAAGCCAGCTTTCGTAATTGTCGTTCATCTTAAATGGCACCGTTAATTTTTCGATAGCAGTTAGCACATTTGGTTTAAAATCCATAGATGCTTCAATAGCATCGTCAATGCTCTTTTCAATATCCCCTCTAAATATTTTTATGGCAGGGTTAACCAAATAGGTTACGGGTATATTTTTGCCATAAACAACCATAGATGGGCTTTCTTTCCACTCTAAATTAGTTATGCGTGTTTTAGATTTTAATTTCCAGTTAGATAGCCCAATATCGCTAATTAATGTCACAACCCCATTCAAATTAAATTCGCTGGTTTTATACAAATTAACTCCCATGGTTTGTGTACCGATCCGGTATTTTATAACTGCTTTTAGAGGGAGCACTGTTTTAATGCGTTCGTTGGCTGAAATACGATCGTTTTGAATGCTAATAGGCGCTTGTTTCCAGACTTTTATTTCAATATTATCGTCTTCAATAGTTTTGTCTTCATAAATCAAACCTTTCAAAATGGCATTGATTTGGTTCTCAATGTCTTTTAACTTCACACTAACTGGAACATTTATAAACGACGGCACATGCTCTAACACCAAGGGCGTAGACTCTTCGGGTTCTGGTTTTAGTGTCATAAGCTGTTGTTTTGAAGCGCATGAAGTGTTAATAATGAGGTACATAAATACGAAAAAACACAACACAAATTTAACCATTTTTCAATCCTTTTTTGGCGGCTAATGTAATTAAAGAGATTGAATTTATGTTATAAAATATTTTTGCATTAAAAAGTTCTTTTATTTGTGCTCATAAAGCAGGATTTATATATTGTTGTTATTAACATTATAGATTGTGAAAAATATTGATTATACCTCTATCTTTTTAAAAACGATAAACACAACGATTAATAGCCATCAATCGTCTATTATTTTAAAGTTTTATTAAATAATGCTTTATCCTTGCGATTAAATTTAAAATAATCCCTTAAAAGACTCCAAATGAAGAAAAAATTACAATTATTAGCTGCAGCAATGATGATTTTACTATCTATAAACGTGAATGCCGACACTATTATCAATTCAGATTTAAATCTTTACAATCCAGACGTACGTAAATGCCTATTAGAGGCTTCAAAAAGTGAAGGTTGGGAATTAAAATCAGTTTACATGAACGCTGACAAAAAAATTGTTTACGTTTTTTCAAAAGATAGTAACGATAAAGTATATATAAGCAAGTAGTATATTGACTTATAAACTATTTTAAAACCATCCAATATTATTTTGGGTGGTTTTTTTATACGCCGAATTGAGATAAATGATAATCTAAATGTTTGTAAAACATGTTATTCCATTGTGTCTTGGTGAGTTTTCCAAAAGAATGAGATTCACGGTTATGAAAATAATCTTCCCCCAAACTTATTGTTTTCAGAATATAGTTGATGAGTCTTACTTTCTCCAATTCAAAATTTCTCTCATCGGTTATTAAAAATTCTGGAGCTGTTCTGCTATTTCGTTTATATGGTTTATTACCTACAACAATAGGCTTTACAAATAATTTTAGCATAATTTTTTTAAACCCAGTTGGTTTAGTATGCACATCTTCTAATGCCATTTCGTAAGCCACATTACAATGTGCCAACATTTTATCAACGCTCATTTTACCCCATAATGGCAATGCATCTGGTTTTAGGCTGTTAATTCTTATGATAACCGCATTGGTTTCGTTAATGTCGAAGATGTTTATCATGGTGTTTCAATACTTTTATATTTAACAGCTATAAATATAAAAAAATAACCTTAAAACAAACGTTCCTTTTGCAATTGCTCATAGGCGTCCTGCACTTGTTTAAATTTTTCTTCTGCACCTTTTTGGTGCTCTTCCCCTAAATGAATAACTTTATCGGGGTGGTATTTTTTAGCCATGGCACGGTAGGCCTTTTTAATCTCGTCGTTAGTCGCCGCTTTATCAATCTCCAATATTTTATAAGCACTATCGGTGCTTTTAAAAAACATGGCTTTGATACTTTCATAATCATTATGGCTAATACCTAAATACCCCGCTATGGTAAAAATTTGATGCGCTTCATCATTGGTTACTTTCACATCAGCATTAGCAATACCAAATAAAAAATGAATGAGTTGCAAGCGTGAAGGATGTTGCATCATCTGTTTAATTTGAAAACACACTTGCTTCGTAGAGATATTTTGCTGTTTATTTATTTCCTTAAACAACTTAAAAGCATGGTTTGCGCGCTCTTTACCATACATATTCACAAATTGAAGGCGAACAAAATCCAGTTCGCGTTGGTCTTGTTTGCCATCGGCTTTTATTACGATGGATGCTAAAATGAGTAAACTCACTTCAAAATCACCTGGTTGCGTTTGCGGGCGTTCTTGTGGGTTATTTGTATAAACGGCACTTCCATTACCGTTAGATATGCCATCAACCAAACTTCCTAAGGCTAATCCTAATATAGCACCAATAGGTCCACCAAACGACCATCCTAATGCAGCACCAATCCATTTTGAAAAACTCATGTATCTTTTTTTGTTTTTACAGGCCTCAAATATACCAATGTTAGTTGAGTTTTATTGTGATTTGTTACTTTGATGTGTATTGCTAAGCATATGTTGTTGATTTGACAGTTAATTTGAAAAATTTCAAGAATCATTTGTAAACTGTGATTATAAACTGCGACTACTAACTAAATACTTTTCTGTATCTTTGCAATCTAAAATTGTTAATTATTAAAATTTAAAAAATATGTATCCAGCAGAATTAGTAAAACCAATGCGAGAAGATTTAACCAAAGTTGGTTTTGAAGAATTACATACTGCCGAGGCTGTTGATGCTGCTTTAGCTAAAGAAGGAACTACATTGGTTGTGGTTAATTCGGTTTGTGGTTGTGCGGCGGCTAATGCACGCCCAGGTGCTAGAATGAGTTTACAAAATGCAAAACGCCCAGACCACATTGTTACAGTTTTTGCAGGTGTTGATAAAGCAGCTGTTGATGCTGCTCGTGGTTATATGGTACCATTTCCTCCAAGTTCGCCAAGTATGGCTTTATTTAAAGATGGCGAATTGGTACACATGTTAGAGCGTCACCACATTGAAGGCAGACCTGCAGAATTAATTGCAGAAAACCTTACCGATGCTTATAATGAGTATTGCTAAAAAATATAGATGACGGGAGATCGAAGACTGAAACATAAAACTAACCCATGATATAATCGTGGGTTTTTTGGTTTATTACGCAACCTTTTAGATAAACGTTCATCTAACAATAAAATAAACAGATGAAAAAGTTACTCCCATTTCTATTTATAATATGCTTGCTTTTTATGGCGTTTCAATGTGAAGATGATGAGGCTTCAACCCAAGAAATAGAACAACAAGCTTTAAATACATCTAAAAAAGCGATTGAAGATTTGGCTGCTACTTCAATTTGTAACGAAACTTTTGAATGCAAATTTATTGCCTTGGGCAGTAAACCTTGTGGTGGTCCATGGAGTTATCTCGTGTATTCAACTTCTATAAATACAGAAAAACTTGAAAAAATGGTTGAGTCACACAATAAAAAAGAGTCTGATTTCAATAAAAAATGGGGTGTTTTTTCCGATTGCGCCTACGCCTCACCACCAACAAGTTTAAATTGCGAAAATAACACCTGCATCCCTATTTATTAAAACCTGTTTTTGTTTATTTTTGGGATATGCAAAAATTAGTATCATATCCCATAAGTGTTCTTTACTATCTGTGTTTTTTTTTAACACTGGTCATATTTCATCCCATTCAGTGGTTTTGTTTTAATGTATTAGGTTATCAGGCACATAAAAAAAGTGTTGATGCTTTACAATTTTGCCTCATGCGCTGTGCTAATATATTAGGCACGCGTTTTACGTTTAGCAATCCTCATAATATAGACACCAACCAACCTTTAATAATTGTTGCCAACCACCAAAGTTTACACGATATATACCCCATTACCTGGTACATGCGCAAACACCACCCTAAATTTATTAGCAAAATAGAATTAGGAAGAGGCATTCCTAGCGTTTCTTATAATTTAAGACATGGAGGTGCTGCTTTAATTGACAGAAAAAACCCAAGACAATCGCTACCTGCCCTCATGAAATTTGGCGAATATATTGAAGCCAACAAGCGTTCAGCCGTTATTTTCCCAGAAGGAACCCGAAGTAAAAACGGAGAACCTAAACCTTTTCAAACCAAAGGCTTAGAAGTACTATTTAAAAAAATTCCATCGGCACTTGTGGTTCCAATTACCATAAACAATTCTTGGAAAATGTTAAAATATGGCAAATTCCCCATGGGAATAGGCACACATATAACTTTTACCGTGCATAAGCCTTTAAAAGTTAGTACCTTTGTAAACAAAGAAGAACTTATTAATAGCGTAGAAACGACTATTAAACTCAGTATAAATCATTAAAAAAACATAAAGATGTCGTTAAAAAATGTAAGATTAGAAGTAATGCAGTTTTTGGAAAAAGACGTAGAATCTTTAATACAGAAGTATTTAATTCCTATTGATACCATATGGCAACCAACAGATTTTTTACCAAATTCTGAAAGTGATTCTTTTTTTGAAGAAGTACGTGAAATAAGAGAACTTTCTAAAGAATTACCCTATGATTTTTGGGTGGTTTTAGTAGGTGATATGATTACCGAAGAAGCCTTACCTACTTACGAATCGTGGTTAATGGATGTTGAAGGTGTTGGACAAATAGAACGCAATGGATGGTCCAAATGGGTGCGCCATTGGACAGGTGAAGAAAATCGTCATGGTGATGTACTTAACAAGTACCTATACCTTTCTGGGCGTGTAAACATGAAGGAAATTGAAAAAACAACCCAGTATTTAATTGCTGATGGTTTTGATATTGGAACAGACAGAGACCCTTATAAAAACTTTGTTTATACCAGTTTCCAAGAATTGGCAACCTATATTTCGCATAACCGTGTTGCCAAAATTGCTAAAAAAAGTGGTAATAAGCAGTTAGCTAAAATGTGTCAAATTATTTCTGGAGACGAAATGAGACACCACCATGCCTATTCAGAGTTTGTTGAGCGTATTTTTAAAGTAGATCCTAGCCAAATGATGATGGCCTTTCATGATATGATGAAACTTAAAATAACCATGCCAGCGCATTTTTTAAGAGAATCGGGTAACCAAATTAGCTCTGCTTTTGAAGAGTTTTCTAATACTGCACAGCGTATTGGCGTTTACACCTCTACAGATTATGTTGATATTTTAGATAAACTAATTAAGCGTTGGGAAATAGATAAAGTTACAGGACTTACCGATGAAGCCGAAAAAGCCAGAGATTATTTAATGAAACTGCCATCAAGAATGTATCGTTTATCTGAACGCATGAAAATTCCTGAAAACTCATTTCAATTTAAGTGGGTGGAGCCTGCCGTAGCTAAATAAACATATAATTTAGAATATTTAACTAATTCCTTTCTACACCGAAAGGAATTTTTATTTTTATACCTTTATGAATTCAGAAGAAATAATAAATAAAACCATCGGGTTTGTAAAAGAAACCCTTGCAGGCGCTGAAGGTGGGCACGATTGGTTCCATATTGAGAGGGTTTATAATAACGCGCTACTAATCTCTAAAAACGAGCCTGTAGATGTATTTACTGTCAAGCTAGGGGCACTACTTCATGATATTGCCGATAGTAAATTTTATAGCGGCGACGAAACTGTTGGCCCAAAAATTGCCCGCCAATTTTTATTCAGCCTCAATGTAGACTCCAAAGTAATTGAGCATGTTGTAAATATTATTGAAAACATCTCTTTTAAAGGCGGAAACGAAACCCAGAAGTTCAAATCGGCAGAACTGGATGTAATTCAAGATGCAGATAGATTGGATGCTATTGGTGCCATTGGTATTGCACGCTGTTTTAATTACGGCGGCTTTAAAAACAGGGAGCTTTACAATCCTGAAATAAAGCCCAATCTTAATATGAGTAAGGAAGAATACAAAGCATCTACAGCGCCTACAATTAATCATTTTTACGAAAAACTACTTCTGCTAAAAGATAAAATAAACACAAAAACGGGAAGAAAAATTGCTTTAGATAGACACAAATATATGGAACAGTTTTTAGAGCAGTTTTATGCTGAATGGAAAGGCAGAAAATAATTATAACACTGGTTTCACAAATTAAAACAAATGAATCCATGTAAATTTTTGAAATCCGTATTAAAAAAAATTATTTATTGAATAATAAGCTTTATTTCCTTTCTATAATTAGAGGCACTTTTGCCAGTAACCTCATTAAATTGTTTATTGAAATGCGAAAAATTATTAAATCCGCATTCAAAACAAATGTCTGCAATACTTTTTTGGCTTTCGTTAAGCAATTTAGTAGCATGTACTACCCTATATTCGTTTACTAATTGTGTAAATGTTTTGCCTGTTGCTTTTTTAAAATATCTACAAAATGCTGGTACCGTCATACTTACCTCATCTGCTATCTCATCTAAAGTTATATGATTTTGAAAATTTTTATTGACATATTTAAATATAATATCAATTTTACCGCTGTCCTGTGGCTCAGTCTCAAAAGCAAAACCATCGGCGTTTAATAAGCTATAATCTTCGGTAGTTGCCAAATAGTTTAAAATATCTAAAAATTTTAAAACACGCTTTAAGCCATGATGTTCTAACAATTTATCAATTTTTGGTCCAATAATTTTTTTGGTTTCAACTTTAAATCGGATGCCTTGTTTGGCCCTTTCAAACAACGACACAATGGCTGTCATTTCTGGAACATTCAAAAAATCATCACCTAAAAAATTAGATTTAAACTGTACCGTAGTTTCGGTTCCATTAGCAGTTAACCTATCGGTAAAGCCATTATGGGGCAAATTAGACCCAATAAGTATTAATTGACTATTATTAAAATAGGATAAATGGTTCCCTATGTGTGTTTTACCTTGCCCTTTGTTTATATAAATAAGCTCTAATTCTGGGTGAAAATGCCAGTAAGCGCCGTCTTTATCTATGGTTTCTACATGTTGTTTAACTAATATAGAACTTCCGAAACTTGGGGTGAGTTTCCTAAAAGTTGGTTTTTTATTAATCATCACAAATTTATTTAAAAACAAAATTACAACATATTATTATGCAAACATAGCTTTAATTAACTCTATTATATGTTATTTTAACTTTACATTCATTTAACATTTAATTAACAGTTAATATAGCATATAAATTGATTAAATTAGATGTTTTGTTGACTACGCTTTTGCCATATTTTTGTACTGTTGAAATTTAGTAAGTAAATAACATTACTAATACTTCAACCATAAAATAGAAAAGTTAAGTACTATATAATATAACTCTAATAAAGGAGTATACAAAATTCATTAATAATTAGTTTAATGTCTTATTTAGTTTAGTTGGTAAAGTGAGCTGTGGTGGCTCACTTTTTTTTTTGCTCAACAAAAAAGGATTTCTACAACAACCATTTACTCTAAAAAGCATATTCATTATAATATTAAATTTTAAATATGCCTAAGTGCTATTTTTATCAATTATAGATATTTAACTTTATTATATGCTATTTTAACTTAACAAAAAGTTAATATTATAATAACAGATAAAATAGCATATAAATTAGCCAATACACGTGTTTTATTACCTTAAGATCTGTACTACATTTGTCTTGTGAAACGTTAAAAAAACCAAATCATGAAAAACGTATTAAACAACTCAAAAAAAGGAATCTTAATGGTAACTATGTGTGCTACCTTGTTAAGTTTCGCAAATGAAGCATCATTTTCTACTATCAAAGATGATGCAAAAAGAACTGCTCTAACTTTAACCGATGTGAAGGTTGGCAACCAATTGTCTATAAAAGATGTTAACGGTTTTGTACTTTATACAGAACGTATTCAGAAATCTGGCATATACACTAAAGGTTTCGATTTAACCTCGCTTCCCAATGGTAATTACGTTCTTGAATTAGAAAAAGATGTAGAAATTAAAACGATACCGTTTACTATTAGCTTTAAAAATATTGTAGTTGATAAAAACAATGAAACTACAAGTTTCAAACCTCATATGAGACAAAAAGACAACTTATTGTTCATTACTAAATTGTCTCCTAATCTTGAAGCTATAAAAATTAGTGTTTATACAGACAATAATAGTGAATACGAACTATTGCACTCAGAAAAAATTGCAGGTGTTCTAGCTATTGAAAGAGTTTACAAATTAGAAAAAGGAAATTATAAAGTAGTAATTAGCTCTGATAACAAAGAGTTCACAAAATTCATTAATAATTAGTTTTAATGTCTTATTTAGTTTAGTTGGTAAAGTGAGCTGTGGTGGCTCACTTTTTTTTTGCACCATTTTAAAGTTAAGCCTTTTGTAGACATTTTTTCAATTCTTACAAATAACTAACCAATTGTACACAATTAACTACTATATATTGTATTTTAATTTAACATAAAGTTGATGTAAAAATAACAGATAAAATAGCACATAAATACATCAATATCAGTGTTTTATAAATAGAAAAACGATTCTATATTTGTATTGTAAAACGTTAAAAAATCCAAATCATGAAAAACGTATTAAACAACTCAAAAAAAGGAATCTTAATGGTAACTATGTTTGTTACCTTGTTAAGTTTCGCCAATGAAGTATCATTATTTAAAATTGAAAATGATGCTGAAAGAACCTCTCTTACTTTAAACAATGTAAAGCAAGGAAACCTATTATCTATTAAAGATGATAATGGTATTATATTATATAAAGAGCTCATTCTACAATCCGGAATCTACACCAAAGGTTTCGATTTAACGTCGCTACCAAACGGTGGTTACATTTTTGAACTTGATAAAGATGTAGAGATACAAACCATCCCTTTTACTGTATTATCAAACACGGTTACTTTTAAAAAAGAAATGGAAACTACCATTTTTAAACCTGTAACACGCGTAAAAGGAGATGTTGTTTATGTTTCAAGACTGTCTTTAAACAAAGCGCCTATGGAAATAGCAATTTATTTTATTAATACTGAAAGTGTATTTAGCAAACCAGAACTAATGTATTCTGAAAAAATTAAAGACACCGAAAACGCTAATAGAATTTATAAACTAACAGGTAAAAACAAAGGTAATTACAAAATTGTTTTTACTACCGAAGGACGCATTTTTACAAAGGAAATTAATAACTAACCAACCTTAATTATTTTTTGAAAAGAGTGGGCTATTTGCCCGCTCTTTTTTTGTTAAAACAATTTTAATTGCCCGTCTTTAAACTGTTCGTGCAACTTCGTATTTAATTTTGGCATCTGCTTATCTTTAAAATACTTATGTCTTGCTAGTTTTACCAAGTTATTAATCTGTTCGGCAATTTTGCCTTCACCCCGCATTCTAGTACCGTAACGTGAATCGTTTAAACTACCGCCGTGGCAACTTTCAATTTGATGCAATACTTTTTCAGCTTTATCCGGCATGGCTTTATGTATCCAATCGGTAAAAATTTCCCCAATAGCGCCGTTAAGTCTCACAATAGTATGTGCTATCCCTAAAGCACCGTGATCTGAAGCAGCTTTTGCTAACTGTAATATTTCATGACTGTTTATAGACGGAATAATAGGCGCCAACATCACATTTACAGGAATTCCGTGTTCGCTTAATGTTTTAACGGTTTCTAATCGGCGTTTTATAGTAGCGGTTCTGGGTTCTAAAACACGTCTTGTTTCTTCTGATAACGATGTAATTGATACATTAACACCTATTAAATTATCTTTTGAAAGTTCTTTTAAAACATCCAAATCTCTAAGAATTAAAGCATTTTTTGTAATAATGGCAACAGGATGTTTGTATTTTAAAAATATTTCCAAGCATTTTCTGGTAATCTCGAAGTGTTTTTCGGCAGGTTGGTAGCAATCGGTATTACCAGACATCACGATGGGGTGGGCTTTCCAACCTTTCTTTTTTAATAATGCTTCTAAAAGTTTTGGGGCATCTTTTTTCACCATAATACGGCGTTCAAAATCCAATCCAGCACTGTAACCCCAAAATTCGTGACTGTTGCGAGCATAACAATAAATACACCCATGTTCGCAACCTTGGTAAGCATTCATGGAATAAGACATACCAATATCTGGACTCTCTACTTTATTTACAATGGTTTTAGGAAACACCTCTAAGTAAAGTGTTCTGTTTTTATCACTTTCCTCACCTTCTATATGGCAGAATTCTAAAAAATCATCACGTATTTCGTGGCTTAATTCGAAGAATTTATTGGGTACATTAAGCTGGGCGCCACGGCCCTTTATTGTAGATTTTGGATCCATTTTTAAATAAAAATAAAGATTGTATGCAGAAGTAGCACTTTAAAATTACTCATAAATTTTACTGAAAACTGTTAAAATTAAAATGGATTATTAACATAATATTTTTTGTGAAAGACATTTTTTCATACCATGAAAAAACCATCACATTAATTTATAAGCACAAACTACATATTAAAACATATTTAATAATCTTTTATTAAATATGATATGAATTGTATATGGAGTTGAAAAAATGCATATTTTAGTCTTGTTTAAGTTATTAAACTTTATTAAAGGATTTAAAAAAATCATACCATTATGAAAAAGCTTTATATATTATGTTTCGTTTTAATTACCAGCACTTTAACCGCTCAAAATAGCGCGATGTTCTCGCATAAATTAGATGAGTTGGTTAGTTTGGATGTTCCAGAAAATTTCGTGGAATCGGACACACTTGTAGATGGTGTACAAATTCATCAAATTAGATTTAAAACCGAAACTTACAACTTTATTGTCCAAAAAGTCCTTTTTGAAAATGAAGATCAAAAGACAAGTCTTTCAAGATTACCATATAACTATACCAGTTTAATTGACGAATACAATCGTGTAATAGCTAGAATGCGCTATAGAGTTCCTTATTATTTAAAAACCACTACAATTGTTGAAAAAGATGGCTTTACGGGTTATAATTTGAAATTTGAAAACGATTTAGGAACCCCTACTTACGAAGCAGAATTTTATTTACTAAATAAAAATTTATACACGTTTTTCTATGCCAGTGATACACAGTTTAACGCCGATATTAAAACCGAACTGTTTAATTCCGTTAAAATAAATACCGAAAAAGATATCAGTCAATACTTAGGAAAAGCACCTAAATATAGATATGGCTACGTACTAGCTACTTACTTCTTTTTAAGCTTATTAGTAATTTGGGTTATAATTATTTCGATTAAAATATACCGAAAGAAAAAAGGGAAGTCTAGTATTTTTCATGAGTAGTGACATTGTTATTTCTTGTTGGCTGCAATAGTATGAAACAGAAAATCTACATAATTTTACTTGCTATAACTTTAACATCTTGCTTTGGTAAAAAACAAGAACCAAGAAATAATATTTACAGACCTGAATTTGATATTTCAATTGACAATAGAAATATTATCTGCTCATTCTACGAAAACAACAAAGCGTCTATCTATCAAATCGATATTACTAATAATCAAAAAACTAAGATATCACCGGCAACTGACTACTCTTTAATAAAACCATTATACTCTCCAGACAACAAGAAAATTGCCTGCTTGTCTGAATCCTTAACAGATAATTTAAAAAGTAAAATTTCTTTAATTGACATACAATCAAAAACCTTAATGGACTTAACAAATGACTCTTTGTTAATCCTTGAATTTGTGTTTGCCCCAAGTGGACAGTCAATATACTTTACAGCAGCAGAACATTATGGAAATTACTCACCAGTAGCAAGAAAAGCACCTCGCGAAATTGACATCTATACTATTGACATTCACACAAAACATATTCAAAAAATCACTGATTTCGATTCTTATGATTTACATGGGCTTTCTATCAATAATAGTGGCGATAGCTTACTCTTTCGATTGACAACAAAGAGAAATAATGGATTGTTTTTAATGGATATTAATAATAAAGAATTGTTGAATATATCCGCGGCTAACGATTTAAGAGCAGAAAAAAAACTCACAGCATACGAGTATTATACTCCAGTTTTATCTAAGGACAATTCAAAAATAGCGTTTACTGAACCTTACGAACTCTACATAATGGATAGAAAAACAAGGATTTCAAAACTCATTTTTAGAAATGAAACCAATCTTGTAAATATCGGTAACGCTAAATTTTTCAACTCATATAATTACTTAATAGTTAGTTTACCAACAAATAGTAAGATTCAGAATAGTAAAGGTTACAATTTTGGTTTTTATACTTTAAATCCTGAAAATAACGAACTAAAAATACTTGATTTAAAAAAATAAAGCTGCAAACAAAGGTGCCTAGAAAATAGGGTGTTCGTTGATTTCTTGTCCTTAAATATGGCTACCGATTAAAATCGAATTTTAAACCTACTTCCCCGGAAAATCAGCCTTTCTTTTTTGTAGAAAAGCAGTAGTCCCCTCGGTAAAATCATCGGTACCAAAACAGTTCCCGAATTCTTCTATTTCAACATCAAAGCCATTAACACCATCTTCAAAATTGGCATTAATAGCTCGAATAGCAGAACTTATAGCTACCAATGAATTGTTAGAAATTTTATTGGCTATTTTTTCGCAAAGCGGAAGTAATTCTTCCTGTGGTACTACATGGTTTACCAACCCATAATTTAAGGCTTGGTTAGCGTCAATCATACTGGCAGTCATAATCATTTCCATAGCGCGTCCTTTACCTACTAACTGTGGCAAACGTTGTGTACCACCATATCCAGGAATAACCCCAAGCGATACTTCGGGCAAACCCATTTTTGCATTATCACTCGCTACTCTAAAATGGCATGCCATGGCTAATTCCAAACCGCCACCAAGCGCAAAACCGTTTATAGCAGCAATAACTGGTTTTGAAAAATTTTCGACAAAATCAAAAAGCATTTCTTGGCCTTTTGCGGCTAGTTTTGTGCCTTCGTTTACATTAAAATCGGCAAATTCACTAATATCAGCTCCAGCAACAAAAGCCTTTTCACCACTTCCTGTTAAAATAATAACTTTAGTGTCCTCATCGTCTTCTTCTTCTTTAAATGCTTCATGCAATTCTTCAATCGTCTCTTTGTTTAAAGCGTTTAATTTGTTGGGGCGGTTAATGGTAATTGTGGTTATACCATTGTTTTCTTCTACTAAAATGTTATTGTATGCCATGGTTGTAAATTTTTTTTGAGAATACTCTTCGACAAGCTCAGAGCGACAACTCGTTTTAATTTTGCTTTGTTATTCTTTAGGAAACGTCACCCTAAACACGGTGCCTTTATCTTTTTCTGAGTTAAATGTAATAGTGCCTTTATAGGTTTCTACAATATTTTTAACCATTGCCAACCCAAGCCCCATACCACTGGTTTTGGTGGTGAACTTTGGTTCGAAAACCTTATCCGCATTTTCCTCTAAAATGCCAGAGCCATTGTCTGAAACTAGAATAACCACCTCGCCATTATAGGTAGACACATTAATACTAATTTTTGGCGCCTGATTTTCCGGCATCGCTTGAATAGCATTTTTTACCAAATTGGTAACTACACGTATTAATTGGGTTCTATCTAGTTTTGCTATAATTTCTTCCTTTTCAGCCGAAAAATCAATATAATCTTCATTAAAAATTTCTAAAGCAAGCCTTACAATATTAACCACATTTAAGGTTTCGTTTTGTTGCGCGGGCATTTTAGCAAAGTTTGAAAATGCCGACGCAATAGAACTCATGGTGTCTATTTGCTGTATTAAAGTTTTGCTGTATTCATCTAATTTGGAATGAATATTTTCATCTTCAGGATTGAATTTACGCTGAAAATTTTGAACCGTTAGGCGCATGGGGGTTAAAGGGTTTTTAATTTCGTGCGCTACCTGTTTTGCCATTTCCCTCCAAGCTTGTTCACGTTCACTTCTTGCCAATTGTATGGCACTTTCTTCCAACTCATCAATCATACTATTATACGAATTAACCAGAATGGAAATCTCCTCACTATTATCGTCTACCACAATTTTTTGATTGCGCTTTTCCAAACGTGTGGTATTAATTTTATCGCTAATGGTTTTTAATGATTTTGTTATGTATTTTGATAATAAAAATGCAATAATTATCGCCGTAAGCAACACAAACATAAAGGCATAACCAATTCGAGTTAAAAACTCTTGAAGCTCTTTAGTTAGAAAATCATCTTTCTCTAAATACGGCAAATTTAATATGGCTATGGCTTTAGATTTTTGATCAACTAAGTAAGTATAAGAAGACTGGAACGTTTCTCCATTTTCAACTCGTTTATCAACATACCTATGTACAGCTGTGTTAGAAATCGCATTTAAAATTTCGACATTGATGCATTGGTCTGATGTGTTATTCTGCAGGACTGCTTTAGAAGAAATTAATAAAGACCCTTCTAAATCGTATAAATTAATTTGAAGTTTATGGATATCGGCAATGTTGTAAACCTCTTCCTTAAATATAATGGGAATGTTTTCTGTTTTAACTTCCCATGTATTTTGTCTACCGTTTAAAACACGTTTTAAATGCGTTTGAATGTTTTCTTCTTTGCGTTCTAAGCGTTCTTTATGATAATCTTCACTCTGCTCTTTATACTGATAAATAGCAACTGCTGAAATAAGAACCGATGCCAATAATACCAAGAGTATCATGGCAAGAAAAATGCGGGTTCTTAAAGAGAGCTTTTTTAGTTTCATGTGACTAAATTATTGCTTTTTTAATGGACACATGCAGTTCGCTATTATCATTTCTATAAGTCGTAAAATTGTAATAAGCTCGTTTCATCTAGTTAAATGATGCATTAAATATAGCAATAATCAAACCAAAACATACTTGTAAAATTCCAAAAAAATAAAATTCTAAATCATGCTTTTAAAATTTTAGGAATTTGACACCTGGGCTTTGATACTTGAAATTTGAATTTTTCAATTAAGATTCAGGGTTTCTCTCTCTAATGTTTTTATAAACTTTAAAACCTAACATGATTAAAACACCTAAAATAAGGATACCTACAACGCCCCAAACCCAATTAATGGCGCTTTTTAAAACAACTAAAAACACCACTGCAAATAGGATAAACGTGGCGCCTTCGTTCCAGATGCGCATAAAACTGGAGGTTTTCTTTACGATATCATTTTGAAGTTCTTTGTAGTATTGATGCGTTTTTAGGTGATAAATGATTAGCAATAAAACGAAGGCTAATTTTACGTGCATCCAAGGTTGTTGTAACCAAAACGGTTGTAAAATGAGAAGCCAAATGGCGAAAATAGTGGCTAAAATGGCCGATGGCCAAGTAATGATGAACCACAAACGTTTTGCCATGATTTTGAGTTGCTTACCTAAAATTTCTTTGTCGGGTGATGATTTGTGGAACGCTTCAATTTGATATACAAAAAGTCTTGGAATGTAAAACAACCCTGCAAACCAAGTAATTACAAAAATAAGATGGAACGATTTTATGTAATTGTAATATTCCATAACTAAGCGGGTTTATTGATTAAAGTGGCTTTTATTTCCCTATTTAAAAAATAGGCGGTTACGATGGTTGAAAGCACATCGGAAATGGGGAATGATATCCAAACCCCTAATTCGCCATAAAAATTTGGCAAAATTAATATTAACGGAATAAAGAAAAAACCTTGGCGTGTTAAGGTTAACAATAAGGCTGGTATGGCTTTTCCTATAGACTGGAAATAGGCTGCACCAATAAGCTGAACAGCAATTATGGGAGTTGCGGCAAACACCCAACGCATATCGTTTGGCGTTTGTTGAATAACATCTAAATCGGTGGTAAACATACGCGTAATAGCTTCGGGAAACAGCATTAAAACAATAAAAATACAGGTTGATAATATGGTTGCATATTTTATAGCAATATTGATACTTTGTCGCACCCTATGGTAATTTTGAGCACCATAATTAAACCCAGCTATAGGTAAAAAACCTTGTGTAATACCCAAAACCGGAAACATAGCAAACATAAGCATACGCCCAACAATGGCATAAGCTGTAACCGATATTTCGCCACCTAAATCGAATAAAATATTATTCATGAACAAATATGTAACACTTACTACGGCTTGTCGTGCCAAGGTAACAAAACCTAAAGAACCCATTTCTGAAACTATCGATGTGTTTAGCCCAAAATGTGAAGCGTTTATTTTTAATTCGGAATTTTTAGAAAGGAAAAACCAAAAAATAAAGATGAAACAAATGATATACGAAATAGAGGTTGCCCATGCAGCGCCTTCCATTCCAAAATCTAATACATTTATTAAAATATAATCTAAAAGTAAGTTACTTACCGATGGAATCATCATCGCATACATGGCAAATTTTGGCTTACCTTCTGCCCTAATTACCGTATTTCCCATCATACTCAACGCCAAAAATGGTACGCCGTACAAAACAATGGTATAATAAATTTTAGCAGGTTCGAAAATAGCACCTTTTCCTCCAAACGATATAATAATGGCATCAGTAAAAAACAATCCAATAACTACTAAAGTAATGGTAAGTAATAAGGTGAGCGTAATTTGATTGCCAAAGGTTTTAAGCGCTTTATCTTTACTATCAGAACCTAGCGCTCTAGAAATTATAGAAGAGCCTCCAACACCAATTGCCATCCCTAAAGCCGCAATAAAAAACGACACCGGTAACACAACATTTATGGCTGCAATGGCTGTAGAACCTATCCAATGCCCAACAAAAATGGTATCGACCAAAATATTTAGAGACATCACTAAAATACCAATAGACGCCGGAACCGCTTGTTTTATTAAAATTTTCCCAATGGGTTGCGAGCCTAAATCTTGTGATGATACTTTTGCCATTATACTACTATAGTTTCATCAATTGCCCAATTATTAATCCATTTTGAAAGTAATGCTACCCATTCATCATCATCATTTAAACAAGGAACGGTTGTAAAATCCTTTCCGCCCATTTCATGGAAAATTTCCTGACCTTCCATAGCTATTTCCTCTAGAGTTTCCAGACAGTCGCTCACAAATGCTGGTGTAACAATGGCCATATTTTTGATGCCTTTTTTTCCTAAGCGTTCAATGGTTCGGTCCGTATAAGGTAATAACCAGGGGTCAAAACCTAAACGCGATTGAAACGATGTTGAGTATGTACCTTCTTTAAGTTCAAGTTTTTCAGCGACCAATCGGGTAACTTCCAAACACTGATGTCTATAACAAAACTCGTGTGCTTTACTTGGCGTTGTACAACAACTACCGTCTATTTTACAATGTGATTTTGTGACATCACTTTTTCTAATATGACGTTCTGGAACACCGTGATATGAAAACAATAAATGTTCAAAATTTTTACCTTCTAAATGATTTTTAATAGCGTTTGAAAGCACTTCAATATAATCGGGTTTGTTGTAAAAAGCTGGCACCGATTCAATTTTCAAATTTGGAAAAAATTGTTGACGAAGTTCTTCGGCTAAGACCGTAATGGTTTCAGTAGTTGCCATAGCAAATTGCGGATACAGCGGAAACAACAATACCTCATCAACACCTTTATCAACCAATTCTTGAAGTCCTTTTTTAATGGTCATGCTGCCATAGCGCATTGCTAAAGCTACGGGCATTTCAACCTGTTCTTGTATTTTTTTCTGAAGCCTTTCGGAAAGAACAATTAAAGGCGAACCTTCTTCCCACCATATTTTTTTATAAGCTGCTGCCGATTGCTTGGGGCGTGTTTTTAATATAATACCTTTTACAAGTGCTGTTCTAGCCACCAACGGAATATCGATAACGCGCTCGTCCATTAAAAACTCGCCTAAATATTTTTTTACGTCTTTGGGTGTAGGGCTATCAGGAGAACCGAGGTTTACTAGTAAAATTCCTTTTTTCATTTATAATTTTATTGTTTCTCAGGCCTCACAGATTTTAAAATCTGTGAGGCCTGGTTTTAAAATCAACCTTTCTTATTTTTCAATTTTTTGTTGATGATATAATTTAGGGCGTTCTTCCGTATAATCACAATCTTGAAAAATACCGCAAGATGTGTTGGAACGCACTAAAGATTTTGTGTTTGCGCTTTTAGACAATGCTTCAATTTCTGGGGTTAAATACTTCATAACTTAAAATTCTGTTACTATAAAATTACCGCTTTAAACAATACAAAATACCCCCTAATAAGTGTTGTTTAAATTCTGGCACTTCATAAGATTCATTAGTATGCCCTAATCCTGTGTAAAACGAGCGCCCACCATCAAACTCATGATACCACGCAATGGGGTGAAAATCGCCATTTTTACCGCCTTCATAAGTAGATTCATCTAAATTCAACAACACGTTTATATCTTGGTTGATGGATTTAAAGTTATACCATTCGTCGTAATGAACCCACTTTTCTTGCAAATGTTTTGTAGAGGTATGCGTGCTGTTTATACGCGTTATAGTAGCGCCAGATTGTTTCGGATGGCTTAAAAAATAAGCTCCTACCAATTTTCCATACCAAGCCCAATCATATTCTGTATCGGTAGCTGAATGCACACCCATAAAACTTCCACCGTTTCGAATAAATGCTTCAAAAGCTTTTTCTTCCTCTGCATTTAAGACATCGCCTGTGGTATTAAGAAAAATAACCAATTGGTATTGTTTTAAGTTTTCAGCGGTAAACATGGTGGCATCCTCTGTATGTGTCATTTCAAAATTATTATTCTTGCTTAATTCTTCAATGGTTTTAACACCCGTTTCAATGGATTTGTGGCGGAAACCACTTGTCTTTGTAAAAATAAGAACTTTTTCTGGTCTAGTTGGAGTATCTGTACTTTTGCACGACAGTGTTAAAAACACAACAAAGGCTATTAAAATATTTTTCATGAAATCTAATTTAAAGACATAATGTATTTTTTTGGGGTGGTCCCATATTTCTTTTTAAAAGCAGCAATAAAATGGCTAGCGGTACTGTAACCTACTTTAAGTCCAACCTCATTAACATTATTATCGCCAGATTCTAAGAGTTTTCTAGCGACCTCCATTTTATAATCAAATAGAAAACTATAAACCGAATCGCCATAAATTTGTTTAAAACCTTCTTTTAACTTTTTAAGTGGTAAGCCAATTTCGTCAGCAAGCTCCTGTAAACTTGGCGGCTCTGCCATACGAACAATAATAATATCTTTGGCTTTCCTAATTTTTATAACGTTTGTTTCATCAACTAAAAACGGGCATTGCTCAATATTAGCATCTTCACTTCTATTAAAATACAAACTTAAGAGCTCGTATGCTTTTCCCTTAAAATATAAACCTTTAATAGATTGATTGAGGTTGTAATTAATTAATTGGTTTAAAACAATAGCCATTGAAGGTGTAATACCTCCATCTTTATAATATTTTTTATCCCTATTGTCTTCGTTTAAAAATGAAATATAATCGGCCTCTTGAGAAAACAATCCATGAAATTTTTTAATGGAGATCAACACAGATACCATCCAGGAATTTGGGCTAACCTGAAGATTTATTGGTAAATCCCGTTGCGGATTATACAATAACAACGAGTTTTCCTCTAGAATATTCAGCACATAACGGCCTTCATTAAAAACAAATTTACTCGAGCCTTTAACACAAAAATGAAATTGGATATATTCACTATGTATTTCTTTAAGAAGACTTTGCGTTTCATTTCCATCATTTTTATAAACCAAAACCAAAAAACCGTCTTCCACTTTAGTTTCTTCAAAAGAACTTACAGCGTTATTTTTATCTGGGGTTTTATCACTATTTGCAGTCATTCTATTTAGATTTGTTCTAAATTATTTTTTTAAAACCTCTTTATTTACAGACAAAAATATGATAAAAATCATATAATTATCAATTTTATTCCCAAAAAACCACAAACGACACTAAAAGTTCTTTTAGCGTTATTTTTTTATCAATCATAGATATACATTTGCTTACGGAATTACAAAAACAACAATGCACCAATACAACATATCTAAAAGCAAATACTTTTATGCCACTGGTCTAAGCTATAAAAAAGCCGATGCCGACATAAGAGGCCACTTTAGTTTGGATGAAGCTGCTAAATTAACGCTGCTTAACCAGGCTAAAGAGAATGCTATTGAAAGTTTGGTGGTAACTTCTACCTGCAACCGTACCGAAATTTACGGGTTTGCAGAACATCCTTTTCAGCTTATTCAATTGCTTTGCGATAACACCAGAGGAACTGTTGAAGAGTTTCAAAAAGTAGCTTACATTTACAAAAATAATGATGCCATTGCACACATGTTTCGTGTAGGTTCTGGTTTGGACAGTCAAATTCTTGGTGATTTCGAAATTATCAGTCAGCTAAAAATAAGTGCACGTATTTCTAAAAAACTTGGCTTGTTAAACCATTTTACCGAGCGTTTGGTAAATGCGGTAATACAAGCGAGTAAGCGTATTAAAAATGAAACCGAAATTTCATCGGGTGCCACTTCCGTGTCTTTTGCTTCTGTTCAATATATTCTTAATACGGTTGAAAATGTTTCAAACAAAAATATTTTGCTTTTTGGAACAGGAAAGATAGGCAGAAATACTTGTGAAAATTTAGTAAAACACACTAAAAACGAGCACATTACTTTAATAAACAGAACGAAAGATAAAGCAGAACAAATTGCTGGAAAATTCAATTTAGTGGTTAAAGATTATGCCAATTTGCAAGAAGAAATTCAAACGTCCGATATTATAATTGTTGCCACTGGCGCACAACGCCCTACTATTGATAAACACATTATTCAAACGCATAAACCACTGTTGATTTTAGATTTATCGATTCCAAAAAATGTGGATGCCAATGTTGAAGAATTGGACAACGTGACTTTGGTTCATTTAGATCATTTATCTCAAATTACCGATAAAACTTTAGAGGCTAGAAGAGCACATATTCCTTTAGCTGAAGCTATTATTGAAGAGGTAAAAGCCGAGTTTAATAATTGGTTGGAAACACGAAAATTTGCACCAACCATAAAAGCCTTAAAAGATAAATTACAAGATTTTGCTACGGCAGAATTAGATACACAACGCAAAAAAAATACTGATTTTAACGAAGCGCAAGCAGAGTTAATTAGCAACAATATCATACAAAAAATAACGAATCACTTTGCGCATCATTTAAAAGACGATGGCATTCCTACCGATGAGAGTCTAGAGCTCATAAAAAAAGTGTTTCAGTTAGAACCAACAACACATGTCTAAAATTATAAGAATTGGTACCCGCGATAGCGAATTAGCGTTATGGCAAGCCAAAATAGTACAAAGTCTACTTGAAAATTTAGGTTATAAAACGCAATTGGTCCCTGTAAAATCTACAGGCGATTTAGTTTTAGACAAACCCCTTTATGAATTGGGCATCACTGGTATTTTTACCCGAACACTCGATATCGCCATGTTAAACCATGATATTGATATTGCAGTGCATTCGTTAAAAGATGTGCCAACTGTTTTACCAAACGGCATTGTACAAGCCGCTGTTTTAAAACGTGGCAATGTAAACGACACCTTGGTTTTTAAAAATAACGAAGAGTTTTTAGGCTCAAAAGAAGCCGTTATTGCTACAGGAAGTTTACGCAGGCGTGCTCAATGGCTTAACCGTTTCCCAACGCATACCGTTGTAGATTTACGCGGAAATGTGAATTTACGTTTACAAAAATTGGAAAATAATGAGAATTGGAACGGTGCTATTTTTGCAGCCGCAGGTATTGGCAGAATTGGTTTAAGACCCGAAGAAGCCATCAATCTAGATTGGATGATTCCTGCACCAGCGCAAGGCGCAATTATGATTACCGCTTTGGATGAAGATGAATTTGTACTTAACGCATGTAAAGAACTGAACCACGAAGAAACCGAAATTTGTACTACAATAGAACGTGAATTTTTAAATAAACTGGAAGGCGGTTGTACCGCTCCAATTGGTGCTTTGGCTTACATTAAAGATGAAGAAGTAAACTTTAAAGGTGTTTTACTAAGTGTTGACGGTTCTAAAAGAATAGATGTAACACGTGTTAAAAAATTAGGCGAACACCATGATATCGCTAATTTTTGCGCCAATTTCGTGATTGAACGCGGTGGCAAACGTTTGATGGACACCATTAAAAATGCTTCTAAAAAAACAAATGTATATTCTACCAAATCATTTACAGAAGCCCAACGTTTGTTGTTTCATGAAAAGGTAACGATTGAAAGTAGCGATTTCATTAAAATAAGTTTGAACAGAATCCATCCGCGTTTCGTAAAAAATGAAATTCAAAACGTCATCATTACCAGTAAAAATGCTGTAGAGGCGTTACTTACTAATTTTTCACCTATCGAACTTCAGTTTAAAAATATTTACTGTGTGGGGCGTCGAACCAAACGATTGGTGGAGCAAAAAATTGGCAAAGTTACCCACTTTGAAAACAATGCCAAAAAGCTTGCTAATTATTTGGTTGATTACATGGAAGGGTCTGAGGTTACTTACTTTTGTAGCGATTTAAGGCTAGACGATTTACCTACTATTTTAGAAAAAAACAATATAAAAGTAACCGAATTGGAAGCTTACCAAACCAAATATGATGGCTTGAAAGTTGAAAATAGCGTTGAAGGCGTTATGTTTTACAGTCCTTCAACGGTTGAAAGTTTTGTTCAAAAAAACAAAGTAGAGGTTATTGCATTTTGTATTGGCGAAACAACTGCTAATGAAGCAAAAAAACATTTTAACGATGTAAGAATTGCCAAAGTACCAACGGTTGAAAGTGTTATTGAATTAGTAAACGAGCATTATATTTAAATTAACTTTTTATTTAGATATTTGTTATAAGTTCTAAATAAAGTTTTTAAAATCTTCAACCTAAACTTTATTTTTTACTTAAAGTGAAAGAAACCATAATAATGAAAGGAGAATCGTTACTCAACTATCTATATCGCTTTTTCGATATTATTGTTCTTTTCTTCATTGTATTCGATTTTGGTTACGATTTCGACAAAAATTTCACAACACCTCATGTTGTTGGTCTTTTAATCCTTTTAGGGTTTTTACTATTTTTTAATATATTCAAGTTTTTAAGATATAAATACAAGCGCTTTAAAAACATAGCATTTGTTAACATCATTATCATATCGGTTCTGCTCGTTTTGTCATTAATCGTTTCCTTAACTAACATAGGCGAACCTTATGAAAACATTTTACAAAAAATCAAACCCATTCTAGAAGGTGGTTTAATTCTGTACTTTCTATTGCGGTTATTTGTTTTGGTAAGGCATATTTATGATGTGTATTTTAATCCTGCCATTGTTTTTGTTGGCAGTTTTTTAATCTTGGCTTTGGCTGGCGCCTTTTTACTTATGCTACCAAGTGCCACAACCAACAGCATTAGTTTTACAAACGCTTTATTTACAGCCACTAGTAGTGTATGTGTTACAGGTTTAACAGTAGTTGATACCAGTACAGATTTTACCGTAATGGGACAATCCATCATACTCGTTTTAATACAATTAGGAGGCATCGGTATCTTAACCTTCACATCGTTCTTTGCGTTTTTCTTTAGAGGTAGTTCTTCTTTTAAAGAAGGCTTAAATACCAAAGATTTTTTGGCACATGAAGGGTTGAAGGATGTATTTAGAGTGGCATTAAACGTGGTGGTTTTTACATTGGGTATCGAAATTATTGGGGCGCTATTCATCTATTTTTCAATAACTGAAAACAGCGCCATAAGCAACAAGTTCTTCTTTTCATTATTTCATTCTATTTCTGCGTTTTGTAATGCAGGATTTTCTATATTTTCATCTGGCTTGTTCGATCAAAGTATCCGTTTTAATTATATTTTTCAATGGATTATTATGGTTCTTATTATTTTTGGAGGCCTGGGGCATCACATCATTTCAAATTTCTACAAGTTTATAAAAACTTATATTTTAGAATTGTTCAAGAAAAAAATCATACATAAACGTATTCCTATTATCACGCTTAATTCTAAAATAGTTATTTACACAACCATTATCTTGCTGTTTGTTGGATGGATTTTCTTGTTCATTTCAGAATACAGCAACACACTTTTAGAACACACAACCGTTTTTGGAAAAATTACCAATGCCGCTTTCAACTCGGTAACACCAAGAACAGCAGGTTTTAACGTGGTAGATTATACGCAAATGACAGTGCCTTCCTTATTATTCATCATATTTTTAATGTGGATAGGAGCATCACCCGCATCAACTGGTGGTGGCATAAAAACAAGTACCTTTGCATTGGCTACTTTAAACATATTTGCCATTGCAAGAGGAAAAAGTAGAATAGAAATTTTTGGAAGACGCTTTTCGGCAGAATCAACCTCCAGAGCCTTTGCTATTTTATGTATTTCCTTAATTGTAATTGGTATAGCAATAATGGCTTTACTAATTTTAGAACCCAAAGACACACCATTGTTAACGGTTGTTTTTGAGTGCTTTTCGGCATACAGTACCGTTGGTTTAAGCTTAAATTTTACACCAACACTTACTGAAGCCAGCAAATATGTTATTATAGCCGTTATGTTTATAGGCAGAATAGGAATGCTCAATTTAATGATTGGTTTACTACGACAAATAAACCACCAGTTTTATGAGTATCCAAAGGAAAATATTTTAATTAACTAATAAGCTTTACCAGATGAAAATAATTGTTTTCGGACTTGGGAATTTTGGAATGTCGTTATGTTTTAGTCTTACTGAAACTGGCAACGAGGTTATAGCCATCGATAAACAAATGGACAAAATTAATCTTGTAAAAGATAAAATTTCGCATGCCATTTGTATGGATTCCACAAACGAATTGGCTTACGAAGCGGTGCCTTTAAAAGATGCCGATAAAGTTATTGTTGCCATTGGCGAAAACGAAGGTGCTGCTATTATTACCGCTGCTATTATTAAAAAACTGTGCGATGTTAAAATTATCAGTCGCGCCCTTTCACCTATACACGATACCGTTTTGGAAGCTATGGGCATACACAGTATTGTTCACCCAGAGCAAGATTCAGCCGATAGACTTACCAAGCAAATCAACTTTAAATCTACTTTAGAAAACTATCAGTTGGATAATAATTATACCATTTCCGAAGTAAAAGCAAAACCCGAGTTTTTTGGTAAAACGTTGCAAGAATTAGATTCTATAGACAAATATCACCTCACTTTAATTACCATTATTCGAGAAATTGAAAAGAAAAATTTAATAGGAAAGAAAACCATTATTAAAGAAACCATTGGTCGTACATCACCCGATACCGTAATTTTAAACAACGATATTTTAGTTGTTTACGGCAATAATAAAGACATTGAAAACTATTGTATGGGTGAAGAAGAATACGATTTAAGAAATAAAAATATTTAAAATGATTAAAAACGATTTATTTTTAAGAGCACTAAAAGGCGAAACTGTACAACGTCCACCCGTTTGGATGATGCGTCAAGCAGGTCGCTATTTACCAGAATTTATTGCACTTCGTGAGAAATACGATTTCTTCACCCGTTGCCAAACGCCCGAAATTGCCAGCGAAATTACCGTACAACCCATCCGCCGTTATGGCATGGATGCCGCCATTTTATTTAGCGATATTTTGGTAATACCACAGGCCATGAATATTGAGGTGCAAATGAAACCAAATTTTGGTCCTTATTTACCTAACCCAATTCGTACATCAAAAGATGTCGAAAATGTTATTGTGCCTGATGTTAAAGAAGCTCTTGATTACGTGTACCAAGCCATAAAAGCCACAAAAGAATTATTGAATGATGACATTCCATTAATTGGTTTTGCAGGTTCACCATGGACAATTTTGTGCTATTGTGTACAAGGTCAAGGCAGCAAAACCTTCGATAAAGCCAAAGAATTTTGCTTTACAAACCCCGTAGCGGCACACACTTTATTGCAAAAAATAACCGACACTACCATTGCTTACTTAAAAGAAAAAGTAAAAGCAGGTTGTAATGCGGTACAGGTTTTCGATTCATGGGGAGGTATGCTTTCACCCGTAGATTATCAAGAGTTTTCATGGCAATATATCCAACAAATTATTGATGCGTTAAAAGACGATGCACCCGTAATTGCTTTTGGAAAAGGTTGCTGGTTTGCGCTAAACGATATGGCTAAATCTGGCGCTTCTGCTTTAGGAGTAGATTGGACCTGTTCTGCAAGAAATGCACGCTATTTAACTGGTGGGAACATCACGCTTCAAGGCAATTTCGATCCTGCTCGTTTGTTATCGCCACCTTCAGAAATCAAGAAAATGGTACACCAAATGATTAATGAGTTTGGCAAAGACAAATACATTGTAAACCTTGGCCACGGTATTTTACCTAACATTCCGTTAGAAAATGCGCAAGCCTTTATAGATGCTGTGAAAGAGTATAATGCTTAAAAACATAGCCTTAGGAATAAAAGCATATTTTGGAGCGTTTAGTTTAATTTCAGAACTAAAACTCTGGAAATTCTTTGCTATTCCTATGTTAATTAGTTTTGTTATTGCGCTTTTAATTGGCATTTCAGCATATGGTCTTTCAGATAATATAGGTTTTTACATTTCCAAATTATGGATTTGGGATTGGGGAAAAGAAACATTCACAACTATTGGAAATTTTATAGGAGGTTTTTTTATAATTCTCCTCGGATTAATACTATATAAACACATCATAATGGCGCTATCGGCACCGTTTATGAGTCCCGTTTCAGAAAAAATTGAAGCACATTTAACTACCGATTTAGAACATAACCATAGAACAACAAGCTTTACAGAACAACTTTGGCGAGGTATTAGAATTAACGTTAGAAATTTATGCTTAGAATTACTGTTAACCATTCCTGTTTTACTTTTAGGTTTTATCCCCGTAATTGGCATCATTTCTACGGTTCTATTGTTTTTAGTACAAGCCTATTATGCCGGGTTTGGAAATATGGATTACGCACTAGAGCGCCATTTTAAATACCATGAAAGTATTCAATTCGTTAAAAGAAATCGTGGTTTAGCTATTGGAAACGGTATTGTTTTCATGTTGTTTTTATTAATTCCTGTAATTGGTGTAATTTTAGTGCTGCCGCTTTCGGTTACAGCGGCTTCAACAGAAACAATAAAAAAACTATTAAAAACAACTTAAAATACAACCCAAAATATCACAAATAACCTGCAAAGTCTCAAAGACCTTGTAGTTTTAAAAACTCCAGACCCACAAGATTATAAAAACCTTGCAGGTCAACCACCGTTATCTATGAAAAATAAATTCTATCAATACATACAAACTTTACAAGACACCATCACTTCAAAATTAGAAACTGTTGATGGTAAAGCACAATTTAAAGAAGATATTTGGGAAAGAACAGAAGGTGGCGGCGGACGTACACGTGTTATTGAAAATGGCCATGTTTTTGAAAAAGGTGGGGTTAATATTTCCGGGGTTAATGGTAAATTACCAAAATCAATGCAAACTTATTTTAATGTGGGCGATGTCGATTTTTTTGCCTGTGGACTGAGTTTGGTATTGCACCCAAGAAATCCCATGGTGCCAACGGTTCATGCCAATTGGCGTTACTTCGAAATGTATGATAAACAAGGTAACATTATTGATAGTTGGTTTGGCGGCGGACAGGATTTAACACCATATTACCTGTTTGAAGAAGATGCGATTCACTTTCACAAAATTTGTAAAACCGCTTGCGACAAACACAATCCTGAATTCTATAAAACATACAAAGCAAAATGCGATGAGTATTTTTGGAATGCTCATAGAAATGAAGCGCGTGGTGTTGGCGGTTTATTTTTCGATTATTGTAAAGCTTCCGAAACGATGACCATGGAAAATTGGTACAACTTTGTAACCGAAGTAGGTAATAGTTTTCTAGAATGCTACATCCCTATTATTGAGAAACGAAAAAATTTACCCTTTTCAAAAGAACAAAGAGATTGGCAAGAAATTCGTCGTGGACGCTATGTAGAATTTAATTTAGTGCATGATAAAGGCACGTTGTTTGGACTTAAAACAAACGGGCGTATAGAAAGTATTTTAATGAGTTTACCACCGTACGTGCAATGGGTTTACGACCATCAACCAGAAACTGGAAGTGATGAAGAAAAGCTTTTAGAGGTATTGAAAAAACCAAAAGATTGGGTGTAATATGAATTGCTACTGCGGAAATAAAGAACCATATTCAGAATGTTGCGAAAAAATTCATAACGACATTAATCAAGCCTTAACTGCAGAACAGTTAATGCGTTCCAGATATTCTGGTTTTGTGTTAGCAAATGGCGATTATTTAATGCAAAGTCATCATTCATCAACAAGACCAATAAAAGATAAAAAGGGTATAATTGAATGGGCAAAATCGGTACAATGGATTAAATTGGAAGTTTTAGAAACTTCAAAAGGAAAACCACAAGATACCGAAGGAACTGTAACATTTAATGCTTATTTTTATGAAAACGGAATCGTAGAAGTGATTCATGAAAAATCAGCTTTTCTTAAAGAAAACAATTATTGGACCTATTTAGGGTTAAGTAAATAACATCGCATTTCCAATTAATTTATAAGTGGCTTAACTTAATTCCAAATGACTGCCTTTTTAGTTGTTTCATTAAACGAATTTGACAGATGAAACATTCTTGCCTTTAATAATCTTTTGCGTCCTTCCAGATGTCTTGTGTAAAAAACTTCTGAATCTCCTACTTGATTTTTCCAGTTTTTAAGAAATACTTCGCACCGCTTCTTTTTATCGCCAAACATTTCTGGAACTGAATAATAATTTTGAATTTCAAAGTTTTTTCGAAACCAATTCGTTTTAACAATTAAGTATCTTGGGTTTTTAATAGGTTCAATAATTTCTTGAAGGGAATTTATAAAAAGTGCACTTTCCATTTCACTTGCACCCTTAATTGCACATACAACTTCTCCCTTTGGCTGAATATCTGTACTCAGAAAAATTTCATCTTTATTGGTTGAAACCAAATTTAAATCATACATCGTATCTAAAAGTGCTTTTGAAATCTTATTCAAATCTTTGTGCAACAAACCAAATTGGATATAATTTTTTATGGATTTATATGTTTTCCATCCAAAAGACAAACCCAAAGCTGTTAATAAGGAATATATGAAAGCCATAACACCATTGGTTAATAAAACATTGAGGTTTTTCACTAAAAACTGAGGTAAAAAAAACGAAAGTGCCACCGATAATTCTAAAAAGCTATAACGTACCACATCATTAAAAACTTGATTTTTCTCAATGTTGTACGGTTCTTTTCCTGGATAATATTGTTTTATTTCTCTGGAAATACCTGTGCCTTTTCCTATGGCATGTTTCCACTTATTTTTCAAATTTTCACGTTTTTTAGATTGACTTAACGTTTTTTCATTTAAATATTCGATAGTTACATCCTTATAAATATTGGGTAAATTCAATCTACCAATGCCGCTTTCAATATAATTTTCTTCAGAGATTGAGACTCCTACAAAGGCATCAAACCTTCTAGTTAAAACTTCTATATCCCTTCCTCCTTTAGAATCTGTTGGGTCCAAACACACCAAATGCCAAATATTTCCTGTTTTATGTAAATTTCCTTTTTGCGTTCTAATAGCACGCCCACGCATTTGGTTGGAAGACACATAGGAACCAACAAACGACGCCAATACCAATGTATTTATGGAAGGTGCATCCCAACCTTCACCTAAAAGTGATTTAGTGCCAATTAGAATTTTAATTTCACCCAATTCAAACAATTTAGTAATGGTATTCACTAAATGATTTGCACCAACTTTTGGAACTATTTCTACATATTCTGAATCGGTTTCAAAAGAAATAAAACTATATTTTTCAATAGGTTCAAACTGCTCGAATGTTTGAATGGTACTTTTATGAATAATAACCAAAGTTCCAGTCAAAACAGCAATTTCTTTTTTAGGAATTGAATTTGTTCTTAGATGTTGAAAAATGGGAACAACCCCAAGTCTATCAATTAAACTAACCTCTTTATCTTCTGTTGTTTTAAACTCTTTTTTTATATAATCGGTTAAAACTACAGCTCGTAAATCGGATTTTAAATTTTTATATTCATTTGAAATAATAGCAACAATACTTTTGAGCTTACTTGGGCTATTGGATAATGAACGGTACAATTGATAATTTCCAACTAAATCAACTTTCTTGTTTTCAAATATATTTAATCGTCTTAATTTCGTTTCCAAATCATTTAAAAACGGCTCATTTTCTATTAAATTTAACCTGTCTGAAACAATTAAATTTTGAAATAAAACCTCAGCCCAATCATTAGTGAAAACGGGGAACTCCACTTTGTCCTTTTTTTCAAAACCTAGAATGTATAATTTCTCTTTTGGAATTTCTTGATAAATGGCATTCAAAAAAATTAATATAGCTGAAAAATACTCTGGGTTGCTATAAATTTCATTAAGGCAGGTTTCAGTTGATTTTAAAAATCGATGGTTGTTTAAAAATGTTATAAACGCTGTATTTTGCTTCAATTCATCTAGAAAATCTGAGATTCTCATTCTATACTCAAAAATGAAATTAATCTCTTTGTCTTCTGGTTTTGAAAAATAAACAAAGTCTTGGTGGGGACACAAATCGCCTTCCTTTACAAGTTCAGGAACTGCAATTTCTTCATCAATTTCACCACATAAACTAAAATATTTTGAAACTTCTAAAGCATCACTATCATAAGGTGGTGTTGCCGTTAATGCCACAATAGTTAAATTATTTATTCTTTTTAATTCAATCAAACATTTCCACCATTCATTTTTTAAATGGTGAGCTTCGTCTAAAACAATAGCTTCTATATTTTCACTTTCAAAAAAAGCATAATAATCTGCTTTGTCTTCAAATTTTTTAAAAAAGGAATGTAACGATTGATATGTGGAAAAAGTGACTCCTTTTGGGTTATTTATATCAAAGGAAAAGTCGTTATATAATCCATCTTTTATAAAAAATGTTTGTAATCTGTTTTCCCATTGGTTTCTAACGGTAAGGGTTGGAGCCAAAACCAATGTCTTCTTACCAACTTGTCTTATAATTTCAATACCTAAAATTGTTTTTCCAGAACCAGGTGGCGCAACAACGTGCAAATGATTGTCATCAATATGCTTATTAATATTATTTATGAATTTTTCTTGATAACTTCGCCAAGGAAAAATAAATTCTAGTTTTTTAAAGGGCATATAAAGAATTAGTATTTTTATCTTTTAATCAAATATAGAAAAACAATGTATCCTTTTAGAAGAAACAGACGATTAAGAACCAACGAAACTATAAGAAGTTTAGTTAGAGAAACCATCATCTCTCCAAACGATTTTTTAGTACCTCTTTTTGTAGTAGAAGGAAAAGGCGTGAAAGATGAAATTCTATCGATGCCAAATTACTTTCGTTACAGTTTAGATTTACTGGAAAAAGAAGTAAAAGAACTTTGGAACATGGGTTTAAAATCGGTGTTGCTTTTTGTGAAAGTGCCAGACAACTTAAAAGATAATAAAGGTAAGGAAGCCTTAAACCCTAACGGATTGATGCAACGCGCCATAAAAACGGTAAAAAATGTATGCCCTGATATGTTGGTAATGACTGATGTAGCACTGGATCCTTATTCTGCTTACGGACATGATGGCATTATTGAAAATGGCATCATAGTAAACGATAAAACTGTTGATTTTCTTGCAGAAATGAGCATTTCGCATGCACAAGCTGGTGCCGATTTTGTAGCACCTAGTGATATGATGGATGGCCGTATTTTAACCATTCGTGAAGCTTTGGAAGACGAAGGCTTCATCAATACGGGTATTATGAGTTACTCGGCTAAATACGCCTCAGCTTTTTATGGGCCGTTTCGTGATGCGTTGGATTCTGCTCCTGTAGATATGGTTGACATTCCAAAAGACAAAAAAACATATCAAATGGATTATGCCAACCGTTTTGAAGCCATTCGGGAAACCGAAATGGATATAGACGAAGGCGCCGATATTGTTATGGTAAAACCAGGCTTATGCTATTTAGATATTGTTCGCGACATTAAAAATGCGGTTGATGTTCCTGTTGCTGTATATCAAGTTTCTGGTGAATACGCCATGCTTAAAGCAGCTGCCGAAAAAGGTTGGCTAGATCATGATGCCGTAGTAATGGAACAAATTACAGCCATTAAACGTGCCGGAGCCGATGTAATTGCAAGTTATTTTGCTAAAGATGTTGTGAAATTAATTTCGTAATTTCACATTTAAATCTATTTTAATGAACACTTTAATCTTTTGGGCAACCATTTCCGTTTTCTTTTCCTTTTTGTGTTCCATTCTTGAGGCTGTTTTATTAAGCGTTACACCAACCTTTTTAAACCTAAAAAAACAAGAAGGCAAAATCTACGCGCATACACTGGAAACACTAAAAAAAGATATAGATAAGCCGTTAATTACAATTCTTACATTAAATACCATTGCACATACCTTAGGCGCCATGATGGTAGGTATTGAAGCAGAAAAACTACCATATAAAATAGAATTTTTTGGCATAAATACGGTTGGAGTTGTTTCGGCCATTATGACATTTTTAATACTAATTGCTTCGGAGATTATACCAAAAACCATTGGAGCTACTTATTGGGAAAATTTAGTAAACTTTACAGCTAAGGCTTTAACGGTTTTAATATTTCCTTTAAAATGGACAGGGGTTTTGTGGCTACTTCAATTAACAACGAAGCTTATAGGCGGTAAAGGACACGGCAGCGTTTTAAATAGGGAAAACTTCATCTTGATGACCGATATAGCTCAACAAGAAGGTGTTTTTCAAGAAAACGAAAGCAAAATAATTAAAAACTTGCTCACATTTAAAGACATCTACGCAAAAGATGTCATGACGCCCCGTACCGTTATACAAACAGAGAATCAAAATACAACCGTAGAAGATTTTTTTAACAGAAACCTTAATCTTCGCTTTTCAAGAATTCCTATTTATGAAGAAAATGAAGATAATATAAAAGGACTTGTACTAAAGGATGAAATTTTTAAAGAAATGGCGCTTGATAATGGCCATAAAAAATTATCCGAACTTATGCGAAATATTATTGTGGTCCATAGAAAGTTACCCATTCCAAGTCTTTTCGAAAAATTGGTTGAAAGCCGAAACCATATGGCTTTAGTGGTTGATGAATACGGATCTGTTAGCGGTATTGTTACTATGGAAGACGTTATTGAGACCCTGTTAGGCTTAGAAATTATGGACGAAAGCGACAACGTATCAGACCTTCAGCTTTTAGCACGAAAAAGCTGGGAAATACGCGCTAAACGCCTAGGTATCATTGACGATAAAAACAGAACCAACTAAAATGGAAGCCTGCATCATCAAATCACCATTAGGTTTTATCAAAATTGTTGGTGATGCTGAAGGAATATCCTCAGTAATTATTCTTAATTCTGAAGAAAAAACAACCGATATTATTCCTGCCGAATTAGAAGATTGCGTGTTTCAACTCAACGAGTATTTTGAAGGGTCGCGTAAGCAATTCGACCTAAAATTAAATCCAGAAGGCACCAATTTTCAAAAAATAGTTTGGAAACACCTCGAGCAAATTTCGTATGGAAAAACCATTTCATATTTAGATTTATCAAAACAGTTAGGTGATGTAAATGCCATTCGTGCGGTTGCTAATGCCAATGGCAAAAATCCGTTATGGATAATAGTCCCTTGTCACCGTGTTATTGGTAGTGATGGCAGTTTAACAGGATATGCAGGAGGTTTGCACCGTAAACAATGGTTACTGGAACACGAAAGCCCATACAAACAGCAATCGCTTTTTTAGGTTTATCAATCAAAAGTACAAATACATAAAATATTTCCTATATTTATTTCAACTAAACGTACTCAAATGAAATACCTTAAAAACCTCTTTAAATGGATTCTTATTCTATTCGGATTAATAATTATTACACTTTACATTACCGACACCGATTACTTAATTAAAGCCGTAAGAACAATATATTTACAAGGGTACACAACCGCATATCTAGAGGACTACAAAAAGTTTGAAAACAGAACCGTTGAAAACGGAACACCCAAACCTTGGTCAAAGCATAAAGATTATAATACCGCAAAAGAAACAGGGGCACTTAATCAGATAAATAAAGCAAACGGTACCATAGCTTACGTTATTATAAAAAATGATAGTATTTGGTTTGAAAACTATTATGATGGTTTTGGTGAAGACTCAAAAAGTAATTCGTTTTCTATGGCAAAAAGCTATGTCTCTGGACTTATGTTTAAAGCCATTCAAGAAGGTTACATAAAAAGTTTAGATCAGCCTGTTAGCGATTTCTTACCAACTTTTAATGAAGGCTTTGCAGCAAAAATGACTGTTGGCGATTTGTCAAGCATGGCATCTGGTACCACATGGGATGAAAAGTATTATTCACCATTTTCAATTGTTACACGTGCTTACTTTGATGATGATTTAGAAAAAGTAATGCTTGGATTAAAAGTTGAAGAAGAACCAGGAAAAAAATTCAAATATTCTAGTGGCGATACCCAAATGCTTGCTATGGTTATTGAAAAAGCAACCGGCAAAAAAATGTATAAGTATTTAGAAGAATCATTTTGGAAGCCTTTAGAATGCGAAAACGAAACCCTTTGGCAGGTAGATAGTGAAAATCATGATTTAGTAAAAGCATATTGTTGTATTGCCAGTAATGCCAAAGATTTTGCGCGTTTTGGAAAACTTTATAAAGACTTTGGTAAATGGGATGGTAAACAAATTTTAGATTCTGCTTTTGTAGCAAAATCCATTAAACCCCGTTTTCCTGAAAGTCCACAATACGGCTATGGCTGGTGGTTAAAACAACAAAACGGCAAGAACTTTTTTTTGATGCGCGGGCATCTTGGGCAGTATGTTATTGTAGAGCCTAATGACAATATTATTATAGTAAGGTTAGGTCATTCAAAAGGAAATAATAAAGAAGTTGGCTCGTTTACACAAGATATCCCCGTTTATATTGAAGAAGCCTATAAAATGCTTGAAAAATGATATCAAAACTCCATTTAGAAAACATACTATTTTTAGATATTGAAACCGTTCCGGAAGTTCAATATTTTTCTGAATTGGATGTCACCAAACAAGCACTGTGGGAACATAAATCGAAATACCAAAGAAAGGAAGATGAGACTGCGGAAGATTTTTACGAACGTGCAGGTATTTGGGCTGAATTTGGTAAAATAGTATGCATATCGGTTGGTTATTTCACGTTTAAAGGAGACATTAGGCAATTTAGAGTGACCTCTTTTTATGGTAATGAAATTAAAATTTTAAAAGATTTTAAAAATTTGCTATCCTCACATTATAATGAAACAAAACATTTACTTTGTGCACATAATGGAAAGGAATTCGACTTTCCGTACATAGCACGTCGCATGATCATTAATAATATAGAACTCCCCAGCAAGCTGAATCTATTTGGTAAAAAACCATGGGAAGTACCACATTTAGATACTCTAGAATTGTGGAAATTTGGCGATTACAAAACCTATACATCACTAAAACTACTAACCAATGTTTTAGGCATTCCATCACCAAAAGATGATATTGATGGCAGTGAGGTTTATAGGGTTTTTTATGAAGAAAATGAAATTGACCGTATTGTGATTTATTGCGAAAAAGACACCATTGCCGTGGCCCAAATATTTTTACGTTTACGTGGAGATGACATTCTTAACGAAAACGAAATTATTCATATATAATAAGATTTCACGGGTTTTGAAAACCTGTGAGGTCTTTTCAAAATAAAAAAGTAACTATACCATTTAATACAGAATGCCTCAAAACACCATTTTATCAATTAACAATCTTTCTATTTCATTTGGTAAAAATGAAGTAATCCATAATATTTCCTATCAATTAAACCAAAATGAAATTTTAGGTATTGTGGGCGAATCGGGTTCTGGCAAATCGGTATCTTCATTGGCCATTTTAGGTTTGCTTCCAAAGAAAATATCAAAAATAACATCTGGAAACATTTTTTATAATAATGAAGACTTAACAACATTGTCGCCAAAAGCATTTCAAAACATACGTGGAAAAAAGATAGCGATGATTTTTCAAGAACCTATGAGTTCTTTAAATCCATCTATGACTTGTGGGAAACAGGTACAAGAAATTTTATTACAGCACACTAATTTATCAAAACAAGAAGTAAAAACCGAAACACTTTTGCTTTTTGAAAAAGTAAAATTACCGAATCCCGAACGTGTTTATAACGTCTACCCACATGAAATTTCGGGTGGGCAAAAACAACGGGTTATGATAGCTATGGCCATTAGCTGCAAACCTGACATTCTGATTGCAGATGAACCTACAACCGCCTTGGATGTTACCGTACAAAAAAACATCATACAGTTGTTAAAGGAGCTACAAGTCGAAACAAAAATGAGCATCATTTTTATTACGCACGATTTGTCTTTAATCTCTGAAATAGCAAACCGAGTTTTAGTAATGTACAAGGGCGATATTGTTGAACAAGGTGAGGTTTACACCATTTTTAAAAACCCTAAACACCTGTATACAAAAGCACTTATTAATTCGCGCCCTTCTTTAAATACACGGTTAAAAACGTTGCCAACTATTAAAGATTATTTAAATAATATTACTAAAACTGATATTATAACTTCAGAAGATCGCCAACTAAAACACGAAAAACTATACAGTAAACCTCCTTTATTGGAAGTAATTAATGTTGAAAAGGAATATTTATCAAAATCGGGTTGGTTTTCCAAACCACAATCTTTTAAAGCTGTAAATAACATTAGTTTTAAATTGTTCCAAGGAGAAACTTTAGGATTGGTTGGAGAATCTGGCTGCGGAAAATCGACTTTAGGAAATGCCATTCTTCAATTGGATAAAGCCACAGCAGGACAAATTTTGTACAACGGCATTGATATTACAAAACTATCAAATCATGAGATAAAAAAACTTCGAAAGGACATTCAGATTATTTTTCAAGATCCATATTCCTCACTAAACCCCAGAATACCAGTGGGCGAAGCTATTATGGAGCCTATGATTGTTCATAAATTGTACAATTCAGATGAAGAACGTAAAGAAAAAACAATTGAGATTTTAAATAAAGTAGGCTTGTCTGAAGAGTATTTTAATCGCTATCCTCATGAATTTTCTGGCGGACAAAGACAACGTATTGGCATTGCTAGAACTATTGCCCTACAACCAAAGCTTATTGTATGTGATGAGTCTGTTTCTGCTTTAGATATATCGGTTCAAGCACAAGTTTTAAACTTGTTAAATAATCTTAAAGAAAGTTTTGGCTTTACCTATATTTTTATATCGCACGATTTGGCTGTGGTAAAATATATGAGTGACCAATTACTAGTAATGAACCAAGGAAAAATAGAAGAATTGGACGATGCTGATATTATTTACAGCTCGCCCAAAACTGTCTATACTAAAAAACTAATTGACGCTATTCCTAAAGGATTATAGCATAAATAATTTTTTAGTTAAATACATTAAACTTTTGATAAAACGTAAATTCTCACGAACTGTTTCTTTGAATTTACTCTCGTTAAACGTAGGTTCTTCAGGTAGATTTGTTGCAAAATTCATAGGCTTCAAGTTTATGGTAGATTTGGGGAAATCTATTTATTTTGTTTGGTTTCATTGGGGACTGCTAATATGAAATAATTTTTCATTAAATCGGTTAAAAAACATAAAAAATCGATGTAATACATTTATTTTTAACATTTAATCGATTCTAAACTGAATTTAGCTTTTGTTTAGCCAATTCATATAAGCATTTCAGGAATATCACCTTCTATAATTAAAGTACCTTCAGTAGCTTTTTTAATGTCTTCTACCGAAATTCCTGGAGCGCGTTCTAAAAGTTTAAACCCGTTTTGTGTTACTTCTAAAACAGCTAAATTTGTAACAATTTTTTTTACACAACCAATTCCGGTTAATGGTAGGGTACATTGCTTTAATAATTTTGATTCCCCTGCTTTATTAGTGTGCATCATAGCCACAATAATATTCTCGGCACTGGCTACTAAATCCATAGCACCACCCATGCCTTTAACCATGCGTCCCGGTATCTTCCAATTGGCTATATCACCATTTTGGGCAACCTCCATCGCGCCTAAAATGGTTAAATCTACATGCTTGCCTCGAATCATAGAAAAACTCAGGGCGGAGTCGAAAAAACTGGCACCGGGTAATGTTGTAATGGTTTGCTTACCTGCATTAATAATATCGGCATCTTCTTCTCCTTCAAAAGGAAATGGTCCCATTCCTAAAACGCCATTTTCACTTTGGAACTCAACTTCAATATCATTGCGCACATAATTAGCTACTAAAGTTGGGATTCCTATGCCTAAATTTACATAATAACCGTTTTTTACCTCTTTGGCTATTCGCTTTGCTATACCTGTTTTATCTAACATGCTTCAATCTTTTTTTCTAACAGTTCGTTGCTCAATACGCTTTTCATAATTCTCACCTTGGAAAATACGTTGTACAAAAATACCTGGAATATGAATTTGGTTGGGGTCTAAATTTCCTAGAGGCACCAATTCTTCAACTTCAGCAACCGTAATTTTAGCAGCGCCACACATAACGGGGTTGAAATTTCTAGCAGTTCCTTTAAATATTAAATTGCCTGCCGCATCCCCTTTCCATGCTTTAACAAAAGAGAAATCGGCTTTAAAAGCAAGCTCCAATACGTACATTTTACCATCAAACTCGCGAGTTTCTTTACCTTCTGCAACTTCAGTTCCATATCCCGCAGGCGTATAAATGGCTGGAAAACCTGCTTGAGCTGCTCGACAACGTTCGGCTAAAGTACCTTGTGGGATGAGTTCAACATCTAATTCCCCAGAAAGCATTTGGCGCTCAAATTCATCATTTTCGCCTACATATGACGATATCATTTTTTTTATTTGATGCTTTTGAAGCAGTAAACCCAAACCAAAGTCATCTACACCAGCATTGTTAGAAATACATGTTAACCCTTTTACACCTAGTTTTACTAATTGAGCAATGGCATTTTCTGGAATACCACTAAGCCCAAAACCACCTAGCATAAAGGTCATATTATCTAATACTCCCTGAAGAGCTTCTTCAACATTGGCAACTTTTTTATTAATCATTCTTAAATCATTTTTTGCTTTTTAAAAATACGAAATAAAAAAGCCATTCTAAAAAGAATGGCTTTTCATTTTTATTAAGAAAAATTTAAAAATTTAAATCGTCTGGTGTACCGCCAGAGCCGGCACCATTTGGGGTTTCAGACACTCTTGAACAATCTACATTAATGGACAGATTTGAAGGCACTTCAAAATTACCTGTAGAAACATCTAATGTCTTATCGTCATAACAATTTTTCATAAATAGTCCCCAAATTGGTAATGCCATAGAAGCTCCCTGTCCGTATAAAATAGACCTAAAATGAGCGGCTCTATCTTCGGCACCTACCCAAACACCTGTAACTAAATTTGGTACCATACCCATAAACCATCCATCACTCTGGTTTTGTGTGGTTCCAGTTTTTCCTGCAATAGGATTAGTAAATCCATACGGATACCCTGTAATAACTTCTTTGTAAAATTGGTCGGGCGCACCTGTTCTTCTCAATCTGGCACCAGAACCAAATTGGGTAACACCCTCTAAAAGTTTAACGGTTACATACGCCTCTTCATCCCCTAAAACATCGCGCGTTTCTGGTTTAAATTGATACAGAATAGTTCCGTTTTTATCTTCAATAGTGGTAACCATTACCGGTTTTGTGTAAACACCTTTGTTCGCAAATGATGCATAAGCACCTACCATTTCGTAAATACTTAAATCTGCCGTTCCTAAAGCGATAGATGGTACCGCAGGAATATTAGATTCTATACCTAATTTCTTAACTAAATCTATTACTGGTCGTGGTCCAACTTTATCCATTAATCTGGCCGTAATAGTGTTTACAGAGTTTGCCAACGCATCTTTTAAAGTTCTTGAGCCACCATAATCGCCGCCAGAATTTTTAGGGCACCAATCTTCTATATTTCCATATTTTCCCTTTTCTATGCAGAAAGGCGTGTCTGGAAATACATCGCAAGGGGAATAATGCAATTGGTCTATAGCTGTGGCATAAACAAATGGTTTGAAGGTAGAACCTACTTGTCTCTTTCCTTGTTTAACCATATCGTATTGAAAATGTCTGTAATTAATCCCGCCAACCCAAGCTTTTACATACCCAGTTTGTGGATCCATAGCCATCATACCTGTTCTTAAAAACGATTTATAGTAACGTATAGAATCGATGGGTTTCATAAGTGTATCTATCTCTGTAGCTTTTCCCTTTCTCCAAGCAAAAACAGCCATTTCGGTAGGTTTGTAAAACGATGCTTCAATTTCTTTATCAGATTTACCTAAATCATATTTCATTTTTCTCCAACGCTCTGATTGCTTCATAGCATTTCTTAACAATACATCTATTTCATCTTTTGATAAATCTATAAATGGTGCTGTGGGATTTCTTTGAGGTGTGTTTTGGCTAAAAAATGCAGCTTGCAACCTAGACATGTGCTGTACTACTGCATCTTCAGCATATGTTTGCATACGAGAATCAATAGTAGTATAAACTTTTAATCCGTCGTTGTATAAATTATATTTAGTCCCATCTGGTTTTGGATTGTTTTTTATCCAATCTTTCATAAAGCCATCTAAATAAGTTCTAAAATAAGTGGCAATACCTTCGCGATGCGATTCTGGAGAATAGTTTAAATCTAAATCTGTTTTTTGAAGGGAGTCTTTAACTTTGTTATCTATAAAATCATATTTTTCCATTTGCGCCAACACCACATTTCTTCTTTCTCTTGTTAGCTCTGGACGCTTTCTAGGGTTGAATAATGATGAATTCTTAAACATCCCTACCAACATGGCTGATTCTTTTAAATCTAAATCTTTGGGTTCTTTACCAAAATAAATTCTGGCGGCACTTCTAATACCATCGGCGTTATTTAAAAAATCATAAATATTAAAATACTGGGCAATAATTTCTTCTTTGGTGTATTGACGTTCTAAACGAGTGGCAATAATCCACTCTTTAATTTTTTGGGTCATCCTGCCCAACTTGTTTTTAGAACCTTCACCATGAAACAACTGTTTAGCCAATTGCTGTGATATGGTACTGGCTCCACCACCACTACCCAGTTTGACAATAGCCCTTAACGTACCAAAGGCATCAATACCAGAATGCTCGTGAAAACGCGCATCTTCAGTAGCTAATAAAGCTTCTACTAAATGCTGTGGTAACTCTTCATACTCAACGGGTGTTCTATTATCGTTTAAATAAAACTTGCCTAAAGTTTTTCCGTCAGAAGAAATAATTTCAGTTGCTAAATTTGTTTTCGGATTTTCTAAAACCGTATGGTCTGGCATTTCGCCAAAAAGACCCCAAGAAGCAAATAAAAACATGAGTATTGCAAATAGAATCCCTCCTGCAAATAGCATCCAAAACCAACGGATATATTTTGAAAAGTCTTGATTTTTTGGGGTTTGCTTTTTTGTTGCCATAGTTTAAGTGTCTTAAGTTGTAAGCGTCTTAAGTATTTAAAATTGGGTGTTATTTTTTAATAGGTTTTTCAATTCTAAAACCCACATCGGTAATCCCTTCAAGCTCAACAACACCATTTACTTTTCCGTTTTCTCTCATGGCCTGTTGAATATTAACTACATACTCTCCTTTTTCTTTAAAAACCACCTGCTCTTTATACCAAAGTTTATTCTCTTTAATATCGGTTAGCCCAATGCCTAAAAGTTTGCCAGATGGGTCGGCCATTTTATATTCTAAGGTGTCTTTTACTGTTTTCCCATGTGGAAAAACCATTTCAACAATTAGAAATATATTATTGTACTTATAGACATTTGTATTTCTTAAATTAATGAACAAATTGTAAGCGTTTGTAGAGTCTGGCACTTTAATATTAAAAGTAACAACAGAGTCTTTATGCCATTTGTTTGGTATGGGCTGATACACATCGAAAACTCGATTAGGGTCACAAGATGTAAACACAAAAGAAATTATTAATAAAAATAATAGCAAACTATTTCTCAACATTTTTGGTGTTTTGAGGTTTTTTTCGATTGTTTTTGCTTCTATTATTACTCTTTTTAGCACCTTTACCTTGGTTTGTATTGTTTTCTGGTATAGTTGTAGTGCTTTTATTATTTCCTTGATTAGCTTTTCGCTTATTGTTTCTACGTTTTTTATTAGGTTTTGGACTATCAAAACGTGTTAAACTATCTTGACCTACAACGTTTTCAAATTCGGTTTTAGTATCTTCGGTTACTTCTAAAGCATACTCCTCTAAACTTACAACCTTTTGGTTTTTCTTGTTTAACGCAATAATTTCGTTTGCTTGTACTGTAGTTATTTTATGCCAATTTGCCCATTCGCCTTCATATGCATACCACATATGACCTTTGAAAATATCTGTTTTTTGGCACACGGCTGCACCTTTTTCGGTTTGAAGTTTTATTTCCGTTTTAGGAAATCCTTTTAACGCATCTAAATAGCTATCCAATTCATAATTTAAACAACATTTTAGCTTACCACATTGTCCTGCTAATTTTAACGGATTTAATGATAGTTGCTGATAACGGGCAGCCGATGTGCTTACAGAACGGAAATCTGTTAACCATGTAGAGCAACATAACTCGCGCCCACATGAGCCAATACCACCAAGTCTTGAAGCTTCTTGACGAAACCCAACTTGTTTCATCTCAATACGGGTTCTAAACTCACGTGCAAACACCTTGATAAGTTCTCTAAAATCGACACGTTCTTCGGCTGTATAATAAAAAGTGGCTTTACTGGCATCGCCTTGAAATTCGATGTCGGAAATTTTCATTTGCAACTTTAAGTCAATCGCAAATTGACGTGCACGCACCTTCATGGGTTCTTCTTTTTCGCGGGCGTCTTTCCAAATATCAATGTCTTTTTGACTTGCTTTTCGGTAAATTTTTAAAATTTCTTCGGGAGTTTCTGAAATGTTTTTGCGCTTCATTTGAACGCGCACCAATTCCCCCGCAAGGGTAACCATACCTATATCATGACCAGATTGTGCTTGTGTAGCTACTACATCACCAATACTTAATGTTAAATTTTCGGTATTGTGATAGTATTCTTTTCTACCATTTTTAAAACGGACTTCAACCCAATTAAACGGCTTTTCTCCGTTAGGAAGCGACATATTGGCAAGCCAATCGAACACGGTTAGCTTATTACAACTATCCGTTCCGCAAGTGCCATTATTTTTGCATCCTTTAGGTTGACCGTCTTTACCAGTTGAACAACTGTTACAAGCCATAAGTTTTTATATATTGATTCCGATTAAAGCCAAAGCTTTAACGGAAGAAGGTTCATAATTCTTTTAAAATGTAAAGATAAGATTATTCTAAAGACTTGTAGCAAAGAATTTTTAAGATAAAAGAAAGAAAAGAATCATTATTTAGTGGTTTGTATTTTCCTTTTTACTTTTTCAATATTTGGAAAAGAAACCAGAGAACTAAAATCTACTTTCCAAAAATCCAATTCAAATAAACCCCCATTTATATTGCTTGTTAATTCAACATCAACCAATATTCCATCTTCATCTATAAATTGAGCTGCAGCAATTTGATCACACCTAGACCACTTATCTTCAATATCAAAAGAAATAGAACCCATTTTTCCATCATTCAAATCACGAACGATATGAGGTATTTCGAATTTACTATCAGTTAAAAATTCGATTAATTCTATTTCTTTATCTTTTAAAATTCTCATTTAATCTCTTTAAGATATCATTTAGACTTCTGAAAATGGTCGAAAATATTTCTTAAATCCTTTTTATGCGGCAGATGATCTGCGCGTCCTTTTTTAAAGATATCGTTGCTATTGCCCTGTCCTTTACGCAGTTCCTTCTGCTCTTCGTATGGTAATCGGTTTATTTCCATACACGTTGTAGAACAGCAATTTTCCATTTCTTCTTTGCATTTTGGGCATTGAATAAATAATAAATGGCAAGCTTCGTTGGCGCAATTGGTATGCACATCAAAAGGTTCTCCGCATTGGTGGCAACTAGCAATAATATCATCACTAATTTTTTCAGCGCGTCTATCATCAAACACAAAGTTTTTTCCTAAAAACTTATTTTCTATATTTTGTTCGTTTACTTGTCTTGTATATTCAATAATGCCGCCTTCAAGTTGATAGACATTTTTAAAACCTTTGTGCTTAAAGTAGGCACTGGCTTTTTCACAACGTATTCCACCTGTGCAGTACATTACCAAATTTTTATCTTCTTTATGGTCTTTTAAATCTTCTTCAATAATATCTAAAGAATCTCTAAACGTATCAACATCGGGTGTAATGGCGTTTTTAAAATGGCCTATTTCACTTTCGTAATGGTTCCGCATGTCAACCAAAACCGTGTTTTCATCTTCAATAAATTTGTTGAAATCTTCCGCTGCCAAATGAATGCCTTTGTTGGTAACATCAAACGTATCATCATCTAATCCATCGGATACAATTTTATTTCGCACTTTTACCTTCAACTTTAAAAACGATTTATTGTATTGCTCTACGGCAATATTTAATCGGATATCTTTTAAAAAATCAATCGTATCTAAATGCGCTTTAAACTCGTTAAAGCGGTCCGCTGGTAATGAAAGTTGCCCGTTAATGCCTTCTGTGGCTACGTAAATTCTACCCAATACCTCTAAGGCATCCCAAGTTAAAAATAAATGGTCTCTAAAAATTTGTGGATTTTCAATTTTAGCGTACTGGTAAAAAGAAAGCGTCAAGCGTTTTTTTCCTGCTTGGTCGATTAATTCGGCTCTTTCTTTTGCGCTTAATTTATTGTACAGTTGCATGCTATACTAATGTTTTAAGGTTAAAGATTATTTTATTGGGCAAAAGTACAATTTTTAAAAAAACTAGCACAATAATCACAAAAAAAGCACCCATTTATTAAACAGGTGCTTCCTAAGAATAGTTTGAGTTAGTCTGCGTTTATAGCATTCTTAATATTCGTTTCATAGCAATATCTTTCCAACTATTTATTTGTAGATGCAAAATGTTCATAAAGGTTGCGTTATAAAATTGTATGATGACGAAACTTATACTATTTTAGCATCCATTACTTCAGAAAATAAAAATAAAAATGAGCAGCGAAAAAGAAGCTAAATTAAAAGCACTAAAACTTACGTTAGATAAATTAGACAAGGCCTATGGAAAAGGTACTGTAATGAAAATGAGCGACCAAGCGGTTGTGGATGTTGATGCTATTTCATCGGGGTCTCTTGGTTTGGATATTGCCTTGGGCGTTGGTGGTTACCCACGCGGACGTGTTATTGAAATTTACGGACCGGAATCTTCTGGAAAAACAACTCTTACTTTACACGCTATTGCCGAAGCACAAAAAGCTGGAGGTATTGCCGCTTTTATTGATGCTGAACATGCTTTTGACAGATTTTATGCTGAAAAATTAGGTGTAGATTTAGAAAATTTAATCATCTCGCAACCAGATAACGGTGAACAAGCTTTAGAAATTGCCGATAATTTAATTCGCTCGGGTGCTATTGATATTGTAGTTATAGATTCGGTTGCTGCATTAACACCAAAAAGTGAAATTGAAGGCGAAATGGGCGATTCTAAAATGGGCTTACATGCACGTTTAATGTCGCAAGCCTTAAGAAAGTTAACAGCTTCTATTAGCAAAACAAATTGTACCGTAATTTTCATTAACCAATTACGTGAAAAAATTGGGGTAATGTTCGGTAACCCAGAAACTACGACGGGTGGTAATGCTTTAAAGTTTTACGCTTCTGTGCGTTTAGACATCCGTCGATCTACGCAAATAAAAGAAACCGATGGCAATGTTACCGGTAATAAAACCCGTGTAAAAGTGGTTAAAAACAAAGTAGCACCACCATTTAAAACGGCTGAATTCGATATTATGTACGGAGAAGGCATTAGTAAAGTGGGCGAAGTTTTAGACATTGCTGTTGAAAATGAAATCATTAAAAAAAGCGGCTCTTGGTTTAGTTATGATGAAACAAAACTAGGGCAAGGTAGAGATGCCGTTAAAGCACTTATAAAAGACAATCCAGAACTCATGGACGAACTCGAAGGCAAGGTTAGAAAAATAGCCAAAGCAGCTTCAGAAGCAGAATAGTTTAAAAATCCCGAATTATCGGGATTTTTTTGTTTTAATACGCAACCTTTTTGGTATCAATGCATCTATGTATAAAAAGAAAATAATCAATGAAAAAGTTAATCGCCCTAAGTTTAGCTTTAGTTTTACTTGTTTCTTGTAGTATAGATAATGATAACAGAAGTAACTATAGCTTTGAAATTTTACCGGTAGAGAGTGTTGATATTCCTAGTGAATTTGTATTGGGAGAAACATACCCTATAACGGTTACGTTTTTAAAACCCACAGCGTGTCATGTTTTTAAAGAGTTTTATTACTCTAAAAACCTAAATGAGCGTACTGTAGCACCCATAACATTGGTTTATGGAAATGATACTTGCGAAACTTTGGATAATGTTTCAGAAGAAGCTACTTTTAACTTTATAGTTACAAGTAACGGTTCTTACATTTTTAAGTTTTGGCAAGGTGAAGACGATAATGGAGAAGATCAATACTTAACTATTGAAGTACCAGTAACAGAATAAGTTTAAGTATTAACCAATCCTTGTTTAATTTGAGTTTAGATCAACTCATAGAAAGTTGTAAAATTAATGATACTAAAGCACAGAGTGAATTGTATAAACTCTTTTCGAGTAAACTTTTCTCTGTGTGCTTAAAGTATTCACGTAATTATGCCGAAGCGGAAGATAATCTGCAAGACGCTTTTTTAACAATTTTCAAAAAAATTGAACAGTATAAGAACAAAGGCTCGTTTGAAGGTTGGCTTAAACGAGTTACTATAAATACCGTTTTACAACAGTACAGAAAGGAAAAGGTTTTTGATATTATAAATGAAAATGTAATTGATGATGTTGAAATAGAAGTTGATGAAGATGTGATATCTATCGACTATCTTTTACGAATCATTCAAGAATTGCCAGACAGGTACCGATTGGTTTTTAACCTCTATGTGCTGGATGGTTATTCACATAAAGACATAGCAAGTATGCTAGACATTAACATAGGCACTTCAAAATCTAATTTAGCACGCGCTAGACAAATTTTGAAGCAAACTATTGAAGATCACAAAACAACACAAAGTTTACAATCATTATAAATGAGTGATAAAAAACATATAGATAGGTTATTTCAAGAGCATTTCAAGGATTTTGAAGCGACTCCTAGCGATGCTGTTTGGAAAAACATTGAAACAGAGCTTATCCAAGATAAGAAAAAGCGTCGCATTATTCCAATTTGGTGGCGCTATGCAGGTGTTGCTGCATTACTAGCATTACTATTAACCATTGGTGGCACTTATTTTTTTAATGAAGAAAACACAACCCCAACAAAAGTTGTAGATACTGAAGACTCCCAAACTCGAAGTTCAAACCCTTCTAACGATACTAAAGTTGCTGTTGAAAATGATAATGCTGCACAAAAAAGTTTAGAAGCTGATTTTCAAAACACCACCAAAGTTACATCAAACACAACTGAAGCGTATCAAGAATCATCAAAAGCAAACGCTTCATATTCATCCAATAAAAATGAAAGTAACCAGCAAACAGTTTTAGCTACAAATAAAAAATCGAGTTTAAAAAACAGTTTAACATCTTCCAAAAATGATGCTGTTGCTTCAAATTCCGAAGAAAAAAACAATACAAATAACATTGCTAAAATTTTGAATAATTCTCAAAACAAAGAAGATGTTATTCAAAATAATAAACCTTTAATTACTACAGAAAAAGCCAAAAAATTAATCAGCAACACTTCAAAAGAAAAGAGCACTATTGCTAAAGCTGAAAACAAAGAAAAAAATTCATTGACTATAGAAGAAGCCTTAGACAGCAATAAAGACGTAATTGAAAATAAGAACAACTCAAACAAATGGCGCATTACCCCAAATGCAGCACCTGTTTATTTTAATAGTTTAGGCGAAGGCTCATCTATAGACCCCCAATTTAACAGCAACTCTAAAACGGGTGAAGTTAACATGAGTTATGGTATTAGTGCTAGTTATGTTATAAACGACAAAATAAAAGTGCGTTCGGGCGTTAACAAGGTAAATTTAGGCTATAACACCAACAATGTGATTATTTATCAATCTGTTGGAATAAGTTCAAGCTCACGCGCATTAGAAAATATTAATGCCAGTGCAAATAGTACTGCAACGGATAATATTTCGATTATTAGTGGTGAAAATTTAAGTGCTGCGCCAGGTGGCTTTGAAACAACAAATACTTCAATCAATCAAGCCTTAGGCTATATTGAAGTGCCTTTAGAAATTCAATACGCTCTTGTTAACAGTAAATTAGGCATTAACGTTATTGGCGGTTTCAGTTCGTTCTTTTTGAGTAATAATAAAATATATTCTGAAGCCGAAACTGGCACAAGAACCTTTCTGGGTGAAGCAAACAATATAAATAAAGTAAGCTATAGTGCTAATTTCGGTGTAGGCTTTAATTACCAAGTCTCTAAAAAAATAGATTTTAATTTAGAACCTATGTTTAAATATCAAATTAACACGTTTAATAATACTTCTGGTAATTTTACACCGTTTTTTATAGGTGTTTATACTGGATTTGCCATTAAATTCTAGGTTTTTGGTTAGATCTAGATATTGATTTTCATTAAACTATAAAATCAATATCAGAAAAAGACTGCTCTCCCCAGAGTAGTCTTTTTTATGGATTAAAAGCTTGTAATTGTTTTAAAATAACGTTCCTCGCATTTTCATTTAAAGCTTTTGTATCTTGAACCGTTAAGTTTTTAGTTGTTAAAAATTGATGGATTTTTACACGCATTTTTCCCGGTCCTCCACTAAAAAACGTATATGATAACCGTTTTTTGTTATCTCCAAAAGTTATTGGCACAACAGGAATATGATGATTGATAGCCAACCTAAAAGCACCATCTTTAAATTCGTCTAAGATAATATGTTCTTCTGGCACACCTCCTTCGGGAAAAATACAAATACTCACACCTGTTTTCAAACGTTTTTGAGCTCTTAAAAAAACGGCTTTCCTACTTTTTTCAGAACTTCTATCAACCAAAATACAAGTGCGTTTATAGAAAAAACCAAATAAGGGGATTTTTGTCAACTCTTTTTTTCCAACAAAAACAAACGGATTTTTAAGTGAGACCAACATCAGCATAACATCAGCCATAGATGTGTGGTTGGCAATAAACAAATAACTTTTGCTTTTATCGGGTGTTTGTTCGTTTTCAATTGCCCAGCGAAAACCCATACCTATTAAAATTATTTTAGCCCAAAAACGAGCCAATTTAAAAAAATACGGATACCACGATTCCTTTAAAATAGAAATTAAAAGTATGGGAAACATGATAAGTATAGGCAGTGCTACAAGTACATAGAACCAAATGCGGTACAAAATCCAGAATAGATATTTAAATAACTTCATCGAACCCAAAAATACATAATTGTATTGAGCAATTCTATTAAAAAAATTACCTTTGTGACTGTTGAAATTTTACCGATTATTAATTAAAAAAAGATTCCCGTTTTCATGGGAATGAAAAAATGGCAAGAATACTTACAGGCATACAAAGTACAGGAACACCACATTTAGGAAACATTCTAGGGGCATTGATGCCAGCAATAAAAATGGCTAACAGTCCTGAAAACGAATCGTTTTTATTTATTGCCAATTTACATACGTTAACCCAAATTAAAGATGCCGAAACGTTAAGACAAAACACCTATTCGGTAGCTGCTACTTGGTTGGCATTTGGCTTGGATATTGAAAAAACGGTGTTTTACAGACAGAGTGATATTGCGCAAGTAACAGAGTTGTCCTGGTATTTAAGTTGCTTTTTTCCTTACCAACGGTTAACATTGGCACATAGTTTTAAAGACAAAGCTGATAGATTGGAAGATGTAAATGCAGGTTTATTTTTCTACCCCATGCTTATGGCTGCCGATATTTTGTTGTATGATGCCGAAATAATTCCCGTAGGGAAAGACCAATTACAACATATAGAAATGACACGTGATGTGGCGGCTCGCTTTCATGCGAAAATGGGCGACGTTTTTGTATTGCCTGAAGGGAAAGTTGAAGAAAACATCATGCTTATTCCAGGTACCGATGGTGAAAAGATGAGTAAAAGTAGAGACAACACCATCAATATTTTTTTAGATGATAAAAAACTGCGCAAGCAAATCATGACCATCCAAACCGATAGCACCCCGCTTGAAGAACCTAAAGATTGGAGTACTTGTAACTGTTTTGCTATTTATAATTTGTTGGCAAGTGACGAGCAAATAAAAACTATGAAAGCCAACTATGAAAACGGTAATTATGGTTACGGGCACGCTAAACAGGCCTTGTTTGAATTAATAGTTGAAACCTTTTCCACTCAACGCGAGCGTTATAATTATTACATGGATAACCTAAACGAAATTGATAAAGCATTGGCTTTAGGTGCTGAAAAAGCTAGATTGGTTGCAAATGATGTTTTGAAACGTGTTCGTGAAAAGGTTGGGTATTAATTATGGCGGATAAAGAAAAAGATTTAATTGGGACAATTCTAAATAAAGTTAAAAACCACCGTCTAATATGGCCAATAATTGTATTTGGATTAATAATTATAGGGGTTTCTAAATTTACTAATGCTTTACAAGATATAAATAGCTTTATATTTCCTTCAAATAAAACAAAGCCTGAAATCCAAAATCAAGTAAAAAAACAAACAGAAAAAAAACTAATAGAAATAATAAATCAAAGTGAATCTTATCAAATTTTTGAAAAATCAAATCCTTATCCCATAAAATATAATAAAGTTAAAATTGGCACTAAATTATCAATGATAAAAAATTATTATTCGGATACAGAAGGAAGTTTAAGTGAAGATGGAAACCGTTATTTTTTAGATACTAAAGATAATATGTTTAAATGGATTGTTTATTTTTTTGAACAAAACCAAGAAGACCCAAAAGTCAATCTTATAACCTTTTATGCGGAAGATAATTATATGGCTAAAATAAAAAACCAAGCACTTGTTGCATTTGACACAATTAATCTCAAATCTTTTAATCTTGGAAAGATTCTTGAGTGGTCAAATATTGAAGGCACAAAAGTTAGAATAGAAAATAGTGCTTACAGTATTTCTGAATAATTCTATTTCTAATTGGAGTACATAAAACTCCTGCTTTCGCAGGAATTTTAAACAACCTCAAACAACTTCCCTGGCAACGGCCTAACAACTCCTTTTAATTCCATATTCAACAACACACTAGCTATTTTAAAAATTGGTAGGTTACAATTTATAGCTATAATATCTAATTGTTGCTTATCGTTCTCTTTAAGGTATTTGTAAATTATTTTTTCGGTAGCATCCAACTCAATAAACAACTGTTTTTGAATGGCTGGTTTTTTATCTTCTTCTAACTTCCAGTTTAAAATATAAGGTACATCTAAAGGTGTTGTTAATATATGTGCTTTTTGGTATTTTATTAAATTGTTGCAACCCGAACTTTGTGAATCAGTTGGTCTTCCTGGTACGGCAAATACATCGCGATTATACGAGTTGGCAATATCGGCAGTGACCAAGCTTCCACCTTTTTCTGCAGACTCTATAACAATAGTAGCTTCGCTCACCCCTGCAATAACACGGTTTCTTTTTAAAAAATTGTTTCTATCGAATGTATCGCTACTCCAAAAATCAGTAAAAAAACCACCGTTCCTTTCCACTTCAACCATATACTTTTTGTGTACAGCCGGATAAATTTGATTAAGCCCGTGCGCTAAACAACCTATAGTCTGTAAATTGTGTTTTAAGGCTGCTCTATGTGCTGTAATATCGGTTCCATACGCAAATCCAGAAACAATAAGTGGGTTATAAATAGCCAGTTTTTCTACCAATTCTTCACAAAAAGTGATGCCATTAGTGGTGATTTTTCTAGCCCCTACAATGCTAATAATACGTTGCTCCTTTAAATTAATATTTCCTGTTTGGAACAACAAAATAGGTCCATCAATACAATGCTTCAGTTTTTCGGGATAATTACTTGCTTCAAAATATAAAACCTTAATATTATTTTCTTTTATAAAAGAAATTTCCTTTTCAGCTTCTTTTAAATGATGCGGTTTAAATAAATCTCCTAAAATAACACTGCCAATGCCATCAACTTTTAGCAAGTTTTGTTTCTTTTCTTTCAAAACAGCCTCGGCAGTTCCGCAGTGAGAAATAAGTCGTTTAGCCATAATATCACCAATATTTGGTACATGTTGCAAGGCTAATGTGTAAAGCAAATCCGTTTCGCTCATTCTATACTATTGATTTTGAAGCTGCAATAAAAGAATTTTTACACTGTTAATAAATAATTGAGTCTAAATTTTATCGATATCTATAATTTTTTAACTTTGTTTCTATGCAATTAGAAACTTACATAAGCGATTTACTCTACAGATATGAGTGTGTTACCATACCAGAGTTTGGTGCATTTTTAACACAACGTGCATCTGCAGCTATTGATGATGCTACCAATACCTTTTATCCGCCAAAAAAAACAGTATCTTTTAATGAGCAAATTCATAATAACGATGGCTTATTGGCACATTATATTGCCGATGTAGAAAAAATCCCTTTTGAGGTAGCTAATGAAAAAATTGCAAAACGTGTTAGTACAATAAAATCGTATTTAACTCAAGGTGAATCCATCACTTTTAAAAATATTGGAGACATAACCTTTAATAATGAAGGCAAAATTTTATTTGAACCTATTTACCAGCTAAACTATTTAACCAATTCTTTTGGATTATCGCAATTGGTATCTCCAAGAGTTTCTCGAGAGGTTTACAAAACAGAGGTTGAAGCCATTGAAAAAGTAATTCCGTTAACAATTACTCAAGAAAAACGCAAATCTAAACCGTATTTTAAATACGCTGCCGTAGCTTTTATAGCCTTAACTTTAGGCGGATTGGTGTCTTCTAAATATTATATTGACCAAATTGAGCAACACAATCAAATAGCTCAAGAAAAAGCATTCCAACAATTAGATGCTAAAATAGAACAAGCTACTTTTAATTTGAATCCGCTTCCGGCTATTACTTTAAATGTTACCAAACAATCTGGCAACTACCATGTTATAGCTGGTGCTTTTAGAGTTGAAGATAACTGCGAATTAATTATCAGTCAATTAAAAGAACAAGGTTTTAATGCCAGAACTATTGGCGTAAACAAATACGGTTTACACGAAGTTGTTTATGGAAGTTATGAAACTGCCGAGGAAGCTTTAAGTGTTTTACGTGATGTTAGAAAAAATCAAAACGAAGATGCTTGGTTATTGGTTAAAGAGCTGGATGTAACTGCTGAGTAATTATATCTTAAATTCCCATACTAAATCCCGAAATCATTTTACCTTTGCAGCATAATTAAACATGTTGTGATGCAAGCTAAAACACCCGAACAATCTAAAACGATTCTTACCGATATGGTTTTACCTGGTGAAACCAACCCACTAAACAACCTTTTTGGGGGTGAATTATTGGCACGAATGGATAGAGCCGCAAGTATTTCGGCACGACGCCATTGCAGACATATTGTAGTAACTGCCTCGGTAAATCATGTAGCTTTTAGTAAAGCGGTGCCGTTAGGTAGTGTTGTAACTGTTGAAGCTAAAGTATCCAGAGCTTTTAAAACATCTATGGAAGTTTTTATTGATGTTTGGATTGAAGATCGCATCTCTGGCGAACGCACCAAAGCCAATGAAGGCATTTACACTTTTGTAGCGGTTGATGATACTGGAAAGCCTGTATTAGTACCTGAAGTACTTCCTGAAACCGATTTAGAAAAACAACGTTTTGAAGCTGCTTTACGCCGAAAACAATTAAGTTTACTACTATCTGGAAAAATAAAACCTAGTGAAGCGACTGAGTTGAAAGCTTTGTTTGAGTAGATTTTTAAAATTCAAAACAAACCGCCAATTCACAAATTATTTTTACAAAAAATCCTAAATTAAAAGGTTTAGACCCTCTCTTTCGCAGGAATTTTACATTTTAAAAACCCACGATGCTGGATTTTCGGTAGCTGTTCCTTTAGAAATTGAAAAACTTAAAATGGTTTCTCCGTTTGAAGGGTTGGTAAATACCTCGCCTATGGCTTGTTTCGTGCTTACTTTATCGCCTTCTTTTACATAAACGGTTGAGAGGTTTTTGTAAAGGGTTAGGTAATCACCATGGCGAACCATAACAATCGGGTTTACGTTTTTCATTTTAAGTACGGCACTTACCTCGCCATTAAAAACGGCAAATACTTTGGCTCCTTTTTCAGTGGCAATTCGGACGCCATTACTTTTAATAGTCAACGAATGGTCAATAGGATGCGGCTGTGTGCCATAACCAAGCGTTACATAGCCTTTTTCAACCGGCCAAGGTAGTTTTCCTTTGTTTGCCACAAAATTAGCTGCTAAAACCTTTTCTTCTGGAGTTAACGCAAATCCTGAAGAGCTTTTTGTAATTGTAGCACCTGATTTTAAGTTGGATTTTGCTATAGCTTCTTTAATAATACGGTCTATTTCAGCATCAATTCTATCGGCTTCTTGTTGCTTTTGCTTTATTTGAGCCGCATAAACAGATATATTCTTTTTAATGGACTTCATTAATTCTTCATGCTGTTTGCGCTCTCCTTCTAAAGTTTTTTGAACTTCTCTATTTTCAGCAATCAGTTTTTTCTTGGTTTCTTGTTGTTTAAGTAATTCTAAATTTATGGCTTGCAATTCTGCGGTTTTTGCTTTTATGGTTTCGCCTTGTTCCTTTTGGTGGTCGGTATATTGCTTCATATACTGTAAACGCTTGTAGGCTTGTTTAAAATCGTTTGCAGACAGCAAAAACATGATTCTGCTTTGTTGATTTCGACTTTTATAAGACTTCACCATCATAGCAGCGTAATCTTCTTTTAAAACCTTTAATTCGTCTCTTAAACTCGTTATCTTTCTTTGGTTGTAATTAATATCTCGCGTTATTAAATTGGCTTGTTGGTTGGTCACTTTAATCAAATTATCCAACACCTTTATTTTATGCTTGAAATCTTGAATTAAGGTTAATTGCGATTTTTCCTTACTTTGGTTTTCGGCACGTAATTGGGCTATTTTCTGAATTTCTAAACGAAGTTCTTGCCTGCGCGCTTCCAATTCTTGTTGTTTGGCGCTTTGCGAAAACACAAAAACACTACAAAACATAAAGCTAAGTAGTAAGACTATTCTAATTGATTGGTTGTTCTTTTGTAACATTAAAGTTTTATTTCTTTAAAACCTGAGGGTATTTTATACGGAAAGCTTAAATCTTCATTTAAAGTAACGCTTTTAAATTCTAAATCGATAATGGTTTCTTTATTCGCCTCTACTGCAATCACTTTAATACGTTCTGGTAATGTTTGTTTCTCTACTTCTTGGTGTGATAAATAGTCTATTTGCAAATGCCTCAACTCTACTGGTTGCGATACTTGTTGTGATTTTATTTTAAAATGAACGGGGTCTAACAAAAAGAAAATTTCAAACAGTTCGTGTTGTTGTTTAGGCTGAAAAATGTATCCATTATTAATAACCGAAACTTCGTAAGTACTTGCATTCAAATTAAAAATAGCTTCGCCTAATAGCAAATTCTCAACCTTTTGGAAATCTAAATCAGTACCCAATAAATTACTTAAATATTTGTAATCGCCTTCAAAGTAGGTATTATCTAATTTATTATAGAAACTCACTTTTTCAGGAGTAATTAACGCTTTTACTACCGAAAATGCAGCACTTATCCATAGCACTTCGTCTTTTTTTGCTCTAAAATTGACCGTATAAGACTGTTCTTTACCGTCTTGACTATACGTTATTTTAAGTTTCGATTGTAACGTTTTAAAGTCTGGTTTTTTTTTGCCATTTTCTTTTAAAAGCTGTTTGGCATTTAAATTAAAATTTGCTTCGCCTCCTCCAATGGTTTTAGAGGCTTTACAGTTACATATCAATAAAACTAAAAGGAATAAAAAGGCGTGCTTAAGTAGGTTCATTAATTTGAAGTTTCTAATTGTTTTGCTTTATCAATAAACGTCTTTGCCTTTACTGTATTGTTTAATAAACCGTATGCTGTACTTAATTGATTATAAAAATCGATTTCCATTTTGTTATCATCAATTATAAAATCCAATCCTGTTTCTAAAACATCAACCGCTTTCTGTGGCTGATTTAATTGGTTTAATGCCACCCCATTAATTAAATAAAACAGCGGTTGTGCCGGATATTTTTGAAGCACCTCATTACTCTTTTTCTCTGCTACATTAAACTTTTGCAAATCTATGTAAAGTAACAATACGTTTCGAAGTACATTAAAGTTTTCTGCATCAATTTTTAATGCCGCTTCAAAATACTCTAGAGCCTTTGGTTTGTTGCTTTTTGATAAATAATATTGCCCAAGTTCTATTAGGGTTTTGCTGTTGCTACTATCGCCCACTAAAGTTGTTGCCTCTACTAAATCGGCTTCATATTGCGGATTATTGCCAACAAACTGAACAAAATCGGTAAGCACTTTAAGTTTTGCTTCCGGTTTTATTTCTGGGCTTTTAACCACAATTTTCATAGATTCAATGGCCTTTTCTGCATTATTATCATCTAAATAAAACTTATACAACGCTAAATGGACAATTTGCGAATTAGGGCTAATTTTCAACAACTCTTTAGCTGTTTCAAATGCTTTTTCCTTTTCGTTGTTTTCGCTGTACCGGAAAATCAGTTGTAAGTAATTGGATTCTTTATCCGGATTGTCTTCAACACGTGCTTCTAAGTTTTTTATTTGATCCTTTTTGCGTCCCGTAGCCTCATATATTTGATTACGCATCATATCTCTCGCTACCGAAATACCAAATTCAGTATCTAATTCATCCAAAATCTTCAACGCATCATTGTACTCTTTGGTTTTTACATACAACGCCGCTAAATTCTCTTTATAATCGGGGTGAAATTTCACCAATTGCTTCACGGTTTTAATGGCCTTATCAAATTCATTTTGTTCCATATAAAACACATATAGTGCATCTAAAAACCATTCGTTTTCAGGTGCTTTACTAACGGCTTTTTTTAAGGCATCTTCAGCAGCTCCAAAATTTTTAAGCTGGTAGTAGTTTTTTCCTAATTCAAAATATAGAACAGGAACCGAATTATCTAATTCAATACATTTCAAAAGCGCATCTACAGAACGGTCGTAATTTTCAATGCCCCTTTGTTTTAAAGCTTCGTAAAAAAGTTCCTGAAATCTATCTTCAACATCACCCAAATCATCATCAGGTTTTTTGTTAAAATCTACTTGGGCATAATTTATCTGCGGAAGCAAAAAAGTTCCGATGATAAAAAATAGTATGTAAATTTTATATTTCATGCAATTTATTTGGGCGTTACCACAAGGGTCGGGCTTTTCGCTATATCTTTTTTTCGTCCCTTAAAAAAGGATGCCGCTTCAATCCCTAACGCGTGTGTTTGCTATTAATTAGCCTAAACAAAAGTTATTCCAAACCAGTTATTTTGAGATTCCTGCCTATACTTCGACTGTGCGCATTATAAACTACAGAATTTTTATTCTAAAACAGAATAATCACCAATACTCACACTAGTAAACTTACCATTAAACTTTACATGGTTCCCAACCATAGCTTCATCTAAATTAGCATTTTTGATGGTGGTATGGTTTTGTATTAAGCTATTTTTAACGGTTGAATTTTCAATTACTGTGTTATTCCCAATAGACACATTAGGACCAACAGTACTATTTTTTATAACCACATTTTCGCCAATAAAACAAGGTTCAATAATATTAGAATCTTGCAATTTCGCCGAAGTTGCTACCAATTGCTCTTCACCATCTGCTTTTAAAAAGCCTAACATTCTGGTATTGGTTTCAACGGTTATGGCTTTGTTTCCACAATCCATCCACTCATCAACCGTTCCTGTTTTAAAAACTCTGCCATCTGCCATCATGCGTTTTATACCATCATTAATTTGGTATTCACCTCCATTGGTAACGTTTTCATCTAAAATTTGTTGTAGTTTTTCTTTTAAAACCGCTACATCTTTAAAGTAATAAATACCAATTACAGCTTGATCGCTCACAAACGTTTCTGGTTTTTCAACTAGCTCAACAATCTCTTGGTTTGCGTTAAGTTTTACAACACCGTAAGCTTCTGGATTTTCTACTTGTTTCGTCCAAATAACGCTATCTGCTGTAGGGTCTAAATCAAATTCTGCACGTATCAAAGTATCAGCGTAAGCAATCACTGCAGGTCCTGATAAAGATGGTTTTGCACACATAATAGCATGACCTGTACCTAAGGGTAAATCTTGACGGTAAATGGATGCTTTCGCACCTAAATCGGTTGCCAGTTTTTCTAAACTTTCAACAACATCATCACCAAAAAAAGCAGGATCGCCCAAAACAAAAGCGATTTCATCAATAGGTTGCTTTAAAACTTTGGCAATATCCTTTACCAAACGATGCACGATGGGTTGACCTGCAACTGGTATTAAAGGTTTTGGTACGGTTAAACTGTGTGGACGCAAACGAGAACCTCGTCCTGCCATTGGTACTATTATTTTCATTCCTCTCCCTAGCCCTCTCCTTTGGAGAGGGGATTTTTAGTTAAACTTTATTTTTAATTTATTTCGACCCAAATTCCCCCTTTGGGGTTTAGGGGATTATTTTACTCCAGTACTCCCAAAACCACCTTCGCCTCTAGCGGTTTCTGAAAGTTCTTCAACAGCAATCCATTCTGCACGGTCATGTTTTGCAATTACCAACTGAGCTACACGTTCTCCGTTTTGAATTACAAAATCTTCATTAGAAAGGTTTACTAAAATCACTCCTATTTCACCTCTATAATCAGCATCAATGGTTCCTGGTGCGTTTAAAACAGTAATGCCTTTTTTAGCAGCTAAACCACTTCGTGGGCGCACTTGTGCTTCGTAGCCTATTGGTAATTCTATAAATAAACCCGTACCTACAATGCTTCGCTCTAAAGGTTTTAATGTTCTCGATTCTGATAAATTGGCTCGTAAATCCATACCAGCAGATGCCACTGTTTCATAATGTGGTAAAGCATGATTGGATTTGTTTATTATTTTAATGTTCATTATTTATTAAATATCTTTTTTAATTCGTTTTTCTCTGAAATAACCACAATGCCCAAAAATACGATTAACATAGAAATTCCAACAACATAATTAGTTCTAAATTCATAAAATGATACGATAGATAACCCTATGGAAAGCAGTAAATACATGCTTATTTTCTTTAAATTATAAGGTATGGGGTAATACTTTCTTCCATAATAATAAGATAAAACCATCATTATTGAATAGGCTGCTAAAGTAGCCACGGCTGAAGCTTTGTAACTGTAAGCTTCAATAAAAACAAAGTTAATTATTAGGGTTACAATGGCACCCACAATAGAAATATATGCACCAAATTTTGTTTTATCGGTGATTTTATACCAAACCGACAAATTATGGTAAATGCCCAAGCAAAAGTTGGCAATTAGTATAATTGGCACCACCCACATGGCTTCCCAATAGGCTTCACTTCTAACAATAATGGGTTTTAGAATATCGGCAAAAACCACAACAAAAAGTAATATTACCGAACCTAGAGCCACAAAAAATTCTAATATTTTTGCGTAATTCTTTTGAGGGTTTACACTTTTTGCATGACTAAAAAAGAAAGGTTCTATACCCAAACGATATGCCGTTGCAAACAGTGTCATAAACAGCGAAATTTTATAACAGGCCGAATACATACCAATATCGGTTTCGGCGACATTTGCTGGCAATAGTTCCTTTAATAAAATTCTATCAAACGTTTCATTTATAGAAAATGCTATACCTGCAATTAAAACTGGAAATGCGTAACGCATCATGGTTTTCCATAAATCGGCATTAAAAATATATTTTATTTTAGCATAAAAAGGCGTCATTAAAAGCAATGTAAGGCCACTTGCTATTAGGTTTGCGATAAATATATAACTGATTTCAAAATTTGGTTTGTATATGCTATCAAAAAAAGAATTGCTTACAGCCATTTTTTTTAGCGCTAACAGGAAAAACAAATTCAACCCTAAATTAAGAACCACATTAAGGATTTTAATAACGGCATATCGCATGGGGCGTTGTGTGGCTCTTAACCACGCAAAGGGAATAATAACCAAGGCGTCAAAAAGTAAAATCCAGATAACTAGATTGATGTATTTAACATCGATATCTATATAATATGCGATTTGATTTTGAAATATTAAGGCTATTACAAAAAATAGAAAGGAAGAAACAATAAGAGAAATTGCGGAAGTACCTATAACGGTATCTTTATCTTCGTCTTTATTGAAAAATCTAAAAAAAGCGGTTTCCAAACCATAAGCCAAAACCACATTGAATAATACAAAATAGGAGAAAATAACAGATACTTCGCCATACTCCGCTACGGATGACAAAACCCCTTTAGTGGTATAAAGTGGCACTAAAATGAAGCTAAGCATTCTAGGAAGCACCGTAGCTAATCCGTAAATAAAAGTCTGCTTAAATAATGTTTTGAGTCCGCTCAATGTGATGTGCAATAAGTTGTGTTAAAAGTAGATAATTCAACACAGCAATAAAAATAATCATTAAATAAAAAGCCCCACTATAAATAGTGAGGCTAGACATTTTGTTATGCTGAAACAAGTTCAGCATAACAATATTAGTTATTTAAAGCTTCAGCACCACCAACAATCTCAAGGATTTCATTAGTAATAGAAGCTTGACGTGCTTTATTATATGTTAATTTAAGCTGGTCTCTTAGCTCTTTTGCGTTATCTGTTGCTTTGTGCATCGCAGTCATACGTGCACCATGTTCGCTCGCGAAAGAGTCTCTAATGCCTTTGTACAATTGTGTTTTTAACGACTTAGGAATTAATTGCTCAACGATTTCAATTTTTGAAGGCTCAAAAATGTAATCTAAATTTACATTAGAATCACTCTTTACTGGAATTATAGGTAAAAACTGTTCAGTTATCACTTCTTGAGTCGCTGCATTTTTAAACTTGTTGTAAACGATTTCAATTTTATCGAATTCACCAGCAACATATTTAGCCATTAACATCTCAGCAATTTCTGCTACATTATCAAAAGTTAAATCATCATAAATAGTGCTTTTATTTGAAATAACTTTGTTAGTCTTTTTAAAAGCATCATTTGCCTTTTTCCCAATAGCTAAATACGAAACTTCTTGGTTGGCATAGGTTTTAGATGTTAATCTATTAACTTCTTTAATAATGTTTGAATTAAAAGCTCCTGCTAAACCTCTATTAGAAGTAACAGCAACAATTAAAACTTTTTTTACTTCACGTTGCTCAGAATATTTACTTCCAGAATCTGCATCTAAAGTAGCGCTTAAACTTTGTAAAAGTTCGGTTAACTTATCTGCATAAGGACGCATAGCTGTAATAGCATCTTGTGCTTTCTTTAACTTTGCAGCCGATACCATTTTCATGGCACTGGTAATCTGCATGGTTGAAGATACCGATGATATTCTATTACGTATTTCTTTTAAATTTGCCATGTTTAAAGTTATGAGTTATGAGTTTAAAGTTATGGGATTATGACCCATAACTTTAAACGCTGAACTTTGTTAAGCTCTATATTTTCCTGATAAATCTTTAGCTACAGCAGTTAATGTATCGGTAACTTCATCAGTTAATTTTCCTGCTTTTAAGTCTGCTAATACATTGGCATGTTTCGCTTTTAAGAATTCAATATAATCTCTTTCAAATTCTTTTACTTTTTCAACAGGCACATCTCTTAATAAGTTTTTAGAACCGGCATAGATAATTGCTACTTGGTCTTCCACTTTAAATGGATCGTTTTGTGCTTGTTTTAAAATCTCAACGTTACGCTTACCTTTATTAATTACGTTTAAGGTAACGGCATCTAAATCTGAACCAAACTTAGCAAATGCTTCTAATTCGCGGAATTGCGCTTGATCTAATTTTAAAGTACCTGCTACTTTTTTCATAGATTTAATCTGAGCATTACCACCAACACGAGATACCGAAATACCTACGTTAATTGCTGGACGAACCCCCGAGTTAAATAAATCTCCATCTAAGAAAATCTGCCCATCTGTAATAGAAATTACGTTAGTTGGGATATATGCAGAAACGTCTCCCGCTTGTGTTTCAATAATTGGTAACGCTGTTAATGAACCACCACCTTTTACGATTCCTTTAAGAGACTCTGGAAGGTCGTTCATGTTTTTAGCAATCTCGTCATTATTAATAACTTTTGCAGAACGCTCTAATAAACGTGAATGTAAGTAGAAAACGTCACCTGGATACGCCTCACGTCCCGGTGGACGACGTAATAATAAAGACACCTCACGGTAAGCTACTGCTTGTTTAGATAAATCATCAAACACGATTAATGCTGGACGACCCGTATCTCTAAAATACTCTCCAATAGAAGCTCCTGTAAACGGCGCATATACTTGCATTGCTGCAGGATCTGATGCGTTTGCAGCTACGATAGTAGTATAGGCTAAAGCACCTTTTTCTTCTAAAGTTTTAGCAATTAAAGCTACTGTTGATGCTTTTTGACCAACGGCAACATATATACAATATACAGGCTCACCTGCATCGTAAAATTCTTTTTGATTTAAGATGGTATCAATACAAACAGCTGTTTTACCAGTTTGACGGTCACCAATAACCAACTCACGCTGACCACGACCTACAGGAATCATCGCGTCGATAGATTTGATACCTGTTTGTAACGGCTCAGTAACTGGCTCACGGAAAATAACCCCAGGCGCTTTACGCTCTAAAGGCATCTCGTAAGTTTTACCAGAAATAGGACCTTTACCATCTATTGGGTTACCTAAAGTGTCTACCACACGTCCAACAATACCTTCACCTACATTAATAGATGCGATACGACCTGTACGTTTTACTGTAGAACCTTCTTTAACGCCTTTAGAAACTCCTAATAATACAATACCTACGTTATCCTCTTCAAGATTAAGTACGATACCTTCTAAACCTGCTTCGAATTCTACTAACTCACCATATTGAGCGTTAGCTAATCCGTAAGCACGTACAATACCATCACCTACAGTTAATACAGTTCCAACTTCGTCTAAAGAAGCACTTGCTTCGAAACCTGCTAGTTGTTGCTTTAAGATTGCTGATATTTCAGCTGGTTTTACTTCTGCCATCTTATTATTTATTTAGATATAAATATCTTAGTTTAATGTGAATTCTCTTTTTAATTTACTTAATTGATTTGCTATACTTGCGTTGTATTGGATATCGCCAACTCTTAAGATGAAGCCTCCTAAAATGCTTTCGTCTACAATGCTTTGTACTTCAATGTCTTTTCCTGTAAGTTCCTTTGCTTTAGCTAACACTTTTTGTTTTAAAGCGTCGGTTAAAGGAATTGCGGTTGTAACAGTTGCCACTTCAATACCTTTAGATTGATCGAATAACTGGTTATATTTAGCAGCAACATCTGCTAAAATATCAATTCTATTATTTGATACTAATGTATCAATTAAGCCTAAAGTTGTTTTATCAGCCCTTTTGAAAACTTCTAATAACACAGATTTTTTTACTGAAGCACTTAGTACAGGACTTTGTAGCGCATCGCTTAAGTCTTTACTTTGTGCAATAGTATTGGCAATTAGCTTCATCTCTTCGTTTACAGCATCGGCTGTTTTTCTGTCTGATGCTAAACTTAATACGGCCTTTGCGTAACGTATTGCTGCTCTTGCTCCTGCCATATTTTTAGTTTAATTTAGCTTCACTTAACATAGACTCAACTAACTGTTCTTGTTTGTCTTTGTTAGATAACTCACCACGTACTACTTTTTCAGCTATTTCTAAAGATAGATCTGCTACTTGACTTTTAAGTTCAGCCATGGCTGCTTTCTTTTCACTTTCAATAGCAGCAGTTGCTTGCTCAATCATTTTATTAGCTTGAGATTGCGCTTCCCCTTTAGCATCTTCAATCATTTTATTTTTGATATCTCTTGCTTCTTTTAGCATTTCCTCACGCTCTGCTCTTGCTTCTTTTAATAACTTTTGGTTATCAGCTTGAAGGTTTTGCATTTCTAGTTTCGCTTTTTCAGCAGATTCTAATGCACCTTTTATACCATCTTCTCTTTTCTCTACAGCATCAAGAATTGGTTTCCAAGCAAACTTTTTTAATAAAAGTACTAATCCAACAAATAATAATAATTGCCAGAAGAATAATCCGAATGAAAATTGTTCAATTAATTTTTCCATTTATATGTCTTGTTATACTAGTTAATTTTTAATTTAAAAAAAACAGCTATAACCAACCGTTATAGCTGTTTTAGTTTTTTTAAGCTGCAAATAAAGCAGCAAATCCAATACCTTCAATAAGTGCAGCTGCAATAAGCATAGCTGTTTGGATTTTTCCTGAGGCTTCTGGTTGGCGAGCAATAGCTTCCATAGCTTGTCCACCAATTCTACCAATACCAATACCGGCACCGATAACGATTAAACCAGCTCCTACAATGTTTGGAATAGTCATAATATATATATTAAAAATTAAACACTCAATTTATTAATGGTCGTCGTGGTGATGCTCTTCTACAGCCGAACCAAAGTACAATGCCGATAACATTGTAAAGATGTACGCTTGTAAAGCAGCCACTAAAAGTTCTAACAAAGCTAACACGAATGCCAAACCAAATGATAATGAACTTCCTAACCAGTTTTTAAATATAAACATTAAACCAATAATACTCATTAATACAATGTGTCCTGCAGTAATATTTGCGTACAAACGAATTAATAATGAGAAAGGTTTAATGAATGTTCCTAATAATTCTATTGGCGCTAAAATAATTTTCATTGGCCATGGCACCCCAGGCATCCAGAAAATATGACCCCAATAATTTTTGTTTGCTGTAAATGTGGTTATTAAATAGGTTAATAACGCTAATGCAAATGTTACAGCAATATTGTTTGTTACGTTAACCCCAAGTGGCGTTAACCCTAATAAATTGATAATCCAGATAAAGAAAAACACGGTTAATAAGAAACTCATGTAACGTTTGTAGTGTTTTTTTCCAATGTTTGGAATGGCGATATCATCACGAATGTATAGTACAATAGGTTCCAACAAACGACCCATGCCTTTTGGTAAAGCTCCTTTTTGATAAGATTTAGCCATTCTTCTGAACATAAAGAATATCAATAATCCTACTAAGAAAATGGTAAATACGTTTTTAGTAATTGAAAAATCTAAAGGCTTAACGTTTGTTGCATGATGATGCTCGTCGTAATTGATAGTTCCTTCTGCATCTGTTTTGTAAATTTTACCGTGGTATAATTTGTAGTAGTTCCCATTAACTTCAGCAACAGATTCTCCGTGGTGCAATTTTGATGAAGAAAAAACTTGCAACCCATTATCCCATAAAATTACAGGAAGTGGAAAGCCAATATACTTATGTTCACCTGCATCATTTACATATGAATACAGACCAAAATCATGCGAATCTAGCAAGTGATGATTGATGTATTCTTTAATTTCTTCTTTTAAACCTTGTTTACCTTCTACTTCGGACGCAATTTCTTCTAAATGCATCTTTTCTTCCTCATGTTGAGCAAAAGAAAAACTTGATACGAATAAAAATAATAAACAAATTGTTTTTAATGAAAATATATTTTGCATATCACTTAATTAATAGTGGGCTAAAAATCGGTGCAAAGGTATGTTTTTATCTTAAAATAAAAAATCAAAATTTCACATTATTTACAAAGACTATTTTTGGGTACTATTTTGCATCTAATTTGTTGAGAATCCGTATGGTGGTTACGGTTTCAGACACTAGGCAAATAGCATAGGGAATGAAGAATGAAAAAAACTCAATGCGTGTTACGTTTCCATCTGAATTAAACACAGGATAAAAGAAGATAAAAAAGCAGCCAAATTTTATAAAGCTGCCTAACATAAAAATAAATGCTAATTGATCTTTAAAACGTTTTTTTAACAAAAACATACACAACATAATACCCATTGCCAATGTGGTATTAATAACATAGGCCAAAACAATTTGATTTTGAAGTACGGTAGATTGCGTATAGTTTAAAATCCAAACATATATAAAATAGGTAATAATGGAAACAACACCTATTATTATAACATTTTCTGCTAATAATTTTCTCATTAACTATTGAACTTCTTTAATTGCTGTAAAACAACATATAGGGAAATGGCAACACCTAGCAGTGTTCCTATAATTAGGAATAATTTTCCGCCATCGGAATATTTTAAATCTAACCACTTGCCTAACATAATAAAAAGGTAAATAGTTATACCCATTTGAAATGCTATTCCTGTTAGAATGACGGCGTTTTTAAGCGGTTTTTTCGGATCCTGTTCCTTGTTGTTGTCCACCTTTATTCATTTCTTTTACCGTCCCTTTCATAATACAGGTTACATTAAATGTAGCCCCTGGTTCAACCGCTAGTTTTCCTGCAACTACTTCGCCATCAATTTCTGCTGATGATTTTAGGGTTAGCGTACCAGACAATGTTAATTTACCAGAAAATTTACCTTCAAAATAAGCCTCGGTTCCTTGTAACGTACCTTTTATTAATCCTGATTTCCCTACAACCACTTTACCAGAGGTTTTTATATTGCCTTCTAAAATTCCATCTATTCTAAAATCGCCTTCACTATTAAAATCGCCAACTATTTTAGTGCCCTGCGAAATAATATTTTGGCTAGATAAGCCTTCTGTAGATTGTTTGTCTTTTTTGTTATCAGAGAACATAATGCTATTTATTTAGTGTTATTACCTGTATTTAAATAGGCATCCAAATTTTTATGTATTTGAATGATTTGATAATTTGCAGATGTGATTACAAAGTAGGGTTCTTTAATTTTTTTCTTATCTTCTTTCGTTAATAGTTGGTTGAATGTTTTTGCCACTTGCGCATTTCTTAAACCATGTACAATTACAAATTTTATGTTGGGATTATATACATCAACCGATGATTTTAACGAATAATATTTTACGTTTTTTAATACCTCATCCAATGCTTTTTGAAAACTAGCAACTTGTTCTGGTTTTGGGTTTTCAAACTTAAAAACTACTTTATAGTTATCTGTTATACTATCGTTTTCTTGAAAAAATTCTGAGTTTGTTAATTTTGGTAACACGTTAGCTTCAATATCTTGTGCTTGTTTGCCTTCGGGCGTGTTGGCATACGTAATGGCGATGTAATTTATAGCTTTACCGTAGGCTTCCAACCCGTATAAACGTCCTGTAGCAGTAGCTTTTAGAAGTTCTAATTTAGATACAATGGGTTCGCCATCAAACGTGTTTATATATTCTTCACTTTTTGAAACAACCTCAACATATTCCTGATTTTCAAATTTTTGATAAAGTGCTTCGTATAAACTTTCAGGGCTATTTTCGTCTTTATCTGATGCCGAATCGGGGTTGTTTAAAATAGTAGCATATCTAGATTCTGGGTAATTTGAAATAATATCGGTTTTTGCAATAGCAGCTTCATCGTTATTACCTAAAAGCTCATAAATTTTATACAAATTATATTTTGAAGGAAGGATTAATCGTTCTTCCGGATTGCTATTAAGTAAGTTTTGAAATTTACTTTTTGCTAATTCGTATTCTTTGAATTTTTCTTTATAAATCAACCCCAATTGGTAATAAGCATAGTTTCTTTCTTTAGAAATACTATCAATTTCTTTTGCTTCGGAAGGTATTTTAGAAATATAAAATTGTGGATCGTACATTTCATCTTCTGAAGCATTCACTAAAAGATTGTTAGTTGATACATTGTTTACAGTTCCTAAATTTCCTTTGTTAGACCACCTCCAATTATCTTCCAAAGTACGGTCGCCCCAAATCTTTACAAACTCATTTTTACCATACGCCACGGTAGTTGGGTTGTAAAAATAAAACATAGCTGCTTGTGATGGGGTTCCAGTTCGTACAGGTTGATTTCCTGCTAAGTTATCGTTAACAGTTACCAAACCTGTATTGCGTTCGGCAGCTTCTGCTTTTTCTTTTTCCTTCTCTGCTTTTATTTTTAGTTTTTCAATAAATTCATCAAAATAAGCAACACGTTCACCTTCTGATAAATTGATTAAATTTAAAACACTATCATTTACTTTGGCGATGGCTTCGTAATAAATAACATCTTCTAAATTATCTCGTTTACGCTTGATAATACGGTATGGTTTCGAATTTATAACCAAATTGGTCATGGTACTATCGTAATAGTTTCCTGCTTCTTGATAAAGAGATTTATCAAAATTCATATCACCAAGAATTTCGTAATTTTTAGCTTTTAAAATTTTGTCTTGCGAGTTTGTTCGTAACGACTTGTTAAAGTAAGTAATAGCTAAAGAATCCGATTTATTATGCAAATAATAAGCTGCTTTTTGATGATAAATTTTATCTAAAAACGGACGGTTTTCTCTGTTTTCTTCAAGTTCTGTGATTAATTCTAACAACTCAAACTTGTTACTTTTTTCATAATCGAAATTTTTAATTTTTTCGATATAGGCACTTATCATATAAATTCGGGGCGTTTTACGATTAAGTTCAATAACCTTATCAAAAGCGAAATTTGCGCTGTCTTTTTTGCCCAATTCATTATATAATTGCCCTTGAATGAATCTGTAACGTCCGCGTTCGTCATCATTTTTTGTTGCGTTTGAAGCTATTTCTAATTGTGTAATGGCACTATCAACCGATTTAGTGTTTAAATGTGCTTGAGCTAATGTAGAGGAGGCATCTGCCAAATCTTGTCCTTCTACCTCTTCTTGCTTAAATAAACGTTTTAGGTTTTTAATGGCAAGTTCATCGTTATCTAAACGCATATTGGTTTTTTCACGCCAAATTTTCGCTTGAATTATCTTATCGCTTGCTGGATATTTGTAAAGAATGTAATTGAAAGCTTCTAGCGCCGGTACAAAACGCTGGTCGAAATATCTTGATTTTCCCAATAGCAAATAGGCTTCATCTATTTGTGGGTTTTTCTCTTTCCCTTCAATAGTGATGCTATGCTTTTGAATGGCTTTAACTGCTTTCTCTTCGGCAGTATTGAAATTTTCGTTTTTAGATTGCCCTGGCAGCATCACTTCTTCAGAAATTTGCATGCGTTCAATGGGTAAAACATCCCAATAATTATCAGAATACCCATCATTTAAACTACTTCTACCAGCTTCCAAGGCATTATAACCATTATAAAGCGCATTAAATTCTGCTGTAACAGCATGGAAATTTCGGCTAATGAATTTGTCCTTTTTTCTTGAACAACTTACTAACAATAAAATAGAACACGCAAAAACTAAGATTGCTTTAAAGGGTATTTTCAATGCTGGTATTTTTAGTCTAAATAAATAACTATAAACTCATGCTTATATTATGTAAGCAGGTAAAAATAAGCATCTTTTTCGATTAACCCATAAAATGAAAGGACTTTTGGATGAAATGTGGTTGTTAGTTAGAGCGTACTAAATAGGCTATTTAGCAAATAAACACATAAACAACAAAACATTTAAACCATTTCTGTACCAGAAAAATGAGTTTCTAACTCCTTTAAGGTAGTGGCATTGGTTGCCAAATCTTTTACAATTTCACCTTTTTCTAACACAACAATACGCTCACAAACATCGGTAACGTGCATTAAGTCGTGACTAGAAATCAACACCGTAACACCTTGTTTTTCGGCTAAATTTTTAATAATGCCTTTTAAACGAATTTGAGTTGTAGGGTCTAAATTAGCAAAAGGCTCATCTAGAATAATAACTTCAGGATTTCCAATTAAAGCAGCTACAATACCAACTTTTTTTTGGTTTCCTTTGCTTAAATCGCGTAAATATTTTTTCTGATTTAGTATTTCACCATGGAAAAAATCTTCAAACTGTGCTATTAATTTATCTACGTCTGCCCTGTTTTGGTTACGCAATTCACCAATAAAATAGAAGTATTCTTCCGCAGTTAAATAACCTATTAGAAAACTTTCATCAATGAAGGCAGATGTAAAAGGTTTCCAGTCTTCACTTTTATTTACTTGTATGTCGTTTGTTTTTATAAAGCCCGTAGTGGGTTGAATTAAATCTAAAAGTAAACTGAAATAAGTGGTTTTACCCGCACCGTTATTACCAACTAAACCAAAACTTTGACCTTTTGGAATGGTTAAAGATTCAATATTTAAAACTAAATTACCACTATATTTTTTTGATACGTTTGAAGTTACTATCATCGTGTTATTTGTTAATTATTTTGATTGAAAGCATCAATCATTTTATATTTTGATTGTACATATTTGGCTGTAATACCTTTCATTAGTTTTTGATGAAACACTATACCTAAAATGCCTAGTATTGCTAGTACTAAACAAGCTAATTCAAACCCAATAAGAAAATAAAACAAGGCAAATATTCCCATAGGAATAAGCAATAATGGAATACCAATAAGCCATTGTACCGCCCCGGTACCTTGGTAGTTAAAAGCTGCTTTTTGGCTTAAATCTATCTTTTTTCTATTAAAAGAACCGCCGTATAAAATAACATGGGTATTAACCCCAACATTGTAAATGGCAGCGACAAAATGTGCCAGTAAAATTTTCCAACCAAAAAACACATACGGAATCCCCAAAACAAATAGGATAACAACACTTAATGCCATTAATGTGAATTTAGATTGCAGGTATTGTTCGTATTTAATATTCTGGCTCATGAGCAATTTATAGTAACCACTGTCCCAAGCAGGTATAAATTGTCCAAAATTGATTAAAAAAATACCTGTAGAAAAAATACCGATAAATGTAAAAAACCAAGGCATACCTTGATAAGTAGGCTGCGGGTAGAAAAACAAGCCGTAAAGCAAGCCAATTAATACCATCCAAACCGACGATTTGGTTCGTTTATTACGCCAAATAAGTTTTAAATCTAACTGCATAAAGGGTGCAATAGTTCCAAAGTTCTTTGTCCAATCTAAATTTGAAGTCTGTATTTCCTTGATTTTTTCTTTTAAACCACTATCTAGAAACAGCTTTTTTCTTAATAATTTAAAGTTTACAATGTAAAGCCCTATTAAAATTAAAACGGGGGTTATAATAAATACCGGCGCATTATAAATGACATTAAATCCATTAGAAAAAATTTGAGAAAACGAAATAACATTAAAATAATTAAGAGCGAACAAGCCTCCGGCAATACTTATAATTGGCAAAAAGGATAGTTCTATTTCAGTTGAAAAACTTTCAATAATAAAATTTAGAAAATTAATAATGAGAACTACCAGCATTAAAGTAAGCATCCAAGTTAAAACCGAAACCGGTGGATAGCCTTGTACTATTAACGTAATACCAAATGGAATAATGGCAAAAAGAGGCAAAAAATTAAAAAAAGAAGTTACCGATTTTCCTAAAACATAGTTTACAATTTTTTTTCTTTTAACAGGTAGTATTAGTAAAGGTTTTACAGCCATTACAGGTAGCTTTTGAAAGAAAAACCTAAAAACCAAATCGCCAATAATCCAATAAAACAAGACACTGTTTACAATGGTTAGTGGGTCTTGACCTGGAAATCCTTTTTTAAGTGCTGGGTACAATATAATTCCCAACCCTAAAAAAATGCTTATAAAATACAGTGCTAAAAAGACCATAAGTATTTTTATAGCCACCCCTTTACCAAAACTAGCCGACCTAAAAAAAGACTTCCATTCTAAACTTAAAAAGTTTTTAATCATTATCTACTCGTTGTATTTTTGAGCAATTTGACTCACTTCCATACCCCAAGACTGTCCAAACATCATAGCCTTTTGGGTTAACCCTAATTGTTTTATGGCCAATTTTTTTCCTAAATCGGTATGATAAAAAGCTATTAATTCTTTAATCTCACTTTGAGTAAATTCCTTCATATATAAATCGGCTATTTTATCGTATAATCCATCTAATGTAGCATTAGCTTCTTTAGTGTAAGCTTCTTTATTCGCTTCAGAAACCTGAAAACCTATTTGAGAAATAGCATTATCAAACGCAGCACCAGCACCTGTTAATTTAACAAATTCAATCGTTTCTGTTTTAAAATCAGAAGTTTCTTGGGATTGAGTTACTATGGCAACTAAAAACATACACGCTAATAATAATTTTTTCATTTGAAGGTTTTATTAATATTTATTAAATTCTAATTGGTTAGTAAGACTTTTACATTAATTGTTACAAGTAAATTTAAATTTACAACTCAACTTTAGTATTTTTGTCAAAAATTTACACATGTCATCATTCCATAAACTTTCAATTAAAAATATAAAAAAAGAAGCTAATAAAGCCATAAGCATTGCTTTTAATGTGCCCGAAAACCTAAAATCTGTCTTTTCATTTAAGGCAGGGCAGTACATTACCTTAAAAGCAACTGTTAATGATAATGAGGTACGACGCGATTATTCTATTTGTGCATCACCAAAAAGCGGCGAACTTCAAGTAGCCGTAAAAGAGGTAAAGGACGGTACTTTTTCTGCCTATGCGAATAATGAGCTGAAAGTTGGAGATGAATTGGAAGTAGCGCCACCAAAAGGGCGTTTTATTTTTGAACCTAACGATTCTAAAACAAAAAATATAGCAGCATTTGCAGCAGGAAGTGGTATTACACCTATTTTAAGTATTATTAAATGTGCTTTAGAAGAAGAAATTCTTAGCAAAGTTATTTTGGTTTACGGGAACAAATCGACCGAAGACACCATGTTTTTAAATGAACTTTTAGAGCTTCAACATGAGTACAAAGACCGCTTTTCCATTCAGTTCGTATTTAGTAAACAAGATAAAGACGATTCTATTTTTGGTCGTATTGAAAAAAGCACGGTTAATTATGTGATGCTAAACAAGCACAAACATATTGAAGTGGATGCTTTTTATCTTTGCGGACCTGAAGCTATGATTCATGTTGTAAAAGATGTTTTAACTGGTAATGGTATTGAAACTGACCGCATTCATTTTGAACTTTTTAAAGCAGCAAAACCTGTTGAAATTGAAGAGAAAGCAGCTCCTTCAGGAAAAACAACAGTAACCGTTACCGTTGATGATGACACTACAACTTTTGAGATGTCTCAAAAACAAACGGTTCTTGAAGCGGCTTTAGACGAAGATATTGATGCACCTTATTCTTGCCAAGGTGGTATTTGCAGTAGTTGTTTAGCACGTTTAAAAGAAGGTGAAGTAACCATGCGCCAAAACAATATTCTAACGGAAAGTGAAGTTGCAGAAGGTTTGATTCTTACCTGTCAAGCACATCCTACTACACCAACTATTGTGGTAGATTATGATGATGTTTAGGAACAGACGTTAGGTTTTAGACTAAAGACTTTATTTTATTTATTACAGTTTTTGGTGAAATACTTCGGGAAGCTTCTTTGTAGTTTTCTGGGTATTTGTTACCGTAAACAGAGGTTGGTATTTGAGGAAATTGATTTCGATCGGATAACAAAGCATAACCTTCGGGTTGATTAAACGGTGCAAATCCCGCATACGGATGTGTTACACCCCAAATAGTCGCCACTTTTACGCCTAACATCGCTGCTAAATGGGCATTTCCAGAATCCATGGAAAGCATAATTTCTAAATTAGAAATGACATCTAATTCTTCATCCAGCGATAATTTTCCTGCAACATTAACAACATTTTCAAAACTGGCTTCAATCCCGTTTAAAATCTCTATTTCCTTTTGTCCACCTCCAAATAAAATCACTTTGTAATCTTTTGAAAGCGTTTTAATAACAACTTTCATAAAATCCAACGGATACATTTTACCCTCGTGGGCTGCAAAAGGCGCAATTCCTATTTGTTTTATTGAATTATCAACTAATAAAGATATCACTTTATCGTTTAAATTCCGTTTTTTAGGAAAGGTAGGATTCATTAAGTCTAGTTTAAAACCTAAAGCTTCAAAAACATCGGCATAACGTTGATGCGTTGTTTTAAGTTGTTGGAAATTTTCACCAGAAATTAATGCTTTTTTTTCAGCTCGACCTTTATCAATCTGAACCGTTTTTATTCCGAATAAAAAAGATTTTAAAATCTTAGTTCGTAATACATTGTGTAAATCGGCAACAGCATCAATTCCTAAATTCCTTAATTCTTTTGAAAGTTTATACAGTCCCAAAACTCCTTTATGTTCCGCTTTTAGATTAGCCGAATACACTGAGACATTTGGTAAATCTCTAAAAAAAGGAGCAAAAAAAACTCTAGTTAAAACGGTTAGTTTAACTTCAGAATATTGTTGGGAAAAGGCTCTTAATACAGGAACCGTCATAGCCACATCGCCCATGGCGGATAGACGAATAACGAGGATGTGTTTTGGTTGCTTAAACATATTTGATGAGATTCCTGCCTGCGCAGGAATTATTTCTGCCCTCTTAAAACAGGATTAAGCTCATCATCGTTATACATTTTCATTTGCTTGTACACTTTCATGTATTTATCGCCTTTTTCAATGTCGCTTAAAAGTGTATCAATGGCTGTACTTAAATCGATACGTTGTTCTAATAAAATATTCAATTTTTTTTGACATGCTTCACGGTGTGAATCGGTAGCATCTACACGAGTTGCTTCTTCATTCATATGATAGATTTTCAATGCTAAAATAGACAATCTATCTACGCCCCAAGCAGGACTTTCAGTGTTAATTGTTGCATCCTTTTTTGAAACTACATGCTTGTACTTTTCCAAAAAATAGCTGTCAATGTACTCAACCATATCAGTTCTATCTTGGTTAGAAGCATCTATTTGTCGTTTTAAAGTTAAAGCAGCTACAGGATCTATTTGCGGGTCACGAATAATATCTTCGTAATGCCATTGTACCGTATCTATCCAACACTTTCTGTATAATAAATGCTCTATTAAACTGCTTTCCGTATATGGATTTTCAAATGGTTGATCTACGGTATTAATAACGTGGTATTTTTCAATAACGTCTTGAAATATTTTGTTGGCTTTACTTGTAAACATGATGTATTAATTTTAAAAGTGTAAATATAAGTCTAAATAATTAACTTTATCATTCAAAAAGAAAGATTGAAACTTATGTACATTCATGATTTATCAAAACAAAACTCTGTATTGAATACCTTTATTTCTGAAATAAGAAGCGTTTCTATACAAAAAGACCGCATGCGTTTTAGAAGGAATATTGAGCGTATCGGTGAAATTTTAGGTTATGAAATGAGTCAGGTTTTTAACTACACTCCCTCAACCATTGCGACACCTTTAGGCGCTTGCTCTATTAGTGAATTAGAAAACGACATTGTTTTGTGCTCCATTTTAAGGGCAGGTGTTCCGCTACATAACGGCTTACTTAATTATTTTGACAAAGTTGAAAATGCGTTTATTTCTGCCTATAGACACCACAAAGATAGCACTGAAAATTTTGAGATTATTGTTGAATATTTAGCCTGCCCTAATTTAGAAGGAAAAACGCTTATTTTGGCAGATCCTATGCTGGCCACAGGGCAATCGATGGTAGCCACTTTTGAAGCTCTAAAACCTTACGGAACCCCAAAAGAAATTCATTTAGTTAGCGTTATTGGTGCACAGGAAGGTGTCAATTTTGTTGAAAAACACTTTAATGCTTCTGCGCATTTATGGATTGCAACTATAGATGAGACTTTAAATGACAAAGGTTATATTGTTCCTGGCTTGGGAGATGCAGGCGATTTGGCTTTTGGAGAAAAACTACAGCATTAACAATAAAAAGGGTATAAGAATTAAAACCGAAAGAAATATTTCTTTAAACCATTTATCTTCAACAATTTCAATGTAATTTGTAATAATAATTGCTAAAGGCGCAAATAAAAACAAAAACTCACTACCATTTTTTTGTGGTGCAAGCAACACTAAAACAAACGCTATAATAGCCGCAATAATAACAATTTTAAATGATGCTCTTAGTCCTTTTTTCTTCCTTTTAATATTCTGTAAATAAAATATGGAAGACCATAAACCAAAAGAAAATAACATAGTAATACCCACTAAAAATTTAGTAGAATTATACGGACTAAAGTCATAACTAAAACTACGCGATGATTTAAAAATTTCATAAAAATCATCATAAGCAACCACCGAAACACCTACAGCAATACTAAAAACAGTTGCTACACCTATAAATGGGATTATCCAATGCCTGATGTTATTATCAGAATAAAAAATCAAACTAAAAGGTATGGCAATAAAAAAAAGAATAGCCCAAAAATAAAGTAACGAGGCAATTGCAATACATAAAGCCGCATCAAAAAATTTACTTTTAATATTCTTTTGTGAACGCAAGCTCATAATTTTCCTAAGCCCCAACAGCACAAAAAGGTTTGATATAAGAATGTTAGTATTGATTGTAGTTTGTTCCAACGTTAATAAAAACAAACTGAATAATAAAATTTCGTAACTATTGCTTTGGGTTAAACTGTTCTTGCTGATGATAAAATGAAACACCAAAATGGTAAGAACGCAAATAAGAAATACAATAATTTGTTTAAAAACAAAAGTGCCTGTAACTGGTTCAATTATTAAATCTGTTCTGGCTGTTAAAAAAGCCAAAACCGTAATAAAAAGAACAATGATAAAATTTATTGGCTTAGATTTATTAAAAATGCTTGTTATCATTAACTGTTTTTGTATTTTTGCTTCGTAAATATACTAACTAAAGCCGGTTAGAAAACTATAAATAATACCACATGAAAGATTTATTTAACGCTATACAAGATTTATTTGTAAACGTACTTTTTAAGCCGTTAGATGCCATAAGAGCATTAGAGCTTGAAAATTGGTTTGCTGCAAATACCATTTCTTGGATTTTCCTTATCATTGGTTTTGCTGCCATGGTATATTGGATGAAACAACTTAAAATATTTAATGATAATAACGAAGAAGACAAAAGTATTTCTTCGCACTCATTTTTATAAATCGAATCCAATATCTTTACGATAATACATCTTATCAAAATGTAGTTTTTCTATACTTTGATAAGATTTTTTTATGGCCTCTTGGTACGTATTCCCATAAGAAGTTATTGCCAAAACACGACCTCCAGAAGTTACTACGTTGCCATCTTTTAATTGTGCCCCAGCATGAAATGGTATAGAATCTTCAATAGCGTTAATTCCTGTAATTTCTTTTCCTTTTTCATAATCTTCAGGATAACCACCAGACACCAACACGATGGTTGTTGCGGCACGTTCATCAATTTCAATATTAATTTTATCTAAAGTCCCGTTTGCCATAGCCAGTAGAATTTCAACAAAATCGTTTTTCAATCTTGGCAACACCACCTCCGTTTCTGGATCGCCCATGCGTACATTATATTCTATAACCTTTGGGTCATTCCCTACTTTTATAAGTCCGATAAACACAAACCCAACATAAGGTAAATTGTCTTTTTTAAACCCGTTAATGGTTGGTTTAACAATACGTTCTTCAATTTTATTTAGAAACTCATCGGTTGCAAATGGCACCGGAGATACGGCTCCCATGCCTCCTGTATTCAAACCTGTATCACCTTCCCCAATACGCTTATAATCTTTAGCGGTTGGTAATATTTTGTAATTTTTTCCATCGGTAAGCACAAAGCAACTTAACTCGATACCATCCAAAAACTCTTCAATAACCACTTTGGTACTTGCCTGACCGAATTTAGCATCTACTAACATGCTTTTTAATTCGGCTTTAGCTTCATTTAAATCTTTCAAAATAACAACACCTTTACCTGCTGCCAACCCATCTGCTTTTAAAACATACGGCGGATTCAATGTTTCTAAAAATGCATAGCCTTTTTCAACTGTTTCTTTTGTAAAACTTTCGTAAGCTGCCGTTGGAATGTCATGACGGTACAAAAACTCTTTAGCAAACTCTTTACTGCCTTCTAATTCTGCAGCTACTTTTTGTGGTCCTATAACCGATACATGTTTGATGGCATCGTCATTTAAAAAATAATCGTGTACACCATTTACTAATGGGTCTTCTGGTCCTACCACAACCAAATCAATGCGTTCTTTTAAAACCAGTTCTTTTATAGCTTCAAAATCATTCACACCTATGTTAACATTAGTAGCTACGTTTGCAGTTCCGGAGTTTCCTGGAGCTACAAATAAGTTGTTACATAAGGGACTTTGAGCAATTTTCCAAGCAAAAGTATGTTCCCTTCCGCCAGAACCTAGAATTAAAATATTCATTGAATTGTTTTTAAATGAACTGCAAAAATAAAATTAATGCTACTAAATTCACGACTATTTTTTATTTACTTTACCAAAAATTATACTTTAACTTGAATTTGTTCAATCTTTCATTAAAATTTAATGGCTTTCCTATTGAAAAAGCTAAAAAACTTTTGGATTCTATTCAGAAGAATGATGAAAATGAACTTTTAAATTATATTGAAACTAGAAAACAAGACATTGTTGCGTTTCATTTAGAACACAATCCGTTTTATAAAAGTTTTGCAAAAAATGCAAAACCACAACACTGGGAAAGCATTCCTATAATGACCAAAAGGCAATTGCAACAACCTTTATATGAGCGACTTTCGGAAGGTTTTACAACTAAAAATGTTTACATCAATAAAACCTCTGGTTCTTCAGGCGACCCGTTTATTTTTGCCAAAGATAAATTTTGTCATGCCTTAACTTGGGCTGGTTTTATAGATAGATATAATTGGTTTGATTTGGATTTTAACACCTCAAAACAAGCCCGTTTTTATGGGATTCCTTTAAACAAATTAGGATATTACAAAGAGCATTTTAAAGATTTCTTGAGCAAACGTTATCGGTTTTCTGTGTTTGATTTAAGCGATTCTCAACTTGAAAAAAACCTCTACACATTTAAAAACACAAAATTCGATTACATTAATGGGTATACGAGTTCCATTGTTCAATTAGCTAAATTTCTACAAAGAAAAAACAAGATTTTAAAAACCATTTGCCCCACTTTAAAAGCATGTATTGTAACTTCTGAAATTCTTTTTAAAGAAGATAAAATACTTTTAGAAACGTATTTAGGCATCCCAATTATAAACGAATATGGTGCTGCCGAATTGGGTTTAATAGCATTTCAAAACACAAAAAACGAGTGGATTGTAAATACCCAAGATTTGTATGTTGAAATTTTAGACGATAACAATCGGGTTTTACCTTATGGCGAAGAAGGTCGAGTTATAATTACTTCACTTTACAACAAGGCGCATCCTTTTATCCGCTATGATTTGGGCGATATTGGCAAGCTTTCAAAAGAAAGTACGCCAAACAAACCCATTTTGGAAACTTTAGTTGGAAGAACTAACGATATTGTTATTTTACCAAGCGGTAAGAAAGCGGCTGGTTTAACCTTTTATTACATTACAAAAACCGTGATTGAAGACGATGGTAACGTAAAGGAGTTTATTATTGAACAGTTGAAATTGGATACGTTTAAAATAAGCTATACAAGTGCTTATGAACTTTCTGAAGAAAAATTAATCACCATTAAAAATGCGATTACCAAATATTTAGAGCCTAACTTAACGGTCCTTTTTGAAAGAAAAACTTCTTTAGACCGTTCAAACAGAGGAAAATTAAAGCAATTTAAATCGTATTTATAGAAACTGTTGTCTGGTCGAGCGAAGTCGAGACCTTTGTAATTTCAGATAATTATCAACCTCTCGACTGTGCTCTAGAAGACTTTATACTTTTATAACAAGTTTCGATTTTACAAAAAAGTGTTCGTATAAAAACCCAAGCATGTAGAAAACAGATTTTAAAGTTGAAAAACCCAAGCCTTTTCTATACACCCAATAATTATATTTTATAAGATTAATTTTGTTTGAAGACATCGAATCTTTTCTAACCCTATAAACCGCTAAAGACTCTTGAATGCCTTTAGCCGGTTTACCAGATTTTTTAATAGCCATCAACCACATTGCCCAATCTTGACGTTTGCGTAGATTAGGCACCATTATTTTGCCCAAAACCTCAACATTATACATGCCTGTTAAGTTGCCTATGTAATTGCTTTTTAAATATTTTTGATAAGTAAGCTCTCTTAATGCTTTTATTAATTTGTTAAGCGGTTTGCCTGTTTCATTCATTTGTTCATAACTACTAAAAGAAACATCACAATTTTGGGTTTCCATAAAGGCTATTTGATGTTGAAGTTTTTGTGGTTTCCATAAATCATCAGCATCTAAAAAAGCAATATATTTACCTTGCGACACTTCAATACCTTTATTTCTTGTAATAGCTGCTCCTAAATTGGTATCGTTTTTAAGAAGTTTTATATTGGGGTATTGAGAAACGAATTGATTTACTATTTGTAATGTTTTGTCTGTGGAACAATCGTCTATTAAAAATAATTCCCAATTTGTATAAGTTTGACTAATAACACTGTTTATGGTTTCTGAAATAAAGTCTTCAGAATTGAACATGGGTGTTATTATGGAAACTAAAGGTTTCAACGATTTCTAATATGCTTTTTCTTCGCCTTTGAATATATTAAACGATGTTTGAATGATGATTTTTATATCTAATAACAACGACCAGTTTTCAATATAAAAAATATCATATTTTACTCTATTGATAATATCTTTGTCGGTTTCTACTTCGCCCCTAAACCCTTTTATTTGAGCTAGACCAGTAATTCCGGGTTTTACATGATGCCTGTATATGAAATTGTACTTGTCAATTACTTTAGAATAGTCGTCGGTATAAGAAAGCATGTGAGGTCTAGGACCTACCACACTCATATCTCCCTTTAAAACGTTAATAAACTGAGGCAACTCGTCTATACTTGTTCTTCTCAAAAATTTACCAATGCGGGTAACTCTGCTATCATCTTGTTTAACATAGGTGCCTTGAACTTCTTTTGTGGTTGTTAATGATCTAAATTTATAACAATAAAACTCTTTATAGTTAATTCCGTTTCTTTTGTGCCTGTAAAACAAAGGGCCTTTAGATTCTAACTTGATTAAAATGAACAAGATTATTGAAAGCCATGATAAAACAAAAATAAGTATGGCTAATGAAAATAGTATATCGAAACTTCGTTTAACAATTTTATTAAAATCATTATTCAGTATACCTTCTTGAATAGATAGTACTGGAATATAAGTATAATAATCTGTACGTAGCCGTTTTGTGAAAAGTTTGGAAGTATTAGGCACAAACTTAATATTACAATGATGTATGTTGGCATACTTTACATATTCATTTACTTCTTTTTCTGAAAGCTCATCAATGGCACAATATATCTCATCAATATTTTGATTAATTTCTAAAAAATTAAAACTATCAGATATTGTTCCTGTAACGTTTTTAAATTCAGAATTACTAAATACGCCTTTTACATTGTAACCTAGTTCATTTCGTTTTACAAAAAATGCTTTAAGTTCTTCTATACTTTCGCCACTACCAACAATTATAATATTTCTTAAATTACCTTTTAAATATGTGCGAAAGGTTTTTAATGCAAAAAAACTAACTAATTTAATTAATGCTATTGCAGCAAATACATAAAGTAAATAGTGTAATGTAACAAATGCTGGTATTTTTACACTTCTAAAAATCCCCAAAAAAGCATAAACAATTACGGCATATGCCAAAAATTGTTTAACCAATAGAGATAAAATATTTAATGCAGAAGTATATCTGTAAACTTTATAGAAATTTAATATAAAACTGGAAGACAACCACAAAATGGTAGAATATAGTGCGTATAATAAATTTTTATTGTTAAGTATGCTTGATGAAAAAAAGTACAAATTTTCATCATTTAAGTTTAAAAAATAAAACGCAAAAATATTTATAACTAAAAGATCATATAGAATTAGCACAGGTCTTAATAGCCATGAATATCTTCCGCGTTTATACTCCATAAACCAACTATTTACTTATGAAGCTTGTGAAATCTTTATGCTCGCTTTTATAAAGCTCTTCTTCGGTTAAACTCTTAAAATAATCGAAAGTGATTTTCATCCCTTCTGCTCTGTCCACCTTTGGCTCCCATCCTAATAATTTTTTTGCCAACGTTATATCCGGCTGTCTTTGCATGGGGTCGTTCACTGGTAAATCTTTATAAATTATTTTTTGAGTTGTCCCTGTTAACTTTATAATCTCTTCTGCAAAATCCTTAATTGTTATTTCATGGGGATTTCCAATGTTTACAGGTTCAGCATAATCACTTAAAAGTAATCTATATATTCCTTCAACTTCATCATCCACATAACAGAATGATCGTGTTTGAGAACCATCACCAAAAACAGTTAAATCTTCTCCTCTTAGCGCTTGCCCCATAAAAGCAGGTATAACACGACCGTCGTTTAGTCTCATTCTTGGTCCATAGGTATTAAAAATACGCACTATTCGTGTTTCAACACCATGAAACCTATGGTAAGCCATCGTGATAGATTCTTGAAAACGTTTGGCCTCATCGTATACTCCTCTTGGCCCAATAGTATTTACATTTCCATAATAATCTTCTGTTTGCGGATGTACTAACGGGTCTCCATATATTTCGGAAGTAGATGCAATAAGTATTCTTGCATTTTTGGCTTTGGCTAGTCCTAGCAAATTATGTGTGCCCAATGAACCAACTTTTAAAGTTTGGATTGGAATTTTTAAATAATCTATCGGGCTTGCTGGAGATGCGAAATGTAAAATATAATCTAAATCTCCATCAATTTGAATGTATTCTGTTACATCATGTTCTATAAACTCAAAACTTGAATTGTTTAATAAATGTTCAATGTTTTTTTTATCTCCGGTTATAAAATTATCCATCCCAATAACTTTATATCCTTCTTTGATAAAGCGGTCGCTTAAGTGAGAACCTAAGAAGCCCGCTGCTCCTGTAATTAATACTTTCTTCATAGCTCTACTGTTTTTCTTCCTATTGAACTATAATAAAAACCTTCGCTCTTTATTTCTTCTAAATCATATAAATTACGACCATCAAAAATTACAGGGTGTTTTAAGTTTGATCTTAATTTTTCAAAATTAGGCGTTCTAAACATGCTCCACTCGGTACAAATAATTAATGCATCAGCACTTATTGTTGCGTCATCTTTATTTAAAGTATATTCTACTTTATCTCCAAACTCCTTTTTTACATTTGGCATCGCTTCAGGATCAAAAGCTTTTATACTTGCCCCTAGCTGTAATAATTCATTTATGATATATAGTGCGGGTGCTTCTCTAATATCATCCGTTTCAGGTTTAAATGCCAGTCCCCATATAGCAAAGGTTTTTCCTTTCAAATCATTATTGAAAAATGCCTTTATTCTAGGTATTAATATTTTCTTTTGAAAATCGTTTACTTTAATAACCGCATTTAAAATACCAAAATCATAATTTGAATCTTTACCTGATTTGTAAAGTGCCTTAACATCTTTTGGGAAACATGACCCGCCATAACCAATACCCGGAAATAAAAATCGTTTTCCTATTCTAGAATCGGTTCCCATACCTGCCCTAACCTTATCTACATCTGCACCAACAATTTCGCAAAAATTAGCAATTTCATTCATAAATGTAATTTTGGTCGCTAAAAACGCGTTTGCAGCATATTTTGTTAATTCGGCAGATTTTTCGTCCATCACTATAATGGGATTTCCTGAACGCACAAATGGTTTGTAAAGCTTCATCATTAATTCTGTAGCTCTTTCAGAGCTAGAACCTATTACAATACGTTCAGGTTTTAAAAAATCGTCAACAGCAAAACCTTCTCTTAAAAACTCAGGATTGGAGACTATATCAAAATCTACTTTAGCATTTTTTGAAATCACCTCCTTTACCTTATCGGCAGTACCAACTGGCACAGTGCTTTTATCAACAATTACTTTATAACTTTCAATAAGTTTCCCGATATCATCTGAAACACCTAAAACATATTTTAAATCGGCAGAACCATCTTCATCTTCAGGTGTTGGCAAAGCTAGAAAAATAATATCGCCATGTTCCAACCCTTCTTTAAGAGATGTTGTAAAGTTTAATCTGTTTGCTTTAATATTTCTTTCAAATAATACATCTAAATGCGGTTCATAGATTGGCACCTCTCCTTTTTGCAGTTTTTTTACTTTGTTTTCATCTATGTCTACACAAAGTACTTCATTGCCTGTCTCGGCTAAACATGTCCCTGTTACTAAACCTACATAGCCTGTTCCTATTACTGATATTTTCATTTAATTTTTATATAATTAATATGCCTTTTCTTCTCCTTTAAATACATTTAAAATGGTTTGAATTGTAATTTTTAAATCTAATAATATAGACCAGTTTTCAATATAAAAAATATCAAACTTCACTCGGTTTATAATATCTTTATCATTCTCAACTTCACCTCTAAAACCACTAACCTGTGCTAACCCCGTTATACCTGGTTTAACAAAATGCCGTACCATGAATTTGTCAATTCTTTCGGCATACATATTAGTGTGACTAACCATATGTGGTCTTGGACCAACAACCGACATATCTCCAAATAAAACATTAAAAAATTGTGGAAGTTCGTCTATACTAGTTTTCCGAATAAATTTACCTATTTTAGTTATACGTAGATCACCTTTTTTGGCTTGCTCTAAATGAGCTTTCTTGTTTGGTGTCATGGATCGAAATTTATAACAATCAAATTCTTCATAATTAAACCCATTCCTTGTTTGCTTAAAAAACACAGGGCCTTTTGATTCAAGTTTTATTAAAATTGCCAATATCGGTGTAAGCCATGATAAAACAAACACAATAATGAATGATGACACTAAAATATCAAATAATCTTTTTGTGACCTTGTTTAAAGAATCTTGCATTGGAATATTTCTCAAAGACAGGATAGGAATGTAATCATAATACTCATATTTAAGCTTTTTTGTGTATATATCCTTATTGTCTGGTATAAACTTCAATTCTCTTAAATTGTTATCGGCAAAATCTATTAACAAATTAATCTGTTTGTTTGATAGTTCAGATACCGATGCATATATTTCATTAATATCATTTTGTATAATAAACGAAAAACAACTTTCTAAGGAGTAACCGGGTTCTTTTGTGAAAAATTGTTTTTTAAACTTATATCCAAATTCGTGTCTAGTGTTAAAAATATTTATAAGCTGCCTTGTTTTATCTGTGTTTCCAATTACAACTACATTTCTAAAATTACCGCCCAACACAGCTCTATATTTATTCAACAAAAAATGAGATAAAAACTTAAAAAAAGTTATCAATAAAAAGACAGCTAATAAATAATACCCTAGAGACAATCGGCTAATATTAGGCTGCTTAAAAAAGCCAATAAAAGCATATAAAATTAAAGTAAAGAATACTAGTTGTATTATTATGAGGGTAATAATTTGAACCATTTTGGTATATCTTCTAACTTCATAAAACTTATTTTTAAAAGATATTACCATCCAAAAAAAAGACATGTAAACAATAATTGAAAATCTATTCGTCAAGTTTACTTCAAATAAAAAAATTGAACCGATTATGATTGCTAAATCAATTAAATATGATATTGGTTTTAAATACCCAGAATATCTACCTTGCTTAAACGAATTCAAATTACCTTTTTAGATGGTTTAAATATATAATAACTCAAAAATTTCCATAAAACAGACTTAATGAGCTTTATTGCCTTACTCTATATTCATTTATATTAATAATAGCTGCTCAATAAAATGTATTACAATAATAGCAATTCCAAAACACAATAACCTATTCAAGTTACCTTTTAATAAAAAATACATTTGCCTAACATGCAAAAATACTTTAATATCAGATAAAAGCAAAACAGAAAAGTTTGCAAAAATTAACCGTACAGAAATAACCTTAACTAGTATGTGTTTTCTCAAACGATGTTCTTGTTGTCAAACAATATAGAATTACAAATAAAAATAAACCCTGTTGTCTCCATAATAAAGATTCGGTAAAAAAAACAGAGCCTACTAAAATATAAAACATGGTAAATAAAAAATTCTTTGATTTTAGTACTTTATATAACGGAATTAATAACATCATAATTAATAAGCATATTCCAAAAATACCGGTTTCAGAAAAAATTTGAGCATATTGATTGTGATAATTATAATCATGAAAAGTAGGGTAAGTATCAAATTTTATATGCCTTTTTTTTAAATTGTCTCTAGATGCAAATAGCCCAAATCCTTTCCAAAAAATGGATTCTTCTTCAAGTTGCTCCTTTAAGATTCTTAATTGCAACAGCCTAATAGAGCTCCCTGTCCAAGGGTAAATTTGACCAAATTGCTCTTTCTCTAATATTTCGCTCAAGTTAGTGTCTTTTTCGAATAGTACCCTCTGCTTTAAATTAATAGAACCAATGCCTATTAAAAGACCCAAACCAATTAAGCCCAATAATGTCTTGGTTTTACTAATCTTAGTACCATAACAAAATAAATAAATAAATATCCCAATGAACAGAACAAACATTACCGTTTTGGAAGATAGCAAAAGTAGAAGAATCAAAAAAAAGACAATCATCCATAGATCCCATTTGGTTTTTCTTGTTTTTGTTAATAGATAAAATAAACTAATGGAAAAAATAACAGAAACATATATAGCATTAAGATCAAGCAAACTAACTAATTCATGATATGTAAAGACACTTATAGAATTAGTTCTATGAAAAGTATCGAATGCATTTATTAAAAACACTAATCCAAACAAAAGGTTTGAAAATGTGAAAACATTTAAAATACGTTTATAATTTTCAAAAGAAACTTTTGGTATTACATTAAAAGCCAATGGAACAACCAAAAGAGCTATTGTTCTTTCCAAGCCTGTTTTAGTTTGACCTTGGTTAACAGACCATATAAAAGTTAACACAAACAATACGTAAAGAAGCATTGGTAAAAGTAAATATAAGTCTGTTTTTAGTTTCTTCTTTTGAAGAAAAGAATATCGAAAAGAAAAAAAAAGAAAAAACCCTAACGCAATACTACTTGGTGCATAGCCAATTAAAAGTGTTGATAATACCAACCCAATTAGATAAGCTAAAAACTCTTGAGAGTTAAGCAAATCTTTAATTTTTATAACATTCATTTAAAAAATCTAAATACTTTTTATTTATTACATCCCATTTAAATTTTACTTCAATTTTAGAGTAACAATTTCTAATTTTATCTGTGTGTCTGTCTTTATGGATGCTATCAATATATTGTTGAATATCCTCTTTTGTGCTAAAATAAAAAGCATCATCACCTAAAATTGATTTTGCAAATTCATTACTGTGAGCAATTATTAATGCTTTTGACGCCATGGCCTCTAATAATGAGGGATTTGTGCCCCCAACAGAATGCCCGTGAAAATATAAATTTGAATGATACCTCAAATTGTTTAAATGCTCTAAGTCATATATTCCTCCTACAAATCTAATATGGGCTGAATATCTAAATTTTTTCTTTAAATATTCTCCAAATTTGTTTGCATCATGTTTTCCAACAACTAAAAATGGCGTTTTATTATTAGCCAAAGCTACACCATCCAATATCATCTCTAAATTGTTTTCTGGTTCAAATCTTGCAATTAACATATTATAATTAATCGCAGTTACATTATAATGCTTTAATATATTAAGATCTGGAGAGTCAAATAATTCTGCTCCATATGCTATATATTCAGACTTGGCATTATACTCCTTTAAAAGATAGTTTTGAATCCCAATCGAATCAGAAATTAAATAGTCACTGGATTTGATTGCTAGTTTTTCAGCATATTTCAAGAATTTTCTCTCCGTTGGAGAATACTTAGAACGTTTCCACTCTAACCCATCCATATTACTAACAATTATTGTGTTTTTTGGCAATAATTTATGCCATATAGTATTGCTCGTATAACCCAACTGAAGCAAAACATCAAAATTTCTTTTTCTAGAATCTATTATACAATTAAAATCATATATGAACTGACCAAATGTTCCCATTCTATTTTCAGGATCATAACAATGAATAATTTTAACTCCCTTAAATATTTTCTCTTTATAGGAATGATTACTTGAGCTATACACATATACCTCATGATTATTTTGGGCTAAATACACAGAAAAAAATTCTGCAAACTGCTCAAATCCACCATAATGATTTGGTATTCCTCGAGTTCCTAAAATGGCTATTTTCATTTTATTATTTTATTAAAAAGTACAAAAGTAGCTTTTTTAATTTTAGCCATAAATTAATAATTAAATTATGTAATTTGATTAACATTATTCATATTTTTGCTATTGATAATAACTTTAAATTTGATTATGGTTAATTTTGAATATCTAGAGAATAATTTAGAAAAATTAAGAATCAATTATTTAACTGCTCAACCTTTTCCGCACTTAATTATAGACGCTTTTTGTAATGAAGAAAAATTATCCAAAGCCTACGAAAATGTTCCTGAATTGAACAATAAGAGTAGAGATTATAATTTTGCGAACAATAAATTTGAAAAATCAAATTATAAAGAAATTTGTCCAGAATTTTTAGAATTATACAACGATCTGTCTTCTGAGCGATTTAATGATATTCTAACTTATATAACTGCTAAAAAAATATTTGTAGATCCTAAAAACTTCGGAGGAGGACTTCATCAGGGTAAAAAAAATAGTTTTCTTGATATGCATTTAGATTTTAATTATCATCCATTAAATAAAAATTGGTACAGAGAATTAAATTTGCTGCTTTATTTAAATAAAGATTGGAAGCCAGAATACAAAGGCGGTTTAAAAATTAAAGATTTGAGAACAAATAATGAAGCAGAAATAGAAGTGCCTTTTAATAGAATGGTTTTGCAACAATGTGCCCCATATACTCTACATGGTTATGATATGACAAACTTTCCTGATGGAAGGTTTAGAACATCTATAGCAACATATGCATACCAAGTTCATGAAAAATTAATAGAAACACCCAGAACTACTGATTGGTTTCCTAAAGAGGACGCATCAGCATTTAAAAAACTACTTGCAAAAAATTACAATGTTTTAGTTAAAACAAAAAATAAATTTTTTGGAAGTGGAACAGCTAAAAATCAATAGCTAGGTTCCAATCCTGAGTTTAAAAATATTTTGGTTTTAGTGTTTTTCTTATTTATATAATATTTAGTTTTTAACTCCTCTTGTTAATTTTATAGAAATGATTTAATTACATCATCAATAGAACTATTTGATGGTGTTTGAATAAGTTGAAGCAACTTTTTGGTATCGCCAGCTAATTTTTTTATTTCATTTTTTCTAACAAAACTTTGATTTATTTTTATGTTTATTTTGTGGTTTGTTTCCTTTTCAAAAAGCGAAATAACCTCATTAAGCGAATGCGTTTTGCCAGATGCAATATTTACTATTTCTGATTTTGAATTCGATTCCATGAGTTTAAAATAAATATCACACACAAAATAAATAGAATTGTATTCTCTGTAAACATCTAGGTTACCCAATTCTAAACATTCCTCTTTATTTATAAATGCCTTTGCTATTTTAGGAATTACAAATTGTTCACCATGCCCGGGAGCCGTGTAATTAAATGGTCTTGTTATAATTAAAGGTAATTTTTCAAAATACGTTTTGGTAATAAACTCCATTGAAAGTTTACTTATCCCATAATGATTTACAGGGTTTGGGCAAAGGCCTTCATTGAGAACCGAGTGGTTTTGATTTCCGTAAACTGCTGCGCTACTTGCAATGATAATTTTTTTTACTTTTTTTTCAATTTCAAGAGAAGCTTCTAATAAATTTTGAGTGCCTATTACATTTACTTTATAAATTTCTTCGATATCTAAATGCTGAACAAAGGAAATAGCGGCTAAATGTATTATATAATTAGGCTGTATTTTTTTAAAAATGGAAACTAATTGCTCCTTATTTGTAATATCACACTGATATACATTTATCTCGTTTTCATTTACTTGGTTTGAAACTCCATGAACTGTATAATTCTTTTGCTCCAAATATTGTTTTAAATATTTGCCTGTAAATCCATTAATGCCAGTAATTAATACTTTATTAGAATGAAGTTCCATTTTTGTTTCTTATTAAATCCATTTCAACCATATTTGAACATAAATCATTTAGGCTTGTTTTAGGTTCCCAATTTAAAAGAGTTTTAGCTCTACTATTGTCTCCTATAAGCATATCCACTTCTGCTGGACGATAAAATTGAGGGTTTACATTTACAAGTAATTTTCCTGTTTTTGAACAATACCCCTTTTCGTTTTCACCTTTCCCTTTCCAATCTATTTGGATGTCAATATTTCCAAATGATAATTCAACAAATTTTCTAACCGTGTTTGTTACATTGGTTGATAAAACAAATGTTTCTGCCTCCTTATATTGTAGCATTTTATACATACCTTCAACATATTCTTTTGCAAAACCCCAATCTCTTTCTGCATCAAGATTGCCTAATTCAATTTTATCTAATTTACCTAAATGTATTTTAGCTACAGAATCTGTTATTTTTCTTGTTACAAATTCTCTTCCCCTTAAAGGTGATTCATGATTAAATAATATCCCACTAACGGCAAAAATATCGTAACTTTCTCTGTAATTTATAGTTGCCCAATGCGCAAATAATTTTGAAAAACCATAAGGGCTTCTCGGATAAAAAGGTGTTTTCTCAGTTTGTGGTATTTCTTGCACTTTCCCAAACATTTCTGAAGTAGAAGCTTGATAAAATTTTATTTTGGAATTTACTATCCGAATGGCCTCTAGCAAATGTAATGCGCCAATTCCCGTAGTTTGAGCCGTATAAATTGGTTGATCAAAAGAAACACCTACAAAACTTTGTGCAGCAAGATTATAAACCTCATCGGGTTCAATATTTTGCAATAATCTAATATTGCTAGTTTGATCGTTTAAATCGTATTCTACTAGATGTAAATTTGGGTTATTGGAAATACCTAACTCTTCAATTCTCCAAAAATTCATCGAACTGGAGCGCCTAAAAGTTCCATATACTTTATATCCTTTTTGTAAAAGTAATTCTGCCAAATAAGCACCATCTTGACCAGTTATCCCGGTTATAATTGCCTTTTTCATTGTTGATTATCTTGGTTTAAAATTTTTATAAATGTTGCCGCAGAAGCATTCCAATTGTATTTTTGTTTGATGGATACCGCTAATTCTTTTAATCTTTTTTTGTCTTGGTTTTCGAGTTTCTTTAAAACTTTAGTTTTAATATCTTCAATATCATAAGGATCGATAAATTCCTCATTGAAAAAATCAAATTCGGCCATTGAAGTTGCATTAGAACAAATAGTTGGTACTTGAGCTGCAGCCGATTCTAAAGGTGGTAACCCAAACCCTTCAGCTATTGATGGGTATATAGCTATATCTGCCCCCCGTAATAGTAGGATCATTTCTTTAAATTCTACCTTATTTAAAAGCTTAATTTTATTTTTTATTTTAGTTTCTAGGCTTCCCATCAACTCATCAAACTTCGGGTCTCTAAATGTAATATCGCCAATAAAAACTAGATCATGGTTTTCATATAATTTTAAATCAATAAATGATTTTAATAATAGAAAATGATTTTTTCTTGGTTCATGCCTAGAAATATAAATTAAGTAGTTATTCACACCGTACCTATGCGCCACTTCCTGTTTAATTTCATCTTTATTGTAGGCTTCAAAAAAAACATCTTCAACACCATAAACCTGAACATGTACATTTTTTATTCTAAAATGATTTTCAAGCCTTTCTTTAGAATAATTTGATCCTGTAAGAACAATTTCAGACTTATTTGCACTGTATTTATATGATATTTTATTTATTAAACTATTAACCTTGGGGAAATATTCTGGATAATCTAGAAATAAAACATCATGAATAGACACTATATACTTGCAAAATTTAAATGGCGGCACTCTATATTGAAAATGTGCATAATCAATTTTATTTGCTTTAATTAATCGTGGCGCATCAATTAGCAATCGATAATACTTTTTATGTGATTTATACTTTAAATATGTTACATTATCTTGCTCTCCAAAAACTGACTTTAAGTTTTCAACATCATTACAGGCTAAGTATATGTGATATTTATTTAGCTTGATTAATTCTAAATATAGACCTTGAATATATGTTCTTGTCCCTTGGAACCCGCCATCAAAAACATGACAATCTACAAATATTTTTATTTTTTTTTGATTCATTAAATCTAACTTAGTTTGAGTTTTTCCTTAATTATTAATTCTTTATAGCATAATAAAAACCCAAGAAATATAGATTTATTGTCCAATTTGAGATATAATCCCATAAAAACCCAATTAGATAAAATCAAAAACACAGCACTTCCAATTAATAGATAATTGATGCTATTTATCACTAAATGTTCTGATTTCTTTTGCCTAAAAAGTAAGTATATAAAAGCAAAAGTTAAAAAAACACCGATCAAGCCTGATTTCAAAAATATTGTCATATATGAGTTATGCAATATGGGGGCATACCTTACCAATGAACCATCATTGGTCCATACTTCTCGTCCAATATCAATGGTGGAACCAATACCTTCTCCAAAAAGAATTGTTAGATAGCCTTTTGAAGTTACCTGCCTTACGGTAAGAATGTTTTCAAATGAACGATAATTGTCGTTGAAATCTTTCCAGTCATCTTTATTTATTTTTGTCTTAAATGCTTCAATTGGAGCCATTTTTATTTTATACAAAAACCCTTCAATTCCTTTTCCTTGCCTAACAGGATTTGAATGATAAATTGCAGCATATCCCAACAAACCTAAAACCAAAAAAAATGAAATAACTTTAATGCTTTTTATGTTTAGTTCGAAATACCCTTTCATTGCAAAAAATAAAATAAAAAACTGCAAAATATTGGTTCTGGCAAAATACAAAATCGTTGAAGCACTTAATATTAATATAAATAATTTACTTCGATTATTTGAGATTTCAATATCAAATTTCCCTTTGAACAATAATAGGATTAATATGTATACTTCGTAGTCGTTAAAATAACCCCCAATATGTCTTAATTCATTTAAATTTTTAATTCCAAAAAAAAGAAAAGCTCCTAAAAGTACAACAAGATGTATTGTAGCAATTAACACACCTATATTAATTATTGAATATATTAATTCTTTGCCTACAATTTTACAAATATTATATCCAATCAACAATCCAAGTATTGGCTTTAGAAGGTAGGTAAGGTCTCTTATAGAATTGTATAAATTGAAATCAGAAAAAAATGTACTTAAGAGTGCTACAAGTATAACTAGCAACAACAGAAGAATGTATTTGGAAAAAATAACCGAATATTTGCTTCTTAATGAAATTAAAGTTGTGATTAGCCAAATGAAAAAGGTCAATTCATAGTTATTGACCAATATTAAAACCAATAAACATATGGCTAGCAAATATTTAAAAATGTATTTATTAAAAACAACTACCATTTTATTAGTTTGCGTACAATTTTTTTATGAATTCTGTTTTATTACTTGCTACATCAACTAACTTCAATTCTTTAATTTCATTGAGCCTGTCATTGTGCCTCAGAAAAGTTAAATTGCCTTTTGCATCCTTAGAATCTCTATTATCAGATTCATTAAAACCGTTTATAGAATCAAACTTTCTAAATGGAGAAGATAAATCTTTTCTAACAAAGTAGGCATTTACACCAGCTTTTGTGGTGCCAATAAAATCATATCCTTTTTTTTCTGCCAAATAGCAAAACGCGTTTAGTGAGGCTCCAAAATAAAGTTCAGAATAATGTGCTTTAGATCTTACAAAATCTTCTTTGTATGGAACTGATACTTTTTTTTCTGGTCCAAAAACAGAGTTGTATTCACAAATAATTACCCTTGGCTTGATACAGTCTATCGCTTCAAAAACAAAATAATCATTCCCGTCTATATCAATACTAAGTAAGCCTACATCTTCAATATTTGTATAGTTTGAAATTAATTGATTAATGTTGTCTTTGGTAATGAAATTATGTTGGGCCGTTAAATCATATTTCCAATATATAAAATCGTTTTTAATAAACTTAATGTTCTCCTTGCTGCCGTCTAAAACAAGTCCCGACCAATTATTATTAATAAGCAAAAACCTTGTGTTAGATTCGGTATATGTTTCTACCCCAAACTCAATAAATATTTTATTGGGTATGTCAATTTTGTTTATAATATATTGAATTACGCCATCTTCACCTCTTTGTGAAAACACTTGAAATTCAACCTCATCCAATGAAGCGATATTTTCCTTTTTATTGTTAATTTCAGATAAAATTTTAGCGTTTAATAATAATGCTTTATGTACTTCATAATTAAACTTTTGATAAATTTTTTTATATATGATTTTAATAAGTTGGTTCATTTTATATATAAGCTATATTTTTTTGAAAGTTGGTTTTAATATTATACTATAAATAAATATCAATAATGATTCAATAAATAACAAAAACAAAAACACTTCCTTTAAATTATAAAAAGCACAAAAAACTGCAATCCCTACAACATTTAGTATGGTGATAAAAATAGTGCTTTTTATATATACTTTGTTTTTATTTAAACTAAAAAGAAGTTGTTCAATTGCCAAGGAAACTCCAATTAAAAGAGGAAGTATTAATGCTATTTGCAAATAATTTTGTAATTGAATGAAAATATCTTTGTCCACTTTAAAAAAAGTTAAAACTTCTTTAGAAAACAAATAAGTTAAAACTAACAGCAAAAAAACAAAAAACAAATTTAAAAGATTGATTTTTTTCCAAATACCCAATCCTCTTTTTAAATTTTTATCAATTTCAAAACAGACAAAGCTGTAAGAAAACTTAAAAAACATTTGTAAGTACGTTCGAAATAAATTCACAATCTGTTCGATAACTTTAAATTGTCCTGCTATATAATTTCCAGAAAAGTAGCTTATCAATATTACTGACGAGTAATTTCTAATTGAAAAGAATAATTGAGAAATTGTAAATGAAAGGTCCTTTTTTAATAATTCTTTTACGGCTGCAATATCAAGCCTCTTCAATGAAAAATTATACTTGTTTATGATTTTTAACAATCCAATTGAATTGGCAATTATCGCACCTAAACCTAAAAATAAATTAGCTAAAATAAAATCGCTTTTTTCTCTTACAAAAATAAAAATACATGCTATAAATATAACTTTAGATAAAATATTCATAAAAGAAATCCATTTGAAATTTTCAACACCTTGAAAAAACCAAGTTGGGTTAATAAATTGAGCAATAATAATTGAGGAACTATATAATAAAACCAGTGCGTTATTATTAAAATATGGAATAAAAATGATTAACAATAAAATAAATAAATAGACAAATGTGAGTAATACCACTTTTGAGTAATAATTTGTTGTAAAAATATGCTCTAAGCTACTGTTATCATCTCTGTTTAACGATATGTTTTTAACTCCTAATATATAAGAACTATAGTCTATAATAACATTCAAAATATAAGCAAATGATTGTCCAATGGCAATTACCCCAAGGTTTTCAATTCCACAAACGTATATAAGGTAAGGAGTAATTAATAATGGACTGGCAATATTAATAACCTGTCCAAATCCGTAAATAATAAAATCTTTTAATTTATTAGATTTGAGATAAGATTTTATTTTATTTAACATTAGTTTTTTGTAAACGTGTTATTGGTTAAAACTAATCCCTCTTTTTTAGTTATATTATTGGTTACAATAATACCAAGCTTATATGTTCCTGGTTGTAATTTATTTAAAAAAACTTTAGATAAAATCCCAGAATTATCTAACAAATATTTTCCACCACTGGACTTGGTTATGTCATCACGAGACACGTTTTGAACTAACAATTTTATCGCTTTCCCTTCTTTAATTAAAATAGGCTGGATAACTGAGTTTGTAGCGTCTTGCCCATCTAAGTAAGCCCACCCAATAATTGAGATATATTCTGGATTTTCTATAAACTCGTCAATCCAAAAATTGATTTTATCTCCATTTATATCATTTAAGGGCAGGTATTTTGAAATATCTATTTCTATTAATCTACTTGATATGTTACTATAATGCCTCGCCCAAGTATCGTATAAATCTATCTTATTATCCAAAAAGAAATTACTGTCTAAATATTTTTGTGTGCTTTCTTCAATTTTAAAAGGTCTGTTATGGGCATCAACATACCAAAAAGATTTTGCTTTAGTTGAGTCTTGAACCATCTCATTAACATAATTGTCTAAAGAACCATCGATTAAATTGGTTTTTATTTTATCATTGTTTAAAAAATAAGGGAAATACCAACTTAAACTCGAAACCACTGGATCATTATTAGAATTATTGTCTATTATGAATTCTGATACTTCTCTAAATTGAGTTTTGAAAACGGAATGATAGTTTTTTTTAACTATAAAAATATCAACTATAAAAAATAATACGTAGAGGATTATAAAAACGGTTTTTATATATTTTGATCTTATACTTGTTAATCCTATAGCTAATAAAATTATTATAGCTGGTAAAATTGATATTAAATATCTGTCAAGTACAATTGGAACAGATGTATAGGTTCTAATTATTAATATTAAAAGCGTTAAAGAAATCCATGATACTAATATTATAATATTCCAGTCCTTAAGTTTTTGGTCATTATTTTCTTCTATTTGAGAAGTATCACGTTTTACAAGCCAATAAATAAATCCAACAAAAAGAATAAAGTTTAAAAAATTAATTATTTCAGAGTTCCCAAAAAAATTATTGTAAATTGATTCTAAAGCACCTTTTTCTGGCATTGGGATCCAAAAACTTTTTATTTTAAAAATTCCTAACAAGGCATCTATAGCTGGAATATAAAAAATTACCAATATTAAAGAAGCTAATAGGCAACCTTTAAAAAATTTAGCCTTATTTAATCCTTCTTTGAAAATCAAATAAGCTAATAATACTATGCATTGAGCAAATAATGTGAATAATCCTATAAAATGAGCATGAATCATTAAGCAAGCTGCTAAACCGTACCAAAAAGCATTTTTTGTATTGGGATTTTTTATAAAAAGAATCATTCTGTAATATGAAAACAAGACAAAAAGAGTAAAAAACATATAAGGCCTAGCTTCTTGGGAATAATAAATCATAAAATAGTTCATGCATAAAAGCAATGCCGCAACTATTCCTGTTTTTTTATTAATAAGCTCTTTTGTCAAAAGAAAAATTGTATAAACAGCCATTACTCCTAAAAGAGCTGAAAAGGCCCTAGCCACAACTATTGAATATCCAAATAATTTGAATAAAAAATATACAATGTAAAAGTATAAAGGTGGTAATTGCTCTACAGACAAAATTTGTCCATATAAATCAAAAATTGATGCTCTTGGGTTAGATTCATTTAAAGTATGTACTTCATCAAGCCATGGGCTTTGAAACCCTAAATTATAAAACCTTAAGATAGCTGAAGAAATTAGAATTATTAATAAAACTAATTTATAATTTATGTTTATGTCTTTAATACGCTTGTTTAGCATAATACTATTTTTTATCAATAAACTTTAAATAAAGAGTGTCATCAGGTGGACTAATTTCCTTCCTAGATCTTAATTGCATTAAAAGAATAATAAATGTTACCGAGAACAACTGGATTACAATAGATAATACAATTAAAATTAAACTTGAAGCCCAACCTGGTATAGCATTATCTGTAAATAATTTTTGAAATAATACATATAATATACCTATTGAACATAAAAGAATAGAAATGAATGAAAATTTTAAAACCCTAAAACAAAGTATATCAAAATAAATAGATATTGAACTAAATCCATGTATTATCAGGCTTGTTACGTTCATTTTGGATTTTCCTGCATAGCGATACCCTCTTTCTGTTGGATAAGCCTTTTGAGCTATCTTTGATTCGGCTATACTGCTTGCGTAATGATTCCATAAATTCGGTAAAATTGCTACTTGATTTAATAAAGAAAATGGAATAGCACTAAAATTTCCAAAATTTATATTTTTTCCTGTTAGCAATCGAAAAATACGCTTATACAAGAAATAACCTGTTTTAAAACCAGTTCCTTCACTTCTCTTCACACGCTTTGCAAACACAATCATATCTTTAGCTTCAGTAACCATATGTATTATGTCCGACGGTTTGTCTTCTCCATCTCCATCCAAAACAACAACATGCCCATTAGTTTCAAATTCTTGAAAAGATTTAATATATTCACTAAAAATGAATTGAATACCAACCGCAATAGCTCTTTGATGACCAATGTTTAACTTTAGGTTAACAATTTCAATTTTAATACTCTTACTATCAATTCTTCTTTTTTGAAGCTGAGTGGAGCCATCATTAATTACGATTAAGCTAAAACAATAATCCTTGTTTTTTAAGGCCTCTTTTTCTATTTCAGAAATTAAAAAAGATAGACTTTCCCAATCGTTAAAAACAGGCGTTAAACAAATTATATTGTTTTTAATCATCTAATTTTTTGATTTAAAAGTTAATTTATCCCAATTATTTATACTAAAATCAAACGTTCTTTTGAATTTTGTTTTATCCAAAACGCTATACATTGGTCTTTTTGCAGGGGTAGGATAACCTGAGGTTGGTATTGGCCGTAAATCTATATTAATTTTATTGATATCAAATATTTTTTTGGCAAAATCATACCAACTACACGCACCTTCGTTGCTAAAGTGATAGGTCCCATAAAACTGTATTGCTTCACTATTTTTCTCTAATTGAACATGTTTCACAATTACTTGCATAATGCCTCCAGCCAAATCGTAAGCATTGGTTGGAGTTCCTATTTGGTCATTAATAACATTCAGTACAGATTTAGTTTCTGCCAAACGCAACATCGTTTTTACAAAATTGCTTCCAAAAGGTGAATACAACCAAGACGTTCTAATAATAATATGTTTTTGTAAAATAGCTTCAATATACCTTTCCCCTTGTAATTTAGACGCACCATAAACACTTATTGGGTTAGGTAAATCAGTTTCATTATATGGTATGGTTTTGGTACCATCAAAAACAAAATCTGTAGAGATATGAATTAAAACTGTGTTATGCATCAGACAAGACTCAGCTAAATTTTTTGCGCCATTTGCATTGACATCAAATGCCTTTCGACTATCTTCTTCAGCTTTGTCAACCGCAGTGTATGCCGCCGTATTGATGCAAAAATCTGGTTTATAATTGTCGAAAAATAGTTGAACTTGTTCCTTATTACAAATATCTAGTTCATCGACATCGACAAATTTATATTCAAAATCAGGGTATTGGTCTGTTATATCTTGAATGCATCTCCCTAATTGACCTAATGAACCAGTTACTAATATTTTTATCATAATTGAGTTTGGCTTAATGGCTTTAGTAACATATCTTTTTCAGAAACTATAAATTCATCTTCCTGCAAAACCCAATCAATATTTAAGTCTTTATCGTTATAAATAATACCTCCCTCTGACTCCTTATTATAAAAGTTATCACATTTATATGAAAAAATGGCCGTGTCACTTAAAACAATAAACCCATGAGCAAACCCACGTGGTATAAATAGCTGCATTTTGTTTTCCTCTGATAGCTCTAATGATACATGCTTACCGAAAGTAGGTGAATCTTTTCTAATATCTACAGCAATATCTAACACACATCCCTTTATAACCCTTACCAATTTTGCTTGAGCATGTTCCCCTCTTTGGTAGTGCAATCCCCTAAGCGCCCCTTTTGTAGAAAATGATTCGTTATCTTGTATGAAATTGATGTCTTGTTCAATTAATTTATTGAAAGTGTTTTGATTAAAACTCTCAAAAAAATAGCCTCTATTATCTTGAAAAATTATGGGTTCTAGTACAAAACATCCCTTTAATTTGGTTTCTTTTACTATCATTCTTTATTATTAAGTAAGCCTAATAAGTTTTTACCATAACCACTTTTTAATAATGGTTGTGCCAACTCTTTAAACTGTTCTTTACTGATATAGCCCATTTCAAATGCTGCAGCTTCAATTGCTCCAATTTTTAAACCTTGTCGCTCTTCAATAACTTCAACAAATTGTGAAGCCTGCATTAATGACTGGAAAGTACCTGTATCCAACCAGGCTGTTCCTCTATCTAAAATGCTTACATTAAGTTTTCCTTGCTCAAGATATTTTCTATTTACATCTGTGATTTCGAGTTCTCCTCTATGACTTGGTTTTATATTCTTAGCAATTTCTACGACAGAATTATCATAAAAATAGATGCCTGGGACTGCAAAATTAGATTTAGGTTGTTCGGGTTTTTCTTCAATGGAAATGGCCTGACCATCACCATTAAACTCTACTACACCATAACGCTCTGGATCGTGCACTCTATAAGCATAAATAATACCACCATTAGGATTGTTGTTTGCTTGTAATAATTTTGATAACCCTGTACCATAAAAAATATTATCTCCTAATATTAATGCTACTTTGTCTTTTCCTATAAAATCTTCTCCTATAATAAATGCTTCCGCTAATCCGTTAGGTGCTTCTTGTACTGCATATTCAAACCTACATCCATATTTTTTTCCATCACCTAATAAATCTTGAAATAAAGGCAAATCTTTAGGCGTAGAAATTATTAACACCTCATTAATTCCTGCGTACATTAATGTTGAAAGTGGATAGTAAATCATGGGCTTATCATAAATAGGCATTAATTGCTTGCTTATTGATAAGGTTAAAGGGTGCAATCTTGTTCCAGACCCACCGGCAAGTATAATTCCCTTCATTTAATTACTATATTGTTTTTCATAATACAATTTATAATCGCCACTGGTAACGTTGTTCAACCACTCTTGATTGCTTAAATACCAGTCAATTGTTTTCTCCAAGCCCTCCTCAAAGGTTACCGATGGTTTCCAACCCAATTCCTTGTTTATTTTTGATGCATCAATGGCGTATCTTAAATCATGCCCTGGGCGATCTTTAACGTAGGTTATCAATTTTTCAGAGCTTCCTATTGGTCTTTGTAATTTTTTATCCATTATTTTACATAGCAACTTAACCAAGTCTATGTTTTTCCATTCATTAAAGCCTCCAATATTATAAGTTTCATGGTTTTCTCCATTATGAAAAACTAAATCAATAGCTACTGCATGGTCTTTTACATACAACCAATCCCTAGTGTAATTCCCATCGCCATAAACAGGTAAGGATTTATTGTTTATGATGTTATTTATAAAAAGTGGAATTAATTTTTCAGGAAATTGATTTTGCCCATAATTATTAGAACAGTTTGAAATTACATAAGGCATACCATAAGTTTCTCCGTAAGCCCTTACAAAATGGTCTGAACTTGCTTTAGACGCAGAATAAGGTGAGTTAGGGTCGTATGCCGTTGTTTCTGTAAATAGCCCTGTTTCTCCTAATGTACCATAAACCTCATCTGTACTTATATGGTAAAATAATTTATTGTTATAGTTATCTTTCCAAGTATTTTTAAACGCATTTAAAAGAATCATGGTACCCATAACATTTGTTTTAACAAACGCTAATGGATCTTTAATTGACCTATCAACATGTGATTCTGCTGCTAAATGAACAACACATTCAAACTTATGTTTTTCAAATAAAGCATTTATAAAAGCTTCGCTTGTTATGTCTCCTTTTAAAAAAGTGTAATTGGGTTTGTTTTCAATATCCTTAAGATTCTCAAGATTACCAGCATAAGTAAGCATATCTAAATTAAAAATATTGTAATTCGAATACTTTTCTACAAACAACCTTACCACGTGAGATCCTATAAACCCTGCTCCTCCTGTAATTAAAATATTCATAGATTATTTTTTGCTTTTTTCTAATTGCTTTTTATAAAAGGAATTGAAATACCCAATAAACAAAAATATTACTATAAACAAAAATGGCAATATAAGCTTCATTTTTCCATTAATAGATTTAGTATTCTTTATATTCATTGTTATACTACTATCCTTAATAACTTTATCAAAATTCACTAATTCAATTCTAAGAGAACCTTGTTCATTTATTAATTCATTTTTTGTTTTAATAACATCATTTAGCTGCGTGTTCTCATTGTAATAAACAAGCTTATCATTACGTTGCGAACCATTAACAGCACCTGAAAAACTATTTAAAACACCATTTATTTGCGAAATAACAGTATCGTTTGCAATCATTTTTAATTTAATATTATTTAAATACTCTTTTTTAATTACTTCATAGTAATCTGTTTTATTTAAATATTCTAAAATAGGTTGTACCGTATTTTCTTGGCTTGTTAACTTAGATGTTGAAAAATAAATTAAGTGATATGGGTAATTTTTGCTTGTAGTATTTCCGTCAATGACTTTGTCAATATCACCATCTTCTGCCATTAATTTAATTAAATCGAAATTTTCAGGATTATTTTCTATAAACTTATAAACATCTGTAATTGGTTCAATTGTAATTTTTTTCAGTTGCTTTGGTTTCTTTATACCTACTGTTTCTTCTAAAAAAACAGTGTCGTTCTCTTTTATTTTAGAATTTATCAAATCAATTTCAGAGTATAAATAATCGACTGAACCAAAGTTTGGTGTTATAATAATCCTATTATCATATTCTTTTACAGATTTATCAAAAAAATAGCCTAACGCTACACCAACAAGAATTAAAACACCAAATATTATCTTGTTTTTTTTAATATAAAGAATCCCTTTAAAAATTTTACCTGAAATAGTTTCAAAAAAGGCACTTATTGTTTTTGAAATTTGAGTTAAATCAATTTCTTGATTTTCAGTATTATTTTGAGAATTTGAACTCATGTTTTATTAGTTTATGTTAAATATTTGTTCTATTATTTTTCTAGTAATTAAATAGGTTGGCTTTACACCTGTGGTACCTAAACCACCCGAAGCTAATGTGGCTCCTGTTTCTAAAGGATTATCACTGGCGTAATAAGCATACCTTACTTTAACATCAGGTCTTATACTACCCCTTACTTTTGATGCTGCTTGAATGGCTTTTTGATAATGTGCCCCTTCCATTTCCAAACCAATAACGTGCCATGTAGAGTTATAAAAGAATTTTAAAATATCCTTATTTTGTAGCGATGTTCCCAAAACGGTAATCATAGTGCCTTCGTACACATCAACCCCATGACCTTCCAATCCTTGTTTTGAAAGTTCGTTGGTAAATGGATAATTATCGGCGGTTCCTTCAAAAATATGGGCAGTAGGTATCATAATATCACCTTTCCCTCCTTCTAAAATTCCAGCTTTCCCCATAATAGATATAGATTCTATATTCAAATGAATTTTATTACCTTTTACTTTATATGGTTTTAATAATTCATCAATGGTCTCATAAGCTTGCTCGCCAAAAGCGTAATCCATGACCAAAATAACTGGTTTTTCAGATGTTATTATGGCTTCATTTACTTGAATATCTAACTTTGATACATCTATTTTGCTTGTATCAAAAATTTGAACATCTATTTTTGTGCCCGAAGTATCTTCAATATAAATCATGCCATTTTGTAACGCTTCTTTGGTTACTTTATTACGTAATTCGTCATTCTCCTTCTTACTTAAAGACTCATAAACACCATAAACATCTTTTGATGGTGAAGCTTTTAAAGCAGATGGCGCAAAAAGCGTGTTCATAACACTATGCATATTGGCACTAATAATATGTATTGGTCTTTCTAATAAATTGTTTTTATAAAGATTATCCTTAATAGTATCTGCCCAAATTTCACCATGAATATGATGCCCTAATCGTTCTCTTAAAACAGGACTAAAAGTAACAGTGCGCTTGTTGTTACTTATTTGTTCCTCAATGGCTAATTTTCCTAACCAATACACAATGTGCAACAACCGTTCTGGTTGCAATGGTGTAGCAAAATCCGAATATACAGCTCTTAGTTCATTAAACGTTCTCCCTAAAATATTGGCGGTATGGGTAATGGCAATTTCACGCTCGTTTTGCGAAAGCTTTCCTTTGGATAAAACGGCTGTTTCAAGTTTCGTCCAGTCTCTTGTGGTTGAACCGCTTTCATCAATTAAAACTCGATTACTAATTTTGTGCGATTCAATAAAAATAAAAGTAATATGTGTTAAAATATCATAGATTTCAGAGCGTCCGCGCGTAATCTCAATATTCATTTGCTCTGCGTCTATCCTATAGCAATTTCGTCTTCTTTTCTCTGGGATTATTGGCTTAAAATGAGAGTTTGAATACCCCTCATCACTTGTTAAATTAATAAACGAACACTCTTCAATACCTACAGGAAGCCTATCAATTACATAAAGCAAGCCTTCTAATTCGGCTTTTTCTTCACCTATAGAACCGTAAATTTCTGGTCGTAAAAGCAATAAGGATTGACGTAGTGTTTCACCCGAAATACCCATAGGTTTATAAAACCCTCTATTAAATAAATGACGCATAGTAATGTACATCCGTTCTATGGCATTCGAGCTTTCTTGGGCCCTCGTTCTTTCGTGATGTTTTTTGTTGTTCATGCTCATTTTTAACATGCCAAATATACTACTATTTGGTTTAAATTGTGTGCGGAAATCCCTCAACTATTTTCCTGTCATTAGATAGTCTTGGGAGTTTATTTTGACCTCCTAATTTCCCAACAGATTTCATGTATTCTTGAAAACCGCCCTTTTTTACCTTGGTTATTTTTAAAGGTTGTAGCACGTTCCCTGAAATTAAATCGAAATAATAACTGTTTTGCTTTTGAAGCGATTGGTCTATTTTTTTAGCTAGCGCTGAAACATCATCTGGTTCGTTTTCAAATTCTATAAACCATTCGTGATAGGGCAACCCTTCTAACGGATTAATTTGTGGAGCCACAGTAAATTCGGTAACCCTTATATTTGAATTTAATGTGGCTTCTTGCATTGCTTGTTCAACTTCTTTGCCAATAACATGCTCGCCAAAAGCCGATATAAAATGTTTTATACGACCTGAAACTATTACCCTGTATGGTTTTATTGAAGTAAATTCTACCGTATCACCAATATTGTATCCCCAAAGTCCGGCGTTGGTTGAAATAATCATCACGTAATTTACACCAACTTCAACATCTTTAATGGTGATTCGTTTGGGGTTTTCGTTAAAAAACTCATCTGCTTTTATAAATTCATAAAAAATACCAGAGTTAAGCTGAAGCAACATGCCTTTTTCATTCTGCTTATCTTGAAACGCAAAAAAACCTTCACTTGCCGGATATAGTTCTATACTATCTACTTTTCTGCCAATAAGATTTTCAAATTTAGCTCGGTATGGTTCATAATTTACGCCACCAAAAATAAACAGGTTAAAATTTTTAAAAACATCGCCTACTTTTTTTCCTGTTTTTTGCTGAATCTTTTCAAAATACATTTGTACCCAAGATGGAATACCAGAAATAATGGTCATGTTCTGTGGAAGTGTTTCATCAACAATAGCATCTACTTTCGTTTCCCAATCTTCTATACAATTGGTTTCCCAAGAAGGCAGTCTGTTTTTTTGAAGATATTTGGGCACATAATGCGCTACAATACCTGAAAGTCGCCCTAACTGAACACCATTTTGTTCTTTAAGAATGGGGCTTCCTTGAAGAAAAATCATTTTACCATCAACAAACTTGCTGTTTCCAGTTTCGTTAATGTACATTAAAATGGCATTTCTAGCCGCTTCTACATGGTACGGCATACTTTCTTTGGTAATTGGAATGTATTTAGAACCCGAGGTAGTACCCGAAGTTTTAGCAAAATAAATAGGTTTTCCTTTCCAAAGAATATCGGATTCACCCGCAACAACACGTTCAACATAAGGTTTTAAATCTTCATAATCTCGTATGGGAACCCGTTTTACAAAATCTTCATAACAATTGATACTAATAAAATCGTGGTCTTTACCATATTGTGTGCTGGTAGCTTCTGAAATTAGATTTTGAAATACCTTTTCTTGGGTTTCAAAAGGCTTTTTAGCCCACTTTTGAATGTTGTAATGTACCCGTTTTGCAAAAGGTTTTGCTAAAGCCGATTTTATTGATATCATTTATTTAAAATCTATAAAGTTTGTTGGATTTATGGGGTAACCGTCGTTCCAAAGTTCAAAATGCAAATGCGGACCGGTAGAAAGTTCTCCTGCGTTTCCTGCAGTTGCTATAACTTCGCCCGCTTTAACTAAATCGCCTTGATTTTTTGTTAAAGCGGAATTATGTTTATACACTGAAATTAACCCATAACTGTGTTCAAGAATTACAACGTAACCTGTATTGGCCGTCCATTCAGCAAAAACAACAATACCGTCTGCAGTTGCTTTTATGGGCGTACCCTTAGCAACTACAATATCTACCGCAAAATGTTTGTTCTTTACATTGTATAATTCGCTTATGGTGCCATTTACAGGTGGAAATAATATAAAATTAGATGCAGATGTTGCCGACTCAAACAAATTATATTTATCTTCTTTATCAACTTTTTGCCTTAAAAGCGAATCTTCTGCTGTTGGTTTAAAGTTTACTTCACTGGCTTCTATTTTTACTGCTTGAATAATGGAATCTCTTGAAAAGTCTATAGTGCTAACTTCGCCTTGCAAAACCTTCTTTATAGATGCGTAATAGCGGTCATTTAGCATTATTACCTGTTGTAATGAATCGGTTTTATAATTTAATTCGGTTGCTTTTTTCTTTAATGAGGCAGAAGAATAGCCAGGTATATATTCTTTTAAAGATGTAAACGCAATAAGCATGGTTGTGCCTGCAATTAAAATAATTGCAGATAGAGAAGCCAAAACAAATACATTTAGACGCGTTAACTTAATTGACAAGCGTTCCTCAAACGTATGCTCGTTAAGTATAACCAATCGGTACTTATCGAGTAATTTTCGTTTTATCTTTCTTTTTTCTGGTTTCTTCGTATTCATATTAAAACAAAATTAAATAAAAATATGGCAAGACCGGTTGCTTTATACTAAAGTTATACCCAAAACGATTTTATTAAACTTTAATTATTAACTTTGCATTATAAAATTAATAATTATGATTTCATTAGGTATATTTCTAGCTATTGGTCCAATGCAAATTGTACTAATTGTCGTGGTTGTTTTATTATTATTTGGAGGAAAGAAAATCCCTGAATTAATGAGAGGACTGGGAAGTGGTATTAAAGAATTTAAAGACGCCAGTAAAGACGATGATAAAAAAGAGGATAAAAAGTAATTGATCTTCTTTTACATAAAACAAAAAAGACCAACATTTAGTTGGTCTTTTTTGTTTTTATGACATTGAATTAATTTATTTTAACCGATTTAATTATAGCCTCTAGCTCCAACATATAATCACGTTTTTCTACCGATGGTGCAAAGGCAAAACCTTCAACAAATACCCATCTTTTGTTAATTTTATCTTCAATAACGTAATTTATAAATGGCCCGCCCATAAAATCTTCTTTTAAATCCCACAATCCTTTGGTTTCAATAGCAGGCTTATTGTCTACAATTGTTTCAGATATATAAGGCGCATAAGAGCCTTCAGTAGTCATATACGATTCTATTTTATCACCATTCGATTTTATCTCTCCATCTTGCCTTCCTTTAATATAAGTTTTACCAATAGAATCTCTCAATTTAACTATTTGGCTTACTAAACTATCATTTCGCTTAAGGGCGGTATAGGGCACTTCAAAAATCATTAAATTAGTGGTTCCTGTGGTAATATCCTTCCTAATCCAAAAGAAATTATCGGTTTCTTTAGCTATTCTATATACAGAAGGAAATTGAATATTTAACCCAAGTTTTTTCTCGATGGATTTAAAGTTATGTGGTGATTTAGACATTTGTCTCTGTCTCTCGGCCATTTCTTCACTTCTAAAGGTTTTGACTATTTTTGATGCATTATCGTTAATAATACTAATAAGCACTTCTCTAGATTTTCCTTTAACTACAATAACTTTTTGGGGTTGTGCATACACGTTGTTTAAAATTTCTATGTCTGCTTCCTTATTCACTTCTATTTTTAAAACGGTTCTGTTTTTGGTTGCGAAGCCCGAAAAAACAGATGGAGGAATTTGGCTAATAGTAAACATGGGTTCGTCTTGTGGTAATCCATAAATGGGAGCCGTAAGCACATTTCTTATAGCATCGCCTACACTACCATCCCATAATTCGTTATCTATAACTACCGACACATTGTTAATGCTCCCTGATGAGTCTAAAAGCATCTTTTCTTTTGATGATTTTTTATCTCCACAAGAAACAAATAGGGTTAATAAAACTGCTGAAAAAAGAATATTTCGCATAATTTAAATTAGGTTTAAGGAACTTTAGCTTTTAGATACTTTAAGTTTCATTCCTGGTTTTAATTTACTACCACTAATACCGTTCCAATCTTTAATATTTTGAACAGAAACACCAGGAAATTTTTGTGAGATACTCCATAACGAGTCGCCACTTCTCACCGTATATATTTTTGAACCACCAGAAACAGCTTTAGAAGTTGTAGATTTACTTGTTGAAGACGTGGCAGATGCTGTTGAATTTCGCGGATAAATGGTTAGGCGTTGACCAATTTTTAAATTATTGCTTCTTAAACCATTCCATTTTTTTATGTCGCTTACTCGTACACTATACTTTCTGGCAATTAATCCTAAAAACTCACCAGACCTGACACGATGTATCGTTTTTGTATCTGCTTCAAAAAATTGAGGCATGGGTTTTTCTCGCTTATCAAATTCTGCTTTAGCAAACTCATAAATTTGATCTTCGTTGGTTACAAAATCGCCAATAACCGTTCTAGGTAAACGTAGTGTGTAATTTTCTCCTTTTACAAAAGGGATAATATCTAATTTATAAGAAGGGTTTAAAAACTGAAGTTCTTCTATTTCTACACCCGTAGCTTCAGATATTTGGTCGAGTGTAATCATTTGTTTTACATGAATGGTATCGGTTTCAAAATAGGCAACTTCTGGTTTTGGTTTTGTAAACCCGTGTTCTTCAGCATACTCAAAAATATACATAGTTGCTAAAAAAGCTGGTAAATATCCTGCAGTTTCACGTGGTAAATTATGCCTTATATTCCAATAGTTTTGGTAGCCACCAGAGCGACGAATTGCTTTGGTTACGTTACCTGGGCCTGAATTGTAGGCCGCAAGTGCTAAATCCCAATCACCAAAAATTTCATATAATTTTGAAAGGTATTTTGCTGCAGCTTCGGTGGATTTTATTGGGTCGCTGCGCTCATCAACATAACTGCTAACATCTAGCCCATACATTTTGCCAGTGCTGTACATAAACTGCCATAAACCTGTAGCTCCTACCCTGGATTTTGCTCTTGGTTTTAACGCCGATTCTACTATGGCTAAATACTTAATTTCCAGAGGTAAGTCATAGTTGTCTAATTCACGCTCGAACATTGGGAAGTAAAACGCACTTAAATTGATGAGTTTTTGCATACTTCCTTTTCTGTGTTTTAAGTAGGATTTAATAACGCTTTCTAAACCTGGATTATACTCTACATTAAAAGGTGTTTTAGAGCTTAAATCTAATAATCTCGATTTTAACAATTCTGTAGAAAGCTCAGGATAGTCAACTTCTTCAAAAGCAAGTTCTGAGATAGAGTTATAGATGGTATCGTAAAGTGAATTGCTATATAATTCTTCTAGCCATTTTTGATCAAAATCAGCAACGATTAAATCATCTTCAACTTTTTCAACTAAAAGACTGTCTTTTTGGGTTTTAATTTGTTTTAAATCGTTCTTATTCCCCGTTACAGAAACAGATTTTTGCGTTTGTGAAAAACACATAACAAAATTGAAAAGTACTCCTAATACAAAAAATCTAAACGTCATAAATCTATTCATTTGGTTATATTGAACGATATTAGGGCTAAAATCGTATTTTTTAAGTTAAAATAAAAACTTAATTTAGTTTATGTGATTTAAACCCTACAATAATAGTAATTAATGCTTTATTTTGTCTGAATTATATATTCTTACTAAACTAAAAAAGCCACAAATACACGAATATATAAAAATACTCATATACCTGTGGCTAAATGTATTAGCTATATTCTAAAACGTTTATTCTAAAATTGCAGCAATTCCTGGCAATACAATACCTTCTAAGCTTTCAAGCATAGCGCCACCACCAGTACTTACATAACTTACTTTATCTTCAAAACCAAACTGTTTTACAGCAGCCACAGAATCGCCTCCACCAACTAGTGAAAATGCCCCGTTTTTAGTCGCTTCAGCAATAGAGTTTCCTAATTCAATAGTGCCTTTTGCAAAGCTTTCCATTTCAAAAACACCAAGTGGTCCATTCCAAAGGATGGTTTTACATTGCATTGCAACATCATGAAATTGTTTTATAGATTTTGGTCCCGCATCTACACCTTCCCAACCGTCTGGAATAGCAGTAATATCAACTACTTGTGTATTCGCATCGTTACTAAATGCATCGGCAGCAATTACATCAACAGGAATATGTACTTGTACATTTTTAGCTTTTGCTTTTCTCAAAATTTCTAAAGCTAATTCTTGCTTATCATCTTCACAAATAGAATTTCCAATTTTTCCTCCTTGAGCTTTAATAAACGTGAATGCCATACCACCACCAATAATTAAGTGATCAACCGCATCTAAAATATTCTCTATAATGGTAATTTTTGAAGACACTTTTGCTCCGCCAAGTACTGCCAGCACTGGTTTTTCACCTGTTTTTAATACTTTATCAATACTTTCAATTTCCTGAGCTAATAAATAGCCGAAACATTTACTTTTTGGAAAAAACTCTGCAACAATTGTTGTAGAAGCATGTGCGCGGTGCGCGGTGCCAAAAGCATCGTTAACATAAATATCTCCTAATTTTGATAGTTGTTCTGCAAATGCCTTATCACCAGCTTCCTCCTCTTTATGAAAACGTAGATTTTCAAGTAATAAAATTTGTCCTGGTTGTAAACTAGCTGCAGCAGCTTCTGCCTTTTCACCAATACATTCGTTTACAAACTTTACTTCAACCCCTAAAATGCTTTCTACTTCTTTTACAATATGGCTCAAAGAAAACTCATCTTGAACCCCTTTTGGGCGTCCTAAATGCGACATTAAAATACAGCTTCCTCCGTCTTCTAAAATTTTAATAATGGTTGGTTTTGCTGATACTATTCTTGTATCATCTGTTACTTCAAATTTATCGTTTAAAGGCACATTAAAATCTACGCGGATTAATGCTTTTTTGTTTTCGAAGTTAAAATCGTTAAGCGTTTTCATATATAATTATAATAATTTTTAAGTATTTGATTTACAAATGTAACTAATTAAAAACAGCTACAAAACCCGTTTTTAAACGAAAACGATATAGCTTGTAAAATAATTTTAATTGAACACGCCTTTTGCGTTAGGGTTAGTACATAACTTTTGACGAGTATGCGGAGTGAGCCAAAACTAGCAACGTATAGCCCAACCCTTGGGTAACGCCCAAATAGCTTTTATTTTGCGTTTTACCATCTAACAAAAATTGTGTAGGTTTGCTCGATGCTATTCTCGGAAATTTTAGGACAAGACCATATTAAAAACCATTTAACGCAAAGTGTTGACAATGGCAGGGTTCCGCATGCACAATTGTTTGTGGGTCCAGAGGGTTGTGGCACACTGCCTATTGCTATTGCTTACGCGCAATATTTGTTATGTAGCAACACCAATGGGGAAAATAATACGGGTAATGAAGCTTGCAACTTGAAATTTAACAATGTTTCTCACCCTGATTTGCATTTTGCTTTTCCGGTTACCACAAGTGATAAAGCTAAAAGTCACCCTGTTTCTAGTCATTATTTGGAAGAATGGCGCCAACTTTTGAAAGAACAACCTTATGGAAATTTGTTTGATTGGTACAAGTTGCTTGGTGTTGATAACAAACAAGGGCAAATTGGTGTTGATGAAGCACAGGACATTGTGAAAGCACTATCGTTAAAAGCCTATGAAGGTGGTTATAAAGTGATGCTTATTTGGATGGCTGAAAAAATGAACACTGCTGCTGCCAACAAGCTTTTAAAGCTTATTGAAGAACCGCCTAACAAAACCGTTTTTATTTTAATTGCTGAAGAAGAAGAACAGATAATTAACACCATACGTTCGCGTTGCCAAGTGTTACATCTTCCGCCGTTAGCTGAAGAGGTTATAAAAAACGGCTTAATAAAACAGTATGGTTTAGAGGCTTCGGTTGCTACAAAAATTGCGCATCAAGCCAATGGAAATTACAATAAAGCTTGTGATTTGGTGTATCAAGATTCTGAAGATATTCAGTTTGAAACTTGGTTTATTTTCTGGATTCGGAGTGCTTTTAAAGCTAAAGGAAATAAAGCGGCTATACACGATTTAATTTCTTGGAGTGAAGACATCTCTAAAACGGGCAGAGAAACCCAAAAACAATTTCTTAATTTCTGTTTAGACTTTTTTAGGCAAGCTCTTTTACTTAACTATAATGCCACTAATTTGGTGTATTTAGAGACTAAAACTGAAAAATTTAAACTTGAAAACTTCGCACCATTTGTACATGGTAACAACATTATGGAAATAAGCGACGAGCTACAAGATGCTATTTACCATATTGAACGCAATGGAAATTCTAAAATTATTTTGACCGATTTGTCTATTAAACTAACTCGGTTGTTGCATAAAAAAGCGGAGTAATTTAAAATAAAAAGCCCTGAAAAATAGACTTACAGGGCTTTAAAATACTGTGTAACAAATTATTACTACTTTTTATACTCTTTATTTAAAGCTTCTAAAATGGTTTTTGTTAAATCTTTATCATCAGCGCCATACATAACCGTAGCTGCTGCATCACTAGTACCTAAAATATAGGTATAGCCATTCTTTTTTCCGTAATCTTTAACGTGTTTTTTTACTTTACTAATTACAGAATCAATTTCGGTTTGAAACTCTTGTTGTAATTGTTGTTGCTCCATTTGCATTCTTTGTTGCAACATTTGTTGTTTTTGTTGTAAACCACCCATTAACTCTTGTTGTTTGGCTTGCGATGATTTTTGAGCTGTTAATTGCGTTTCTTGAACTTCTAATTGAAATGCTTGACCAACACTATCAGCCTTTTTTCTAAAAGCTTCTTCTTTAGTTTGAAACTTAGCTTCAATATCTTTTTTCTCTTGGTAATCATTTATAACCGTTCCGTTATTTACAAATCCAATTTTTGCTTGTTCTTGGCAAGAAGTAAATGCCAACACCACCGCTACTGCGTAAACTATTTTTTTCATTTGTTTAATTTTATAAGACGAACAAAAGTAGTAAAGTAAACTATATTTAAAGTAGAAATTTGTTTGATTTTAATAAATAGTTAAAATCTATACTAAACATTTATAACGATAGTCCAATCTTATTAAAAACAGGCTCATTATAAGGTCGCAGAAACACTTTTGCAAATCCGACTAGTACTTGGATGTTTAAACACACAAAAAACGCTTAAAACGGCTTGAAATTAAATTTTATTGGTTTTTAATGGCGTAAATTAACGAGGAAGCTTCTTTTGACTGAATTGCTCTTAAATTTGAAACCATACCTGTCCAAATTCCATTAAAAAAATTCATTTTCCCGTTTTTATACTTTTCAGAAAGAAGACTTACATAAAACGCATCAAAATACATGGGTTTTGTTTTTACTACTTTCATAGAAACTTTTGAAACCAATTTTGAAATAGACAATTGATTAAAATGCCAAAGATGTCTGGGCACATCAAAAGCTGCCCAAAATTCTTTATAATAAGTTGCATCGTAACTTTTATAGTTTGGGACTGCTATTATTAAAGTGCCGTTTGGTTTTAAAAGTTTTTTAAATGTTTGAACCTGCTCGTCTAAATTTGGCAAATGTTCCAACACATGCCAAAGGGTAATAACATCAAAACTATTTGGTTCAAATTTTAAAAGTTGCTCCGTTTCAAAAACGGCATCATTCGTTTTTTTGTTCGCTATAGTTCTCGCTTCTTGGTTAGGTTCAATTCCAGAAACTACCCAATTGTTTTGTTGCGCTGTTTGTAAAAAATCGCCCGTACCACAACCTATATCTAGGAGCATTTTTTTAGTTGATGAAAAACTATTGATTAGTTTAAGCTTTTGTTTCAAAGACACTTTTCTTACTAAATGGTAAAGGTTTTCGAAAAGATTTCTTCTAGAATCTGTATGAGAAATATAATCTTCACTCTTATAATAATCGGGCAAAGTTTCTGAAGATGGTTGTGGCAAAGTTTCTAAAAAACCGTATTCTGAATTTTCAACCAAATCAAATAATTCACCTGAAACAGAGTGATCTTTAACTTTTAGAAATGGAAGTTTTAAATTTTCTTTTGCCACGAATTCATGAATAATTATTCAAAATTTACAACGTTCCACGTGGAACGTTGTAAATTTAATTAGAATTTAAATTATGCTTATCTGCCCATATAAACTAACAAAACAGAAATGTCATTTGGAGAAACACCACTTATTCTTGAAGCCTGAGATACGGTGGTTGGTTGTATTTTTTTAAGCTTTTCTCGTGCTTCAAAACTCATAGACTTGATTTGAGAATAATCAAAATCGGCTGGTATTTTAACGTACTCTAACCTAGTTAATTTATCAGCATTATTCTTTTCTTTAGATATGTATCCAGAATACTTAATTTGAATTTCTGCTTGTTCTATAACTTCGTTATCCAAATTGTTTTCGTTGATATACATCTCAACAGAATCAAATTGACGCATATCATCAATAGTAATATTAGGTCTGGAAAAAATCTTAAACATCTTATCCGATTGCCTAATAGGAGATGACTCTTTAGCTTCTAAAACAGGATTTGCATCTTCTGGTTTTACACTATTTTCAGCAAAAAAGTTAACAAACTTTTCAGCTTGCTCATGTTTTTGTTCCATTCTGCGTAAACGTTTTTCACTTGCTAAACCAATATCAAAACCTTTTGGCGTTAGTCGAATATCTGCATTATCTTGGCGCAACAAGGTTCTGTACTCTGCCCTAGAAGTAAACATCCTATATGGCTCTTCTGTGCCTTTAGTAATTAAATCATCAATTAAAACACCTATATAAGCTTCATCTCTTTTTAATGTAAAAGCGTCTTTTTCTTGAACCTTTAAACTTGCATTTATACCTGCCATCAAACCCTGAGAAGCTGCTTCTTCGTATCCAGTGGTTCCGTTAATTTGGCCAGCAAAATATAAGCCTTCAACAAGCTTTGTTTCTAATGTGTGTTTTAATTGTGTTGGTGGAAAATAATCATATTCTATAGCGTATCCAGGTCTAAAAAACTTTACTTTTTCAAAACCTACTACAGAACGCAATGCTTTAAATTGCACATCTTCAGGAAGCGATGTTGAAAATCCATTTACATAAACTTCACACGTATTCCAACCTTCTGGCTCAACAAACAATTGATGCCTGTCTTTATCTGCAAATCGATTAATTTTATCTTCAATAGATGGACAATACCGCGGTCCTAAACTTTTAATTCTACCATTAAACATGGGCGACCTATCAAACCCTTCACGAAGTAAATCGTGCACCAATTCACTGGTATAAGTCATATGACACGAACGTTGGTTCTGTAATGGTTTTGTAACATCTAAATACGAAAATTTTTCAGGGTTTTCATCACCTGGTTGTTCAACCATTTTAGAATAATCTAACGAACGCCCATCAACACGCGGAGGCGTTCCCGTTTTCATTCTGCCTGATTCAAAACCTAAATTTACTAATTGTTCTGTAATACCAGTAGCAGCTTTTTCTCCTGCTCTTCCTCCACCAAAATTCTTATCACCAATATGGATTAATCCATTCAAAAAAGTTCCGTTAGTTAAAACAACAGATTTACCTTTTATCTCTACTCCCAACGATGTTTTCACACCAACAACTTTGTTTTTTTCTACCAACAAACCAGAAACCATTTCTTGATAAAAATCAAGATTAGGAGTCCCTTCTAACATCAATCTCCAATCTTCAGCAAAACGCATACGGTCACTTTGAACTCTAGGACTCCACATAGCAGGTCCTTTAGATTTGTTAAGCATTTTAAATTGAATAGCAGACGTATCAGACACAATCCCACTGTAACCTCCAAGAGCATCAATTTCACGCACAATTTGTCCTTTAGCAATACCCCCCATAGCAGGGTTGCAAGACATCTGTGCGATGTTTTGAAGATTCATTGTAATAAGCAATGTTTTACTTCCCATGTTGGCAGCAGCAGCAGCAGCTTCACTTCCAGCATGTCCTGCACCAACAACTATAACATCATAGACTTCATTAAACATAACTTCATTTGTTAAATTGTTCCACGTGGAACATTAATCTAATTTAATTTTTGAGTTTGCAAATATACGTCGATTTACTGAATATTAAGCAAGCTGACTTAAGTAGTGATTTTCCTTTTCTCGCATTAACTTTGCATCCTTATCTGTTTTGTCTTTGTACCCACAATAATGTAGTACTCCGTGAACCATCACACGTTGTAGCTCGTCTTGTAGAGTAACATTAAAATCTTTAGCATTATCTGCAACGCGTTCAATAGAAATGAATATATCACCTTGTATCCTTTTTCCGACTGAATAATCAAAACTAATAATGTCGGTAAGCGTATCATGATTGAGGAATTCTACATTCAATTTATGTAAATAGGCATCATCACAAAAGATATAATTCACCTCTTCAAGTTGGTACTTTTCTTCAGAAATAACACCCAAAATCCATTCTGATAATTGCTCCTCATTGTTTAACGAGAATGCTGTTTCATAATTAAAATTAATCATTGTTGTGCTTGAAATACTCTTGAACTTTAATTTTATAAACTGGCTGCAAAGGTAGTGTTTGTTTGTTCAATATTTCAGTGGTATTGAAATATTGCTTAGCTGTTGGAATTTGATTGTTAGGATTATTGTTGTATTCATCCTTACTGGTTTTAGATTCACGCTTATTATCTTCACCTTGCTGAAAAGAAGCATTTTCCATTTTTAATAATTGATGTTTTAAATCTAACATTTTTTGAAGCGTTTGGTTGGTAAACCCTTTGTTTAATAAATCCATTTCTACCTCTTCCATTTTTCTAAGTAATGATGTAGCATTACCAGATTTACCTTCTTTTGCAAGTTTATCTTCTAAAGCATTTCTCAACTCTTGTTGCTGTTGATAAATTTGATATAGTAAACCATTCAGTTCTTCACTATTGCCTTCGCCTGTACCCCCAGTTTTATTGCCGTTTTTATCATTACCTTGCTTATCTCCGTTCTTACCATTTTTGCCTTCTTTTCCTTTATCTCCTTGCTTTTTGCCTTCACCTTCGTCTTTAGGTTTTCCTTCGTTTCCCTTTTTCATTCCTTCTTCCATCATCTTATTAAGCTGTTCTTGACTCATAATAATATCTGGAAGTTGCATATCACCTTGACCACCTTGACCCATAGACATACTTAAGTTTTCTTGCATATTATCTAAAACATCACTTAAGAAATTTGCTAAATTATTAGCTGCCGTAATAGTGAACTGTTGATTAGAAATACCTTGATATTTTTGATTTTCAGCAAACAAACCTAATGCTTTATCTATGTTATAATACACATCTGTAATTTGTTTATTAACCTCTTCAGATAACTTAGGTTGACGAAGTGATAAAGAAAACAAACTATCATCAACATGTTCAAAATGTTCTCTTAAACTGTTTTGCTTTTTTAGAAATGTAGCGTACTGATTATGGTTTTCTTCAATAGTTTGAAAACGTTTCATTAGCTTTTCTTGATCAAAAGAAAAAAGTAATAAATTATCTAAAATTTGTCTCAACATTTCTACATCTTCTTGCATTTGTTCACCACCACCCGCTTGCATGGCGCCTTGCATTTGTTGGCTTAACTTCTTCATTTTTTGAGCCGCTTTCTTCTGACTACTTTGAGCGTTTTTCTGATTTTGATTTTTATCTGAAGCCTTCTCCTTTTTTTCTAATTCATCTGACGCTTTTTGTTGTTCTTTTTTTATTTCATTTTCTTCTAACTTATCTTGAGGAACTTCAATGGGCTTTTTTAATTCCTTGCCTTCTTTCTTTAAATCTTCTAACTGCTTTTGAAATTCTTCAAATATTTTATTTAAGTCGTCTTGTTTTTCTTTAGTGTTTTTTTCTTCTGGTTGATTGGATAGTTTCTCTTGTTCGTTAGCTAATTTAGCTAAGTCGTCTTTAAGCTTATCCAGCTTCTTTTCAACATAAAAGCGCTTTGTTAATTCTAACAATTGTTCTAAACTACGCTTCTTGTTTTTGTTTTGTTTAGCTAATTCATCTAACTTTTGAGTAAGTTCTTCTTTGTTTATTTTATCTTGAAGTTTTTGTAACTCTTCTAGAAGCTTTTCGTCTTGTTTTAATTGTTCTTCATTTTCATTTAAACGCTTTTTTAAATCGTCTTTAAAAACATCTTTTTCTTTGTTTTCCTTTTGAAATTCTTCTAAATTATCTTTAAGCTTTTTATTGAAATTTTTCATCATTTCATCTTGTTGCTTTTGGCGCTTTAAAAAAGATTCAAGTTTCTTTTTATCATTAAAATTAAGATTCGATTTTTCCTTTTGAGTCTTAGCTAATTGTTCTAATTGCTTCTCTTGTTCATCAAATTTCTTTAAAGATTTATTCAAATCTTTAATCGATTCGCTTTGGGCATTTAACTGTTTAGTGACTTCTTCTTCTTTTGTGCGCTTTCTATAAGAAAAAACATTGCTTTTTGAGCTTTTATACTTATTAACTTCATCATTATCAAACACTTGAAAGAATAATTCATAAGAAACACCATCTTGAATACTTAAGTTATTAGGAAATGCTGTAATGAACTCTGCTATGTTAGAATTTGCAATAGAAATAGTTTCAACTTTTCTTTTTGATTCGTCTTCTGAAGGATAATATACTAACTGTAGTTTACTAAAACCATAATCGTCGCTTATCTGTCCGTGGAAATAAAGCGTTTGCAAATCCAAACTATCTGTTTTTACTTTTAGGATAATGTTTGGAAATTCATCTTTAACAACATTTAAACTAAATGCTAATGTTTCGTAATCTTTAAGGTTCTTGTTGCTTGTACTTAAACTATAAGCTAGATTACTATAAACACGTTTAGTTGTTTCAAAAAGTCCATTTTTAACAAACGAAAATTCAATGGTGTCTTTAGCAAATAACTGAACATTATCGGTAGATTTTGTTTTGAGTCTCCAAGTAATATTTGTGCCTTCTGGTACCACTGCATTACCTGTGCTTTTTAAAATTTCATCTTTCTTTTTGGTGTAATTTGGATAATCTAACACCATTTCAAAACTTAATAATGATGGCACTTCAACAATATTAATTACATAAGGTTTTGAAGTAACGTTATTGGATGTCAATTGAAATTCAACAGAACTTTTTAATTGCGAAAACACATATTCAAACTCACCTATTCCTGTTTGCTTTAAAAAATAGGTTTCGTTGTTATAAACTATTTCTGCATTTTCTGGAATAACATCACCTGCTGTTTTAACTATCAATTTAAAACCCTTATTCTCTATGGCGTTTAAATTTTCATTCACCACAAAAAACTGAAACGGTGCTGGCGCTTCGTAAGCTGTTTTATAGTGCACTACCCTATCTAAACTATTACTAAACCAATTAGTTTTACCAAATAAAAAAGTCAAAAAAATAATTAAAACAGGAATAGCAGCATACTTTAAATATGGAATATTCTTTTTAAAATTTACAGCAAGTTTAAAAGGTATCGGACTTAATTCTAACGATTTTTGTTCGATGCTTGCAACTAGTAATTCCGATTGTTCTGTACTTTGGTGCAGTTGCAAAACATTAAGTAACTTATCACTTACTTCAGGAAAATGTTTACCAATAATTCTTGAAGCATCTTCATAATTAATACCTTTTTGAAGTTTAAAAAGTTTAGCTAAAGGAATAAAAATGAATTTAATAAACAAGCCAAATTCAACAGCAATAAATAACCAAAACAATATAGCGCGTGCCGTAGTATTAAGCCACAAAATATGTTCTAAAAACAACGTAAATAAAAAATACAGTAAACCAATAGCAAAAAACAAAATTGTGCCTTTAAGCAACTCGTTTGTGTAGTATCGCCTAATAAAAGCTTCTAACTTGGTTTGTATTTTTTTAAAATTATGCAACATCACTTGTATTTAACCAACTAAACTACAATTTTATTTTTTACAGTGATTATAATAATGTGTTAATTGTATCTTTGCAGCAAAATTACAAAACATGACCAAAAAAGTTCGTGTGCGTTTTGCACCCAGCCCAACAGGACCACTTCATATTGGAGGTGTTCGTACGGCGTTATTCAACTATTTATTTGCTAAAAAACACCATGGTACTTTTATTTTAAGGATAGAAGATACCGACCAAAACCGATACGTTGAAGGTGCCGAACAATACATTATTGATGCTTTAAATTGGTGTGGAATACCGTTTGATGAAGGCCCTTCGACTGCGCTCAGGACAGGCTCTAATAAAAACGAATTTGGTCCATACCGTCAAAGCGAACGCAAACATTTATACAAACAATATGCTGATGAATTAATTGCATTAGGCAACGCCTATTACGCTTTTGATACTGCTGAAGATTTAGATTTTTATAGAACAGACCACGAAGCAAAAGGCAAAACCTTTATTTACAACTGGCACAACCGCTTAAAATTAAGCAATTCGTTATCGCTTAGCGCGGAAGAAGTACAAGCAAAGTTAGATGCTGGACACGAGTATGTCATTCGTTTTAAAAGTCCGCAAGACGAAACTTTGCTCTTAACGGATATTATTCGCGGTGATATTAAAATTGATACCAACATTTTAGATGATAAAGTATTGTTTAAAAGCGACGGCATGCCAACCTATCATTTGGCTAATATTGTAGATGACCATTTAATGGAAATTAGCCATGTAATTCGTGGTGAAGAATGGTTGCCTTCTTTAGCGTTACACTATCAATTGTACGATGCTTTTGGTTGGGAAAAACCAGAATTTGCACATTTACCATTAATTTTAAAACCAACAGGAAAAGGGAAATTAAGTAAACGAGATGGTGATAAATTAGGCTTTCCAGTGTTTCCTTTACAATGGATAGACCCCGTTACTGATGAAGTTTCAAGAGGTTATAAAGAAGATGGGTATTTCACTGATGCGATGATTAACTTTTTAGCTTTTTTAGGCTGGAACCCAGGAACCGAACAAGAGATTTTTAGTTTAGAAGAATTGATTCATACTTTTGAATTAGAACGCGTAAACAAATCGGGGGCGCGCTTTGACCCAGATAAAATTAAATGGTTTAACCATCATTACATGCAAGAACAAAATGATGATGAGTTGGCTGAAACTTTCAAAAATAAACATTCAGAATTAGCAGAAATTGACGTAAACTATATATCTCTTGTAGTTGGATTGATTAAAGAACGTGCTACATTTATTTCCGATTTTTGGGAGTTGAGCTCATTCTTTTTTGAAACACCAAAAACTTATGATGAAAAATCATTTGCAAAAATAATGACTAACGATGCTCGGGAGTTAATGAGCGAGTTAAAGCAAATTATCAATGCTGTTTTTGATTTTACAGCTGAAAATGTGCAAACCGAAGTTAAAACTTGGATAGGTAAAAAAGAAGTTGGCTTTGGAAAAGTAATGCAACCTTTGCGTTTAGCTTTAGTTGGCGAAATGAAAGGTCCAGATGTATTTGATATTATATATATGATTGGAAAAGCTGAAACGATTAAGCGAATAGAAAATGTAGTTTCATCTCTTTAATTGCCACAAATTCACAAAAGAAATATTAGTATAACTCAATCCTGTTGGTTTTAAAGCCCAACAGGATTATTCCACTAAAACGACGCTATTGCACCTAAAACCAACATGTTTTGATTGCCTTTAAAACGGGCGTTGCCACCAGAGGTATTAAGACTTTGGTTTTCCAACTTATTTAAAATATTGGTAAAGCCATATATATATTGTGCTTTTAGTTTAAAAAACTTAAAACCAACCGAAGCACCAATAGCGCCATTAAAATTAAATTGAGAAATATCGGTAATATCTTCTGCAGATAAATTAGCATAATTATCTACAAAGTAACTTTCTTTGCTTTTATCTTTTAATTCTAGCTTGCTATTATATTGTAGCATGGGACCTAAATCAATCGTAAAATAATCTGGAATTACCTTGATTTGTACCAACATCACTACTTGAGCAGCAAATATTTTATAATCTATAAATTCGCTATTGGCAACAACTTGTAGTGGTCTTGCCGAAATACCAATAGCACTTTCAGATAGTTGCATACCAAAACTTACATTGTACCATTTGTGAGGAATATCAACCGTAGCATTAAATCCGCCCAAAAATCCATCCCCTTGATTCGTAGTGAAATTATCGGTCGCAATATTAAACTTGGTAATAGCGCCTGTTACGCTTATGCCATTAGTAATTCTATAATTTCCTTTTTGTGCAAAATTTTTTGTAACAAAGCATAGTAATATAGCTACTAATAAGATAAGTTGTATGTTTTTCATTGTATCTTTAGGATTAATAATAAACAAATATAACTTAATTTAGTAATTAGCATTTTTCTAACAATTTTAAATAAAATATTATGAATTTTTATTCAATCCCCTTCATTGTACTCGCTGTTCTTTTATTTTTATCTTTCGTTTTTACCGTCAAGCAGCAAACTGCTGCTATTATTGAACGTTTTGGTAAATTTCAAAGTATTCGCCATTCTGGATTCCAACTAAAAATTCCTTTGGTTGACCGAATTGCTGGTCGCTTAAGTTTAAAAATCCAACAATTGGACGTTATTATCGAAACCAAAACTTTAGATGATGTATTTGTGCGCCTTAAAGTATCTGTTCAATATCGTGTTTTAACCCAAAAAGTATATGATGCTTTTTATAAATTAGACTATCCGCACGATCAAATAACCAGTTATGTATTTGACGTAGTGCGTGCAGAAGTGCCAAAAATGAAACTGGATGATGTTTTTGTGAAAAAAGACGATATCGCTTTAGCAGTAAAGGCAGAATTGAATGATGCCATGTTAGATTATGGTTTTGACATTATCAAAACCCTTGTAACCGATATAGATCCAGATGCACAAGTAAAAGCAGCCATGAACCGTATTAATGCTTCAGATAGAGAAAAAACCGCAGCGCAATACGAAGGTGATGCAGCACGTATTTTAATTGTTGAAAAAGCGAAAGCAGAAGCCGAAAGTAAACGTTTACAAGGACAAGGTATTGCCGACCAACGTCGTGAAATTGCACGTGGTTTGGAAGAATCTGTTTTAGTGCTGAACAAAGTTGGAATAAACTCCCAAGAAGCATCTGCTTTAATAGTAGTAACACAACATTACGATACACTTCAATCTATTGGACAAAGTACCAACAGCAACTTAATTTTAATGCCCAATTCGCCACAGGCAGGGAGCAATATGCTAAACGAAATGCTTGCTAGTTTTACCGCTAGTAACCAAATTGGTGAAGCTATGAAAGAAGCTAAAGAAAAAAAGAAAAAAGAATAACTTTATATACAAACAACAAAAAAGCCTTATAAACTAAATATTTATAAGGCTTTTTTATTGATGTCCTTCTTTATGTTTTTTAAGCATGGTTTTTAAAGTTTCTAAATAATTCTTTAACGATTTATCATCAACATTTAAATTATCTTCATTAGGAATGGTTATTGGATTTTCATCTAAATATTGATACAATTCAGGATAATCTGTTTCAATTTCCTGAGTAATATTCGATATCTCCAAAAGCAATTTAGCCTTCATTTTTTTCCTTTTTGTTAAACTGAGCATTTAAATTACTAAAATAAAACGAGTTGTGAAAATTATTCACTTTTTTATAAAAGCTTTAACTTTTAAACGGATGGCGTTCCTCCCACTCTTGTTTAGGATTCATCAATGCAAAAATCTGTTTTAAAGTGGCATTTATAAATCCATTGGTATGTTTTATATAAACAACCATGGGTTCTGCTTTAGCACCTACAGAACTTTTTATTTCCATAGCGGTTCTAGCATAAACCACTGTTTTAAAATTATTGCTAATACCAAAGTCTAACATGCTATAAAGCATATTTAAATACAACTGGTTTTTGTATTGATGCGCTTCATCATACCCTAAAAAATAAGTTTCAAGGTGTTTTTCATTTTCTATTAAAGTGAAAAAACCAATAAGTTCTTCATCCAAATAATATCCAAAAACTCTAAAACGATTTTCTAACTGTAGTTTTAAGCTATAAAAATGATTTTCTGGTAATATAAACGTATTAAACTTCGCATTGCTAGAAACATTTAAATACAAGGCGTGTAACCTGCTAGAATTGGCTTTAACAGCTTCTAAATCTAGTTCTGAGCACATAATGCCATTTAATTTAGTTCTTGCCGTTTTATAGCGCCGTTTGTATTTTTTATTAAGATCATTAATATAATCGTTAAAACTTAACCAATTTGGTTGAAGTTTCAAAATCATATTAGGCTGTACTTTAACTTTATGTAATTCATGATTATTGAAAAAATCGATTTCTAAATGAATGGTGTTATCAAGAAAATAATCTTTAAACATGACCGCACGTATAGTCTTATTTTGGCTTGTTTTTATATGATTTTTAATCCCATCTAAAGCTTCATAAACCAAATTCAAATAGGCAGTTTGGGATATGTTTTCCTTTTGAAAAAAAACCCCATGCTGTCCAGTATGTGTTAAGTTGCCCACCACCAAAATATTTCCTTTTAATACTTTTGAAACTACATCGCGAAAAAACTCTTTTACACAAGATACATTTATGGTTCTGAACATATCTTTTAAATATAACTGAACCCGTTGAATAATGGCAATACCAACTAAATCTTCTTCATTAAAAATTCCAACATAAAAAAATTGAATATTATTGGACGACGCTTCTTCTAAGGCTTTTAAATACGAAGATTGTAAAAAAATATCATGAGCAACAATACCATCCCATGAATGGGGAAGGTTTGCAACTGCATGATAAATTTTAAATGATTTCAAATTTGAGAATAAAAAAGACCGAAGTTAAAACACTTCAGTCTTTAATTATATTAAAAGTTTACAAAAATTATTTCCAAGCGCCAATAATACCGCCCATTAAACCAAGCGTTACTATCCAGTAACCCGCATTTATAAGGATGTATTTGGCACTTTTACGTTCAAATAAAGCATTGGTGCCTAAAATAGGCAAAGCAATAAAAACACCTGTTAAAACACCATGGAAAAGTCCGTGCCTAAAAGTTCTAAAAGACTCGGAATAATCTAACATAAAAGCTTCGTAAGAAGGCAGTGCACTCGCTGAGTTGCCACCTACTAAACTTAATGCCCCCATTTGGTGAACAACTATTCCTGGTAGTGCTGTAGCTAATAAAAAGGCAAAAAACAAAGCTAAACCAAAAATTTTAGCCATGTTAGCACCTTTCATTTTTTCTTCGGTCATTTCGGCAGCTTGCATCCAAGCATTACCAAACACTTTTGGGTGATACCAAATAAATCCAACAACCAGTGCCGAAACTGCGGCAACTAGAATTGCGCCAAGGTTTAAAAAATCCATAATAATTTTAGTTAAAGTTAGATGATAAATATAGTTAAAATAGTTTGTTTTTAGTTATTTGAAAAACATGCTACACAAGTGCATTTGCTTCTTCAACTAAAAGAGTATTAGAATCTTCTAGCGCTTTATTAATAAAATCATTTACTTCTAAATTCTTTTCCTGTCCTTTCTTAATTAAAACACCCAAAGCAATCATTGTTGCTATACGTGTTCCAACTTTTTTAGCAGCCGTATTAAAAAGTGGTTGCAACTCATCGTAACTAACATCTTTGGCAAGTTCTTGAATTTCTTCTTTTGCTTTAAGTTGTTTTTCTTCTGGAAGGTTGGTGTATTTTTTTCCTAATTGCTGGATAACATCAATAGCCTTACGTTGTGGTTGCGATGCTTTGTTTTGTGGTTTATTTTGGTTCTTGTTAGTGTTTTCAACAGGTTTTTGTTTCTCCCAAGAATCTCTTAATCCAACGGTTTTGTTAAATATTAATTTATTTGAAGATGAATCGTTATCCACATTAAAATAACCCAAACGTTGAAACTGGAACCGCTCTCCTGTTTTGGCTTCTAACAAACTTGGCTCTACATAAGCTTCAATTAATTTTAAAGACTCTGGGTTTAAAAATTCCATAAAATCTTTGTCTTGGTGACTATCGGGAGCTTCGTCCATAAACAATCTATCGTATTCCCTAACTTCAGCTTTTACAGCATGTTTTATAGATACCCAATGCAATGTGCCTTTTACTTTTTTGGAAATATCTTCAGAATATGTACAGTATATTTCTGTAACAGTTCCTTTTTCATCTTTTTTAACAGATTCGGCTTTAATGATATAGGCGTTTTTTAAACGTACTTCACCGCCTAATTTCAATCTAAAAAACTTATTGCCAGCTTGTTCTCTAAAATCTTCTTTTTCAATATAAAGCTCGCGTGAAAATGGTACTTTCCTAAATCCTGCACTTTCATCTTCTTGGTTATTTTCAGCTTCAAACCATTCTTCTTTTCCTTTAGGATAATTAGTAATAACCAATTTAACAGGGTCTAAAACCACCATAACACGTGGTGCCGTTTTATTTAAATCTTCACGAATACAGAACTCTAAAAGTGATACATCAATAATATTATCACGTTTGGCAACACCAACAGTTTCAACAAATTTTCTTAAAGCTGCAGGTGTGTAACCTCTGCGACGCAAACCAGAAATGGTAGGCATACGTGGGTCGTCCCAACCCTTTACAATGCCATCTTCAACCAATTTAAGCAACTTACGCTTACTCATAATGGTATAACTTAAATTTAAACGCGCAAATTCACGTTGTTTTGGTCTAACTAAATTGGGATCTACTAATTGGTCTAAAAACCAATCATAAAGCTCTCTATGAGGTTTAAATTCTAATGAACATAAAGAATGTGATACTTGTTCTATATAATCACTTTCGCCATGTGTCCAATCGTACATTGGGTATATACACCAATCATTTCCTGTTCTATGGTGATGTTTCTTTAAAATACGATACATAATAGGATCGCGCAATAGCATATTCGGGTGTTGCATATCTATTTTAGCACGCAAAATATGTTCGCCTTCTTCAAATTCGCCTGCTTTCATACATTCAAACAAATTTAAATTTTCTGCTACGGTTCTATTTCTAAAAGGGCCATCAACACCGGGTTGTGTGGGTGTTCCTTTTTGTTCAGCCATCACTTCGCTAGATTGCGAATCTACATAGGCTTTTCCTTCTTTAATAAACAAAATTGCCCAATCGTAAAGCTGTTGAAAGTAATCTGAAGAAAATAATTCTTTATCCCATTTATAACCTAACCAAGCCACATCTTCCTTAATAGCATCTACATATTCTTGCTCTTCTTTTGCTGGATTTGTATCATCAAAACGAAGGTTTACAGGTGCGTTATACTTTTCACCCAAACCAAAACTAATACCAATAGCCTTTGTATGCCCAATATGTAAATATCCGTTAGGTTCTGGTGGAAAACGAAAACGCAATTTATTTTGCGGCATCCCATTAGCCAAATCTTCTTCTATGATTTGCTCTAAAAAATTGAGCGGTTTTCTTTCTTCAGACATAAAATATATCGAAATGCTTTACTAGTTGTAAGAAACATTAAATTAATTAAACAAAAATATTGCGTAAAATTAGGTAATTTTGCCGACTTAAAACCACCTAACATGGGAATTATAAAAGTTGAAAATATTCGTGTATTTGCTTATCATGGATGCTTACAAGAAGAAACAAAAATAGGTAGCGATTACCGTGTAGACTTACAAGTTGAAGCTAATTTACAAACCGCTGCAAAAACAGATAAACTTTCTGATACTGTAGATTATGTGTTTTTAAATCGAATTATAAAAGAAGAAATGCTAATAGCTTCTCACCTACTTGAAACCGTTGCAAAACGTATTTTAAATCGAATTTTTAATGAAGATAAATTAGTAAAAAAAGCAACTGTTTGGATTAGCAAATTAAACCCCCCAATAGGTGGTGATGTAGAAAAAGTTACTATAAAAATGAAAGATAAGCGTAAAAATTAATTTTAACAGTTGAAAATTGACAATTTTTTTTACATTTGCACACGTAAATAAGGTGTCGTGGCCGAGTGGCTAGGCTCAGCTCTGCAAAAGCTGCTACAGCGGTTCGAATCCGCTCGACACCTCAAAAAAAAAGCTTCTGAATTTATCAGAAGCTTTTTTACTTTAATGGACTTATATTTTCTAATTTTTCTTTTATAAGTTCTTTTTCTTTTGGAAAAAATCCTTGAACTAAAAGTAAAACACCAAAACCTAATATTACTAAAGCTATTATTTTTTTTGTTTTAAAAATAATACGCGGTGTTAATCTGTTTTTTAATTTTTTTGCAATAACTATTTTAACTAAATCTACTAAAAAATAAACTATTAAAATGGTACTTAAAAAAACCACTACCCCATCATTTGAACTTGTTATTGAGTTTGCAATTACTATAAATGCCACCCAACCCAATAACACACCAATATTAATAAAATTTAGCAAAAAACCTTTTAAAAACAGTTTTCCATAGCCTCTTTTAATTTCAATTTTATGATATTCTCTAACAATTTCTCTAAATGATTTTGATGTTTTAATGAATGAAATAAACCCATAGGTTACTAATAAAACACCTCCAAAAATTAAAAAACTAGGATCGTCTTTTATGGTCTCCAATAGTTTGCTAGTACTAAAAAAAGCCACTATAATAAATATAATATCTGCCAACATTACACCACAATCAAATATTAAAGCGCTTTTAAAACCTTTGGTTGCACTAGTTTCAAGAAGCACAAAAAACACTGGGCCTATTGTAAAAGCTAGAATGATTCCAAAGGGAATTGCCGCTAAAATGTCGTCAAGCATAATTATATGTAAGGGTTTAATACAAAGTAAAGAAATATTTTAAAACTTATAGGTTTCTTTTAAAAGTGAATTAAAAACAAAACCCATTGCAAGCAATGGGTTTTAGTAAATTTATTATTTTAATTTTTATTCCATTCGTTTTATACGGCCTCCTAAAACAGTGCTTTCATTAACAGTTTCAGGGTTTCCATAAATATAAACATCGCCTCCTGCCCTAATTTTTACATCTACCAATTTTGTTGCTTTTACATAGGCTTCACCAGCTGCATTAATAGACACTTCGGTTTTATTGGTTTCAAGGTTTTCAGCATTATAAATACCTCCGGTTAATAACGATATTTTTTGCGATTTTGCATTACCTGTAGCTTTAATTTTTCCACCAGTAACCGATTTAATAATAGCATAATTAACATCTAAAGGAATTTCTATACTACCGCCTTCTTGTGCTCTTAAATCTATTTCGAACTGTTTAATACTATCTTTTCCAGATACTTTTGCGCCTTCGTTAACATCTATAATATCTAAAGACGTATAATGCAAAATAACTTTGGTATTGTTGCCATCAAAAATTTTTCCAATGTTCATTTTTATTTTAAGTGTACCATTCTTATTGTTTATTACCACTTCTTGTGTATTACTTCCTGTAATAATGGCTTTGTTTTCGTTGGATTTTACCAATTCAACTTCTATTAAATCGTAAACTTTTAGTTCTTTAAACTCACCAATATTTTTTTCTATTGATTTTTGAGCAATAGCGGCTCCAGATATTAAAATAGTTGCTAATAAAATTAAACGTTTCATATTATTTTAAATGATTTTTTATAAAAACGTGAATAATCAACAATTATTCCGCAATTCATATATTTTAAGAAAAAATTATAACAAGATTCTTTTCTTTAGAAACTTCATATAAATGATATTCTATTCATTTTTTCCTATTAAATTGAAATCAAGATGCTTTTTTACTAGATCGGTATTTTTAACTTTTACAACAACTTCATCACCCAATTGGTACATGATTTTATTATTTCTGCCTATCATGGCATATTGTTCTTGATCGAATGCATAATGATCGTCTTTCATATCTCGAACACTTACCATACCTTCACATTTATTGGAAATTATTTCTACATAAATCCCCCAATCGGTAACCCCAGAAATAACACCTACAAAATCTTCATCCTTATGATCTTGCATAAATTTAATTTGCATGTATTTAATGGAATCACGTTCAGCTTTGGTTGCCAAATTTTCCATATTACTGGAATGGTTGCATTTTTCTTCGTAAATATCTTCATTGGCCGATTTTCCACCATCTAAATAATGTTGAAGCAAGCGATGTGCCATCACATCTGGATAACGACGAATAGGCGATGTAAAATGGCTGTAGTAATCGAAAGCCAACCCGTAATGACCAATGTTGTGCGTAGAATATTCGGCTTTACTCATACTTCTAATTGCAAGCGTATCTACTAAATTTTGTTCCTTTTTACCATTAACTTCTTTTAGTAAAAAGTTAAGAGATGCCGACGTTGTTTTACGGTCTTTAAAATTTAATTTATAACCAAACTTTGATACAATACCTTGTAAATTAGCCAATTTACTATCGTCTGGTTCATCATGTACACGATAAACAAAGGTTTTTTTAGGGTCTTTTTTACCAACAAATTCCGATACTTTTCGGTTTGCCAATAACATAAATTCTTCAATTAATTTATTAGCATCTTTGCTAGTTTTAAAAAATACACCCACAGGGTTTGCATGTTCATCTAAATCAAACTTTACTTCTACTTTATCAAATGAAATAGCTCCAGAAATCATACGTTTTGCTCGCATTTTTTTAGCAAGTTCATCCATTTTTAATATGGCTTGAGCAATTTCTATAGATGTATTGTATTCGGTTCCAGTTAAAGAAACTTCACTTGGAATTGTTGTATTAATTTGAGAGGTTTCGACTGCACTCAACCTTACATTATTTTCGATAACAGCCTGTGCTTCTTCGTATGCAAAACGCGCATCGCTATACGTTACTGTTCTACCGTACCATTCATTTTTAATCTCACATTTTTCATTCATTTGAAAGACTGCAGAAAATGTTAATTTTTCTTCGAAAGGTCTTAATGAACACGCATTATTTGATAATACTTCAGGAAGCATAGGTACTACGCGATCTACCAAATAAATAGACGTTGCACGCTCATAAGCTTCATCATCTAAAACGGTACCTTCTTGTAAATAATGCGATACATCGGCAATATGAATACCTATTTCATATAAACCATCTTTCAAAACTTTAAAAGATAAAGCATCATCAAAATCTTTAGCATCTTTTGGGTCGATGGTAAAGGTTAAATCTTGACGCATATCGCGACGTTTTGAAATCTCCTCAGCAGTAATTGACGTATCTAATTTATTGGCAAATTCTTCAACTTCATGTGGAAATTCATAGGGCAAACCATATTCAGCTAAAATAGAATGGATTTCGGTATTATGATCTCCTGGTTTTCCTAGAACTTGAATTACTTTTCCATAAGGAGAATCGGCATTCTCTGGCCAATCTTCAAGTTTTACCAAAACTTTATCGCCATCTTCGGCTTTATTAATCTTATTAATTGGTACAAAAATATCTTTGTACATTTTATTACTATCCGCTACTACAAAGGCAAAATTCTTTTTCTCATGAATTTGAATGGTACCAACATATTCGCTTTTTTCTCGCTTTAAAACTTGGGTAATTTCGCCTTCCATTTTACCTCGATGGCGACGTTTGTAAACATAAAACTCAACTTCATCACCATTTAAGGCTTTATTTATATTGTTTGATGCTATAAAAATATCATCATCAAAATCTTCGGAAATAATATATCCATTTCCTTTTGCTGCTAAATCTAAAATACCTTTGTGGTATTCTGCATTAAATACTGCTTTAAACTTACCACGTTCTACTTCTTCAATTTCTTTTTGAACAGCAAGTTCTGCTAATTTTTTTATAATTTGATTTCTGCTACTTGCATCATTTACATTAAGTTTTGAAGCTATTTGTTTATAGTTAAAACTTTGATTTTTATCTTTTTTTATAATACTTAAAATAGTATTTGTAAGGTTGGAAATACCTTTTTTGGACTTTCCTTTTTTCTTTCTTGTCATTTAATTTTTGTAATCATTTTCTATTTCCTAAGATACAGGAAATTGTTTTATTAAATAGCACTGTTAAGGAGAAGTATTTGCTATTTCTTTTAGCAAAGTTACAATTAAAATATTAAAGACTATTTTTTTAATGTTAAACTATCTTAAAATCAACTTATCCACATTATATATTATATTATTATTTTCTTTTTAAAATTTAAAAAATTAAGTGATGATTATAATAGTGTGTTAATAGCGGTATAACTTTTTTAACTTTTATTATGATTACAATTAATTTACATTCTATTAATAGTTAATTAACATGTTATATTAATTTAATAGGTTCATTTTTAAGTCATTTAATTTTTATATAAACAGTTGTTAACAACTTAAAAACACTGTTAATTATTGAAAAATATTTTAAAATGGATGTTTATATATATCCTTTTAAAAGCTTAAAACTTAGCTAAAAAAAGTGAGTTAAATTTTTGGATATATACTTCTTGTTTTTGATTAGAAAAATAAATGGATTATCAATTTTTTTCTTTTAAAAAACTATAAACACTTATTAACAAGTAATGAATATATTAATGCACATTGTTTATAATTACTACCTTTGTATAAGGATACATTAATATATATAAAATGAAAATTTCTATAGGAAACGACCACGCAGGAACTGATTATAAACTTGCTATTGTAAAGTATTTAGAATCAAAATGTTATACTATTAAAAATTATGGTACTGATAGTATAGATAGTGTAGATTATGCTGATTTTGTACACCCAGTTGCTACCGATGTTGAAACTAATAAAGCTGATTTTGGTATTTTAATTTGTGGTAGTGCTAATGGTGTGGCAATGACTGCGAATAAGCACCAAAAAATACGTGCTGGTTTATGCTGGAATAAGGAAATTGTACATCTTATTCGCAGTCATAATAATGCTAATATTTTATGTATTCCAGCAAGGTTTACAGCTATCCAGCAAGCCATTGAAATGGTGGATGTATTTTTAAATACAGAATTTGAAGGTGGTCGCCATCAAACACGTATTGATAAAATACCGGTGTCTTGTTAAATGAGTCATTCTCATAATCATACACACTCACATAATGAGTTAAAAGGTCGTAATCTTTTAATATCTATTTTATTAAATATTCTTATTACGGCTGCTCAAGTTGTTGGTGGATTAATATCTGGTAGTTTATCACTATTAAGCGATGCACTTCATAATTTTAGTGATGTATTGTCTTTAGTTGTAAGCTATGTAGCTAATAAATTAGCAAAAAAAGAAGCTTCTATACAAAGAACATTTGGTTATAAACGTGCAGAAATTTTAGCGGCATTTGTAAATGCTTCTACCTTAATAATTATTGCTATTTTATTAATTATTGAAGCCGTTAAACGTTTTCAAAATCCTGAAGATATTAAATCTGGTTTAGTTATTTGGTTATCACTTTTAGGAATTATTGCTAACGGATTAAGTGTACTTTTACTTAAAAAAGATGCCAATAATAATATAAATATGCGTAGTGCTTATTTACATTTATTAACCGATATGTTAGCAAGTATAGCTGTGCTTATTGGAGGTTTATTAATGAAATTTTACCAACTTTTTTGGGTGGATAGTTTACTTACTTTTTTAATTGCCCTATATTTAATTTGGGTGGGTTATGATTTGTTAAAAACATCAACTAAAATGCTTATGCTATTCACTCCAGAACATATTAGCATTAAAGAGGTGGTTATATTGGTAAATGAATTACCTAAAGTAAAAAAATTGCACCACGTACATATTTGGAATTTAAGTGATAACGAGTTGCATTTAGAAGCACATTTAGATTTAAATGAAGATGTGTCTATTACTGAATTTGATAGTTTATTACAAGATATTGAATCTATTTTGCATAAACAATTTAATATAAACCATGTAACAATTCAACCAGAATTTAATAAAAACGATCCTAAAGAAGTTATTGTTCAAGATTAGAAAATCATAATATTATATGCTTAAAACTGAAGTTAAAACCTTTTCAGAATTAACACTTCAAGAACTTTATAGAATTTTACAATTACGAAGTGAAGTTTTTGTGGTTGAGCAAGATTGTGTTTATCAAGATATTGATGGAAAGGATGATAAGGCACTTCATGTTTTGGGAATAAAAGACCAGCAAATAATAGCTTATACCCGACTTTTTAAATCTGGAGATTATTTTGAATACGCTAGCATTGGTCGTGTTGTAATTGAAAAAAACCAACGCACTTTTAAATATGGTTATGATATGATGAAGGCTTCTATTAAAGCAATTGAAACTTATTTTAAAGAGAAAACAATAAAAATTTCAGCGCAAGCGCATTTAAAATATTTTTATAATAATTGTGGTTTTGTTGTATTTGGTGAAGAATATTTAGAAGATGATATTCCGCATATTGCGATGATAAAGGAATAAGTATTGTCATTCTAAAACAAGTTCAGTGTAACGAAAGTAATTATTAACGTTTCAAAGTAAAATGACCTTTAATAGATTCGCCAGTATTTAAGGTAATTATATACCAATAATCGTTTGAAGCTAATTGTTGCCCTTTAAAACTTCCGTTCCAACCAGGTGCATTAGCAGGTAAGTATTTTAAAAGTTTCCCATAACGGTCAAAAATAGCGATGGTTTTAATGGTGTTGTTAAAATCCTGAACTTTCCAAACATCGTGTGCTCCATCGTTATTTGGGGTGAAATATTTTGGAATATAATAATCTTCTGAAGTAATTAAAACACTAAAACGGCTTTCATTATTAGCACAAACCGATTCATTATAAATATAAATACTTTGTGAAGATGTTATAACATCACCAGCAAATAAAGGAATTCCATTACCTCCAGACTGTGTAAAATAGTTACCAAAAGTTAGCGTAGGTAATGTGTAAGAGGTATTTGTAACCACACTATTTAAAGTATCTACATTTACAAAATTATTGCATTGGTTTTGGTTAGTTACATAATTTGAAAAACCAGTTGGCTGCCAATTATTAGGTGTGCTTGTTGGTTTATCAACCACCACACAATTTAAGTTTAAATTAGCACTAAAATTTACAGTGGCGTTACTGTTGTTACCATTTTTAATATTTAATTTACACAATTGATTATTACTACAATCTAAAGTAGTTAAGTTGGAATTTTTAGATAAATCAAGTTCAGCTAAATCATTAAAACTACAATTTAAAGTTCCTAAAGCAGTATTGGTTTTTGTATCTAAATTGGCAAGTTTATTTTGTTCACACAACAAAAAAACAAGGCTTGTATTTTGAGATATATTCAAATTTGAAAGCAAATTATTTCCACATTGAAACCTGCTTAATTTGGTGTTTTTAGTTATATCTATACTTGTTAATTGGTTGCTTTCGCAAACAAAAACATTCAGGTTTATATTTTTTGAAACATCTAAAAAGGCTAACTGATTTGTATCGCAAACCAGTGAAATTAATTTGGTGTTTTGTGTAACATTTAAGTTAGTCAACCAATTATTGGCACACCAAAAAATGTTTAAATTGGTTAGCTTGGTAACATCTAAACTTGTTAGCTGGTTATTACTGCAAAATAGTTGTAATAAACTAATGTTTTGAGATACATTTAAGTTTGAAAGTGAGTTGTTAGAACAGTCTAAAACAGTTAGTGCTATAAAATCTTCAATACCTGTTAGATTCGTTATGTTTTTTACCGAAACATCTAAATTGGTAATATTACTAATGTTGGCGGTTGGCACAAAACCATTTATAGGTGCAGAATCAAAACCTAAATCTATTAAAGCTTGTTCAAAATTAGTATCTGGAATGGCTGTGTTTTGTGCAATACCAACCATACTGTATAGCATTAAAAAAAAACTATATATGCATATTTTATTTACCCACATAGGTAATAACTATTTCTACACGCCTATCAAATTTTGGGTCGCCACCAAGTGGAAACTTTCTTCGTAAACCCAAATGGCGCATACGTTTTTTATCAACTCCTTTTTTTATAAAATAGTTATAAATGTATTCGGCGCGGGCTTCAGAAAGGTTGCGAAGTTTGGTTTTTCTATCAACAGCATCCCTACTGTTTTGGGTGCAGCATACATGCCCTTGAATGGTAAAGTAAATATCTTTACGTTCCACTAAAACATCTGCAATAGATTCTAAGTTTTTTTTAGATTCAGGAATAACTTGACTGTAACCTGTTTTAAATAAAATATTTTCAAATACTATTTTATCGCCAACTTTAAGTTCTCCTTTTAGAAGTTCTGGGGCATCTTTCTTTTTAGGGACTTCAATTTTTTTCGGTTTTTCTTCAATAATTTTAAGCGGTTTGGACTTTACAATAATTTCCACTTTTCGGTTTAAACCCCTAATTTTTACAACATTTTTTTCTTCAACTATTTTTAATAAAATTTTTCCTTTACCATCTACATTGCTTATTAAATCTTCGCTAATTTCATTATTAGAAAATACGGTTTTAATGGCATCGGCACGTTGTTGCGAAAGTTTTAGGTTATACGAAACGGCACCTACATCATCACAAAAACCGAAAATGGAAATGGATTCAATATCGGTATCTGACAAGCTTGAAATAAAAAGAAGTAGCCTACTTTCTTCGGTTGGAATAATATCGTATTTGTCGGTATCAAAATAAACTTCGTGTGTTAGTTCTTTTTGAGAAAAAACAAGTACACTTTGAAGTGCTATTAATAATAAAACCAACGGTTTGTTCATAAAGTAGGCAATTGAACTGAATATAAATATACTGTTTTTAATGAATTTTGATTAATACCTATACTTTTTTAAGTTTAAAGACGATTACAAGAGGTTAAAAAACAACAAATTTTACTTTAAGTAGCTTAAATATGCTGTTTGATTACCAAGTATGTCCGTTGCTTTTTTAATTTCGGCATCGTGTAGTTTATAATAATCATACAAACCTTCTCTGTACACATAGCGTTTTACAATGTCTTCGGTTAACAACTCAAGCAAATAGGCTTTATTTTCGTCTATTACACTAATTTTCGACTTGTTTAAGTTAGAAATAAGCGTATTAAAGTCGTTTTTAATGTTATCGTCCAAATCGTCGTTTTTGGCGGCCTCATAAGCTTTGTTTAGTGCTTTTTCAGTTTCAGTTTCAAAAGAGAAATTATTAGCCTTTAAAAAACTTTTAAAGTTTAAAAAATCGGTATCGTTAAGCTGTAAGATATTAACGTCTTTTATATCGTGATTGTAATAATAATTGGTAGCATAATTAAAAATTAAATCGTTGTTAACAATCGCGTTTATTATAGAAGAATTTTTTGAACCATTAAAACTTACATCTGGAAGTACACCGCCTCCATCAAACACTTTTCTGCCGTTTTTGGTTTTAAACTCGTTATAGTTTTCCTGTTTTACACGAACAGCTTCACCTTTGTCATTTCTATGCCAATAATCTAAGGCTTGAATGCATCTGCCAGAAGGTGTGTAATATCTAGAAATGGTAATTTTTACCTGTGTACCGTAAACCAGTTCTTTTGGGCGTTGTACCAAACCTTTCCCAAAACTTCTAGAACCAATAATTACAGCGCGGTCTAAATCTTGCAAAGCGCCAGAAACAATTTCGCTTGCCGAAGCACTACCTTCATCAATTAAAATAACCAACGGTATTTGGGTATCGATAGGGTCGTTTTGGGTATAATAGGTTTTGTTGTATTTTTTAACTTTAGACTTTGTTGTAACCACCAACTGCCCTTTGGATACAAATAAGTTTACAATATTAATAGCCTCGTTAAGCAAGCCACCAGGGTTACCACGTAAATCTAAAATAATACGTTCAGCTCCTTGTGCTTTTAAATCGCGCAGAGCGTAGTTGGTTTCGGCAGATGCTTTGTCGTTAAAACGACTTAATACTATAAATCCCGTTTTGTTATTAACCATCGAGAAATACGGAACCGCCTTAATTTCAACTTCAGCGCGTTTTATGGTAGCTGTTTGGGTTTTTCCTTGGCGTTTGTAGGTTACTTCTACCGGTGTATCGGTAGCGCCTTTAAGTAATTCACCTGCGTCTTCTTTGTAGGTTTCAATAAGGGTGTTCCCTACTTTTATAATTTCGTCGCCCGCTTTTAAACCCGCTTTATCTGCCGGATAATTTTTATAAGGCTCTACAATAACTAATTTGTCTTTTAAGGTTTTTACTTTTGCTCCAATGCCTGTATAATCGCCGGTATTATTAATTCTAGCAGACTCTACATCCTGTTCGTTCATAAAATTGGTGTATGGATCTAAATTTTCCAACATGCTTTTTATAGCAGTGTCCATCAGGTCGCCCGGGTTGGTATCGTCTACATAATTCATGTTGAGCTCTTTAAAAAGCGTGGTGAATATTTCTATTTGCTTGGCTATTTCAAAAAAATCGTTTTTAAAAGCTGTGGTTGATAGAAATAGTACACAGGCTATTACAGGAATTAGTATTCTTTTTTTAAGTAATTTTTTCATCTGTTAAGATTTATTGTTTTGTTTGACAACCAAAATGTTCTTTTATGGCATGTCATCATTATTTGATTTTTCAGTTTCTGAAACCTTTTTTAAAAACTTATCAAAAAGGTGGCTCATGCGGGCTTCTACTTGGGCTAAAGTGGGTTTTTCTTTGCCAATGTACAAAATCATAAACGCATATTGTGTTGTAATGTTGTTAAAATAGTTGGCTTTGTTTAGTCGGTAAACCTCTCGAATTAAACGTTTTATACGGTTTCTGGCTACGGCAGTTTTAAATTGTCGTTTACTAACAGAAACCCCTGTTTTTGCCAAAATAGCGTCATCAAAAGTGGTTGGTAAATACACCAAACGCAACGGAAATGCTGAAACCGATTGCCCACTGGCAAACAATTGCTCGATAAGCTTTTTGCTTTTAAGTTTTTCTTTTTTATTGAATGTGAATTTCAACTTTGTAGGTTTAAAAGCCAAAGGTAATGAAATAAAAAAATGATTACTTTTTTAGTACCTTAATTTGAATGTTTTTAAACCAGATGGGTTGCCCTTCGGCCTGCAATGCAATAAACCCATGGTCAACATATTTGTCTGCTCCTAATTCAAGTAATTTTTTAGCATCTTTATCTGTATCATCGAGCTGCGGATGGTTAAATTGAATTACTTCTTCTCCATTTATTCGATATATAATTTTTTCATTCCCGTGTACTTCAGCCTCAAAAGTTACCCATGTGTTTACTGGGAAAAGTTTTGAATTTGAATTAACAATATGTTCTTTAGTAAGTTTCCCGCCTATTTCAATATGTGTACCAGGTGTTACCGCATTACCAGTTTGTGTTCCGGCCGTAGCGCCTTCTGCCAGAAATTGTCCTTCAAGGCTTACAGGAAAAGCTTGGTCAATACGCATGCTTTGAGGTGATTGTGCATGCAACATAGCTCCACTATTTAGGTTTGTCCAGTGAGGTGCATCCGGCATTCCAGAACCAAAAATTTTATATTCAACTTTAAAGATATAGTGTGAATAAGCAATATTTGTAAAAAGGTGACCAAATTGCATGTCAAATTTTTCATATTTTTCATAGGAAACTTTGAGGATACCCTCTTCTGCGTAAAAGGTATTGTGTATATTTTCATTTAATGGTTGACCATTAATCTTAACAGTCCAGCCATCTAAGTTTTCACCGTTGAATAATGAAATCCAGTTTGAAGTTTCTATATTTTCAATTTGACCATAGGATGAAGAAAAATAAATGAAAATTAAAATTTGGAAAAACCGTTGAAATAGAAAAGAGATTTGCATGTAATTTGTGCTTTGTGGGTTGTTGTGTGAAAACGAAGTTAGCATTTTTCTTTCATAAATCAAGTATAAGAAATCCCACTTTAATTTGTGTAAAGAGGGGTTAAAAGCTAATGAAATTAAAAAATGGTAGTGCTTTATGATACTATTTTAGTGTTTGGGCGTTCAAGCTATATCTTTTAAAACCTCATAGCGTCGAGTGAACATAAAAGTTCTTATAAACGTAGTACCGAGGATTGCAATGTACTTGGTTATTGCGGTTTTTTCATATACTTCAGGAAAATTGCAAAGGACATCTTCATTTTCATTAAAAGTAATTTTTATAAAATCTGCAACCCTAACTAAAGTTCTTCGTTAATCTTTGCAATCCATTGGTCGTTTTCTGCCTTTTTTTCACCATGATTTGTTTCTAAATCATATTGCTTTTGTAGCTGCCTACAAGCTTTCCATAAGATGCTATATTCGTCCCAATAAACAGAAAATCGTTTTTCCTTTGCCGCCTTTAATTCTGAAAAACGGGTTCTTATTTTTTTTGCGAACAACTCTGCGATATCAAAATGTAAGCGCTCATGGTTTAATAAATCCACATCTGTGGAAATAGCCCAAGAATGGTTTTTATAAAAATTGGCAAGCACTGTTAAATCTTGATAATTCAAAATATTATCTTGTGCATCTACTTTAACATTTTCTGGGATGATATCTATTTTATAACTGGTAACGGCATAAGCAAAAATATCGGGGTTCATCTTTCCAGTATAATCTTGCCATTCCAATTTATAGGTTTTACTCCAAGTAATAATACTATCATTACTTGATGAATTATTTTCTTGGGAAAACAAAGTGTTGTTTAAAACCAATAGTGTAAAAATTGACACAAAAACTTTCAAATGCTACTTTTTATTATGCTTCTTGTAAATATCTATTTACTAATAATTTTACTATTTGTTTTTTTCTTTTTCAGTTTTTAAGCGTTTAACATAATCGCTATACAGTTGTCTCCAGCTACGTCCATTTGAGTTTAAGTATTGTTCGTTTTTGGTTTTATAAATTTCGAAAATAGCTGAGATTTGTTTCATGCTTTTAAAATCTATTGCTATTTCACGAGCGAATTTAAGGTTTTTTAAAAGTTCGGCATCCTCTTCGGCGGTCAAATCGGTTACAATTTCTCGATATGCTTTCATAGTAAAGGCTACTTTTCCTATGGTATATTTATCTAGGATGGCCTCAACTTGATTGTCTGTAAGGTTTGTTTTAAGTCCGGTTATAAGTGCTTCATGTACGGAACTAGGCATGGCAGAATCGGCGATAATGGAGCGATCTAAATCTGATAATTTTTCTCCTGTTATTGGATTAATTCCCGCAGGGACACCATCAAACGGATGGCTATTGTGCCAATTACGTACCGTTATTAAATGTGTTGATATCACTTTGGTTACTTGGCTTTCTTTTTCTTTATTATCCAGTTTCAATTCTGTAACCCAGTTACCAGCTTTTTCTTTTAAATCTGCGTCATTATTTTCTTGACCAGAACAAACACTTGGCGTTAATAGAAATATTATAAATAGGATTCCTAGACTCTTGATATTCATAAACAATTTTGCTTTAAGTTACTTTTTATTATTCTCTTTATTAATATCTGCCATTAAATTTTTTGGATCTATTTCTACACTTTTTACTGTGTTTTTTGTTGTAAAGGTATAGGTAGGATATGCCCAAGCCCAATCTTTTATAAGGGTGGCTTTGGTTGGTTTTTCACCACGCATCATTTGTAACGGAATGTAAAAATCTTCGGTTTTGCCATCGGTGTAAGTAACGGTAACATCTATAGGCATGGGCATTAAGCCAATACGCTCTAAACAAACACTGTTGCCTTCAATGGATTTTACGCCATAATCAATTGTGTTGGTGGTTTGTGCAAAATCGGTTAAATACCAATCAAGTTCTAAACCAGAAATATTTTCGGCAGTACGGATAATGTCTAGCGGTTTTGGGTGCTTAAATACAAAGTCGTTAAAATATTTTTTGATGGTAAGGTTTAAATTTTCTTGCCCCATAATATAGCCTAATTGCGCTAAAAACACGGCGCCTTTGTAGTACGATGCTAAACTGTAGGCACGGTTAAATACATAGCGGTCTCCTTGTGTTGTTAAGGGCTGTTCTTTTCCTGATTTAGCTAAGGAAATATAGGCATTATAAACTTCTTCCAAGGCGTTTTCTTTGCCTTCATTAAATAGACTGTTAACAGCATTATATTCTATATAAGTAGAAAAACCTTCATCCATCCACGGGTGTTTAGATTCGTTGCTTGCCAATAAAAATTGAAACCAAGTATGTGCCATTTCATGTGATATGGTGCCTTTTAGCATGCCTTCATAAGTGCCTTCACCTAATAAAAGTGTACACATACCATATTCCATACCGCCATCGCCACCTTGAATGATGGAATACTGTTTGTATGGATATTTTCCTACAAGGTTGCTATAATACTGCATGAATTCAATGGCTTTAGGTTGAATGCGTCTCCAGTTGTCCTTTTGTTCATCAGACATGGTATTTTTATAGAAAAAGTGCAGCATCGGGCCATTAGGCACTTGTGCTTTATCGTGAATATAATTGGGGTCGGCAGCCCACGTAAAATCGTGTACTTTAGGTGCTAGAAAATGCCAAGTTAGTTTATTTGTATTTGGACGGTTTACGGTTTCAGTTTCGTAACCATAACCAATGTTGTTTGGGTTTTGTAAGTAGCCAGTGCCACCAATAATGTAGTTTTTATCAATAGTTATTTTCACATCAAAATCGCCCCAAACACCAAAAAATTCGCGACCTATATACGGGTCGGCATGCCAACCTTCAAAATCGTATTCTGCCATTTTTGGGTACCATTGCGCCATAGATAACGCTACACCTTCTTTGTTGTTTCTACCAGAACGACGTATTTGTACAGGCACTTGTCCATCAAAATCCATATCAAAAGTGACGCTTTCACCTGGTTGGATGGGTTTTGCTAAATCGACTTCTAAAACAGTACCAACGGTTTCATGCTTTATAGTTGTGCCGTTTTGTTTTAAGGAATTGACTTTTATATATCCAACTTCGTTAGGTTGTAGTTTGCCTATACGGTCTTTAACTCTGCGGTCTGGGTCGGCAATGGTTTGTGAACGTACATCCATTTCGCTACCCGGTTGAAAGGCATTAAAGAACAAGTGATAATACACACGGTTTAAAACATCGGGTGAATTATTGGTGTATACCAAAGTTTGTTTGCCTTTATATTGATAGGTATTTACATCCATATCAATAGCCATTTTATAATCGACGTGTTGTTGCCAATAACAAGAAGTTGGCGTGTTTTGATGTGTTGTAGCTGTTGTAACAGGTTGTGCACTATTACATGAACAGAATGCCAAAACGCAAAGTGCAGAAATAACTAATTGTTTCATTTTTTTTTTTGTTTTATATGCGGTTTCAAAATAATAAAAAAATAGATTCTGAAATTATTTCAAAATCTATTTTAAATACCTTAATAGTTTTAAGAAACTAAAATATTTATAGCTTTCAGTTTATATAGACATTTTAGCTGCCATAATTAAGGCATTATAAGCATTTACAATTTTTCCAGATTTTACAATCTCTGTAAATGGTTTTACATTACTTGTATCACCGCCAACAACAACTTTTGTTTTAATAGCTAAACCAGAATCCATTATAATTTGTTTTACTTGAGCCGCCGATAATTTTGGATAATACGAACGAATTAATGCCGCAACACCAGCAACCGCAGGTGCAGCCATAGATGTGCCACCCTTGGTGTCGTATTCGTTTTGTGGTGTTGTCGAGTATATTTTAGCACCCGGAGCAAAAACATCGACGTTTTGTTTTCCGTAGTTAGAAAAACCAGCAACAATGTTAGAACCATATTTTGGTTCTAAAGCACCCACCCGAATGTAGGTATTAGAGATTTCTTGACCGTTGATATTATCGTCTGGGAAATTAGGTTCTACATCAACATTTTCACTGTCGTTTCCGGCGGCATGTACAAAAACCACATCTTTATCGCTTGCATATTTAATTGCATCACGTACCCAATCGCTATGCGGCGAAAAACTTTTTCCGAAGCTACCATTAATTACGGTTGCACCGTTATCAACAGCGTAACGAATAGATAAAGCAACATCTTTATCATACTCATCGCCATTTGGCACGGTTCTAACACTCATAATTTTCACATTGTTAGCAACGCCATTGGCACCTTTGCCGTTGTTACGTTCTGCAGCAATAATACCCGCTACATGCGTACCATGACTTTCGGTTTTCTTAACAGGTTTTACATTACCGTTGCCGTAAAACTTAGAGTTAAAATTATTTGGGTCATCACCATTTACGCGTCCATTAAAAGTTTTGTTAAAGTGGTAGTTTAAGCGGTCGTTAAAACTTTCTAAACCGTCGTTTAATTCTTTTTTGGCATCGGCTAAAGAATCCATACCATTACCATACATGTATTTTGCAATTTGAACAGCTTTGTTTAAGTCGGCATCTTCGGTTTTTATCGCATTAACTTCTTCTTTGGTATAATCTTTTTTTCCTAAATGTTTGGTTAAAGTTTTGTCCGCATCAATAATTTGCTGTAAAACTTGTTCGTAATTGGTTTTAAGCCCTAAATATTTTTGATATTCTTTATCGTACAGTGCTTGAGCTTTCGCATAATCGGGGTTTGTAGTATCGCCACTAGCTAGTATGCGTACGTATTCTAATTGTTCGTTATAGCCATCACCTAAAAAATTCCAACCGTGTACATCGTCTATATAACCATTGTTATCGTCATCTTTTCCGTTATTTGGAATTTCACCTTTGTTGGTCCAAATCACATCGTTTAAATCTTCATGGTCTATGTCTATGCCCGAATCTATTACTGCAACAATAACGGTATTTCCCTTTTTGTTTTTAATAAGTTCTGTGTAGGCTTTATCGACACTCATACCAGGAATGGTATCTTTTACCAAGTCTAAATGGCCCCAGTTTTGTTTTTCTTTTTCAGTTAATTCTGAAACTTTTAGAGGAGAACTGTCTATGTTTTCAATAGGTGTAGACAGAATATTGGCTGTTCCTCCACAGCCAGAAAAAAATACGGCTGCTAGTGCCGAAAGCATTATTGTTTTAATTGTTTTCATTTGTTTGTTTTTGAATTAGTCACTTTTTTTATTGAAATATGTCTTGTGAAGTATAGGTGTCTTTTAATCGGACTCCTTTTTCGGTATTAGTCACAGTAATAATTTCATTATGGGCATCGTGTTCTAAAAATAAATAATAATTGTTAGTAGCAGCCATATTAAGAAATTTTTCTTTTTCATCTAGGGTTAAAAGCGGTCTGGTATCGTAGCCCATAACGTAGGGAAGTGGTAAATGTCCAACGGTTGGCAGCAAATCGGCCATAAAGGCGATGGTTTTTTCTTTGTATTTTATGATTGGGATCATTTGTTTATCGGTATGCCCGTTTGCAAAAAAGATATCGAAACCAAGTTCCGAATTTTTAAGGGTATTACTTGTTGGAATAGATGTGAACTTAAGCTGTCCGCTTTCTTGCATCGGGATTATATTTTCTTTTAAAAACGATGCTTTTTCGCGTTTATTGGGTTGGATTGCCCACAGCCAATGATCTTCATTACTCCAAAAATGGGCGTTTTTAAACGCAGGTTCGAAACCTGTTTTATCTTTGTTCCATTGAATACTGCCGCCACAGTGGTCGAAATGCAAATGGGTCATAAAAACATCGGTAACATCATCTCTATGAAAACCGTACTTTTTAAGGGATTTATCTATTGAATGATTGCCCCAAAGGTGGTAGTAGCCATAAAATTTGCTAGATTGTTTAGTACCCATACCCGTATCGATTAAGATAAGCCGATTTCCATCTTCAATAAGCAAACAACGTGCTGCAAGGTCAATCATGTTATTGGTGTCGGCAGGGTTTGTATTTTGCCATAACGATTTTGGCACAACACCAAACATGGCGCCACCATCAAGTTTAAAGCATCCAGATTCTATTGGGTATAATTGCATTAGGGGCTTTTTATATAAAAAATGTCTTGCAAATTACTAAAAACGTAATTGATAAGTTGAAAATCGTTAAATTTATTAGATTTTTTTAACATTTGATTAGAATAATTTAAATTAAGGCATTCTTTTGAATCCTTTAAAATTTAAATTAGATTTATAGAAATAATTTTTAAAATGCCAATAAAACACATTATAGAGACGCCATTAAAAATAAAAAAGATGAATCTATTAAGGTTTGGGCGTGACTTTAAACCTGACGAAGAGGTTATTTTAAGAGACTACCTCGCTATTGAGCGTACACGATTGGCAAATGAACGTACCTTGCTATCATATATTCGTTCTTCGCTTTATTTGTTACTTGGAGGTATTGCTTTTTTTCAATTGGAAATTTTACCAAATTTTAAATATTTGGCATTTGTTTCCCTTTTTTTTAGTGCTCTTTTTTTTGTGATAGGCATTTATAGATTTACACTTCTTAAAAAAAGTTTAAAAAGACTTTACTATTTGTCTGAGTCTAAAGACGGGGATAAATAATTTAATGTTAAGCAGGTTATGAGCATCGATTTAATTATCACATTTTGCATTATTGGTATTGGTATTTTTCTTTTTGTAAGGGATTTTTTTTCAATTGATACAACCTCTATTCTTATTATGGCCATGTTTATTGTGGCTGGGGTACTAAATCCTGTAGAGGGTTTTTCCGGGTTTAACCATCCAGCTACTTTAACTTTGGGTTGTATTTTTGTTGTTAGTGGAGGTGTTTTCAATTCTGGTATTTTAAATGGGTTAAGCGATCATATAATTAAACTTGCCAGAATTCACTATATGGTAGCTCTTGTTGTATTCTGTATTATTACTGCTTTATTTTCAGCTTTTATTAATGACACAGCGGTAGTAGCCTTAATGCTACCAATAGCTTTAACGGTTTGTAGGGAAACCAATATTAGCCCTGGAAAATTATTAATGCCCATATCTTTTGCAGCACTTTTTGGAGGAACCTGTACACTTATTGGAACATCCACCAATATTTTGGTTAGTAGTTATGCAAATCAATATGGACTTGCAGAATTTGGTATGTTTGAATTTAGTGCGGCGGCGGCTTGTTTGTTGCTTGTTGGATTTTTATATGTGTTTTTCATAGCTCCTTTTTTGCTTCCTAAGCGTAAAGACGAAGATGACGAACTGAGTAAAGAGGTTGAAAAATACATTACAGAAATAGTTATAGATGAAGGTTGTGCAGACATTAATAAAGCAATTGTTAATTCAAAATTGGTTTTAGAATATAACATAAACATTTTGTCTATAATGAGAGCGGGGAGTTTAAGGTATGATTTAGGCCCTGAAACCGTTATTCTTAAAGATGATATATTGAAAGTGGTGTTACCGCCGCAAATGGTTCATAAACTGTTAGAAACTAAGGGATATAAGGTGAAGGGGAGTAAGTTAATCAACAATTCATATAAAAAATCGGACGATTATAATATTTATGAAGTCATTATTCCCTTTGGGTCTAGTTTAGCAGAAGGCTCTTTAAAATCTATGCGCTTTAATAGGCGCTATAATATGTCTGTATTGGCAATTCGCCAGCGGGGAGAGATTTTATTCGATAAATTATCCTCGGTAAATTTAATGCAAGGCGATATGTTGTTGGTTTTAGGGCAAAAAGAAGAAATAAAACATTTAGAAAACAAAAGGCTAGTTGTAACACTTTCAGAATATCAAAAAAGAAATACAGATTTAAGAAAAGCCATACCTGCTGCATTAATTGGAATAGGAGTGGTTTTGGCTGCGTCATTAAACCTTACCTCTATACTAATTAGTGCCATGGTTGGTGCGCTACTGATGGTTTTAACAAAAATATTAAAGCCTATAGAAGCTTATAATGCAGTGGAATGGAAAGTGATTTTTATGATGGCAGGTGTATTGTCTATGGGAACAGCATTGGAAAAAACGGGCGGAGCAAAGCTTATCGCCGATTTTATACAGAACACCTTAGGACAATATAGTCCACAAATCACTTTAAGTTTATTATATTTAATAACGTTTATTTCAACAAACCTCATTTCCAGTAAGGCTACGGCAGCCTTACTAACCCCGGTTGTTATAACCTTAGCATCCATTATGGAAGTGAGTGAACGCCCATTTTTGGTTGCAGTAATGTTTGCTTGTTCATTAACGTTTATGACCCCCATGAGCTATCCAACCAACACGATGGTTTATGCTCCTGGAAATTATAAATTCAACGATTTTTTACGAGTAGGTACCCCGCTAAATTTAATTATTTGGGCAGCCGCCTCTTTTATTATTCCTTATTTTTTTCCTTTTTAGCTGTCGTAATTTAGCAGAAGTTTTTTTTGTTAAAAATTATTTTTCTGTTGATACAACTTCTTTTAACCGTTTGCCAAAATCAAAAAGTGCTTTTATTTCTTTCACACTGGCCAAACGCTCTTTTCCAAAAACAAGGAGTCCTTCACCATTAGATTCGACGTGGTAATAAGGATTGCTTTCAAAAAAGCGGGTTATTCCATCATTAAAAAAGCGGGTTATTTCTGTTTCATTATCGCCTAACAAATAAAATCTTTTGGAAAAGTCGGTATGGTTTTGAATGGGAATGTCCTTAAAACCAGCAAAGGCGTACACTTTTTCTAAAAATCCTTCTCTATCTAAAGTAAACTCAGGAATCGATTTTTTTAAATTAATATGAAGCATGGTGGTTCTAATAACCTCTTTTGCAATAAATTCACCTTCAGAAAATTCGATATCAAAAAGGGTTATGGTGTTGTTTTTATATTTTAAAACATTATATATATGATCGATGTTTTTGGTATTGAAAAATAGAAAATTATTTAAAAAATCGATATCTTTTTGATTTTTAGGATGGTAGGTAAGTGAGTAGTCATTTGCTAAACTCTCCATACTTGTTTGGCGACGCGTTAAATTGTTTTTAATAATCTTTGGAACAGGTAGCAATCGCCTTAGGGCAAAGGGGTGTTCAGAATCAGTATCGTGCATATCCAAACCAATCACATCAAAATGACCACCACGTTTTTTAAACAGTTCCTGATAGCGACTTATGTTTTCCATAACGGTATCATCAACAAAACTGCACAATGAAAAATCGACTATAACATCTTGATTTTCCGGTACGGCATCCAGTTTATCTTTCAGTTTATAATAATTTAAAAAACTACAAAAATGCTTGACACTAACGTAAAAGTTGTTTTGCCCTTCGCTTTCTCGATACATCAAAACATTTGGTTTTAGTACGTTTCTAGCAAACAACGATACGGTTTTGTTAAGCACAATATGAATAATTAATGTGGTTGCAACACCTGCTAAAATACCTGTTATTAAACCCACTTTTAGTGTAACCAAAAGCGTTACAAAAAAGATGATGAGTTGTTCTTTTCCTACAAAAAATATTTTTCTTATCACATTGGGTGACGCCAATTTATACCCGGTATAAACCAGTATTGCCATTAGCGCAGGCAACGGTATTCGGGTTAATTGGGTGCTAAACAGTACAATAAACAATACTAAAAACGTAGCATGAAAAAAGTTTGACGACCGGTTGCTGGCGCCATTATTCACATTAACCGAGCTACGTGCAATAACGGTAACCACATTAAGCCCTCCCAAAAAACCACTTACTATGGTGGCTAGACCTAAGGCTTTAAGGTCTTTATTTACATTCGATCTTCTTTTTTCGGTATCAAGTTTATCAACAGCTTTAATGCTTAAAAGAGATTCTATACTGGCTATAAGGGTTATTGCGAATACGCTACCCCAAAATGGGAGACTACCAATACGCGTAAAATGAGGTAAATGGATATCGTCCACAATGTCTTGAAAAGATGGGATGCCCGAAATCATATATTGTTTAGCAATTGGGTTATTTTGATGGAGTACCAATTCAAAATAATAACTAAACCCAATGGATAGAATGACTATCCACATAGGAGCAGGAATAAGTTGTAAATACTTGTTTCTTATTTTAGAATAAAACACCATGATAACGAATCCTAACACTCCTGCTAAAGCTGCATAGATAAGACCTTCATTTTTATAATGTAATACATCATTTATAGTGATGGGTGTTTCAAAAAGATAGTCAAGGGTGTCTTCCCGTTTAATTTTATGCGCCAACATAATATGAAACTGCTTTCCAAGAATGATAAGTCCAATGGCAGCAAGCATCCCTTGTATGGCAGAAGAAGGAAAAAAATCTGATAACTTACCCATTCTTAAAAACCCAAGGAGCAATATTAGCAAACCAGAACATATAATGGCAGCATAGGCACTTTCAATACCTAGTGTTGTAATAGCTACTAAAAGCACACCTACCATACCGTTACCTGGCCCTGTAATGGTTACGTGGCTTCCGCCAAAAATAGCCACCACTATACCACCAACTACAGCTGCAATAATACCCGAAATTGGCGGTGCGTCACTTGCCATTGCCAACCCTAGTCCTAACGGTAATGCGATAAGACTTACCACAAAACCAGAAAATATATTTCTTGGTATTGATCTAAAAAAATCTTTTAAGTTATTTTTTTTAGGACTCATTGTAGTATTAATACATCGGTTGGTAATTCGGTTAAAATATGTTCTATGTCATGCGGAAATAAACGATCCCAAAAAGTCATTTTGGTTGGTGCATTCATAACCAATAAATCGGCACGCGAAATTTCTGCATAATGCCCAATTGAATAGCCTTGTTGACCAAAAATGGGCTGTGTTTTTACAACTATATTTTCAACATATTCTTTAGGGATATGTGTTATAATATCTTTTATTCTAGAGTTTTCTCTTAGTTTTATGCGTTCCTTTATGATATTTGAACGTCGCAGAGATACATCATCGTCCACTTTTATTTTAATTTCCTCCTGTTTAATTTCTTCTACCACTGTAATTTTTTCAGCTTGTAGTTGTTTTGCAACATAAAATGCCGAAGTAATTGTTTGCTCTGTTTTAGGGTCTTTTAAGCCATTAACAACAATATGCTGGCAACGTACACGTTCCACCGAAGGTTTTATCAATAATAAAATAGAACACTTCGCTTTTCGCGTTATTTTCCTAGCAATAGAGCCTACATAATATTTTAAAAAACGTTCGCGTTGAACAGCTCCTAGAATTAATAAATCTATTTTGTGTTCTTCAGTAGCGTTCAAAATAACATCTACAGGGTTTCCAGGTTTAAAAATAACCTCAAAGTTTAGTTGGTTCTTTTTAAAAGGGGCTAAAATAATTTTAAGGGCTTTTATTTTGTCATCAGAAGGGTTTCCAACATGAATTAAAAATAATTTTGAATCAAAAAAAAGTGCAAGTCTAGCTGCTTCAAACAAATTTGCTTTTAAGTTGGGTGAAAACGCCACACCTATTCCAATACTTTTAAAGGGTTTTAAGGACACTCTTTTTTCTAATTTACTTTCTAAAGCTCGAAAGATAACATTTTTTAAAAATATGCAACAGTTATATAAAAAAATAGGAAAATGAAGGTTTTTTAATGCGTGTTTCATGCAATTTTTTAAAGAACAATTAGATATAAACACAGGAGTTATTCCGTTTTTATTTAAATTAGGCTTTTTTAAAAGAGAATTGTACTTATGATAGAACTTGCAGGCATCATCATTTTAGGCATTTTGGCACAATGGGTTGCCTGGAAATTTAAAATACCCGCTATTTTACCCTTAATTTTAATTGGTTTGTTGGTAGGTCCTGTCTCAGAATTCATCTCAGAAGACGGTACCAAGTGGATAGAGCCTATTTGGAACGGAAATGAAGGCCTTTTTCCTGGAGAAAGCTTGTTTTATTTTGTGTCGTTAGCCATTGGTGTTATTTTATTTGAAGGAGGTTTAACCTTAAGGTTGAGTGAGATTAAAAATGTAGGACCTATAATTTATAAATTAATTACATTAGGTTCTTTGGCTACATTTTTTGGGGCCGCAATTTCCGCACACTATATTTTTTATTTAAGTTGGGAAATATCTTTTTTGTTTTCTGCTTTAATAATTGTAACGGGGCCAACAGTAATTACACCAATTTTAAGAAATATTCCCCTGAAAAAGGACGTATCGGCAGTATTAAAGTGGGAGGGCATTTTAATTGATCCCATTGGCGCTTTAGTGGCAGTACTTGTGTTTGAATTTATTAGTGTTGAAGGGGGAGGTGAGTTTACAAAAACCGCCTTAATTGAATTTGGTAAGATTATATTATTTGGTTCAACTTTCGGATTTGCCTTTGCTCATGCATTAAATTTTTCCATAAATAAAAGTCTCATACCCCACTATTTATTAAATGTGGTTGCTTTAGCAACTGTTTTAGGTGTTTTTGTTTTGTCTGATGTTTTTGCACATGAGTCGGGCTTATTGGCAGTAGTAGTTATGGGAATGGTACTAGGAAACTCGAAGTCGCCTTATTTAAAAGAACTGCTTTATTTTAAGGAATCGCTTAGTGTTTTATTAATATCTATTTTATTTATTCTATTGGCGGCAAATATTAATATTGAAGACCTGTTATTGGTTTATAATTGGAATGCGGTAATGTTGTTTGCCTTAGTTGTTTTTTTAATACGCCCCATAGGGGTTTTTATTAGCACATATAGATCTACATTAAAATTTAATGAAAAACTTTTTATTAGCTGGGTTGGTCCACGAGGAATCGTTGCAGCCGGTATAGCATCTTTATTTGGGCTAACACTTGCTAAAAAAGGCACAGTTGATGCTGAATATATTACCCCATTGGTATTTATGATTGTGTTAGGTACCGTATTATTAAACGCAACTACCGCAAGACCTTTTGCTAAATTAATAGGTGTTTTTTTAAAGCGTTCTGAGGGTATTTTAATTGTTGGTGCTGCACATTTTTCTAGACTTATTGCACAATATCTAGAAGAAAATGGTAGGCATGTGGTTTTAATTGATAGTAATCAAACCAATATTAAATTAGCACAAGAAGCAGGGCTTGAGGCTATGGGTACTGATATTTATTCGGAATCGTTAGAAGATAATATAGAACTAAATGATGTAGGGTTTTTAATGGCAATGACGGGTAGTGCAGATATTAACGAGTATGCTATTAATAAGTTTTCTAACCAGTTTGGTGAAAGTGGTACCTTTAGGTTGATCAATTTAGCAGAAATTCGTAATCCAGAAAGTAGCCCAAAAGAAGGTTTGTTTTCACATACCGATGATTATATTTCGTTAACGGAAGTAGCGAGAAAACATCCAAAAATACATGAAATTGAATTAAATGATCGATCACATTACGAGGAATTAATTGAAATTTCAAATAAAGATACAGATATTATTCCCTTGTTAGTAAAAGATAAACATGGTGTTTTAGAGATAATCTCTTCCCATAATAAGGCTATAGATAAAATAGAAAAAGGCTTCAAGTTGGTATATCTTGGGAAGCCTTTTAATAAAAATTCTAAACAAGGAATTTAAAAGTTTCTATGAAATAACATGGAGTTCTGTAAATTCTTTACTTACTATGATGGTATTATCTCCATTAAGTTTAACGTCTTCAAATAACACCTCTTCATTATCAATTTGAATTTTAGTGATATTAAATGGTAAACCGTGGAATTTAATTTTTAAGGTTTCGTAAGGCGTTATATATTTACCTGATTTGAATTGTTGGATAATTAATGACTTTTTCTTGCCTAATAGCTTAAAATTTCTTAAGCTATATCTGCCTTTAATATAATCATATCCGTCTTGAGCATCTTCAAAAACTTGAGAGGTTTCTTCACCTGCTTTGTAATAAACATCTAAAACAAGTTCATCAATAGTTTTCTCGCCTACATATTGTTGAATAGGGTATTTTGGAATAATAGCACCTTCTTTAACAAATATTGGCATACTATCTAAATCGGCATCTACCCATAATTCTTGTCCGCCTTCTAATACTTCGTCTGTCCAGATATTATACCAATTTCCAAAAGGGAAATACATACGTCTTCCTTTTGCATTAGGTTCTGTTATTGGGCAGGCCAATATTTTTTCACCAAAAACAAACTCATCGTTTCTATAGTGATTATGCGGGTCTTCTTGATCGTATAAAACAAGTGATTTTAAAATAGGAACCCCTTCGTTTGCATACCTCCAAAAGGCGGTATATAAATATGGTAATAATTGGTATCTTATTTCAATAAATTTTCTAACTACATCTGTAATGTTTTTCCCAAAAGCCCAAGGTTCTTGGTCTCCATGGTCTCCAGATGAGTGGGTTCTGCAAAATGGATGGAATATTCCTAATTGTATCCAACGTGCATAAAGTTCGCCATTTGGTTGTTCAGCAAAACCTCCAATATCCGATCCAATAAATGAAAATCCAGACATACACATGCGTTGTGCTTGTATGTTGGCAATAGTTAAATGTTCCCAACTGGCTACGTTATCCCCAGTCCAGCTGGAAGTATAGCGTTGTGTACCAGAATAAGCGGCTCTTGTAATAACAAAAGGTCTTTTTGGGTATGCGAATTTTTTAAGACCTTGGTAGGTGGCTCTAGCCATTTGCATACCGTAAACGTTATGTGCTTTTCTGTGGCTACATGGGTTTGCGTCATAATCATGTCTTACATCATTTGGAAACGTTTTACCTGGTACATCCATTACTGCAGGCTCGTTCATATCGTTCCAAACTCCTTTAACTCCTATGTCTTCTACAAGTTCTTTAAATAAATCGGACCACCATTCACGTACTTCTGGGTTCGTAAAGTCTGGAAAATAGCATTCCCCAGGCCACACTTTACCTTTCATGTAAGGCCCATCGGCACGTTTACAGAAATAATCTTTATCCATCCCTTCTTGATAAACCGAGTAATCTTTATCAATTTTGATTCCTGGATCGATAATTACAATGGTTTTAAAGCCATTGTCGGCTAATTCCTTAACCATTCTTTTTGGGTCTGGAAAGTATTCTTTACTCCAAGTGAAGCATCTAAATCCTTCCATATAGTCAATATCTAAATAAATAGCATCACAAGGAATTTTTAGCTTTCTAAATTCGTTTGTAATTTCTTTTACTTTTGATTCCGGATAATAGCTCCATTTACATTGGTGGTATCCCAACGTCCATAAAGCAGGCAACTCATGTGGTTTTCCTGTTAAGTCGGTGTATATGGAAACAACATCGGACATTTGAGGCCCATAAATGAAATAATAATTCATTTCACCACCTTGAGCCCAAAAACTGGTAATGTTTCTGCGTTCATGACAAAAATCAAAAAATGTTCGGAAGGTATTATCAAAAAAGATCCCGTAGGATTTTTTGTGGTGTAAACCTGTATAAAACGGAATGGCTTTATAAATTGGGTCTGTATTTTTGCCGTACGCGTAAGAATCTGTTACCCAGTTTTCGAAACGTTTGCCTTTCAGGTTATTGTCAACCGGTTTATCACCTAAGCCGTAATAGCTTTCACCTTCTTGAGCTGTTTTAGACATTTTAACAATATCACCACCAAACTCATAACTTTCTTCCCAGTGAAATCCTAATTCATCTTCGCAAATAAGGGTTTTATCTTTGGCATCAAAAAGAGCAATTCGCATATCGATTTTTGATATGTGACAAATAAGTTTTGATGTCGTAACAATATATTTATCTTCTTCTTCAGTTACCTCAAGGAAATTATAGCCTCTACTGGCGTATTTAGTAATAGCGTATGAGAAATCTTTTTCAAAAACCCCAGTAGTAGTATATCTAAATCTTAAAACACTGTCACGTTGTACGGTTACTTGTAAAACTACATTGTTTTCAGAAGTAAACGATAAGGTATCTAGATTCTTTTTATAAGAAATTATATTTGATGGGAATAGATTTCCCTTATATTCTAATTCAGTGTTTAATATCATTTTTAAGACGTTAGAATTAATTAGCGAAAATACTAAAAGAATTAAATTTTAAGAGCGTTTATTCATTAAAAATACCGTAAGAAACCTGTTTAATAATCAAATAATTACTTGTATAATTATATAATTCACAAATTTTATAGAAATAGTGTAATAAAAATGAATTTTTTTAATTTTTGAATACAAAAAAGGCTTCGCTAAGACCAATTTAGCCATAACGAAACCTAAGTTTTAACATTATAAATAAGCGTTTTTTAAGATTTAAACTGAAAAACAGTTACTGCTAAAGGAGGTAACGTTATTTCAGCAGAATACTCTTTACCATTCCAAGATTTTTTAGTAATTAATACCTGTTTTTTGGTTTTATTAGTTACACCACTACCACCAAAATCGATATCATCACTATTAAATATTTCAATGAGCCTTCCTTTTATAGGAAGCCCTATAAGATAGTTTTCTCTTATAGTTGGTGTTAAATTACAAACTACTACTACATCATTTTCAGCTTGATACCCTTTTCTTAAGTATGAGATCACACAGTTTTCATGGTCGTCGTAACTAATCCACTCAAATCCTTCACTTGTAAATGCTTTTTCAAATAGGGCAGGGGTTGATTTGTAGAATGTGTTTAATGCTTTATAATATTGCTGAAAGTTTTTATGCGGTTCGAATTCTAATAAATTCCAATCTAAGCTTTCTTGAAAATTCCATTCGTTATATTGTCCAAATTCGGTACCCATAAACATGAGTTTAGTTCCGGGATGGGTAAACATACAACCAAACAATAATCGAAGGTTTGCAAAACGTTGCCATTCGTCTCCTGGCATTCTTCCTAAAATGGAGTTTTTGCCGTACACCACTTCGTCATGTGAAAGCGGTAGCATAAAATTCTCTGAAAATGCATAGGCTAAACTAAATGTAATGTCGTTTTGATGGTATTTTCTATAAATTGGGTCTTTTCCAAAGTATTCCAGTGTGTCGTGCATCCAACCCATCATCCATTTCATTCCAAAGCCTAAACCTCCTAAAAATACTGGTTTTGAAACCCCTGGAAATGCTGTAGATTCTTCTGCTATTGTTTGTACATCTGGGAACGATGCATATACTTCTTGGTTTAGTTCTTTTAGAAATTCGATAGCAGCCAAATTTTCTCTACCACCATAAATATTAGGTTCCCATTCCCCATCTTCTCTAGAATAATCTAGAAATAACATGGAAGCGACAGCGTCTACACGCAGGCCATCGGCATGGTATTGATCCATCCAAAAGATGGCATTACTTATTAAGAACGATTTTACTTCGTTACGCTCGTAGTTAAATATTAAGCTTTTCCAATCTTGGTGGTAACCTTTACGTCTATCAGGGTGTTCGTATAAATTAGAGCCGTCAAAAAACCCTAATCCATGTGCATCTTCAGGAAAGTGTGAAGGCACCCAATCGAGTATAATACCTATATCGTTTTGGTGTAATTTATCTACTAAATATTTAAATTCTTCTGGATACCCAAAGCGCGATGTTGGTGCAAAATAACCTGTTAATTGGTAACCCCACGATGGGTCGTAAGGGTATTCCATAATTGGCATCAATTCTACATGCGTAAAATTCATGTCTTTAACATAGGTTACCAATTCGTCTGCCAATTCGTAATATGATAAAAAGCGGTCTTCTTCTAAATGGCGTTTCCACGATCCTAAATGAACTTCGTAAACCGAATAAGGTGCATCTAAAGCGTTGTGTTTTTTACGCTTTTTCATCCAATCTGTATCCTTCCATTTATAGGTGTCGTCCCAAACTATGGAAGCTGTTTTTGGTGGATGCTCACAACGGCGTGCATAAGGATCTGCCTTTTCTGTTTTGATATCGTTATTATGGCTTTGAATTTTGTATTTATAAATATTGCCTTTTCCAACCGTGGGAATAAAGCCTTCCCAGATACCGCTAGAATCCCAGCGAACGTTTAGTTGGTGCTCACCTTCAATCCAAAAATTAAAATCGCCAATAACAGAAACTTGTTTTGCAGTGGGTGCCCAAACTGCAAAATAAGTGCCTTCAATACCTTTAACTGTTGTTATGTGTGATCCAAATTTTTCGTAAAGTCTGTAATGTTTACCTGCTTTGAAAAGGTTGATATCGAATTCTGAAAACAAACTGTGAACTTGTACTTGAGCCATAAATTAGTGGTTTATAATATTAGAAATACCCTTTAAAGGGATAATTGCCCATTGCGGACGCGAATTAAGTTCGTAACCTAATTCATAAACTGCTTTCTCTAATAAGCAGTATTTTAAAATAAAAATGCGTTCTTGATTGTATCCTGTATTTAAATTTGCGTGTTGCGTTTTGGTCACATAAGTGCCTAAAAACACACCTGAAATGTAACCATAAATAATTTCGCCTGCTTTAAATAAATAATCTTGTGTAAAGTTGCTAAATCGTTCTTTGTTATTGAAAATTGTAGCATAAATGGCATAATGAAACGATCTGAGCAAACTTGCAACATCTTTTAAAGGAGGTTGTTTTACTTTTCTATCGCGAATAGTACTTTCGGGTTCTCCCTCGAAATCCAAAATATAAAAATCGTTGTCTTTAACTAAAATTTGCCCTAAATGATAATCGCCATGAACACGAATGCGCTCGCCTTTTAGTTTGGTCCAATCAAATGTTGTAAAACGCTTACGGATACTGTTTTTGTTTTTTAAAATTTCATGAGCCAATTTTAACGCTAAACCATCTAATTTGTGGAGGTTATTTTCAACAGCGTTTAACCTGTTTTGAAACTGGTATATCATTCTGTTTTTCAGCCAAACCGTATAATCTCCATTGAAACGAGAAGGTGTAAAGGCAGTTTCTTCAAATTCAGACCCTAAGGCAATGTGCATTTCTGCGGTGCGTTTTGCCAAGGTTTGAATTTTTTTAAAAAGGTCTAATCCTACCCATTCTATAATTTGCGGAGGAACGGCTTCTATTGCTAATCGCTGAAATAATTCGGTTTCGGGAAGCATATTAACATTAATGCTTTTTAACTCGATATTAGAGAAAACAGTATGGAATTCTTTTAGCATATATTCCCAAGCATCACCTTGGTTTGGCACCATTTCCTGCATCAATGCAATGGTTATATAATCGTTATCTGCATCAACCAAATTAATACTTCCAAGATAAGATGGAGTGTTTTTAAATTCTTTTTTCTCAGACAAAAACCGACTCATTTCATAATCTGGATTTTTATCGGCAAAAATGCGTCTAAAAAATTTTAATACATATTTTTCATCATTGTAAACCAACGATGTGTTGCTTTGTTCTAAGCCCATAAACCGAGACGATTTATATACTATATCAGTAAAAAAATGACTTTTATGGTATTGAACTTTTGTGGTGTCTTTTGGTAATGCCGTAGTTATTCTTTCAAAAACCAATTTTCTAAAAGATTCTAAATTAACGGCATCAATAATATAGCCTTTTTTGTTTTTAATGCTTATTGAAAGAATTCTATCTTCTTGAGAAAAAGTGTCATCAGTAACAAATGCAATGGGCAAAAAGTAATGCTGATAAAAAGCTTCAACAAAATTAACTTCTAAAAGCAGGCCGTAATAAATTTCACCAAATTGTTGAATTTTAAAATATTCGGCTAATTCAATGTATTTTATAGTGCTGGATTTACCACCAAACCACCGTTGTTTAATAATATAGGCTTCTAAAACATCTGATAAAAAGATTTTTACAAAATTGTTATTATCTAACAATTCTTCCCACGATTCGTTAAAATCGTAAGTTGTTTTCAATCCATTTATTGCAGGTTCTTTTAGCATGTTATTTCGTTATATTGAAAATATGGAACGGTAAGGTTGGGTGTAGTTCTACAAAATTCCATTCATTATACCAATTATAACTACTGTTGGTTATTAAATCTTTAACTTCTATTCTATGGCCTGCAGGAATACCTAATTCTTTTAATGGTAGCTGTATAGTTCCTTGTTGAGAATTGAAAGCATCTAAACTAATGATGATTAATAATTCGTTTGTTTTAGCTTCATTCCATTTATAAAAAGCCATAAGGTTTGAATTTTCAACATAACAGAATTTTATATTATTGGTTTGTTGAAGTGCTTCGTTTTGTTGACGGATATGATTTATTTTTGAAATAACGGTAATTAGTTTGTTTTCAATAGTCCAATCATAATGTGTTATTTGAAACTTTTCAGAGTTTAAGTATTCTTCACGGCCAATAAGGGCATCACTTAACATATATTCATAAACAGGACCATAAAGTCCGATACTGGAACTTAAAGTAGCTGCCAGCACATAGCGTTGAATATGTTTTGATTCGTTAGCCCCTTGCAAGTGCATTGGGTTAATATCGGGTGTATTTGGCCAAAAATTGGGCTGCATATACTCACGAAGTTCACTTTTTGTTAACTCCTCCACATATTCTGTTAGTTCATGTTTATTGTTTCTCCATGTAAAATAGGTATACGATTGTGTGTAACCTTGTTTTGCTAATTGCGCCATGACTTTTGGCGCCGTAAACGCTTCGGCTAAAAAGATAACATCAGGATGTTTTGCTTTTATGTTAGATATAATCCAGTTCCAGAAATAGAAAGGTTTGGTGTGTGGATTATCAACTCTAAAAACATTGATACCACAATCTATCCAATACATTAAAATATCTAAACACTCATCCCAAAGTGCTAGATAATCTTCGCTTTCCCAATAAATAGGTAAAATATCCTGGTATTTTTTTGGAGGATTTTCGGCATATTGAACAGTGCCATCTGGTCGCCATTTAAACCATTGCGGGTGTTCTTTTACCCACGGATGATCAGGAGCTGCTTGTAACGCATAATCCATGGCAATTTCAAGACCATGCTCTTTTGCTTTATGAATTAAACTTTTAAAATCATCTAAAGAGCCTAATTGTGGATGAATGGCTTTGTGTCCACCATGGTGAGATCCAACACCCCAAGTGGAACCTACATCGCCTTCAACAGTAGTAGTAGTGTTATTTTTGCCCTTTCTGTTTACCTCTCCAATGGGATGAATAGGGGGAAAGTATAATGTGTCAAACCCCATTTTTGCAACTCTTGGTAGCAAACGTTCACAGTCTTTAAAAGTACCGTGAACCCCTTGATGCTCTGAAGCAGAACGCGGAAAAAATTCGTACCAAGTACTAAAACGCGCCTTTTTTCTATCAACATAAACGGTGTATTCCTTGGAAGTATTTGCCAATATTTTTTGCGGGTTAGCACTAAAAATATGATGAAGGCGTTCACTGGTTGCTTCTTTTATGGCTTCGTCATAATGGTTTTCGTTAGCAAAAATGTTTTTTAAATGGTCTAGATAAAATTGATCGTTTTGAGACACTTTTTCATGAATTTCATCTAAAAAAGCTATTCCTTCAAGTAGTTCTGAATTTACATGTTGGCTATCGGCAATTTTACGTTCAATACCATGTTGCCAGTTTAAGGCATAATCTACCCAAGCTTCTACTTTATAGGTGTAAAACCCTTGTTTTTCAACATAAAAAGAACCTTCCCATTCGTTATTTACAACAAGTTGGATACGATTTTCCCTCCAGTTTTTTTCCTTTTCATGTTTGTATAAAACTGATGCCCCAAGCACATCATGGCCATCTGCGAGAATATGTGCTTTAATATTAACTATTTCGTTAACCACACGTTTTATATAAAATTCGCCACCATTAACACTAGGTGATACGTAGTCTATTACAACTCTTCTTTGGTCTTGCATTGTTTTTAGTTAGTTTTAAGATAGTAAAAGCGGTAAATGATAGTTCACGGCTTTTAAAATATACTTGCTATTAAGATAAATTATTGTTTAAATAACGTAGCCAACAGGAATTGTAGCGCCTTTTTTTATAACTACAATACCTTCTTTAATAACATACATATCGGTTTCTTTGTCCTCTAAATGTTTTCCGCCATTAATCCTTACATCATCACCAATTCGACAGTTTTTATCAATAATAGCATTTTTAATAAAACAGCGTTCGCCAATTCCCATTAAGATTTTAATTCTGTAATTCTCAATTTCTTCAAGGGTTTCATAATAATCGCAACCCATCATATAAGTATTAATTACTGTAGATTCATTTCCTATTCTGGAACGCACCCCGATAACCGATTGTTCAATTTTGGCCGCACTTATTATACAGCCCTCAGCAATCACAGCTTTATTTAATGTAGTACCTAAAATTTTTGAAGTTGGAAGCATTCTGGCACGGGTATAAATACGTTTTGATTTATCGTATAAATCGAATTTTGGAATGTCATCAGTTAGTCCAATATTAGCTTCAAAAAAGGAATCTATGTTTCCAATATCGGTCCAATAACCTTCATATTGGTAACTTAATGTTTTATGTGCTTCTATAGACTGAGGAATGATTTCCTTACCAAAATCTATAGTTGAAGGGTCGTTCATTAAATCAACCAAAAGTTTGCGGTTAAAGATATAAATACCCATAGACGCCAAATAATTACGTCCTTGATGCTTCATGTCGTCGCTAACTTCCGAAGTCCATTCTGGCAATAAACTTGCATCTGGTTTTTCTATGAATGAAGTAACAACGTTTTCGTCATTAGCTTTTAAAATACCAAAGGAGGTGGCATCTTTTGCGTTTACAGGAATGGTTGCGATAGAAATTTCTGCATTACTTGCTATATGCGCTTCAACCATCAAATCATAATCCATTTGATATAATTGGTCTCCTGAAAGTATTAAAGCATATTCAAAATCATGTCTTAAAAAGTGATGCATACTTTGTCTAACAGCATCAGCAGTACCTTGAAACCAACCTTTGTTGGCAGGCGTTTGTTCAGCTGCAAGTACATCAACAAAAGCACTACTAAAAAAACTAAAATGATAGGTGTCCTTTATATGACGATTTAACGAAGCCGAATTAAATTGTGTTAACACAAAAATTCGTTTTATATCGGCATTGATACAGTTAGAAATGGGAATATCAACTAACCGATATTTTCCAGCAATAGGCACTGCCGGTTTGGATCTTGATTCTGTTAAAGGGTAAAGTCTTGAGCCTTGGCCTCCACCTAAAATAATTGATAAAACTTTGTTGTTAATCATGGTCGGTTAGTTTTAAGGTTATTGTGTTTAATTTCTTTTATTGATTTGAACTCTAAATTAAAGATTTGTATAGTTCTTCAACTTGCTTTGCAATGGCTACCCAATCAAAATAGTCTTCTACTCGTTTTCGCCCATTTTTTGCCATGTTGTTTCTTAAGGCATCATCATTAATTAAATCATTAATCCCTTTGGCAAGATCTCTAGAAAATTTATCTGGATTTATAGGTTCAAACGGAGCTTCTTTTTGTTGTTCTAAAGGAATTAATATGCCAGTTTCACCAGGAACCACAACTTCTTTTATACCTCCAACAGCACTTGCCACTACAGCAGTGTTGCATGCCATGGCTTCAATATTAATGATTCCGAAAGGTTCATAAATAGAAGGGCAACAAAATACATCGGCATGTGAGTATAATTGAATGACCTCATGTTTTTCAAGCATTTTATCAATCCAAATAACGTTGTTGCGCGTTTTTTTAACCTCGTTAACAGCGTCTTCCATTTCTTTACCAATTTCCTTTGTATCAGGAGCACCAGCACACAAAATTATTTGAGTGTCTGGGTCTATATATTTTATGGCGTTTACTAAATGGATAATGCCTTTTTGCCTGGTAATTCTTCCAACAAATAATACATAGGGTTTTGTTTTATCAATTCCATAGGCATCAAGTGTTGTAGTTTCAGAGGTTACTATATATTGTTGAAGATTGATACCGTTGTAAATAACCTTTATTTTACTTTCATCAACATTAAAATGTTGCAAAACATCCACTTTGGTTTCTTTGGAAACGGCAATAATGGCATCTGCCATTTCAATAGCGGTTTTTTCTACCCATGAAGAGGCATCGTAACCTCTACCTAATTGTTCTCTTTTCCAGGGTCTTAATGGCTCTAATGAATGTGTTGTTATGACTAGTGGCGTACCATAGCAAAGTTTAGCAACAATACCAGCAAATTGTGCATACCAAGTATGGCAGTGTACAATATCGGCATCTATTTTATCGGCGTTCATATGTATAGCCGTACTTAAAGTTTGAAATACAGATTTAAGTTGGGAATCAGATCCATTAAAAACGGTATTGTCGTATGGAAATCCTTTAACGGTTAAATTTTCAGTTTTTTCATTCTGGTCACCAAAACTACGAACATCTACTTCCATTAGTTTTGATAATTCTGCTGCCAAATATTCAACATGCACTCCTGCTCCGCCGTATACATAAGGTGGAAATTCGCGCGTAAAAAACAATGCTTTCATAAAATCAAGGTCAAAATTAATTTAATAATAGTTTTTCATTTTATCGATACAACTTCATAGAACAATCTTTAAATTCACTAGAAATGACAAGGTATTACTTCTTTTAAAAGAAAATTGGTTAAAATTTAATTTTAAAAAAACCATATAAACTTGGCTTAGGAATAAAATATCAATAATTGAATGTAGTTAGTTTATAAACTTACAAAAATATTGTTAATAACTTTGTTGAAATCGCATTTTTAAAGAAAAAAGCACAGAAATGGAAATTATTGAAATAATCACTAAAAAAAAGCTTTAAATAGCGCTTTTTAGTTTTAATAATTCAATGATATTTTGCTTTGTATTAATGAAAAGAGGCTTCAATGAAAATTGAAGCCTCTAAGTCAAGAGAATTGTTAATAAATTTAAAGTACAGATTTTGATGGTTCACTCAAAAGAGTACTGGTTATGAAATTTTAATCATTCAATTTTAAAACAGCCATAAACGCTTGCTGAGGAATTTCTACATTACCTACTTGACGCATACGTTTTTTACCTTTTTTCTGCTTTTCTAAAAGCTTACGCTTACGCGAAATATCGCCACCATAACATTTAGCGGTTACATCTTTACGAAGTGCTTTTATGGTTTCACGCGAAATAATTTTAGCGCCAATAGCAGCTTGAATAGGAATATCGAATTGTTGACGCGGAATTAACTCCTTCAACTTTTCACACATTTTTTTACCAATATTTTGAGCATTATCGGCATGAATTAATGCAGAAAGCGCATCAACGGGTTGTGCATTCAGTAAAATATCTAAACGAACTAATTTTGATACTTTCATGCCAATTGGATGGTAATCAAAAGAAGCATAGCCTTTTGAAACGGTTTTCAATCTATCATAAAAATCGAATACAATTTCAGCCAAAGGCATTTCAAAAGTTAATTCAACACGTTCGGTAGTTAAATAGGTTTGATTGGTTACAATGCCTCGTTTTTCAATACACAACGACATGACGTTACCAATAAAATCGGCTTTTGTAATAATAGTTGCTTTAATATAAGGTTCTTCAACTCGGTTTACGGTGGAAGGATCTGGTAAATCGGATGGGTTATTTACAATAAACGCCTCGTCTGGGTTTTTGTTTGTAAATGCATGATAGGACACGTTGGGAACTGTTGTAATTACCGTCATATCAAACTCACGTTCTAAACGTTCTTGGATAATTTCCATGTGAAGCATGCCCAAGAACCCACAACGGAAACCAAAACCTAATGCCGCCGAACTTTCTGGAATAAATACTAAAGAGGCATCATTTAATTGTAGTTTTTCCATAGAGCTACGAAGCTCTTCATAATCTTCTGTGTCAACAGGATAAATACCAGCGAAAACCATTGGTTTTACATCTTCAAAGCCTTCAACAATATTGGTGGTTGGGTTTGCGAAATCGGTAATAGTATCACCAACTTTTACTTCTTTAGCGGTTTTAATACCTGTGATTAAATAACCAACATCGCCCGTTTTTACAGATTGTTTGGCTACTTGGGTTAATTTTAGCGTACCTACTTCATCGGCATAATATTCATTATCAGTCGCAACGAATTTAATTTTTTGACCCTTTTTAATTTCACCATTAAACACTCTAAAATACGTTTCAATACCTCTAAAGGTATTGTAAACAGAGTCAAAAATTAAGGCTTGCAATGGTGCATTGGGGTCTCCTTTAGGTGCTGGAATACGCTCAATAACTGCTGCTAAAATATTATCAACACCAAAACCTGTTTTTCCACTGGCGTGAATAACGTCTTCGGGTTTGCAACCTAATAAATCGACAATATCATCGGTAACTTCTTCAGGGTTGGCACTCGGTAAATCTACTTTATTAAGAACAGGAATAATTTCTAAATCGTTTTCTAAGGCTAAATATAGGTTGGAAATAGTTTGCGCTTGTATACTTTGTGCTGCATCTACAATAAGTAAGGCCCCTTCACAGGCTGCAATAGATCGCGACACTTCATAAGAGAAATCTACGTGACCAGGAGTATCAATAAGGTTTAAAATATACTGCTCACCTTTATAGGTATAGTCCATTTGTATGGCGTGGGATTTAATGGTAATACCACGTTCACGCTCCAAATCCATATTATCGAGTAGCTGGTTTTGCTTTTCACGCTCGGTAACTGAACCTGTAAAATCTAACAAACGGTCTGCCAAAGTACTTTTACCGTGGTCTATATGTGCAATAATGCAAAAGTTTCTAATATTCTTCATAAAGGAAATTCTATCCTAATTTAATTTGCAAATATAGATGTTTTTAAATGAGGCTGAAAGATTGCATACATGTAAATTGTACTATCTCATAACAGATTAGTTATAAATGTGCGATTTAAACCCAAATAACTATTTGTTGGTATTAAATTTATAATCTATTATGGTGTTTTTTATGTAAGAAATTAAACTTTTATCTATTTTTAAAGTCTTAATTTCATTTGTGTTACATAATATCTAAACTAAATTAACCTCCATTTTTAAATGTTAAATTCATTAAACAGAATTACGAAACAATTATTAAAGTGTTTTTTAGTGTTTTTTACCACGACGATCTTATTAAATGCACAGGAAAAAAAGTCGATTCCCAAAATTGAAAAAGTATATATACATACCGATAGAACTTGCTATACACTTGGTGAATCGTTATGGTATAAAGCCTATTCGGTTTACGCCTATAACCATATACTTTTTAATGAAAGCAATATTTTATATGTAGAATTAATTTCGCCCGATTCTAAAATAATTTCACGTAATAAAACACCCTTGGAAAACGGTTTAGGCCATGGTGATTTTAAATTGACTGATTCAATAGGCATAAAAAAACCAGGGACTTATCAAATTAGAGCATATACCAATTATAGTAGAAACTTTGGAAACGATTTTGTATTTGAAAAAGAGATTGAGGTTATTGATGTTTTTGAAAAACAAAAGGAGGCTAAAGAAACGGCAGGTAAATTGAAACCTAGGAAAGCAGATGAAAATGTGATTGGATCTTCTGAAAAATCTCCTAATATTCAATTTTTCCCAGAGGGAGGGTCATTGGTAAATAGTGTTCAAAGTGTTGTAGCTTTTAAGGCGGTTGATGATTATGGAAACCCTATTAAGGTGGAAGGGAAGGTTTTTGATGCAAATGAGGAATTAGTGGCAATGTTTTTAAGCAGTCATGATGGGATGGGAAAATTTCAAATGGAACCACAAGCAGGAAAAGCGTATCATGCTAAAGTTTCAATTTCAGACGGGCGTTTAATTAGTGTACCGCTTCCTAAAGTAAATGAAACCGGTTACTTATTGAGTTTTAAAAATGTTCAAGGAAAAGATATCATAACGATAAAAACCAATAAGGAAACCTTAACAGAAACACCACAAGCGTTGCTTACTTTTGTTTGTACCACAAGAGGAGCTTCTTATTTTGAAGGAAGCTTACCTTTAACCAGCACAACACTTTCTTTTGAATTGCCTAAATCTGAAATTGCCGATGGCATCACTCAAATAACATTATACGATGCTAATTTAAGACCGCAAAGCGAACGCTTGGTTTATATTGAAAAAGAACACGACCTGCAAGTAAGCGTAACAACCAATAAAAAGGTTTATAAACCATTGGAACAGGTGATGGTTAATGTGTCATCTAAAACCAGCACAGGTAATTTAGTGCCGGCGAGCTTTTCATTAAGTTGTACCGACACGAATGGACAGAATGATACAAAAGATTACGGAACAAACATTAGTTCTTATTTTTTGATGGAATCTGATATTAAAGGAAATGTACACAATCCAAGTTATTATTTCGATTCTAGCAACCCAAAACGTTTGTACCATCTAGATTTATTGCTTTTAACACAAGGTTGGCGCGATTTTTTATGGAAAGAAATGCCAAAAATGAATGATACTATTTATTACAAACCAGAAAAAGGCTTTACCGTATCTGGTAGAGTAAAGCAACTTTTTGGAAACAAACCAAAAATAAATAGTAACATGACTTTAGCTTTAATGGGAAAAACAGGGATAAATATATTTGATACCCAAACAGATTCTCTTGGGATTTTTAAATTTGAAAACCTTATGTTTTATGGAACAACCAATATGTTTTTAAATTCAAAAGACGACAAAGGAAAAGGTAAAGGAGAGATTATTGCATTTCCATTTGAGCAAAATCCTATGCCAGTAGAATTTAAAAAACAATCAACCAGTATACCATTAATTACAGAAATCATAAAAGAAACTATGTTAAAAAAGTATGTTAATTATGGAATTGCCCCAGAAAACATATTGGATGAAGTTGAAATTATTGCCAAAAAGAAGAACTCCACACCAAGTTTATACGGCATTCCAGATTTTAGCTATGTAGTAGGAGACGAAACTCCTGTTTTTAACGATATTTATCAATTAATTCAATACAACATCCCAGGTGTTATTGTTGACGGAGATAGCATCCGTTTTATGAGATTTAATGGGGCTGCACATATTATATTAGACGGATTTCCAATAAACGACTCTTCTCAGATAAACTTTATCTTGCCAGATAATGTTGAAAAAATTGATGCAATAAAAGGCCCGTCAGCAGCTATATTTGGTTCGGAAGGGGCTAATGGCGTTATTGCTATTTACACAAAGGACCCTACTGCAAATGTACAATCTAAAAAAGAATACCATAATATCAATCAAAGAATAGAAGGATTTTATGATGCTCGTGTGTTTTATTCACCCGATCCAAACAAACCATCTTTAGAAATGGATAATACAGATGCCGTACGCAATACGTTGTTTTGGAATCCGTACGTACACCCAGACCAAACAGGCACTTCTCGAGCAACCTATTATAACAGTAAGGTTGAAACTACTGTAAAAGTAACTTTAGAAGGCATTACGGCAACGGGTATTCCTGTGGTGGTAAAAACGGATTATATTATTAAAAATTAAACGGTTAGACACCTAGTTTTACATTTATATGTTTCAAATAACATAAAAAACTGTAATTTTGCAGTCCAAAATAAAGAACGTGGTAAAAATACACAACATAGAACTTCCTGATTTTCCATTGCTTTTAGCACCTATGGAAGATGTTAGCGATCCACCATTTCGCGCTTTGTGCAAAGAACAAGGTGCCGATGTTGTTTATACCGAGTTTGTATCTAGCGAAGGTTTAATACGTAACGCCGCCAAAAGTGTTATGAAGCTGGATATTTATGAAAAAGAGCGACCAGTTGGCATCCAAATTTTTGGAGCTAATTTAGAAAGTATGCTGCAAACCATTGATATTGTAGCAGAATCTAAACCAGACATTATCGACATCAACTTTGGTTGTCCCGTAAAAAAAGTAGTAAGTAAAGGTGCAGGTGCCGGTATTTTAAAAGATGTGTGTTTAATGGAGCAACTTACCGCAGAAATGGTAAAACGCACCAACATACCTATTACTGTTAAAACCCGTTTGGGTTGGGACCACGATTCCATAAGAATTCTAGAAGTTGCTGAAAGACTGCAAGATGTTGGGTGTAAAGCTATCGCTATTCATGGGCGCACCCGAGCACAAATGTACAAAGGGGATGCTGACTGGAAACCCATTGCCGAAGTGAAAAACAACCCACGCATGCATATTCCCGTGTTTGGCAATGGCGATGTAGATACGCCTGAAAAAGCTATGGAAATGCGCGATGTTTACGGATTAGATGGCTGTATGATTGGACGTGCCAGCATTGGTAACCCTTGGTTTTTTAAGCAAGTAAAGCACTTTTTTAACACCGGTGAGCATTTAGCACCCATTTCCATTGAAGAGCGTGTGGAAGCAGCACGCCGCCACCTGCAAATGGCTATCGACTGGAAAGGCGAAACTTTGGGTGTTTTCGAAACCCGCCGTCATTACACCAATTACTTTAAAAACATTCCGCATTTTAAAGAATTAAGGATGAAAATGGTAACGAGCGATCACTCAGAAGATGTCTTTGCCGCTTTTGATGAGGTGCTAGATCAGTTTGCTAATTATCAATTTGCAGAGTAGTTTTCTTGAGCGCAATCGAAGGGTTGTATCTTTTTAAAAACGTCCTTGCGAGGAGTGTGCGACGAAGCAATCTGTTAAATTTTAGTTTAGAGGTTTATTCACTTTTTAAAAAGGATACACTTTACTATCGCTTTTGCAAGTTTTCCAATAAGCTTTACTTTATTGTTTAAAGCATTTACAATACAAAAATACAGATCTCATTGGTTTTTAAAACCTGTGAGGTCTTCAAACAAACCATAAATAAAAAGATTATTTAAGGGCTTAGCAATACAGCTGAGGGTTGGTTCAAGAAGGATTGAACAATTTGTTTGAGCTCTCCCGATTTTTATCGGGAAGCGAGTTGTGAAAGCCTGTTTGCCATTTTTCATGGCAACTTGCCCAAATTAATACCCTTCTATCAAAGATTTTGTAACACGAACCGATGCTATTTTTGAAGCAATAATACCCAAAACCGAAATGGTTATAAATACAATAAACAAGTTTTCAACTTTAATATTTACAGGATAAGCCAGCGATGGGGTTATCATAACCAAAGAAAATGTTTTTTGAAGAAATACAATAATAAGGCTAATTAGTAAGCCTATAAAGCCACCCACAACACTCATTAAGCTTCCTTGGTAAAAGAAAATACGCCGAATATCCCTCACAGTTACCCCTACATTAAATAAAGTACTGAGGCTTCGTTTTTTATCAAGCATCATCATTATTAAGGAACCAATAACATTAAAAAAGGCAATAATTAACACCAACGTAAATATTAAGTAAACCGCTAAATTTTCGGTATTAAGCATTTTATAAAGGGCATCGTTTAATTGGGCTCTATTTTTTATAATAACTTTATTACCTAAAATAGCTTGAATGTGCTCTTTTGCAAGGGCTTCGTCAACGCCATCTTTAAGTTTAAACTCTATAGCGCTTATTTGGTTGGGTTCGTAATTTAATAAGTTTTGTGCCAAATCTATTGGAGCAAAAACATAGGTATCGTTTAGCTTTTCATTAATAAAAAACACCCCCACATTAATAACGTTTATACTATTAAATGCATTTGTTGTTGATGTGATTTGGTCTTTTCCGGGTTTTGGGACATAAACGTTCACTGGGTTTGTGTAATCTAAAATTCCTAATGATAAACTATTGGCAATACCCCAACCAACTATAATTTGTTGTGATTTTGGTTCTATCCAATTACCGTGTTCGATGACGGTATCAAAATTAACTACTTGTTCAAAATGCTCATCAACCCCTTTAATAGTGGCGATGGTACTTTTGTCCTGAGAGGCAATAATAACGCGTTCTTCAACAATTTTGGCATATTGGGCAATATCTATTAGGTTATTAAGTTTGTTAACATCATCATCAGTTAAAATAAACGATTTTCCTTTAGCGGTTTCAGCTTTTAAATTTGGATCTATAATACTAGAAAACTGAAGTGTAAAATCTTTCAAACCCGAAAAACCAGACAGCACAATAAATAAGGATGCTGAACCTAAAATAACGCCAACAATCGCAATAATGGTAATAAAATTAATAGCGTTGTTACTGCTTTTTGAGCGTAAATAACGTTTTGCTATATATAAGGGAAAGTTCAATTTTTAATTAGGATTTTTTCCTTTTATCTAAAATAGACGGGTCTTTAATGGGGTTTTCTTGCCCTTTTAAAGACTTATCAATTTGGTCTATATACTCTAAAGAATCGTCTATAAAAAATTCCAAGTTAGGCATGCGTCGTAGTTGGTTTTTAGTACGTTGTGCCAATTCGTGTCTAATTAATGGTGTGTTCGATTTGATGCCTACCAACAATTCTTTAGCCTTGTCATTAGGAAAAATACTTAAATATACTTTAGCAACCCCCAAATCGACTGTTACTTTAACTTTTGATACCGATATTAATATACCATGCATACCGCCTTGTGTGGCAGCGCCTTGTAAAACTTCAACTAAATCGCGTTGTAAAACCGATCCTATTTTTTTCTGTCTTTGACTTTCCTCTACGTTACTCATTATTTACCCATTAAAGGTTTAGAATGCAAAAATAGCGGTTATTTAAAGATTATCTTACTTTTGATTTACAAAATTTGTATCTTACTATAAAGCATTGATAAATGAATAAAATTGAACATATAGGAATAGCGGTTAAAAATCTTGAAAACAGTAACGAATTGTTTTCCAAAATTTTTGGAGCACCGATTTATAAAACCGAAACAGTTGAAAGTGAAGGAGTAAAAACATCTTTTTTTAAAGTAGGAGCTAATAAAATAGAACTTTTAGAAGCGACAAGTGAAGATAGCCCTATAGCAAAGTTTATTAATATAAAGGGCGAAGGCATTCATCACATTGCTTTTGATGTAGTTGATATTGATGCAGAAGTAAAAAGATTAACCAATGAAGGGTTTGTAGTTTTAAACGAAAACCCTAAGAAAGGTGCTGATAATAAACTAGTTGTTTTCCTGCACCCTAAGACTACAAATGGTGTCCTTATAGAGTTATGTCAAGAAATTAGTTTAAAAGAATAATTTTCTTGTAGAGTTTTAAAATTAGTATTAAATTCGCAGCCAATTTCGGTATGAAGCTGTTTTTAAATGGATAAATATATGAAATCGGTCCTATAGCTCAGTTGGTTAGAGCACCTGACTCATAATCAGGTGGTCCCTGGTTCGAGCCCAGGTGGGACCACTTTTTAAGCGTTAAAAGCCTTGTAAATCAATATTTTACAAGGCTTTTTTGTTTGTGGGGGACGAATAAGGGGATGAATATTTTATTGTTTTAATTCTTTAAAATGCTTGAAATCACAAACTAAAGTTGGGTGATTACCACTAGCGGAAGCCATTCCTGCTCCACCTTGAATTGTTGCAGAGCCTTTTGTATGTTTGTAAAAATCATTTAAGCTGATATAAAACCAACCATCTTTAAGCCTTTCTTTTTGGTTATTTACTTTTTTAACCATATACACATATGTTAAGCCAGTAAGTTTTTGAATTGATAGTAAGTCATTTAATCTTTGAGTATCCATACCAAATCCTTTAGGATTTCCTTTACTTAAATCTTTTTCTTTTATTTCAAGTAAGAAAAAATTATTTTCTTTCATGTCAATAGCATCTATATCAGATGGCACACCCTTAACCTTACCTAAGCCAATAAAACCGTCAAACACCAATCTATCAACATAAATATCAATTAATTGTTCTATTTCAAACACTTCTAACATTTCAAAACATTCCTGTTTTATTTTTTTATCTACTATAAACCTGTTAGGATTTCTAGTTTTGTCCATAAAAAGGTTTGTAATGTAGTTAATACCTTGTTTTGTGTGTTCTATTCTATTATATGTTTTTTCATAAACCGAAAAATCGGGAACTCGTAATAAATCTCCAGTTTGCATAACATCAATCGTATTCCAAGAGTCAATATCATAGTTTGGAAAATGAATTACTAGCATTTTTGAAAATGGAAAAGATTCGAGAATGCTATAAGTACGAAGAAAAGAATAAGGTTTTTTAGCTGTTATTGTAAAATAAAGAGGGGCGTGTAAAGTTGGCTTTTTATCCTGCATAGGGAGAATATAACCTCCATCAATTAACCTTCTAGATTTAAAATCGTTTTTAAATTCTAATTCAGACCTAAAACCAATAAACCTATTTCTATATGCTGAATTAAAGAAACCCTGGGTACTGCCATATAAGTTATGCGTTAACAGAATATGTAGATACTCTAGCACTTCCGTTTTTGATGTCATTTGAATTAGATTTATTTAATTGAGATATCATTTCTTTTGCTATTTGTTCAATTACTTTAACTGCAACACTATTGCCGAATTGTCTATAGGCTTGGGTGTCTGAAACTGGAATTATAAAGTTTTCTGGAAACCCCTGTAATCGTGCAGCTTCTCTAGGAGTTAATTTTCTTGGATTTTTACCATTTTGTTGTATCAAAATTTCACTTCCATCTTTGTAATATCTAGCTGAAATTGTATTCGTGTATTCAGAGTTTCTATTTACTATACCATATCCGAAACCTTTACCTTTTAATTTATTCTCCCTTTTTCTTCTCTGATGTCCTTCCCAAAGCTTATCTGAAATAGTATATTTTGAATCTACTTTATTTTGTAGAATATCCCCAACTCTAGTTTCAATATTCAGAGGTTTTGGAAAACGAAAGTCAATATTCTCGTCTAAAAATCCTATTATATATATTCTTTCTCTATTTTGTGGAAGTCCAAAGTCTCTTGCTTTTAAAACGGCATATTTAACATTGGAATAGCCTGCTTTTTTTAAGTGTTCAATTATTGTTTTGAGTGTATTCCCTTTATCATGTCCCCTTAATTGTTTAACATTTTCTAATAAAAATGCTTTCGGTTTTTTTTCTATCAAAATTCTTTCGATATCGAAAAACAAGGTACCTCTTGTATCACTAAACCCCTTTTTTAATCCTGCTTGCGAAAACGGTTGACATGGAAACCCTGCAAGTAAAATATCATGATTTGGGATTGCTGAAGTTTCAATTTTTGTAATGTCTCCATGTACAATTTCATCATTGAAGTTAGCCTTATATGTTTCTACGGCATATTTATCCCATTCACTCGTAAAAACACATTCTATATTTTCATAAGATTTTTGAAATCCCATGCGAATGCCTCCAATTCCAGCGAATAAATCTATAATTCTAATTTTTTTCATTATTTCCAATATTCAAAAATTGCGGGTATTTCATCAAATAAGTATTCTTCAAAACTAATAATATTTTTTGATGATTTTAGTTTAATTGAATCAGAAACCCAATCAAATGTTACAACAACAATATTATGTTTGGACATTTCAGATGCTTTGGATGAGGAAATATCTTCATCAGCTGTTAAAAGATGAATTTCAGGAATTTTAGTTCTTTCAATTTCTTCTGCAACTTCTTGCCATCTTTCTCTTAAGGAAGTTTTCATTGTTCCAATAATAGTTTTATTCCGTCGTTTGTTGAATTCGTTTATACCTGGTAATATTGAATCTACTTTTTTACCTAATCCAACTTCATCAAATATTTTTCTACCTACTTTGCCCTGTGAATCAAATTTGTAATCCAGTAAATCATATACTTTATAAATTATTGCTTCAAATGTTTTGCCAGCTCTTGACCTCCTTGATTGTGTATTGCTTAACGACAACTTGTATAAGTAAGGAAAAATTCTACCTGCATATTCCCCGCATAGTTCTTTAATGGATTCAAATAATTCGTCTCCTTGTTTCTCAACAATATTATTGTTTACCAATATGTTTAGAATTTCTCGAGGTGTGTGAATTAATTTATGTAAATCTCTCATTAGTTTTGCATTAAACTCAACTTCTTCTTTCAAGAATTCTTGCCATGCAGACTCTCTTAAAACGTTTATAAATTCACTAGCTTTTTTGCTGTTAATTAATTCTAGGTATTCTTTTTTATTCGTATTAAAAACTAATTCTACTATTTTATCAGATGAACTAATATATTTGTTTCTATACTCTCTAATATGTGTATCGAAAGCTAATGCTTCCTCTTTTGGAATATCAATGATAATAGGAATTTTGTTTTGTGTTACCATAAAATTCGTGTTTCATCAAAAATATATTAATGTTTGTTATTTGTGTAACATATTTCGGATAAATTATTCAGACTTTATTAACTTCACTAAATAGCATTATATTTTTATCATCAAGCCTTTTATAAAGAGGTAAAGTTTGCCTATTTAAATCAATCATTTTAACGTTAATTACAGGGCTTTTAATGTCTTTGTTTGTTATCTCTTTTGTAACAGCATTAAGGCGTTTAAATTGGTCTGTAAATTCGGCAGATGTATAAAAGTCTGTATAAAGTTCAGATACTTTCTTTGAACAATTCCAAATCTGACATTTAAATTTCTCATTATTCTTTGTTACATATTTTGTAACATATGAAGTTATTCTTTTGATATTAGTTGCGTTTAACTGTCTAACATCAAAAGCGGATGAGGGCTTAAAGTCTTTATCTCTTGGAATAACGCCATTTTTTTGTTGAAGCGTTAACCAGTAATTCCACCACTTTTCAATTTTCCAATATTTATTGGTTATCATGTGAAAATGAGGATTCCCCTTAAATTCGTCATTTTTTGTCTGTCTTTCAACAACCCAGATATATTGAAAATCTTCACTTCTTTTTTTAACGTTATCAATAAATTTCCTTAAAATATTTACAGCAACTTCATCGGATACACTGTTCAAAAAGGTTAGTGTAACAAAACTTAATCGCTTTTGGGTTCTTGAAAAACACGTAATCTTTTTTCTGATTTTTTGTTTCGAACGCCTAGACAAGGAACGTGCTTTCCGTTCCTTGTCCTTATTCTCATTTTTTTTTGCTTTTGTATTTTTTAAAGGTTCTTGTTTTTTACGCTGTAATGCCGAGCCTGTAAATTCACTTGTTGGTGTTATTCCATATTTAGCAGTTGAAAATGCTACACTTACGCCGTATGTGTTCTTGACTATCATAATCTGAATCGTTGTATAAGTATTAAAACCATTAAAAGGTTATTTATTAAAGGTTTTTATATAAAGGTTTTTAATTTTAAAGGTTAAAAAAAAATAAAAGTCATTCGATGAAGGCAGGTACAAAAACGCCTTTCCTGAATTGCTTCATAAATAGACCGCTTCGCCTGTTGTAAACATTCATATACTCCCAAGTAGGATGATTTTTTGAAAGAAACATAGAGAAGCCATTTAGCTTGTTCACATAAAGCCATTTTTTAGGCTTAGTTTCGTTTTCTAAAAAAACAATAACGGTGTAATCATTTTTCTTTTTTAGCATGATTTACCCCCTCTCTTTGTATTGGTTGCTATAAGGCACAGGGCGTTTGAAATATCCTCATGTTTGTACAAAACTCGTCCTCCAATTCGATAAGCTTTTATTATTCCTGTCTTTGTCCACTCGTTAAGAGTAGGCAAGGAAATGCATAACATTTTTGCTGTTGTTTCTCTTGTGAACAAAGAAATATTCACTTCATTTGATGGTGTAAGCTTGTCCCTTACTTCTTTTATTACAGTTTCTGTAATTACATTTTTTATCGCTTGTTCTAAGTCAGCGATTTTAAAGTTGTTGATTTCAATTTTTTCCATTTTTAATCGGATTTTATGATTTATAATGGTGCAAATATGAAATAGGGGTTACCGTATGGTAAGAGGTGTGGTAACCACAACTTTTATTTTATTTTTTCTATCTCTAAATTAATTTTAGTTGATACTTCTGTAATTCCAACATTTTCAAATAATTGGGATATTTTTTCAAGATTGTTTTTTGTTCTTACTTCATTTTTACCAGAAGATACATAAGACAAGTATTTTCTTGTATTTTCTTCTCCTTGGTCTATTATTTGTGATAATATTTTGGCGGTTTTTACATTGTCGTATTTGTTCAAATCTAGTCCTAAATAATATAGGGCTAACATTTTTTGCTTATGTGAAAGATTTGCCTTTTTTGATTCAGTTTTGGAAGCTTTATTTTTTTGTAATTCTTTGAGCCAAGTATAATATTCTGCAAAATATTTAGCTTGTTCATACCATGATTTAATCAGTGAATATGATATTTCTTTTTCACTCAATTCAGGCTTTTCATATATAAGATATTCAAAATAAATTTTATTAAATCTATCACGATCACCTATATAACTTAAATCGAATACGCTATTTGTTTTATTACTACACATACCAAATCTATCCATTTTTGAGTATTGAGGAGTAGTTGATGTAAATACTTCTATTTGAATTATTTCATTTTGTATTAGGTGTTCCTTGTTTTTGACTTTTTCTAATTCTTTATTAAAATCAATTATAAACGGATTTATGGATTTTTCGTTCATTATTTAAAAAATGGATGCGTTAATAATTTATCTGCATTTTCTCTTTGCGAAACACGAATATACTGTAAAAATGAACGTTCGGTTTTATGTCCTGTTATTTTCATTATTGAAATAGTTGGAACTTCGGCTAAATATAAATTTGTAGCAAAGCTTCTTCTTGCGGTATGCGTAGAAACTAACTTATATTTTGCAAGCACTTTTTTTTCGACTTTTCCGCCCTTTGTTATGGTGGTTTCAATAAGTTCTTTTATTCCAGCTAAACTAACTACTTCTTTTAAATAGTCGTTCATGGTTTGGTTAGTGTAGGCTTTAGGCAGTTTATTATTATGTTTTTCTAAAATACTTCTTACGGTTTTATGTAGCGGTATAGACACTCTTTGACCAGTTTTTTTTGTTCGCACTTCTATAACGGTATTATTTGAAACAATGTTTTCGGGTTTTATTTGAGTGAAGTCTGAAAATCGTAAACCTGTATAACAGCCTATTAAAAACAAATCTTTTACTTTTTCAAGTCGTGGAGAAGCTTTTAAATCTAATTCTTCAATTTTTTGCAATTCTTCAATGCTTAGATAAACGGTGTCAGCTTCTTCTCGAATAGTTTTAAAACGCTTATTTCTAAAGTCATAATTATTATTATAACCTCTTTCGGTTGCTTCATTAATAAAAGACTTGATAGTTTTTATATGTTTGCCAACAGTGTTAGATGATAAATTATGTTCTATTCTTAAAAAGGATAAATAGTGATTATAAAACTCTAAATTAATAGTTTCAAAATGTATAGGTCTATATTTCTGTGCATATTCTTTTAAGTATTTAAAAGTTGTGTTATAGACTTTAATTGTTCCCTCTTTTTTGTTTAGTTTACTTTCTTCTATATAATTTTCAACAAATGAAAAGAATGTAAGTTTATTAGGTTTTAAAATTTTGTCTGATAAAGTAGCTTCTAATTCTACTTTCAAATTTGCATTGTTTGGTTGAACACCATCATTTAACAGTTTTCTAAAAGCGGTATTAATACCATTTTCAAGAACATCAAGACGAGCGTTAAATTCGGGATATTCTTTAAACTGTTTAGATTCTTTTGCTCTTTCAGATGTTTTATTCCAAAACTTAGGATTTATTTTTTCTCCTGTAGAATATTTGAACCTTTTATACTGATAATTGTATATTAAGTATATTAAAGTTTCTACTTTTGAGTTAGGTTCTTTTAATATGAATTTTGCCTTTGCCATGGCACAAATATATATTAAAAAATCATTGTAGGGGACGAATGAGGGGACGAATAATTTTAATTTCGTTTAATTTCACTTAATTTCGTCTAATTGCAAAATGCCCTGTTTGTAAGGTTTAACAAGCTAAAATACAGCCAAATAGAATAAAATATAACCAAAACACATTGGGTACAGGTGGGACCACTAGTAAAATCAAGGCTTTACAGAGTTTTAACTCTTTAAAGCCTTTTTATTTGCAAACAATTTGCAAACAGCATAAAATTTAACATTTTTTAACAAAATTTCTCGGTAAATGGTTCGTTTTGCGTATCGTTGTTTCTTTTTATGACATTTTATTTTTATTGACCTACCAATTTATCATTTATAATCATCTATTCACCTAAAGTATCATCCTTTTTGTATAGGAAGCTTAAATTCGCTAGAATTGAAATTAAAGAAATTTCAATTTATGATTACTCATTGCCTTTAATTAGAAATTAATGCTATTAATGTGGGTTTTTTTACTAAGATAAAAGTAAAATTTTGGTTACATTGTTAATAAAATTACTTTTGATAAAAATATTTATAGAAAAGAACTAGGTGTTTGTTTGGAAGAATCAATACACAGATTTCACGAATTAAAGATATTTATACTTTCAAAGTCATTTTTTGACTTTATAAATCAGAAGTTAGATTAATTATTAAATGAATAACGAAGTCTTTTTTAACATCAGTAAAATCATAGAAAGAGACAGTAAGTCCACAACATATAAATATGCACTTTTGCGAGGTGTTATAGATATTATTCAAGATAATTCGCCCTATATTTCATTTGATAAATATCGAGTTCAAATACCGACAGGACTTCTTATTGAAAAATGGTTGATGTACTACTATCCGATTTTGCAATCCCAGACTTCAATCCCACAAATTAACGGTGAAACTAATTTAGCTTTCAGCATACAGTTAAATAAATTAATTTCTGATTATGAAGCTCGTGGTGGTTTTTCTGCATTTTACAACGACCTAAAGAATAAAGGAATACCTGAAGATTTGCAAAGTGATTTTTTCGAACTTGCTAAAAAACTTAGAGATACGATTACCAAAATGCCAATGAAGTATATTGGTCGTTCTATTACTAATGACTTTTATTCCATTTTCAATTATGAAAATCATACAATCAGAAGAAAATCAACAATAGACATTGAAACTTTAATCAAAGAATTTGGAACATTTTCAATTCCTTATGGATACTATGAAGCCTTTAAGATTTTAGGTAGTTTTATCAATGGGCAAGATTCTATTCTATTCAAATGGGCAGAATTTTCAGTGAATGCTTCTGGAAATAATCTTTCTGTTCATAAAGTTCTAAATGAAGCTTTAAAGAGTCCTATCACTATGCGAGATATTAAGGAATCGAAAAAATTGTATAAAGAGATTCTTCAAAAAGAAGGTAATGTTTATTGCGTTTGGACGGGTAGAAAAATTTCAAACTACGATATTGACCATTTGATTCCGTTTTCAGTATGGAAAAACAATGACCTTTGGAATTTACTTCCGTCAGACTCAAGAATTAACAATCAAAAGCGAGATAAAATTCCAACACCAGAAATAATTGAAAGGCAAAAAAATCTCATTCTTGATTATTGGGGAATCATATTTGAAAGTCAATCTAAACGATTCCAAAAAGAGATTCAAGTTGCACTTTTAGGTAATCATTCATTTGATTCATGGAAAAATATTGGAATTACTCAATTGCAAAATAGTTGTAATTATTTAATTGAAAATAGAGGTTTTGAGGGATGGAAAATTTAAAATCAAATCCAAACAGTCATTTAACAGCAAAAGAAAGACAATACCTTTCTTTTCCAGCTAAAATTCTATTCAATCAGAGTTTATTAGTTGGTGATGTTTTGGATTTTGGTTGTGGATTTGGAAATGATGTAAAATTGCTTCAAGAAAAAGGAATTAATATTGAAGGTTACGATAAGCATTACTTTCCTAATTTTCCTAAAAAGAAGTTTGACACCATAATTTGCTTCTATGTTTTGAATGTGCTGATGCCAGAAGAACAAGCAACAGTTTTAATGGAATTGTCACAACTTATAAAACCAACAGGGAAAGTATATATTGCAGTTAGACGAGATTTGCAATATGAAGGATTTAGGACGCATAAACTTCATCAAAAGAAAACATATCAATGTAATGTAATTCTAAATTCAAAATCATATTTCAAAAATGAATATTGTGAGATTTATGAATATCAGCATTACAATCAATTAAAAAGAAGTGAAAAATCCGATTGTCCTTTTTGCAATCCTGATTCTGAAGGAGAACTTATTGTTGAATCAGCAACTGCTTACGCTATTTACGATAAATTTCCTGTCAATGATGGTCACGCTTTAATAATTCCTAAAAGGCATAGTGCAGATTATTTTGACTTAACTTTCAAAGAACAAGCAGCTTGTATGTTTATGTTGAACAAGGTTAAAGAAATAGTTTCAGCTAAGTTGAATCCAGATGGTTTCAATGTTGGAATTAATGTAGGCGAAAAAGCAGGTCAAACGGTTGGTCACGTTCACATTCACTTAATTCCGAGATACAATGGAGATGTTGAAGAGCCAAGAGGTGGTGTGCGAGGGGTAATTCCTAACAAACAAAAATATTGAATAATAAGTACATTAAATGAGTAAAGGCATACAAAAAAGACATTATTCTAGGGTACTGGTTAATCCTAATATTTGAAAGTAGTTTTATGCTTTTAAATAAAATTTAGATAACAAAATTTATAAGATTCTTGAATAACGCTGTAATACTAACTCAATATATCTGACCTTCATACCATCTGATAAAAACGAGTTTTCAATCCATTTTACAGCAACACTTTTCTTTTTGTTAAATCGATTAAAAACACCAGTGATTTGCTTATCGGTTAAGTTTAAACTTATACCTAGCGCTTCAAAATTAGAACTTGTAAGCTTGCTTTTTTTGCCTTCGATGGTTAATGCCATTTCTTCTTTATCTTCTGGATTTACTATGGTTACATTTAGCAAGTCATAAGCAGGGGACAATAACCAACCAGAATTTGATTGAATCATTGAGAAGTTTTTAAGATGCATATCATTATTGCCAGTTAGGAAACTAAAAAGGGCTAGTTCGAAAAAGAAAATTTTGTCCAATACGGTATTACTTGAATACAAGCCTAAAGCTTTCCCAATTTTCTCCATGGAACTTTTGTATTTGTCAAAGGCTTCGGTAATTTGAAACATATCAAGCATATGAATCTTTTCATTATCATCTGTTCTATCTATGCGTTTTGTAATATAAGATAACTCTCCAGACTGCAAACGAATTAAGCTAGACTTTACTGTTTGAATACCAAAGGCTTCTGCAATACGCATGGTTACATGTTCATTTTGAGGCATATCGGGATAGTCTTTCGAAGGTGGTTTAAAAATGAAGTTTCCTCCTAAAGCTCCAACAACTGTTAATCGAAAGTTGGTGTTGTGGGTCACATCATTTACTATTGATAGAGATAATTTCGGCTGTACGCCTGGAACGGCAACACTGCGTTCAATAACGTCTTTTGCGAGTTCAGACATTTGGTATAATGAATATTCCAGTTTTGGAGGGAATTCTGTTCCAAAAAACGACAGGCTACATGCTTTATGAAAGTCTGTTTCATGGTCAAGTGGTTTGTAGCAGTATAAACAATTATGCTTCATTATCTTCTATTATTGGTTGAACACTAACGGCTCCTATACAGTTTTGGCAACAAGCAAGTAATAATCCCATACGATCGTTGGGGTTTAATTTCCAATTTTTAGTGGCAATGTTTAAGAGCCAACCTTCGGGAATTAAACCTTCAAAAAACGGAAATAAACGATTGCTTTTGTAACGCTCTGTTCTAACTGGCATTGTAAAGGTTATAAATTGACTGCTATAATTTTTAATGTAATATTTAGTGTATTCAAACAGGTAATCGCCATCATCAGTTTCTGTGAGAATGCCTGCAACTATTTCGTTGTAATAAATGGATGCTTTTCTCATTTTAAATGATTTTTAAGCACTTTTGAATCTACGGGCGCAAGCTCATGACCGAACATGCTTAATACAAGGTTTACCTTATCCATGTTTAGATTGGTTTTACCTTGTTCTATTTTTCTAACCACCGTTAATGCAACGCCAGCACGCTCTGCAAACTCTTCTTGAGTAAGGTTGACGTCTTTTCTACGGGCTTTTACAAATTCTGATAACTCGTTCATTATATGTTTTTAAATATAATTTTATACAAATATAACGAATTATATGCAAATGCGTATATTTAGTGTGTAAAATATGTTTTTATATGTTTATACGTATAAATACATATGTTTGTGTTATATAAAATCAGTCTTAAAGCTATTAATCCAAGTTGAAAAAGCCCCACTTCCAGCACATATTTTTTCTTTCACTCAGCAAAAAAAGCATCATTTCATAAAAAATAAGAGCTTACAGTTCCGCGCAATATCAGTTATGGCATTTTAGGATATTTCATTTATAAAACCTTTAAATACCATAACCAATATTTTTAGTCCACCCGCAATTTAGAATTTCTATTGAAATTTAGAAATGCCATCCTAATTATTCTAATGAGCTTGTAACTTTTCCAAAGAAAGCTATAAAATTTGTTTCTCAACAGATTGCATCATCAGGCTCGTACTTCGCTCTTTTTATAAATCTTTATGAGTTCCAAATTTTAAGTTGTACCAGTTTGGAAAAGGTAACAGCGAGAGCCTTTAGATTTGTATTATAGATTACATACATTTTTATACATGTACAATTTACTTATTTGTTAAGTTTATAAGTTTTATTTACTACAATAAACCATGAATTCGGATTGACTAAATATAATTTAGCAACTGCATTTTGTCTGTTTTTTATGTTGTTTGAAGATTTTATGTAATCGATTACTTTTTTTAATCTAAAAAACGTATAATTGTAATCAATTTTACAAAACTAAACTAAATTTTACATTATGGATTCAGCTTTACTCTTTAAAAGTCATAGGGCTTTTTTTATTGTTTTTTTTGCAACAAGTATGCAATTAATGGCACAAACTGTTAATGAAACAGCAACTATTATATGGCCATTTAATTTAGGAACAGCCAACCAAGTGGCTACTTATTCAGGTTCAGCTTCGACAGCAGACTATTTTAAACCAGATTATACAAGTCTTGGTAGTAACTATATTTATAATGGTTCTAAAACAGAGTCAACCCAGCCTGGAGTTACCTATACATCTATTAAAAATCCAGGGGGATCGAACACGCCTACAGGAGCAATAGTTGGAAACCTTTTAAGCTTTAATATAACACCTGTAACGGGATTAAATTTCGCTCCAACCTCCATCGCATTTAACTGTCAACGATTTGGAACAGGTTCAGGGCTTTTTGATTTATATTGGAAATCTACCGATGGAACATCTAAGTTAATACAAGCCAATGTAAAACCTGCTCGATCAGGTGCAGATGGGGTTAACTCAGTTAGTATAGACCTAACAAGCTTATCTATACCAAGCTCCAGTGGTTTATGTACATTAGAGGTTTATGTACATAGCCTTGGTGGTGGAAAAGATGTAGGGATTTCAAACGTTCAAATTATTGGGAATTTAAGTGGAACAGTTGCTACTGTTACAACTTATACTGTTACAACATCTAATATGCCTGTAAATGGAGGAAGCATTACAAGCTTTCCAGTAGGTTCTGTACATGATGAGGGCACAGAAATCACTCTTACTGCAAGCAGAAATTTTGGTTATCAATTTTCACATTGGGCAGATGGTGCAGAACAACAGGTTTCTACCAATAACCCATATACATTTACATTAAATAGTAATGTAGAATTAAAGGCCGTTTATACCGTAATTAACACTTATTCTTTAGACTTAACAGTAAATGGAGGTGCGGCAAATTATATGGTAGCTATTGCTCCAACAGGAACAATGGTTAGTTCTTCTAGGATGTATGAAGAAGGAACCAGTGTAACACTAACAGCAAGTAATAACGAGATTTTTAATTTTTCAAATTGGGAAAGTGGCGAAACGAATGCTATACTTAATGTTGTAATGGATGGAAATAAATCTATTTCAGCTGAATACAATGCCTTAGGTTATATTGTTGGATGGGATTTCTATGTCTCTGGAAGCAGCGGTCGACCAGCCGATTTTTCTTCAGATGTTGTAAACGATGCTTCTGCTTTAATACTTCGTCAAGCAGATGGCACACAAAGTTCTTGGTTAGATAAATCTTCGCCAGCAGGAGGTTATGAGGGCAGAAATGCTGCTGTTAACTGGAAACCTATTGCCGATAAATTTTACTATCAAATTAGTTTTAATGCTACAGATTACACCGATATTAGTGTAAAAGCTTCAATGCTTTATAATTATAACGCCTATTCAAAACAATTATGCGAATATTCAATAGATGGTACTAATTTTACTCAAATTGGTTCTATTGATTTAGTGAATGCTAAAACTTATTACGACGGAGTATTTACGTTACCATCAGACGCGAATAATCAAAGCGCTGTTTATATTAGATGGATTCCAGATTACAATTCAAGTATTATTGGAGCTACTGCAACTAATGATGGAACAACTATTTCTGGCATCTATGTTTTTGGAACAGAAAGTGTTTTTAATGATGGTATAGCACCAGTTCTTGCAAACTCTGTACCTACAAATAATGCATCGGGAGCATCAGCTACCGGAAAAGTAGTACTTAATTTTGATGAGCGTGTTAAAATAGCTGATAACACAACGGCTACACTTAATGGTAAAGACTTAACACCAGTTGTATTTGGTAAATCAATTTCATTTAATTACTCAGGGTTAGATTATAATACGCAATACACATTTGAGTTGGCCGGAAATGTTGTATCAGATTTAGCCGATAATACGAAAACAGATGCAATTTCAATCACTTTCACAACGCTTAATAAACCAACCGTAACAAAAAAAACCTACGATTTTATAGTGGGTGTAGATGGCAATTTTGCTGCGGCTTTGGCTGCAGCTCAAGCAGCGTCTTCAAGTGGAGAAAGATTCTTTATATTTTTCCCTGATGGTGAATATGATTTGGGTAACACCACAGGAGATGCTACACAACAAACCTTTATTAATATCCCTAAGGTGTCTTTTATTGGGCAAAGTGCCGATGGTGTCGTTCTTTTTAATGAGCCTCTTGCGGCAAATGAAGGCATAGGCACCACGCCAACTATAAATTTCCAAACAAATTCTAAGGATATTTATATGCAAGATATTACTCTTTTAAATAAGATGGATTATCGTAAAGGTGCGTTTACAGGAAGAGCGGTTGCATTAAGAGATCAAGGAGATAGAAACATTTATAAAAACGTTAAACTTCTAAGTAATCAAGATACTTTCTATACCGGAAGCAATAGAATTTATTTAGAAAACAGTGAAATTCACGGAACAGTAGATTTTATATTTGGTGGCGGTGATGTGTTTTTTAATGAATGTGATATTTATTTAGAAGACCGTGGTGGGAACCATGTTACGGCAGCGGCTACCGCATCAAGTTGGGGTTATGTGTTTAGAGATTGTACTATAGATGGTTTCCCTCAAACAAATGGCACATATAAACTTGGTCGTCCATGGCAAAGTAGCCCTAAAACGGTGTTTATTAATACAGTTATGAAAGTTTTACCGGCCAATGAAGGTTGGTCTGAGTGGGGGGCTGCTCCATCGGTTTATGCTGAGTATAATAGTTTAACATCATCTGGAGTGCCTTTAGATTTGTCTGGAAGAAGAACTACTTATAATTACACAAATGGTGGAGGCGGAACTGTGGTGCTTAATCCAGTTTTAACGCCAGAACAAGCAGGTACTTATACGATTGAAAATGTATTAAGTGGGACAGATACTTGGCAGCCAACATTATTTACAGAGCAGGCATCAGTTCCTGTTTTGTCAAAATCAGGCTCAACACTTAACTGGGACAATAATGATTATGTATTGGGATGGGCTGTATTTAAAGACAATGTGTTTGTAGATTTTGTAACTAGTAATAGCTATACAATACCAGGAAGCACCTCTACAGGAGTTTATTCGCTTAGAGCAGCCAATGCTATGGGAGGTTTAGGGCTTTCTTCAAATCAAGTGGATATCAGCTTAGGTATAAAAGAAAATAATTTATTAGGTGTTAAGGTATATCCAAATCCTGTGATTAATGATGAAGTTTTTGTATCGATTCCTTCGGTATCTCTAAATACAACTATGGCTCTTTTTGGGTTGGATGGAAGACTCATTATGAAAGAAAACATAAAGAGTAATAAATTAACAATTAATATGTCAAAAATGCCTTCGGGTGTTTATTTATTAAAAGTTGATTCAGAGAAAGGAACACAAGTTTCTAAGATAATAAAAAATTAAATTAACCAAATTAAACCAAAAAGCCCGTTTTTAAAAACGGGCTTTTTGGTTTAATAAGAACAAAGATTGAAAATAGTTTTTTAGAATATAATTCTCATCTTTAAAAAAACAGGTATTTGTTTAAAAGTCAATATAAATCAACCTTTTTTAAATTTATTTTCTATACTATTTTATATATATTTGCTCTGTTGATAAAAAAATGAGGGGTTATTTTTTCGTATTAGATACTTTTTTTATAATAGTATCGTTTTTAAGTACTAAAATAAAATAATTGCATTTCGTCGAATATTTTAAACACTTTACAGGTGTTTTAATACTGAATTTTATGTAATTATTTTGTTCGCTTATTTTTTTTTATACATTTGTACCCAATGATAATACAAAACAAAAGAATAATTGCCTCAATCTTATTTGTATTAATAAGTTTTGTATGTGTTGCTCAAGGAGGGCCCCCTCCGCCTGGGCCACCACCACCAGTTGGTTTACCCATAGATGGAGGTGTTTTAATGGGTGTTTGTGTGGGGTTGTTTTATGGAGCTAAAAAACTATTGTTTAAAAAAAACAAGTGTTAATTAGCATTGCCAAGCTCTAAAAGTCTAGAAACATATTTTCCTAAAACATCAAACTCTAAATTTACTACAGTCCCTTTTTTAAAAGTGTTAAAGTTAGTGTGGTTATATGTATAAGGTATAATGGCAACACTAAAACTATCTTTTTTCGAGTTTACAACCGTTAAACTTGTTCCGTTTACAGTTATAGAACCTTTTTCAATAGTGATATTGTTAAGCGACGTATCGTAATTAAAAGTAAACACCCAGCTGCCATTGGTTTCTTCAACATGTGTACAAACCGCTGTTTGGTCTACATGTCCTTGAACAATATGGCCATCAAGTCTGTCGCCTAGTTTCATGGCGCGTTCTAAATTAACTTGGTCTCCAATATTAAGAGTGTTTAAATTGGTTTTGTTTAAAGTTTCTTTTATGGCAGTAACGGTATATTCGTTGTTATTAATGCTAACAACCGTTAAGCAAACCCCGTTATGTGCTATACTTTGGTCTATTTTCAATTCGTGGGTAATAGTACTTTTTACAGTGATATGAAGATTGTCTAATTCGGTTTTTAAATTTGATATGGTTCCAATATCTTCAATTATTCCAGTAAACATAATATTGTTTGTTTATTTAACTAAATTTGCATCATCAAAATTACAAACAAAAGTTGTCATTCTTAATGAAGAAATCGGAAAATATAGTAGTTGGCATATCAATAGGTGACTTAAATGGCATTGGTGGAGAAATTGTTTTAAAAACATTTGAAGACTCTAGAATGTTAGAATTCTGCACACCAGTTATTTTTGCTTCGGCAAAGGTTATGAATTTTTTCAAAACTCATTTTAATTCAGAAATCAATTTTAACAATATAAATAATTTAAACCAATTGGTTTTTGGAAAAGTCAATGTGTTTAATTGTTGGAATGAGCCTGTAACAATTGAATTTGGTAAAGAAGATGTTAAAATAGGCGAGTACGCCATAAAATCTTTGCAAGTAGCAACAAAAGCTCTTAAAGACAATCAAATAGATGTATTGGTTACTGCGCCCATAAATAAGCACAATATACAATCTGAAGCATTTAAATTTCCGGGACATACCGATTATTTGGCACAACAGTTAGAAGGAGAAAGCCTTATGTTTATGGTGACCGACACATTAAGAGTTGGATTGTTAACAGATCATGTACCTGTAAAAGATATTGTAGAGAACCTGACAGAGGTATTAATAATTAAAAAAATAAATGCTGTTTATAGTTCGCTGTTAAAAGATTTTAATATTGTAAGACCCAAAATTGCGGTTTTAGGCATTAATCCGCATACGGGCGATAATGGTGTAATTGGTAATGAAGATGATACTATTTTGCGTCCAACACTTCAAAAAATTAAAGAAGAAGGTAAATTAGTTTATGGGCCTTATGCTGCCGATAGCTTTTTTGGATCTAATAATTATAAGAATTTTGATGCTATTGTTGCAACCTACCACGACCAAGGTTTGATACCGTTTAAAACATTGTCTTTTGGTCAAGGGGTTAATTTTACCGCAGGATTAAATAAAATTAGAACGTCGCCAGACCACGGAACTGCCTATGAAATTGCAGGAAAAGGTGTGGCAGATGAGAATTCTTTTAAGGAAGCTGTTTTTGCTGCCATTCAAATATTTAAAAACAGATTTGATTATGAGGAACTTACAAGAAACCCCTTAAAAAAATCAAATCAAAAGATGTAAACAAAAAAATGTTTATAAGTAATGTTGCTTAAATAAAAATTTATATATTTGCAGGCTCAAAATAGATGTGATAATGAAGCCATTAAAAGAGTTTACAATTCCGTTTGTAGGACTGAAGATAGGGAAACATCATTTTGAGTATAAAATTGAGAATGCGTTCTTTGAATATTTTGAGTATGAAGAGTTTAATGATGTAAATGTTGACGTACATCTTGTATTAGAAAAGAAAACAACATTGTTAGAATTGAACTTTAAAATTTCAGGATTTGTAAATGTTAATTGCGACTTAACAAATGAACCTTTCAATCAACCCATAAAAAATGAGTTTGATTTAGTGGTAAAGTTTGGAGATGAGTACAATGATGAGTTTATTGATATTCTTATTGTGCCTCACGGAACATACGAAATTAACATTCAACAATACATTTACGAATTAATTGTACTTGCAGTACCAATTAAACGTATACATCCAGGGGTTAAAGACGGAACTTTAGATTCCGACATACTAAAAAGACTAGAAGAATTAAGACCAAAGCTTAAGGAAGTAAAAGAAACTGAAGAGGAAACCGATCCTCGTTGGAATACATTAAAGAAACTATTAACGGATAAATAAACATAAAAAATGGCACATCCTAAGAGAAAAATCTCGAAAACAAGAAGAGATAAAAGAAGAACACATTACAAAGCAACTGCGCCACAGATTGCTACTTGCCCAACAACTGGTGAAGCACACCTATACCACAGAGCGCACTGGCATGAAGGAAAATTATATTATAGAGGTCAAGTGTTAATTGATAATTCTGAAGCTGTAGAAAACGTAGCATAGATAATATGTACGCATATAATAAAACGCTCACATGTGAGCGTTTTTTTTATGAAATGCTTTTTCTACAGGACAAAAACACGTATTTTGCATAAAGTTTCGTCAAATTTTATTAGTTTTCACGAGATATTGAGTGTTTTTGTTCAATTTTAATGATTTTTTGATCAATTTAACTATAAAGTTATGGGAAAAATCTCAGCAGCAATAACCGCCGTTGGCGCTTATGTGCCAGAATACGTATTAACCAATCAAATTCTTGAGACTTTGGTTGATACTAATGATGAATGGATAACTTCCAGAACAGGGATAAAAGAGCGTCGAATTCTTAAAGACGAAGGTAAAGGAACTTCTTATCTAGCCATAAAAGCAGCTCAAGATCTTATTAATAAAAAAGGGATAGACCCTAAAACAATTGAACTTGTTATTGTTGCTACAGCAACTCCAGATATGAAAGCGGCTTCAACAGCTTCTTTTACAGCTTCCGAAATAGGTGCAACCAACGCTTTTTCATTTGATATGGATGCAGCGTGCTCTAGTTTTTTATACGGTATGTCGGTCGCTGCTAGTTATATTGAATCTGGTCGTTATAAAAATGTATTATTAATTGGAGCTGATAAAATGTCTTCAATAATAAATTATAAAGATAGAGCCACTTGTATTATTTTTGGTGACGGTGCGGGTGCCGTTTTGTTTGAACCTAATGAAGAAGGTTTGGGACTTCAAGACGAATACCTAAGAAGTGATGGTACAGGTAGAGAGTTTTTACAAGCTACTTACGGAGGGTCTTCGTTTTCGTTAACAGCAGAAATTTTGGAGAAAGGCGGCCAATATGCCTTTCAAGAAGGAAAAACAGTATTTAAAAATGCGGTATTTAACATGGCTGATGCTGCGGTTAAAATATTAGAACGTAATAATTTAACAAAAGATGATGTAGATTGGTTGGCAGCACATCAAGCAAATAAGCGTATTATTGATGCTACAGCACAACGTATCGAATTAGAAGAAGAAAAAGTGATGATTAACATTCATAAATATGGTAATACTACCTCTGCTACGTTACCGTTATTATTAAATGATTATGAATCACAACTAAAAAAAGGAGATAATGTAATTTTTGCCGCTTTTGGAGGCGGATTTAATTGGGGAGCCATTTATTTAAAATGGTCATATAATTCAAAAAACTAACCACTAACTAATTAGTAAAGATTATGGATATTAAAGAAATTCAAAACTTAATCAAGTTTGTTGCCAAATCAGGGGCAAGTGAGGTTAAATTAGAAATGGATGATATTAAAATCACCATAAAAACAGGATCAGACCCGGAAACAACAGCAGTACATTATGCACCTGTTGCTCCTCAAATGCCACAAATGCCAGTACCAGTTGCTGAAGCAAAACCAACTGTGGAAACTTCTGCGCCTGTTGCTCCAGCAGCAGAAAACTCAAAATTCATCACTATAAAATCGCCAATTATTGGGACTTTTTATAGAAAACCAGCACCAGATAAACCATTATTTGTTGAGGTTGGACAAACTATTGCAGAAGGCGATGTGCTTTGTGTTATTGAAGCCATGAAACTTTTCAATGAAATTGAATCTGAAATTTCAGGAAAAATAGTTAAAATATTAGTTGATGATTCTTCTCCAGTTGAATTCGATCAACCATTATTTTTGGTGGACCCATCATAACCTATTAAAAATTCCAATACCACATCCCGATAGTTATTGGGACTCAAAATCCAATATTTGGAATTTGGCGATTGGAATTTGTAATTTTTAATTCAGAAAGTTATGTTTAAAAAAGTATTGATTGCCAATAGAGGGGAAATAGCATTACGAGTTATTAGAACCTGTAAAGAAATGGGCATAAAAACGGTAGCTGTTTACTCAACGGCTGATGCAGAAAGTTTGCATGTTAAATTTGCAGACGAAGCCGTTTGTATAGGACCTCCATCTAGTAGTTTATCTTATTTGAAAATTTCTAATATTATTTCGGCAGCCGAAATAACTAATGCAGATGCAATTCATCCAGGTTACGGATTTTTATCTGAAAACGCTAAGTTTTCAAAAATTTGTGAAGAACATGGAATAAAGTTTATTGGTGCTTCTCCAGAAATGATTGATAGAATGGGCGATAAAGCCAATGCCAAAGCTACAATGAAAGCTGCGGGTGTGCCATGTGTACCTGGAAGTGATGGTATTATAAATTCATTTGAAGACTGCGAAAAAATAGCCAAAGAAACGGGCTATCCAGTAATGCTTAAAGCTTCTGCTGGTGGTGGTGGAAAAGGTATGCGAGGGGTTTTTAAACCAGAAAACCTTAGAGACGCTTGGGATTCTGCACGTCAAGAAAGTAAAGCTGCCTTTGGAAATGACGATATGTACATGGAAAAACTTATTGAAGAACCAAGACATATTGAAATCCAAATTGTGGGAGATTCTACAGGGAAAGCATGTCATTTATCTGAAAGAGATTGCTCTATCCAACGTCGTCATCAAAAATTAACCGAAGAAACCCCTTCACCGTTTATGACCGATGAACTTCGTGAAAAAATGGGGAAAGCAGCCGTAAAAGCAGCAGAATATATTAAATATGAAGGCGCAGGAACTATCGAATTTTTAGTAGATAAACATCGCAATTTCTACTTCATGGAGATGAATACCCGTATTCAAGTAGAGCACCCAATTACAGAGCAGGTTATCGATTTTGATTTAATTCGTGAACAAATTTTGGTAGCTGCGGGTGTGCCAATTTCTGGTAAAAACTATTTACCAAAATTACACTCAATAGAATGCCGTATCAATGCTGAAGATCCGTTTAACGGCTTTCGTCCATCACCAGGAGCAATTACAACGTTGCATGCCCCTGGAGGGCACGGCGTGCGATTAGACACCCACGTGTATGCAGGTTATACCATTCCACCAAATTACGATTCTATGATTGCTAAGTTAATTACAACAGCGCAAACCAGAGAAGAAGCCATCAATAAAATGAAACGTGCTTTAGATGAGTTCGTTATTGAAGGGATAAAAACCACCATACCGTTCCATAGACAATTAATGGATCATCCAGATTATTTAGCTGGAAATTATACCACTAAGTTTATGGAAGATTTTGTAATAGAAAAACAAGTTGAAGAATAAAAAGTAAAGACTCCGAAAGCAATTTCGGAGTTTTTTTATGGTATTAGTTTCGTTTTAATTAGAAAAGCAAAATTCACTATTTTTACTACCAGCGAAACAACCAAAAATGAATTTATCCTATTGGGAAATAAAATCGTGGTTTACTAATATAGATTATACTATAGTTGGCAGCGGCATTGTAGGTTTAAGTTGCGCTTTGCATTTAAAAGAACAGTATCCCAAATCAAATGTTTTAGTACTAGAAAGAGGGATGTTACCTCAAGGCGCCAGTACAAAAAATGCAGGATTTGCCTGTTTTGGCAGCCTTAGTGAAATCCTCGACGACTTACAATCGCATTCAGAGGAAGAAATTTTTAATTTAGTAAAAAAACGTGTAAATGGGCTAAAGTTGTTAAGAGATACTTTGGGTAATCAGGCCATAAACTACCAAAATAGTGGAGGGTATGAGTTGTTTTTTAATAATGATAAATTGTTTGAAGTATGCCTTTCAAAACAAGAATACATTAATAATTTACTTCATCCTATATTTAAAAAGGAGGTTTTTAGGATCAAACCCAATAGTTTCCGTTTTGGAAATATAAAAGAACAATATATTTTTAATGCCTTTGAAGGACAAATTGACACGGGAAAAATGATGCAAGCATTACTTAAAAAAGTACAATCTAAAGGTGTTAAAATTCTTAATAATATAGTAGTTGAAAGTTTTTCAGAAGAAAGCAATTTGGTAAAAATAAAAACGAATTCAATCGAATTTTCAACGTCAAAATTATTTATTGCCACCAATGGTTTTGCTTCGCAACTTATTACAGAAGATGTAAAGCCGGCACGGGCACAGGTACTCATCACAAAGCCAATTAAAAACCTTCATATAAAAGGTGCGTTTCATTTGGACAAAGGTTTTTATTATTTTAGAAATATTGATGATCGTATTTTGTTAGGTGGTGGTAGAAACCTAGATTTCAAAAGGGAGGAAACAACTGAGTTTTCACAAACGGAGTTCATACAAAACAAATTAGAAAGTATATTGAAAACGGTAATTTTACCTCAAACTTCGTTTGAAATTGAACAACGATGGAGTGGTATAATGGGTGTTGGAAAACAAAAAAACACTATTGTAAAACCATTGAGTAATCACGTATATTGCGGTGTAAAACTTGGTGGTATGGGAATTGCCATTGGGAGTTTAATAGGTAAAGAATTAGCAGAATTAATAGTGTAAGTATGTTTAGAAAAGTATTTAGATTTTTATATAAAAGTTTACTTTGGTTTTTTGTCATTTCAATAGGTTTGGTGGTTGTGTATAAGTGGGTGCCCGTTGTTGTTACGCCGCTAATGGTTATTCGCACTGTGGAGCAAAAGATAGATGGGAAAGACATGGTGTGGAAACACGATTGGGAATCTATTGACAATATTTCTAAAAACTTGCAATTAGCGGTTATTTGTAGTGAAGACCAAAATTTTTTAAACCACCACGGTTTCGATATGAAAGCAATAGAAAAAGCGTTGGAATTCAATAAAAAAGGCAAGAGAACCAGGGGAGCAAGCACCATAAGCCAACAAACCGCAAAAAATGTTTTTTTATGGCCACACCGCAGTTGGCTACGTAAAGGGTTGGAGGCCTATTTTACCTTTTTAATAGAATTAATTTGGTCAAAGGAGCGTATCATTGAAGTGTATTTAAACAGCATAGAAATGGGAAATGGCATTTATGGTGCCGAAGCTGCTGCACAACATTGGTTTAAAAGACCCGCTGCCAATTTACGTCAACAAGAAGCTGCTGCCATTGCCGCTATTTTGCCCAGTCCGTTGCGATACAGAGCAAATCCTGCAACCAATTATATTCAAGGCAGAAAGAACTGGATAACAAGACAAATGCGGTTTTTTGGGCCTTTAAATTACGATTAAATAAATGAGTTTGAAAACCAAAGAAAGTTTGTATTCGCAATGTTTGGAATTTGTTGAAAATAGGTTTAACACCATTCAAAATACCATCAACGAACTACAAGAATCTCTAACATCTGAAACCAAAAGTAGTGCAGGTGATAAACACGAAACCGGTAGAGCCATGTTGCAATTGGAACGTGAAAAAGCGGGAAATCAATTGGCAGAAATTCAAAAGATTAAAGAAAATTTATCTAAAATTAATATTTCAAATACTACAGAATTTATTGGTTTAGGAAGCGTGGTTTATACAAACAAAAGCAATTATTTTATTGCCATTAGTGCTGGCGAAATAAAGTTTGAAAATGATGTGTTTTATGCCATTTCATCCAATACGCCAATCGGGCAATTGTTAATGGGGAAAACCGTTGGTGATGTGGTTGTTTTTAAAGAGCAAAAGTTTAAAATTGAAAAGGTATTTTAAATTATTTTAAATAGGAAAGATAGGTATTTATACCTGTTTGTAATTCAGCATCATGTTCAAATAACACCTTTTTCCCATCTAAGTCTGCTTCAATTAAATAATAACTTCCTTTGTAAAATGACTGTTTAACGGTTGCTTTTAAGTTTGAATTTTCAACCACTTTCAATTGATTTGCATATACAATTCCGTGGTTTTCAATTTCATTGAATTCATCAAAAAAAGAAGCAATCAATTTATTTTCAGGGTTTTTGTAAAGTTCTTGTGGTTTGCCTGTTGCCATAATTTTAGCTTCGTGCAACACTATCATGTGGTCTGAAAATGAAAGTACATCATCTTTATCATGAGTAGCTACTATACAAGTAATATTTTTTTCTTTCAGATATTTAAAAAGATTACGGCGTAACGATTGTTTTTTAAAATTATCGATATGGCTAAACGGTTCGTCTAACAATAAAACCTCGGGTTGTTTAGCAATGGCTCTAGCAATGGCAACACGTTGTTTTTGTCCGCCACTTAATTCTTTTACTTTAATATTCGCATAAGACGTTAATTCAATAACATCTAAAAGCTCTTGAATTCGAGTTTGTTTTTCTTCAGGATAAAAGTTAGAAAGAAAAGCACCAATATTTTCGGCAACGGTAATAAAAGGCATTAAATCAAATTCTTGAGCCACATATTTCATGTACTTAGGTCCTATAATTAGGTTGTACTTTGGACCTAAAATTTCGTTTTCTTTCCAAAAAATATGGCCTTCATTTAAATCGAAAGTGCCGTAAATTAGCTTTAAAAGGGTGCTTTTTCCTGAACCACTTTCACCAATAACAGAAAAATGCTCACCAGTTTTAACTGAAAAACTAATGTCCTTTAAAATAGGTTGTTTTTTATATTGAAAGGTTAGATTATTTACTTGTAACATTGACTTTTTGTTGTCTACTCGAGCGCAGCCGAGAGGTTTTTAATAGTTATCGACTTGGTTTATCTTGAGCACAGTCGAAAGGCTCGAACCTAAGCATATTTTAGTGTTTATTGATTTTATTTGGCAATTCCTGAAAGCCCATATTAAAAAGGGTAAACCCAAAAATATCCGCATATTGTTCAATGGTTTTACTAACCGGCGTTCCTGCTCCATGGCCCGAATCAGTTTCAATACGGATAAGCGTTGGGTTTGTACCAGTTTGTTTACTTTGCAATTGGGCAGCAAATTTAAAACTGTGTGCGGGTACTACACGGTCGTCGCGATCGCCAGTGGTTATTAAGGTTGCTGGATATTCTACACTTTTTTTTACGTTATGTATAGGGGAATAATTTTTGAGATATTCAAACATCTCTTTAGAATCTTCAACAGTGCCATAATCGTATGCCCAACCTGCACCAGCAGTGAAGGTATGGTAACGCAGCATGTCTAAAACGCTCACTGCGGGCAATGCTACTTGAGCCAAATCGGGACGTTGCGTCATAACCGCACCTACCAGTAAGCCACCATTAGACCCTCCTCGAATTGCTAAATAATTTGGTGAGGTATAATTATTAGCAATTAAGTAGTCTGCTGCAGCGATAAAATCATCAAATACGTTTTGTTTTTTTAATTGTGTCCCGGCATCGTGCCATTTTCTGCCATATTCGCCACCACCACGTAAATTAGGAACGGCTATGATGCCACCCTGTTCCATCCAAACGGCATTGGTTATACTAAATGCGGGGGTTAAACTTATGTTGAAACCGCCATAACCATAAAGGATGGTTGGGTTTTTACTGTCGAATTTTAAATCTTTTTTATGCGTTAAAATCATAGGGATTTTAGTGCCGTCTTTTGATGAGTAAAATACTTGGTTACTTTCGTAAGCATTACTGTTAAAATCTATTTTTGGTTTCCAATATAAACTCGTTTCACCTGTTTTCGGATTCAACTTATAAATATTTGAAGGCGTATTATAATTGGTGAATGAATAATATATGATCTCATCTTCCTTTTTACCGCTGAAACCATCGGCTGTCCCTAAACCGGGGAGCTCTATTTCTCTAATAAGATTGCCTTGATAATCGTATTGTTTTACTTTTGAAATGGCATCAACCATATAATTTGCAAAGAAAAAACCACTGCCTTTTGATGGGGTTAAAACAAATTCGGTTTCTGGAATTACATCTACCCAATGTTCTGGTGTTGGATTTGATGCATTAACCGATACTATTTTTTTGTTTGGGGCATTTAGGTTGGTTACAATAAATAAATTGCTGCCTTTATTTTGAATAATGTAAGAATCACTATTGGTATCATTCAAAATGGTAATTAATTTGCTTTTTTTATTAGATAGATCTTTAATAAATAGTTTGTTACCCGAGGTTGATACCCGAGGTGTTAAGATTAAAAACTGATTGTCCTCCGTAACATTGGCATAAATGTATCTGTGTTTTTCTTCAGGTGTTGCACCATAAACAATGGTGTCTTCGCTTTGAGGTGTTCCAAGTTTATGATAATATACTTTATGTTGATCGGTTTTGGCAGATAATTCGCTGCCATTTGGCTTATCGTAGCTTGAATAATAAAAGCCTTCGTTTTTGTACCAGGAAATCTGGCTGAATTTTATATCAATTAAGGTATTTTCAATTTGTTTTTTAGTTTCAACATTCAAAACAATTACTTTGCGCCAATCGCTACCACCTTCAGAAATAGAATAAGCCAAAAGGCTACCGTCTTTGGAAAAACTTAAAGCATCCAATGAGGTAGTACCATTTTTAGAAAACGTATTAGGGTCTAAAAAGACTTCCTCCTTACCGTTTTCTTTTTTTCGGTAAATAACATTTTGGTTTTGTAAACCGTCATTTTTTGAAAAATAGGTGTAATCGCCTTCAATAAAAGGAGCTCCTATTTTTTCATAATTCCAGATTGAAGAAAGGCGTTCTTTGAGTTGTTTTATATAGGGAATTTGCTTTAGATATTTTGCTGTACATTCGTTTTGAGCTTTTACCCAAGCTTCGGTTTCTTTACTTCTGTCATCTTCCAGCCAACGATATGGGTCTTTTACTTCCGTACCAAAGTAAATATCAACAGTATCAACGGTTTTCGTTTTTGGGTAATTCACAATATTATCTTTTTCCTTTTTTCATAAAAGATTAGCCTTAAGGTAAACGGACTAGTTGCATTGCTCTCAAAAATAATCAAAAAAGCTCCTGTACCAAAAATACAGAAGCTTTATATGTAAAGGTTTAGTGAAAATTATACTAAGTTGTTTGCAATTAAATACTCACTAATTTGAATGGCATTTGTTGCAGCACCTTTGCGTAAATTATCGGCAACAATCCACATATTTAATGTGTTTGGTTGCGACTCATCTCTACGTAAACGACCAACAAAAACGTCATCTTTATCGTGTGCAAACATTGGCATTGGATAACTGTTTGTTGCTGTGTTATCTTGTAAAACAACCCCAGGCGTGTCGCTTAATATTTGTCTAACATCAGCCAAATCAAAATCGTTTTCAAACTGTACATTTACAGCTTCTGAATGTCCACCAGAAGTAGGAACACGCACCGCAGTGGCAGTTACCGAAAATGTTTTATCGTTAAATATTTTTTGAGGCTCTCTAGCCAATTTCATTTCCTCTTTGGTATAACCATTTTCTAAAAACATATCGCAATGAGGTAATACGTTTCTATTAATTGGGTAAGGATAAGCCATCTCACCGTCAATACCAGCCATTTCATTTTCTAACTGTTTTACAGCTTTTACACCTGTACCAGAAACCGATTGGTAAGTAGAAACTACCACACGCTTCATTTTATATTTTTTATGAAGCCCAGATAAAGCTAATACCATTTGAATGGTTGAGCAGTTTGGGTTTGCAATAATTTTATCGTCTTTAGTTAATTCGTTCGCATTGATTTCTGGAACCACTAATTTTTTAGTAGGGTCCATTCTCCAAGCTGAAGAATTATCAACCACCGTTGTACCAGCTTCAGCAAATTTTGGCGCCCATTCTAAAGAGGTATCACCACCCGCCGAGAAAATAGCGATTTGTGGTTTTGCAGCCACAGCATCGGCTAAACCAATTACGGGATATTCTTTATTGTTATATGTTAATTTTTTTCCAACCGAACGTTCAGATGCTACTAAAAGCAATTCAGTTACAGGAAAATTACGTTCAGCAAGAACTTTCAGCATCACTTCGCCTACCATACCAGTGGCACCAACAACAGCTACTTTCATTTTAATTTATTTTAAAGTTTCAATAAAATTTACAAGGCAAAACTAATTAATAATTCTTTTTTAGAACCAAAAAAAAGCCCTTGTTTTATAAAAACGAGGGCTTTTTAACAACAAATAACACATTGTTATATATTTAACACATTGTTATTTTTTAAGCAAATCTCTAATTTGAATAAGTAATTCTTCTTGAGTTGGTCCTGCTGGAGGTGCTGGTTTTTCCTCTTCTTTTTTCTTGGTTTTGTTAATACCTTTTATAATCATGAACATCACAAATGCCACAATAATAAAGTCTATTAAACTTGTTAAAAAACTACCGTAAAGCACAGCAATTTCACCAGTAACAGTACCTGCTTCATCAGCAATTCCTGGTGTGATAACATATTTTAAATCATTGAAATCGGATTGGAATATTAATCCAATTAGCGGTGATACAATTCCGGCAGTAAATGAAGTAACTACTTTGTTAAAGGCAGCACCCATTACAAAAGCAACCGCAATGTCTACAAGGTTACCCTTCATTGCGAAATCTTTAAATTCTTTTAACATAATTTATTAGTTTTTAGTGGTTATGGTTATATGACCCTAATATAGTGAAAAAGTCACTTTTAATTTAAAATTATTTAATTTCCAACAAAAGTGCGTTTTACCCGCTGAGAGATAGCCGTAATAAGTTCGTAAGAAATGGTATGGGCTGTTTTGGCTAAATTTTCAGCAGTGGAGTTTGGACCAAAAACAATAACTTCATCACCTTCTTTGCAAATAATGTTAGTAATATCCACCATAATCATGTCCATACATACATTTCCTAAAATATATGCTTTTTGGTTGTTGATTATTACATAGCCTTTGCCTTTGCCATACTGTCTGCCAATACCATCGGCATGACCAATTGGTAGGGTAGCCGATTTTAATAGTTTGTCCGTTTTATAAGCGCGATTATAACCAATAGATTCACCTTTATTTATAGTGTGTATTTGAGAAATAATGGTTTTTAAAGAGCCAATAGGTTTGAAATTTTTGTTTTCTTTTTCTGAATTTCCAAAGCCATACAATCCAATGCCACTTCTTACCATATCAAAATGTGCTTCGGGATAATTTAGTGTTCCTGAAGTATTACAAATATGAAGCAAAGGTTTATAGTCCAAAGATTGCGTTACTTTTTTAGCAATTGATTTGAACTTTTCAATTTGATTTATAGTGAATTCTTTTTCGTTTAAATCTTCACTGGCCGCCAAATGTGAAAATATAGATTTTACTATTATAGCATTGGTTTCTTTTAGTTTTTCAGCAATAAAATCGACATCATTTTCAGAAAACCCCAAACGATTTAAACCTGTGTTAAATTTTATATGAACTGGATATTCGTGCAATTTTTCCGCGGAAGCGATAGCAATAAATTCACTTAAAATTTTAGCGTTATATAAATTGGGTTCTAAACAATTATCAATTAAAATTTTAAAATTTGCAGCTTGCGGATGCAGTACTAAAATGGGTTTGGTAATGCCTGCTTTTCTAAGTTGTACACCTTCGTGCACAAACGCCACGGCAAAATAATCTACAGCGAGGGTTTGTAAATAATTTGCAATTTCGCAAGCATCACTTCCATAAGCAAAGGCTTTAACAACCGCCATAAATTTGGTATTGTTGTTCAGTCTCGATTTTAGATGCTCAAAATTATGTTTTAGTGCATTTAAATCAATTTCAAGTACGGTTTCTTGAGCTTTAGGCATTGGGGTTTTGTGGTTTTGGAGCCACTTCTTCGGCATCGTTTACTTTCATGTTTCTTACTTTATCGCGTGTCATGGCTTTGTAGTATGCAGCTCTACTTAAGGGTTCGTATTCATCCACTTCACCTAATAAAACCAAATTATCGCTTTTCCCCTTTCTATAACTGTATTGCGCTAAATTGCCTGTTCTGGTGCAAACGGCATGTACTTTGGTAACATATTCGGCGGTTGCCATTAAATTGGGCATGGGACCGAAGGGGTTACCTTTAAAGTCCATATCCAGTCCCGCTACAATAACCCGAACTCCTTTGTTGGCTAAATCGTTGCAAACACGCACAATTTCATCATCAAAAAATTGTGCTTCATCAATACCAACTACATCACAACCATCGGCTAAAATAGGAATGTTAGCTGCCGCAGGAACGGGTGTGGAACGAATTTGATTGGCATCGTGAGATACCACCATATCTTCGTTATAACGTACATCAATAGTAGGCTTAAAAATCTCTACTTTCTGTCTTGCAAATTGTGCACGTTTAAGTCTTCGAATCAATTCTTCGGTTTTTCCAGAAAACATAGAGCCACAGATAACTTCTATCCATCCAAATTGTTCTTTATGATTTACTGTATTTTCAAGAAACATTTCGTAATTTTAACACTAAAATAAAGCGATTATTCGTTTGTATAAAGGTGGCGTAAATTTATTAAAAAACAAAAGCCTAAATAGCAATAATTTAAAATTTATAACAATGAAGAAGAAGTTAGAGTCGGAGTTGATGAGTATTGCACACAGAATTCTTAAATTAAAAGGGAAAGAAGATGTTATTAAAATGCACGCTGAAGTATCAGCCCTTTTTGAAAAACTATCAGTATTAAAATTTGCCAACGAAAATTTTGAGGGAGACTTACCAACCATTGGTAACGACTCGTCTTTTTTTGGCATGTTAGACAGCGCATTCAACAACAAAATAAGTGATAATATTGAAATTGAAGATAAAATTTATATCAATTTAGATGAAGTTGAAGACGACCATATTATGGAGCCAGGTATAGCAACTATTAAAGATATGGTGGCACACATGCCAATTGAACCTGAGGACATTGATGTAGTTATAGAAGAGGCAATTTCTAAACAGGAATACCACAAAAATGATTTGGACGATTTAATGTCTGGTTTTAAAGACATGCCTGTTTTTGAACCAGTTAATAAAGTATCGAATGGTATCTTTAACGAAAAAAAATCGTTGAATGATAAATTGAAAAATGGCGGATTAAACATTGGATTAAATGATAAGATAGCTTTTATAAAACACTTGTTTGACGGTAAAAGTGAAGATTATGAGCGTGTTATGTCTCAATTAAATTCTTTTGATTCCTTTGAAAATGCACAAGGATTTTTGATAAGTATTGTAAAACCAGATTACAATAATTGGGTTAATAAAGAAGAATTTGAAGCACGCTTTCTTCAAATTTTAGAAAGTAGATTTAGTTAATGAGTAAACTTTACATTGTACCAACACCTATTGGAAATTTAAAAGACATGACTTTTAGAGCTGTTGAAGTTTTAAAGGAAGTCGATTTAATACTTGCCGAAGACACCCGAACTTCAGGGAAATTATTGAAGCATTATGAAATTTCAACCCACATGCAGTCGCACCACATGCACAACGAGCATAAAACGGTTGAGAATTTGATTCAAAAATTAAAAGGCGGCACCACCGTAGCTTTAGTAAGCGATGCAGGAACCCCAGCCATTTCCGATCCTGGATTTTTACTCACACGTGCTTGTATTGAAAACAATATAGAAGTAGATTGTTTGCCCGGAGCTACTGCGTTTGTACCAGCATTGGTAAATTCTGGCTTGCCAAACGATAAGTTTGTGTTTGAAGGATTTTTACCCGTAAAAAAAGGCAGACAAACACGTTTGTTGTTACTCGCCGAAGAAACCAGAACCATTATTTTTTACGAAAGTCCGCATAAATTAATAAAAACATTGGGGCATTTTTGCGAGTATTTTGGTGAAGACCGAGAAGTTTCTGTATCTAGAGAACTTACAAAACTGTATGAAGAAACCATACGCGGCACCGCCAAAGAAGTATTAGAATATTACACCAATAAACCACCAAAAGGAGAAATTGTTATTGTGGTTGGTGGAAAAAAATAGAATATATTAATAATGAATTTAGACGTATTTAAACAAAAATTAAAAGATACCCCAAACAGCATCGAGTTTTCTGAAACCATGGCTGTAATAGAATCAAACCACGAGTTTACACCAACCGCTTTTAAAAATGGCGAATTGCAAAACAATGCAGGTGAAAACTCAGGATCGTGTAAATTGTTCGCCTTTGCCAAACTGCAAGGTTTTACAAAAGATGAAGCGTTGGCATGTTTCGGAAAATTTTATTTTGATGATGTGTTAAACGACCCCAATGGTGCAGGCCATCAAAACATTAGAAACTTTATGAAAACAGGTTTTGAAGGTTTGATTTTTGAAGGCGAACCGTTAAAACTTAAATAGTTTTTTGCTGTAAATGCAAGACTTGTTATTACATATTAAACAATGTACCATCTGCGAAAAACACTTGCCTTTAGGTTCGCGACCCATTGTAGTGGCGCATCCCGACGCTAAAATTGTTATCATTGGTCAAGCACCCGGAACCAAAGTGCATAAAACAGGCATTCCTTGGAACGACCCTAGCGGAAACCAATTAAGAAACTGGTTGGGCGTTACCGAAGAAGAATTTTATGATGCCACAAAATTTGCCATCATGCCCATGGGGTTTTGTTATCCAGGAAAAGGAAAAACGGGCGATTTACCACCACGTCCAGAATGTGCACCACAATGGCATAAACCCTTGTTAGAACACTTACCAGATGTGGAGTTGATTATTTTAATTGGCATGTACGCACAAAACTATTATTTAGGAAAGCAAGCAAAGAATACACTAACCGAAACGGTTGCTAATTTTAAAGACTATTTACCAACGTATTTGCCATTACCGCATCCATCACCTCGAAACAGGTTTTGGTTGACAAAGAACCCTTGGTTTAGTAAGGAGGTTTTGCCAGAGTTGAAAAATAGAGTTAAAAAAATTATTTAGCTTTTCGTTTTAAAAAGCATTTGTGCATTTGTGGCAAAAATAACAACTACAACCGTCATACAATCCTATAAATTTTATTAACTTCCATCAATCATACAAAGGTTTTTATGGAAGTTATTTTAAGGGCATTCAATTTAAAATTAAAGCATACATTTTCAATTTATAGAGAGTCGTACAATGAGCAACCAACGCTAATTGTAGAATTAAAAGATGGTGATTTTTCAGGTTTTGGCGAAGCGACTTCCAATCCATATTACAATATTACGGTTCAAAAAATGATAGACACCATTACGGAAACACAACCCTTAATAGAATCATTTTCTAATGTTTTACCCGAAACATTTTGGCAACAAATGTACCCACATTTAAAACATAACATGTTTGCATTATGTGCTTTAGATTTGGCATATAACGATTTATATGCTAAGCAGAAAGGCAAAAAACTGTATGAACTTTGGGGTTATAATGTTTCAAACAACCCATTAACCAATTATACTATAGGCATTGATACGGTTGAGAAAATGGTTTCAAAAATGAAGGAGTTGCCGTGGCCCATTTACAAAATAAAACTGGGCACTAAAGAAGATATTAAAATTGTTACCGAATTACGAAAACACACCAACGCCATTTTTAGAATTGATGCGAATTGTGGTTGGACGGTTGATGAAACCATTAAAAATGCACAAGCATTAAGAGAACTGGGGGTTGAGTTTTTAGAGCAACCCTTAAAAGCCGATGATTGGGATGGGCATAAAGAACTGTATCAAAAATCAGTATTGCCGGTTATTGCTGATGAAAGTTGCCAAATAGAAGCCGATGTTGCCAAATGTTACAATCATTTTCATGGGATTAACGTAAAATTGGTAAAATGTGGTGGCTTAACACCAGCAAGACGCATGTTGGTTCACGCCAAAGAGCTCAACATGAAAACCATGGTGGGTTGCATGACGGAATCTTCGGTAGGCATTTCTGCTATCGCACATGTATTGCCACTTTTAGATTATGTAGATATGGATGGCGCTTTGTTATTGTCTGAAGATATTGCTAATGGCGTCACTATTAAAAATGGCGTTGTACACTACAGCAATTTAAACGGAACCGGTGTTTCTTTAATTTAGATTTTATGGTTATCGACACATTTCCCGATAGAGAAATAATAGTTAAAGGCAAACCGTTTTTATATTTTGGAGGCACTGCCTATTTGGGGTTGGCAACGCATTCCGGTTTTCAGAATAATGTTATTTCAGGAATGAAAAAATGGGGTACAGCCTATGGAAGTTCCAGGAATGCTAATATTAAACTGGCCATTTTTGACGAAGCTGAAAAACTAATTGCAAAATTAATTAAAGCGGAAGCTGCTGTTACTTATTCGTCTGGTACTTTAGCGGGTAAATTGGTTGTTGAATATTTATCAAAATCTGAAAACACCTTTTATCACTATCCAAAAACGCATCCGGCCATTTTACAAAATAAGAGCTTACCATTGTTTGTAAATGAAAAGTTGCATCCAAATTTGCTAAACAATACGGCTGAAAACATTGTTATAACTGCCGATGCTTTTTTAGGTTTAGAAGTAACACCCACAAGTTTCGAGTTTTTAAACGACATTCCTTCAAACAAAAAAATAACTCTGGTGATTGATGAGTCTCATAGTTTGGGAATTGTGGGCATTTATATTGAAGGTATTTTTAATGCCATTTCAAATAAAAATCTAGTCAGAAAAATTATGGTGTCGTCTTTGGGAAAAGCCTTAGGAATTTCTGGAGGGATTGCTGCTTCCGATAAAAACTTCATAGATTCTTTAAAAACCGAACCCGATTTTATTTCGTCGTCAAGTATAAGTCCTGCTTATTTAGAAGCCTTTATGCTTTCACAAGATATAATTAAAGCACAACAAAAAAAGTTGCAAGTTAATTTAGAGTTTTTGTTTGATGGTTTCCATTTGAATTCTGATTTCAAATACAATAAAAACTACCCAGTTATTTATTGTGAAGATGAAAAAATATTTGAAAATTTATATGAAAGAGGAATCATCATAACCAATTTTAAATATCCAACCTATAAAAAAGAAATGTGCAGAATCGTTATTACACCTAATCACACTAAAAACGATTTAATTAAACTTAAAGAATGTTTAATAGCCTTTAATAGAAATAGTTAAATCTGTTTGGTATTTAATTTTAAATAAAAAACAAGGTTTTTAATAGAACATTTTCAGTGCATTAGCGTATAAATTATGATTTATATATATGTGTGTAACAAATTACATTGAATGTTTTTTTTGAATAATTAATACGTATTTTTGACGTTTACAAGTAATAAAATAGATTAAGAAAATGACGAATCATATTACAACTACATGGTTGGGTAACATGAAATTTGAGAGTACAAACCCATCTGGACATAATTTGTTTATTGATGCAGGACCAGAAAATGATGGCAATGGTGAAGGCTATCGTCCAAAAGCGTTGATGCTATCGGCTTTAGCAGGTTGTTCAGGTTTAGATGTTGCTTTGCTTATAAAAAAAATGAAATTGGATGTTGCCGATTTTAAGATAGATATTGAAGCAAATCTAACGGAAGAGCATCCTAAATTTTATGATAAGGTTGCGATGCATTTTCATTTTTATGGTGATAATTTAAGCGAAAAGAAACTTCAAAAAGCGGTCGATTTATCGGTTGAAAAATATTGTGGTGTTATGGAAATGTTCCGTCAGTTTGCAGAATTGACTATAGAAACCCATTTTCATAAAAATTAAAAACTATAATGATTTCCCCAATGGGAATAAAAGGGGACATGCGCTGGACAATAAAACCCAAACCCGATTCTAATAAGATTGAAGTCTTGCAAAAGGCACTTCAAGTAGATGCTGTGGTGGCAACATTGTTGATACAGCGTGGTGTTGAAACGTATGAAGATGCGAAAACGTTTTTTAGACCAAGTTTAGATGATTTGCACGATCCGTATTTAATGAAAGATATGGATAAAGCCGTAGCCAGAATAGAAAAGGCCATGGCTAATAGTGAAAATATTCTGGTATATGGCGATTATGATGTAGATGGAACTACTTCCGTAGCCCTTATGGCATCTTATTTAAAATCGAAATACAATTTGGTTTATACCTACATCCCTAATAGATATGATGAGGGTTATGGTATATCATATAAAGGCATCAATTTTGCTTTAGAAAATAATTTCACACTTATAATAGCTTTAGATTGCGGAATAAAATCAGTCGATAAAGTAGATTATGCCAAAGAATTAGGTATAGATTTTATTATTTGTGACCATCATAGACCTGCGGAAAAAATTCCAGAAGCAGCAGCCGTTTTAGATCCTAAAAGAGAAGATTGCAACTACCCGTATAAAGAGTTGTGTGGTTGTGGCGTTGGTTTTAAGCTCATACAAGCCTTAGCCCAAAAGGATGGTTTATCTACTGAAGATTTAATGGGATATTTAGATTTGGTAGCAACCGCCATTGGAGCCGATATTGTTCCCATTGATGGTGAAAACAGAGTATTGGCATATTTTGGGTTAATGGTAATAAACACCAATCCAAGACCAGGAATAAAAGCTATTTTAAGTCAAGTTGACAAAACGGAATTAACTATTACCGACGTGGTTTTTGTAGTAGCACCACGTATTAATGCCGCAGGACGTATGGAACACGGTAATTTTGCGGTAAGGCTATTAACAGAGGAAGAACACGATTTGGCTGCTAAGTATGCTTCGGAAATTAACGAATACAATATAGATAGACGTGAAACTGATAAACAGGTTACAGAAGAAGCTCTTAAGCAAATTGAAGAACAAAACGAACAAGACCGCCTTACTACTGTTGTTTACCATCAAGATTGGCATAAAGGCGTTATTGGTATTGTGGCTTCTAGACTAACCGAAACGTATTACAGGCCTACTTTGGTATTTACAAAAAGCGGTGATAAGTTGGCTGCTTCGGCACGTTCTGTGCGAGATTTTGATATTTATAATGCTTTGGAAGCGTGCAGCGAACATATTGAACAGTTCGGAGGGCACAAATATGCTGCGGGTTTAACACTTTTAGAGGAAAATTACGAAGCTTTTAAACAAGCTTTTGAAGATGAGGTTTCAAAAACTATCAACAGAAACCTTTTAACGCCCGAAATTAAAATTGATGTTAAAATTAATTTGGAAGACATCACTCCAAAATTCTACAGGATTTTAAAACAGTTTGCACCTTTTGGACCTAATAACATGACGCCTGTTTTTATGACAGATAATTTGATTGATACAGGTTATGGAAAATGTGTTGGGGAAGATAAAACCCACTTAAGAATAACCGTTGCCCAATCTCAATCTAAAAGTATGGTAGCCATCGGTTTTGGTATGGGCGATAAATTTGATATTATTTCTAATAGAAAAACCTTTAAAGCAGTTTATTCTGTTGATGAAAATGAATGGCAAGGGAATGTGAGTTTACAATTAAAACTGCGCGATATTAAACCATAGAAAGCCATGGCAAAAACCGACCCGTATGCCGCTTTACGTATTAAAGAATTCAACATATTTTTACTGGTTCGTTTTGTGCTTGTTTTTGGTTGGTCCATGCAATTTATTGTTATAGAATGGGAAGTGTACAGTTTAACTAAAGACCCATTATCACTGGGAGTTATTGGCTTAATGGAAATAATACCTGCTTTTACCATGGCACTGTTTGCGGGTCATATAGTAGATCAAAAAGAAAAACGGAACTTACTAGCATTATGTATTGCAGCTTTTTCTTTAATTAGTTTAGGCTTGTTTTTATTAACGTGGGACAAAGTAACTGGTAATTGGGAAACAAAAACCATATTGTACAGTATTTATGCTTTAGTGTTTTTTGGTGGGTTTTTGCGTTCATTTTTCGGACCCACTATTTTCTCATTAGTAGCATTAATAGTACCTAAAAAAGTATATCCTAACGCTGCCACTTGGAACAGTTCTACATGGCAAATGGCTTCGGTTTTGGGACCCGCGTTTGGCGGTTTCTTTATTGGATGGATTGGGGTACATTGGTCGCTTTGCATTATTTTTGGGTTGGTACTTTTATCATTTATCATTCTTTTACAGATAAAACGGAAACCTATTTTAAATCCGAAAATTGGCGAACCCGTTATTGAAAGTTTAAAAGAAGGCGTACGTTTTGTATTTAAAACCAAAGCCATTTTAGGGGCCATGACTTTAGATATGGTTGCCGTATTATTTGGTGGTGCTATTGCGCTTTTACCTGTTTTTGCCCAAGATATTTTAAAAGTAGGAAGTGAAGGCTTTGGTGTATTACGAGCAGCTCCTGCGGTAGGTGCTTTTTTAACCATGTTGGTTACTGCTTACATACCCATTAGTAAAAATGCCGGTATGAAATTGCTCGTAGCTATTTTTGGTTTCGGGGTTAGCATTATTGTGTTTGGACTGTCGTCTGTATTTTGGATTTCTGTTCTGGCATTATTTTTCAGTGGCGTGACTGATGGTGTATCCATGGTTATCCGTCAAACTATTTTACAAATTAAAACACCGGATCATATGCGGGGGCGTGTATCATCAGTTAACTCCATGTTTGTTGGGTCTTCAAATGAGTTAGGCGCTTTTGAAAGTGGCGTGACTGCTAAACTTATGGGTACAGTAACTGCGGTTGTTTTTGGAGGCACCATGACGTTGATTACCGTTGTTACTACAGGAATTGTGTCCCCAACTTTTAGAAAGCTGGATTTAACTAAGGATTTGGAAGAACATAATAAAGACTGAAGTTAAAAAAAAACGAGACCCCACAGGTTTTTAAAACCTGTGAGATCTAAAATAGTGTTTTTAAAACTCTTTCAATTCAAAATTTTCTCCATCAAAAACGCCGTAGGTGTAATAAGAAATCCAATCGCCTAGATTGATGTATTTTGAATTTTCATTTAGGCTGATTTCCATAGGCAAATGGCGGTGGCCAAAAATAAAATAATCGCGGTGTTTGTTTTTTAGTTTTTCTTTGGAATATTGCACCAACCATTCGTTGTCTTCGCCAAGAAATTTAGCGTCATCATCACCCGAAATCAATTTGTTTTTTACCGACAGGTATTGGGCTATTTTAACGCCAATATCTGGGTGTGTCCACCTAAAAATCCACTTAAAAAACGGGTTGGTAAACACCTTTTTCATGCGTTTATAACCTTTATCGTGAGGGCCTAAACCATCGCCATGACCAATAAAAAAGGTTTTATTGTTAAAGGTAAATTCTTTGGGTTTGTGGTAAACGGGAATGTTCAATTCTTCTTGAAAATAGCCATTCATCCATAAATCGTGGTTACCAACAAAAAAGTAAACAGGAATTCCAGCATCTGTAATTTCGGCAAGTTTGCCTAAAGTTCTTGTAAAGCCTTTCGGCACTACGGTTTTGTACTCAAACCAAAAGTCGAATAAATCGCCTACTAAAAATATAGCAGCAGCATCGTGTTTAACGCTGTCTAACCAAGCCACAAACTTTTTTTCGCGTGGGCGAGAAGCTTCTATAGTTGGCGCTCCCAAATGGTTATCGGAGGCGAAATATATTTTTTTTCCTTCTGGAATATTCATGCGGTAAATATAAATAATTCCTGCAAAGACAGGAATCTTATTGTTATGGCGTAAAAATAATGAAGATTATGGGTGATTATGCCACTAATGCATGAATATTTGCTTTATCACTGCACATAGCTGCGTTAGGGATAGAAATGAAAATCCTTTTTAAATTTGAAAAACACCTAAGTTTTGGCTGAGTAATGATTTAGCAGATTGCTTCGTTCTTCGTCCTCGCAAAGACGTTTAAAAAGATTGTAATGTATAGCCCGACCCGATAGGGGAACGCCTTAAATATTATCATAAGCAAACCATTCGGCAAAAGAGCTGTCTGTTTCTTGAAGTTTTAGAGAATGCAAATCGATGTTTTCTGGCAAACGGCGTTTTATTTTTTTTGCAAAATCGATTACCATCATTTCGCTAGTTGGTTGATAGTCAACAAGTAATACATTGTGACCGCGGTCTTCAAGTTCTTTTGCAAGCTCTACATGTGGTGTGTTTTTATTGAAAACGGTGGCATGGTCGAACACGTTTACAATCTCTTCTTTCACTATTTTTTTTAAATCGCCAAAATCTATAACCATGCCATATTTTACGTTTTTGGTATCTGCAATAGGTTTTCCAATTACTGTAACCGATAGTTTGTAGCTGTGTCCGTGTACGTTTTTGCACTTGCCATCGTACCCGTAAAGAGCGTGTCCGGTTTCGAAAGAGAATTGTTTTGTGATGCGAATAAAGCTCATTTTAGAAAAATTTAAAGTACAAAGATAGTTGTTTTGTAAAAGCAATTTGTTTTTAGATTACATTTGCGCGCTTTTGTTCAATCTGGATAAGAGATTTATTGCTAAATACTTATGAATCATCTTTTTGAATCAATTGATTTTGTTGAGAATTCGCTGTACGAACAGATAATTTCGGATATTGGAAAGCAGCAATTTAGTATTGTTGAGAATTTTTTCAGTGATGAAGAAGTTGCCGTTTTAAGACAATCTATTCAAGAAAAATATGAAGAGGACAGTTTTAAAAAAGCTGCGATTGGAAATAGGTTGAATGAAACCATTGTAAAATCTATTAGAGGCGATGTTATCTTGTGGATGGATGAAAGCAATGTGAATGACGCAGAATTGTTATTTTTTGATAAAATAAACGATTTGGTTAATTACTTAAACAGAACCTGTTTTTTGGGTATTTTGCACAAAGAGTTTCACTATGCCATATATCCGAAAGATACTTTTTATAAAAGACATATTGATACATTTCAGAATGACGACAGGCGAAAATTATCATTTGTTTGTTATTTAAATGAAGATGGTTGGTTGCCCGAAAATGGCGGTGAATTGGTGTTGTATTTAAATGAAAATGGTGAGGAAGTTGAAAAGGTAATCTATCCGTTTCCTGGGCGTGTGGTTATTTTTGAAAGCCAAATTATTGAACACGAAGTAAAACCGGTAAATACCGAGCGTTTAAGTATAACAGGGTGGCTAAAAACACGTTAGTTAGCGTCTTTTTCTTCTGTTTACAAAATACACAATTATTAAAACAAGGGCTAAAACCAAAAATAGGCCATTACCACTTATAAAACTTAAAATATCCATAGTTGTTGAATTTAAAGGACAAATGTAAAAATATTTGTTATATAAATTTATAGTAATAGAAAGTATGTTTTTTATTATGAATTAATTAAAAAGTACAGATTAATTTCGTCTATATTTGTTCAGAATTTTATGCAATACATTTAATTAATTACTTTTGCATTAAATTAATTACAACATGAAAAATATTTTAGTACCTGTTGGAGCTTCCAAAAATGCATTAAGCAATTTACAATATGCTGTAGATTTTGCCCAAGCCTTTGGAGCTAAACTTTATGTAGTTCAAGTATATAATGTTTACACTAAAGCAGGCACGATGATAAAGATTGATCATATTTTAGAAGAAGATACGCTTAATTATTTAAACGATTTGGTTTCTAAAGTGAACACAAAAAATGTTGAGGTTGTAGTAAGGGCACTTAAAGGAAAATTTGTTGATACCATAGAGCTGGTTTGCAAAGCCGCAAGTATTGATTTAATTTTAATTGAACCTAGAATTTACTCGGAAGATGAAGAGGTGTTTTTAGGAAAAACTTCTGGAAAAATTGTGAAGCAAACAATCATTCCAACGTTAATAATTCCGGAGGGTTATATTTTTAAGCCTATTGAAACCATTTTAATGGCAGTAAAATCGGCAATTATTAAAAAAGAAGGCGTACTTAGTCCATTAAAAGCTGTAAAAGATAATTTTAAAGCTGTTGTGAATTTATTATTGGTTAAAACACCTTATTATAATGAAGGTGATTTTGATATTAACGATGAATTATCTGGTATTGTTTCGGATGTAACGTATTCTGAAAACCCAACCACATATCATGGGGTTTTAGAGCATTATAAATTACATAACCCTGATATGCTTTGTGTTGTAAGACGTAAAAGAGGGTTTTTCATGAAGCAATGGGAGAAAAACCAGATTTACAAAAAAGATTTTAATAGTAGCTTACCCGTTTTAGTGTTAAGCGAATTAAAATAATTAGTTGGGGATGTAGCTCAGTTGGCTAGAGTGCTTGACTGGCAGTCAAGAGGTCGTGGGTTCGAATCCCATCTTCTCCACAGTGATAGCAAGGCTTTACAAGGTTTTACCTTTTAAAGCCTTTTTAATTTGCACGCAATTTGCACGCAGAAAAGAGATTTAATTAAATTTGTATTAATTTGATACGAATTAGTTTAATTGGGTATCATTTTTTTAATTATTCAATAATCTTAAATTATAACAGTGTTTTATACCTAATTAAACATGTTATATTATTCAAAAATTTGCGCTTTAACCCCAATATTTTATAAAATCAAAGACTTCCATTGTTAATAACCCAAAATCAGCACAAAAAAGGACGTTTTATTTCCATTAAATTTGATACCGTTTGATGGCATATGACATACGGAAATATCACAGACTAAAAACTTAATTAAATTTGATCATATTTATATTAACTTATTGTATATCAATTATTTGTGAATAAATAATTGATTTTATTTTTTCTTTCAATAGCCTCGTTTTATACCTTTATTACCATAATCCCATAAGGGGTAACAAAAGCGCTTTTGTTCATTTTATTAACCTTAAAACAATAAAAATGGACACTATTTTAATACTGGAACGATTGGATCGTTTAGAAAAACTACTTGTAGGAAGCAAAGAGGTATTGACCTTTGATGAAGCCAGTGATTATACGGGCATATCCAGAAGTTATCTTTACAAACTCACAGCTTCCGGAAAAATTCCACACTCCAAACCCAATGGTAAAATGGTCTTTTTTGAGAAGAAGAAACTTGTGGAATGGTTACTGCAAAATAGTCGTAAATCTAAGAATGAGGTTGAGACGCATGCTATTACAAATTCTTTTAGAAATAAAAGAAGGTAAAGAATTACGATTTACAAAAACATTTTTTAATTAAATGGTAACACTTTTCGCCGTTTACCAGACCGTATGACATGGCTTCAACAAACAATGAGCTTTATCTCGTTAAAGACCCCAAAAAGAAAACAATTTATGATTATACCTACGAATATCTGTGTTCGAAATATGATATTTTTTATAATGAAATATCACATGATTTTCAGATATCGTTGAAAGGGTACAAATCATGGCATTATCTCAATGTGAACTCTTTGATCATAGAGTTGGCCAAAGCAGGAGTTGATATTAGTTCCGCTAGGCTTGAGATCTTGATCAAGTCAGAGCTTATCAAAAAACACAACCCTATTAAAGCGTATTTTCAAGCCCTCCCTGATTGGGACGGGTTGGACCATATTGCTAAATTAGCTTCCTATGTGCCAACCTATGATGATGATGCTTTCTTATACCATTTAAGGAAATGGTTGGTTCGGGCCATACGGTGCGCCTTTGAACCCAATTATTTCAATAAACAGGCCTTGATAATCAGCCATAAAGGCCAAAGCTCTGGGAAGTCGACCTGGTGCAGGTACTTATGCCCTCCTGAATTGAGCGAATATATGGCCGAGGATATCAGTAACGATAAGGATGCAAGAATTCAACTGTGCAGAAATTTTCTTTATAACCTGGATGAGTTGGCAGTGCTTTCCAAAAAAGATGTCAATGCTCTTAAAGCCTTTTTCTCCAAGACCTTTATCAACGAAAGATTGCCCTATGATAGAAAAAACACAACCCTGCCCAGAATATGTTCTTTTATGGGATCTACCAATATGTCTTCCTTTCTTAATGATGAAACGGGGTCTGTGCGCTGGTTGTGCTTTGAGCTAAAAGATCAAATTGATTTTGCGTATTCAAAAGAGGTTGACATCAAAAAGGTATGGACACAAGCGTATCATTTAGCTTACAAAGACACTACGTTTAATCCAGAACTATCCATTCAGGATATTCGCGAAAACGAAGAACGGAATAAGAAATATACCAGTCTCACCACAGAACAAGAACTGGTTGCCAAGTATTATGAAAAATCGACCGACATCGAAGATTTTGTAACGGCATCCGATGTCATGGTCGCATTGTCCTGTTTAAACGTAAGATTGAACCAAGTAAATATTGGAAAAGCTTTTACGGGTTTTAACTTTCAGCGCGTGAAGCATTCCAAGAGACAGGTTTATGGTTATTTGGCAAAACCAACTTTTAAAAGCAGTCCATGGGAAGTGGAATTACCTATAAACAGGTAAAACAACCTACCTAGTTACCTAAAGGGTTTAAATGTCTTATAGGTACAGGGAATTTCTTAGGTAAGATTAATAAAAACTAGGTTACCTGTTTCCCTTCCAACTTACCTGATTGGTAAGAAAGGTAAGGTGAATTTCGAACCAACCTAAGGCCTTAACCCTTATGAATAAAGGATTAGGTAACTAGGTAGGTGAAAATAGAAAAAAGAAATTATTTAGCTGATGAAAAGAAAAAAAATAAATTGTGAAACAGCCCGTAATTTTTCAGTGGAAAAGGCACTGGAAAAATTAGGGTACTTTCCCAATCGCACAACGGAACAAGAAGCTTGGTTTCTGAGCCCCTTTCGGTCAGAAACCCAAGCCTCTTTGAAAGTTTCCAGAACCAGAAACCGATGGTACGACCACGGCGAGGGCATTGGGGGTAACGTGATAGACTTGGTATGTAGGATTCTAAAATGTTCCATAAAAGAAGCTTTGGAGTTTTTAAGTGATTCCATTCCAATTAACATAATGGAACAACGGTATCAGTGGGATACAACGGCAATTAACATAATCCCATGTACCAATATTAAAATCATTAAATTCCAAGACATCATGCATCCTGCCCTGCTCCAATATATAAGGTCAAGGGGCATAGCCATAAAGGTTGCCAAAACGTACTGCAAGGAAGTGTGGTACAGATATAAGGAAAAAGCCTTTTTTGCTGTAGGCTTAAGGAGCTATAAAAATGGTTGGGAGTTACGAAATAAGATTTTTAAAAATAGTAGTAGCCCAAAGTTCTATAGTTATATTCAAAATAACAACAACCAGCTTGTTGTGTTGGAAGGCATGTTCGATCTGTTGTCATTGGCCATGTTGGATGAAAACCTTTTGGACACATCAGATATTCTAGTTTTAAATTCCCTTGCCTTTATTAAGGAATCTGAGAAATATTTCGAAACCTATGATTTTGTAAACCTCTATTTGGATAGGGATGCAGCTGGACAAAAAGCTACCAAGTATTTAATGGATAGGTACAAACATGCTATAGATAAAAGTAGCTGCTACAAAAACTATAAAGACTTAAATGAATTGATAAACCATGAAAAAGAAAGATGAAAATGATTTTTACTTCAAAGATGAACCGAAGCAGACACTAAAGATTCCTACTGAAGTACTCGGTCAATCCGATAGCTTGGAACTCGATCTGGAAAAGGATCTATCGGAAAACGAAATGCTTGTGGGTAGGAATTCGAGATGTGTGCCTGTGGACACATTCTCGTTTGCTCCCCTTGGTCGCAAAGGAAAAAAAGTGTTTAAGGGGAAGGGTGACCTCGTTAAGTTTCGATGCTCTGTTTATGAAAAGAAGCTCCTAAAAGTAAAGTCAAAACGTAGTGGATTGACCTTGAGCGAATACATCCGGCGCAGTCTCTTTGAACAGGAAATCACGGAACGGTTTACGGAGGAACATATCACGCTTTATAAAATGCTGATTAAATACCACAATAATTTTAAGTCGATTGGGAACATGTACAAAAAACGGAATCCCAAATTGACCCAAGAAGTCTATGACCTTGCGAATGAAATCAAGGTACATCTTAAAAAATTCCAACCATGATTGGCAATGGCAAAAGCATATCGCACACCATGGCATCCATGTCCTATGGATGGAACCAGGAAAAGGAGGCAGAAATCGTACTAAAGGAGTTTCTACATGGTGATACGCCAAAAGAAATCACCCAAGAGTTCAAAATGCTCCAGGACCAAAATTACCATTGTACTAAAAACACCTTATCCTTTGTGATCAGTCCCACCATTGAAGATGGCAAGCGATTGGACAAGAAAGACCTGCAAGCCATTGCAAAACGTTTTATGCATGAAATGAAATTGGGGGAACGACAGGCCATCGCTTTTGTACACCACGACAAAGAGCATAAGCACATCCATTTATATGTCAACCGCATTGATTTTAGAGGAATTGCCTATAAAGATAGTTTTATTGGTAAGCGCAGTCAACAGGCTGCTGAAAAGGTAGCGGAACACATGGGACTGACAACCGTAAAACAGATCCAATTTGAAAAGGAGTTCAATTTAAAGGAAATCCGAACGGAAATCAAACGACGGCATGACCTGACCATGAAGCAGTTCCAGCCCAAATCCTTTGATGACTATGTCAAAGCCATGCAGGTTAATGGAGTTAAGGTCATCCCTACCATTAACAGCCAAAATAAGCTTCAGGGATTTCGATTTGAGTTTGATGGACATAATCTCAAGGGCAGTGAAGTCCATCGGAACATGTCGCTTGGTAATATTGGCAAACAAATGTCAGGAATTCAAGGTGCAAAGATTCTAAAGGACAACAAGGTAAGTGTTACACTCGCAGGAAAGCTGGTTGACCTGACACCTAACCTAGCTCTGAAAATTACGAAGTTCATTATTAAAAAAGCCATTAATAAAGGAATCGATATAGGATATTAAATTAACACTCATGACAAAATTGGAAGAGCTATCAGCTTTACTGGTTAATGAACTCCATGAGTTCAACAAGAATATTGAAAAATTGGAATCTATTAGCCAGCAATTAAATGACCTAAAGGTTAAGATGGATGTGTCGGAATATAAAGCTCTCATCATTGACCATCAAAAACAAATGGCGATTCATAAAAACATGATGGAAAGTTTTGAAAGCCGTTTTAATGCTAAAATTGACCAAGCTAAAATATATCCTACTTGGGCGGTGGTGGTTTTTATTGTTTGTATTATACTAATCATAATTTTAGTATCCTATTTAATTCTAACATAAAAATATCCTAAAACAACCACTATTGATATTGTAGGAGGTGAAATATGTCATTTTTTTAAACTCCATTGACTCTTTTTAAGATTTGGACAGATATACTTGTTAATCATATACTCTGTAATGGGTTTCAATGTTTTACTTGTTTCTGGATGAAGCCCATAAGCAGTAAAATATTCTAACTCTCCATTTATATTTTTACCATACCATAAATTTTCCACTCCATCTACTTTGAAAAAGGAATAATTACAATCAGGTTCTATTCTTTTAAAATTTTGTAAAAGGTAATCATTCTTTGGAATTGATTCAAAATCACCTTTCTTATCACACGAAATAGATTCATAACAATTATCATTTGTCCAAACCATGCAATCTTTATTGGTAACATCATATCCTATATAACTGGCTAACAAAACCATAACAGAAACACTAGCAATTTTAGACTTCTTATTAAAAACCTTATTTACTTCCTTTTTTTTATTAATAGCGATAAAATCTAAATTATTTTTATAACCTAAGTATTGACATAAAATATCCAAATTATAAGTACTTGGAATTCTTCGCTCTGTTTTTTTGTTTAAAACATAACCATCATAATATCTAATAAGTGTTCGCTGATTAATATTATTATTCAATTCTTCAATTAAATACTTTGAAAGCCCATAAGCAGTGGTTTCTTTTGATAATTCCATAGCCTTTTCAAATACTTTTTTAATCAATTTTTGAATTAATTCTTCATTTTCCGTTTTAGTTGATTCTAAATTTTCCATATATAAAAATCTGATAATCAATATTTTGTATTCAATTGTAAACTTGTCAAATATTTGTCAAAAAGTTGACATGTTAATGTCAACTCATGTTTCGTCAATCAATCATTTATTTGTTTCAGAAATGGTAAACACCTTAGAAACAATAAGGTTTATGAAAGATATCAATTCTACAATGGAGTTGCAAGGTAAAGTTGTATTACCTATTGGGAAGTAAGTATACTTCTTTACTGCTGCGCTCCACACTTCCCAAAAGAGAGACGTCTCTTTAAAATTATTAACGTGTTGCTATATGACAATATCTGAGTAAAACTTGGAAAGCAACACTATTGTCTAATTCTTTAATAACAAGTAAAATGAAAAAAATACATTTAATATTGTTTACGGTTTTCCTTAATATGGCGTTATTTTCATGCACACCACAAGCTATATCAGAAACTGGTAAAGCAACAACAGAACAAGCAACTACTGGTGATGATGGAGAGATTTTACCTCCAGAAGATTAAAATCATGTAAATAATTAATAAAATCCTTTTTATCAAAAGTATAAACTGAAATTAGTTATTAATTTAGAGGAATGAAAGTTATGAAAACATCATTCCTCTTTTTTTGTTTAAATGTTACAAGTTTTCTTTTAACTATAGGTGTTAATCTATTTGCGCAGCAAAACACAGATAGTTTAGCTCATTATTATAAATTATGTGAAGACAAAACTCAAAATGCTTCAAACAACTTACAATATGCCAATAAATTAATTGACCTTGCAATTAAGAATAATAACTCTTATTATACATTAAATGGATTAAGTAGAAAAAGCTATTTGCTTTCAAAAACGGGAGATTATAATGGTGCAATTTCAACGGCGAAATTGTTTTTAAATGAAAGTAAAAAAATAAAAGACTCTTCTAATCTTTTATTAGCTTATAGAAAGTTAGCTGATTATAGTAGGCTTAACGATAGCCTGCTAAATGCATATTCATATTATCAAGAACATAAATCATTAAATGTTTTATTTAAGGATTCTTTAGAAATTATAAGGGATTTAAGATTCATGTCCAGCATTCAATATAATTTGGGTTTAATTTATGAAAGTGAATCGACAGCAGTTGAAGCTATAACACTACTAGACTGCTTGAAAGAAACGGATAAAACTATCGATGCAAAAATTGGGCTGTATAATCATTTAGGTATCATTTATAAAGAAATAGGAAGCTATAACCGCGCCTTAGAACTCTACAATAAGCTTTTATTAATTACTAAAAACCACCAATATCTAAACATAATCCATGGCAATATTGCCAATGTTTATAAGGAACAAGGTAATTATACATTGGCTATAGCCGAATTTAAAAAAGTTTATGATAATAGTTTAAAAACTAATAAAAAGAAAGAAATAGCAAGAGCGTTGAATAATTTGGGTTTGGCGAAATCGAAGTTGAATTACCCTGAAGCCCTTACTGAATTAGAAACGGCGTTGCAAATAAGAAAAAGCGAGAATGATTATGCAGGACTTTTTTCTAGTTATATAGCACTTACTGAATATTTTATAGATAGAAAGGTAACAAATAAAGCAAGGTTGTACTCTAATAATGCTTATGGTGTTTCGGTTAAAACAAATAATAAACTAGACAGAATTAAAGCCCTTTCGTATATAATTGAACTTGAAAAAGGAGAGAAAATAGTCGAGTATAAAAACTTAACTGATAGCGTTGCTAACGCTAAACAAATAAATGAAAATAAGTTTTCCTATATTAAGTATAATTATAATAAAAAAGAAAAAGAAGCTCAGGAAGTTAAGCTTAAGTATATTCAAAGTGAACTAAAAGCCACCAAAGAGCGAGCAAATAAAGTTATCTATCAATTTTTAGGATTATTATTAATCCTTGTTTTGGTGTTTTCTTATATCATTCTAAAATCAAAACACAAAAAAGACAAACTTCAAGTGGTTTATAATACTGAATCGCGCATAGCTAAGAAAGTGCACGACGAGGTGGCTAATGATGTGTATCATGCCATGACCAAGCTTCAGAATGACTCAAACAACAAAGAAGATTTGTTAGACGATCTGGAAAATATATATATACGTACTAGAGACATTTCAAAAGGTATTAGCGACATTAATGTGAAAACGAACTTTAACGAATTACTCTACGATTTATTAATAAGTTACAAATCTCAAGAGATAGGTGTTATTGCTAAAAACTTATCAACCATAAACTGGAACGGTGTTAACGATATAAAAAGAGCTACGGTTTATAGAGTTTTACAAGAATTGATGACCAATATGAAAAAGCACAGTAAAGCCAATATAGTACTTGTAAGCTTTAGTCAAACTAAAAACAAAATAAAGATAAGTTATACCGATAATGGGATGGGCTGCAAGATTTCAAAACAGAATGGTTTACTGAATACGGAAAACCGTATAGCATCTATAAACGGAACAATTATCTTTGAATCTGAGCTGGGTAAAGGCTTTAAAGCAACAATTACAATTTAAAGTATGTTTACAAAAGTTTTAGTTTCTGAAGATATGGACGATATTCACAAAGGTGTCTATACATTACTTACAGATATAGGAGTTTTAGAAGTGCAGCAGGCACAGTATAGTGACGATGCTTATTTAAAAATTAGAAAAGCAATTTTTGATGAAGCGCCTTACCAATTGCTCATTACAGATTTATCTTTTAAACAAGACCATCGTGAACAGAGATTTAAATCGGGGGAAGCATTAGCAAAAGCCATAAAACAGGAATATCCTAATTTAAAAATCATCGTGTATTCGGTAGAAAATCGTTTACAAAGAGTAAGAACTTTAATAAACGAATATCATGTGGATGCCTATGTATGTAAAGGCAGGAAAGGTTTATTAGAACTATCAAAAGCCATTACATCCGTATATAATAATGAAACTTATCTATCACCAGAAGTCGCGAATGCTTTGAGTCCAAAAAACGAATTGGAAATAGATAATTATGATATTGAGATTTTAAAACAATTATCAAATGGTTTATCTCAAGAAGAAATTAGCCAATATTTTAAAGCAAATAACATATTTCCTAACAGTTTAAGCTCTATTGAAAAACGATTAAATAAACTTCGCATTCAATTTAAAGCCAATAATGCCATTCATTTAGTGGCTCTTGTAAAAGATTTGGGGCTTATTTAAAATAATTTTAGCATTACGGATTTCCGTAAAAAACCATGCACCATAAGTAATATGTTTGTAACGCTATTAATACTTAATGCTATTATCGGCATAGAGGGATAATTGAAAAGCACGTTTGGTTAACGTGCTTTTTTTTTTGTGCTTATATGGTTTTCCGTAAAGAATAGAAACGCTATGGATTTACTTTTGTTTTATAGTCGGAACAAGCCGACTTTAAATATTTATAAAAACAAATTTATTATGAATAAAAAGTATTTAATTTTTACAATTTTAATTGTTATGTTGGCAACATCTTGTTCAACACCTTTCTATCAAGTTTATAAGGCTTCGTCTTCGGATAAGGTTGTACTTAAGGATAAATTACTAGTCTTTGAAGATGATAATTGCAAAGTTTTATATAATCTTTGGGATGAAGGTGGTAATATTGGCTTTACCTTTTATAATAAAACGGAGACCACCATTTATATAAATTTGAAAGAAAGCTTTTTTATATTAAATGGAGTAGCTAATAACTATTATAAAAACAGAGTGTATATTGCTTCAAAGAATTTGGAAAGTTCAGTTTTCAGTGGATTGGTTGCATCAAAATCTATCACAGGTTTGAATTATTCTGATTTAATTCAAACAAACAATGTATCAACCTCAAAATCCTCTGGAATTAAAACTTCATCTGGTTTTTCAACATCATATGCCGAAGAGGAAATAGTTATAATACCTTCAAAAACTTCTAAGTCAATATCAGAATATTCTATTAATGAATTACTTTTTAGAGATTGCAACCTTTTTAGATATCCAACCAGAAAGCAGATAGTTAATAAAACATTCACTAAATCAGATAGCCCATTTATTTTTAGTAACAGAATTCAATATAAAATTGGCAAGGAAGAAAGTGCCAAACTTGTTGAAAATGACTTTTATATAAAGGAAATTGGTAATTATCCAGAAAGTGAAATACTTGAATTAGTTCAAGATGAATTTTGTAATCAAAAAACTTTAACCAAAACTAAATATTTTAAAAATGTTTCTGCTGATAAATTTTATATAAAATATAGTAAAGGTCAAGATAGATTAAAGCATTAGTATATTTAAGCGCCAAGCATATCTATTAATTTAGTGGTAGTGAACTTTTTAAAAGTCAAAATGTAAGACCTTACGGAATCCCGTAAGGTTTTGATTTATAATGTGTTTAAGTTTGAATTGTTAAGCATTAAATATTAAAAATTATGAATGATAAATGGGAGTTTTATTTAGATGGAAGTAAAGAATGGAGATGGAGAAGAATTGCTTCAAATGGAAGAATTGTAGGAGCATCTAGTCAAGGTTATTTTAATAAATCCGATTGTATTGCAAATGCAATGCGAAATGGATATAATGGATAAATTATTATGGAATATAAAGTAATACCATTCGTTGCATCAATTGACTCCAAGAAAGGAAATTCAAGTCATGTTGCAGATCAATTAGAAGAAATTATTAATCATCACTCTAAACAAGGCTGGAAATATGTTCGACTAGAAAGTGTTTCAACCCTTGTTCAACCGGACGCTGGGTGTTTTGGTCTAGGAGCAAAACCAGGCTTTACAACATCTACGCAAATGGTTGTTTTTAGTAAGTAATTATGAAATATTTACTCATACTGATTATCAAATTGTATTGGGCATTCATATCTGAGTCCCAAAGAAGAAAATGTTTATTCAAAATTTCTTGTTCTAATTATGTATATGAGAAGGCTACAACAGAAGGTTTGGTTTCAGGGTTAAAAGCTTTAAAACTTAGAATCACTAATTGTAATTCAAGTTATAATATCATTAAGGTGAATAATGAATTATTACTGGTAACATCTACAAATAAGGTATTTAAAGAACAAGAGATACGCAAATCACTTTTAAATTAGAATATCATTGATAATGAAAACAACAATTACATATAAAATAAAACTTATAGCTGTTATTTGTGCTTTTTTATTATTCTTAGCGGTTTTAAAAATGCCCATTGAATATTATACACTGTTAAGAATTATTGTTTTTATAGGGGCATTGTTAATCATTACATCATTATTAAAACAAACTCTATGGGTGATAATTTTTGGAATTATAGCCATTCTATTTAACCCAATAATTCCTGTTTACTTATATCTAAAAGCATATTGGATTCCTATAGATATTATTTCAGGCATACTATTTCTTTTAATTCTGTTTTTTGAAAGACCTACAAAAAAAATCAAAAAAATAGAACCCACTAAGCAAAGGGAATTTAAAAGAGATAAGATCTATTGAACCAATTAATCAACTAATCCTTTTTATGGAAGAAACAAAAATAACTACTGAATTGAAAAGTCATTTTTTAAGACTGTACCAAATTGCATTGGCCGATGATAATTTCAGTCATTTAGAAATGCAATTGTTATACAAATTTGCAGAAGAAAGAGCCATTTCAAAAATGGAATTGGACACTGTTTTAACGGGGTATGCAGGCGACGTCCTAATTCCAGAAACCTTAGAAAACAAAATAGAATACCTCTATGATTTTGCCTTAATGATTTGGGCAGATAATATTGTAAGTGTAGATGAAGAAATAGCCTTGAAAAAATATATTAAAAACTTTGGTTTTTTAGATGATAATATTGAAGAGTTAGCCAATTACCTTTTGGATAGTGCCCAACAAGGCAAACCTAAAAAGGAAATTCTTAAAGAACTTAAAGACTAAGAAATATGGGACTATTAAAAAAACTAACTGCATTAACTTCTCAAAATGGAAAAATGAATGTGGTAAAACCAGAAGCTATTGAGAAGGAAAAAATAACTTACCATGAAGACGGATATAACACTTCTAAAGCATGTCAAGGAAATTCACATAATTTACACATATCATTAGATGCGTTATATCAAAAATTCGAAAACAAATGTAAAACGGATTTTAATGAACAAGAACGTCTCAAACAACCCTATGCAACAGAACAGAAAGGTAAAAAAACGGCATTATTAAATAAAACTGAAGAACTTGAAAAAGTAGAAATCAATATTAAAAAAGTTGATGAAGATATTGAAAAGCTTAATCAAGATATTAGAAAGGTTAAGACACATCCTGAAGAATATTTTATAGATATAAACAATAGGTCCTCAGCTAAATTTTGGATTGGTTTAAGTTTCCTATTGCCTTTAGCTGTTTACATATTTATATTTTACATATCTACATCTTTCTCAGCTTTTTTTAGGGAGTTTGACCCTGGGATTAGTTTGTTTCAAGGTATGTTTGACCCACAAGCACTTTCAAAGGCTTATAAGGACGGGTGGCTTGAATTATGTTTTGTTCTTTTTATACCATTTGTATTCTTTGCTCTAGGGTATTTAATTCACATGTTTCATGAGAAAAAAGGATGGGAAAGTAAATTTAAAATTATTGTTTTATTTATAATTACTTTTCTGTTCGACGCTATTTTAGCTTACCTAATAGATGAAAAACTATATAATTTAAATAAAACTTTTGAAAGCGAACCGTTTAATGTTTCAGTTGCCTTCCAAAGTGTTAGTTTTTGGGTTATTATTTTCGCTGGTTTTGTATCGTATATTGTTTGGGGGTTAGTATTTGATTTTGTAATGAAAGAACATGCAGATCGAGATAAAATTAAGTTATTCATTAGAGAAAAAAAGGAAGCTATTTTCGAAAAGGATAAAATACTTTCAAAACTGAATGAAAGAGTTGAAAAAATAGAGGAAGAACGATCTAAATTAAAAATTAGAATAACAGAACTTCAAAATATAATTGATGGTTGCATACTTCCTGTTATGAATTATAAAGCATTATCCACTGAATATTTTCAAGGTTGGCAAGAATATATATCAGCTGGATTAAGAATGGGTGGAAATGAAAAAGACCTTCTACTAATAGATTGCAGTAAGATATATGAAAAACACATCAAAAGTTTAGAGTTAGACACAGACACATATCAAAATAAAGTATATACCAAAACACAGTAATTATGAAACAGATACAGTTTATACTTATTATTTCAACTTTCTCTATAATATTTTGTTGTAAGAATGACACTAAGGAAGATGCCGAAATAATAGAAGACGTAATTAAATCAGAATTTTCTAGTGATTGTCCTAAATATATATTAGATCAAAAAGAAAATAATCTTAACATCAGCATTCTTTTAGACTTATCAGATAGAATTGAAGAAGCGAAAATAAAAGAAAAGGATTCAGCGTATTTATCAAGTTTGTCAAAGGTATTTGTGGATCATGTAAAACATAAAAAATTAATTTTATTAGAAGATCGAATACAACTTTTTTTTAATCCAGAGCCTTCAGACACTGACATAAATAACATCGCTAAAGAATTAAAAGTCGTTTTTACTAAACAAAGTTATAAAACACAAATTGAAGAAACGGTATCTCTATATGCTTTAAAACCTTCTCAATTATATGATTTAGCAAAAAAGGATGCTATAAAGGCTGGTGGGTATCCAGGTTCCGATATTTGGAGTTTTTTTAAATATAATGCAGCCGATTATTGCATAGATACTTGCCACAGAAATATACTTATAATTTTAACCGATGGTTACATGTATCATAACAAAGCGGTTATGAAGGAAAAGAACAGAACATCTTATTTAACGCCTAATAGCTTAAATGCTTTGAAATTAAATAAAGGAAATTGGAAAGATGAAATGGAAAAGAAAGACTTAGGGTTTATCCCTGCAACAACCCATTTAAATGATTTAGAAGTTTTAATTATTGGAATAACGAGCCGTAATGATGAAAACCCTTATTCTTATGAGATTATTGAAGCCTATTGGAACAAATGGTTTGATGATATGGGAGTGAAAAAATATAAGATTAAAAACGCTGATATTCCATCCAGTATTGAAAAGGTAATTTCTGATTTTATCTAAAAAAATAAAAAATGAGCATTCGTTTTAATAAACGCATAAACTTAGGAAAAGGAATTGGAGTTAATATCAGTAAATCGGGTATAACGCCTAGCGTCAAAACCAAAATCGGAAGTGTAAGTTCCAAAGGTTATTCAGTAAGAACCGGGATTCCCGGAATCACATATAGAAAAACATATAGTAAATCTAAAAATAGTGGTTGTCTTATTATTTTAATCTTTTTTATAGCCTCAATTACATTTTTAACAATTGCTTCTTGTAAAAATGAAATTATTAAATCTACTAATCAATGGTATCAAGTAGGAACGCTGCATAATTCTAACATTTCAGATTGGAAATATGCAACAGAAGAAAACAAGTTAGCTACTTGTGGTGAGTTTTGTGCAAATATATACAAAGACCATTCTATTGATTATATCAAAATAATTGCAACGAATCTAAAAATTTGTATTGATGAAGCGGTCAAAGGGCATGATGTTGTTAACAATTCAGCAATTTCTGAAATGGCAACATATTGTTTATTATTAATGGAAAACTTGAATTAAATTATATAATTTCTATCTGTCATAATAGATGTACTATTGAATAAGTTGATAAATCTTATATTTAAACAAAAAATAATGTTCTATTTCAAACAATTCTTTTTAACTGTTGTGTTTTTATCATGCCTTTTTGGCTTTTCGCAAATCATAACAGGCAAAGTAGTGGCAATAGCAGACGGCGACACTTTCAAGCTATTAGACAAAGATTCTAAATTACATAAAATTCGTGTAGCTAACATAGATTGCCCAGAAAGAAAGCAGCCTTTTTCAACCAAAGCCAAAAAATTTACCTCTGATGCTATTTTTAATAAAACGGTAAAAATTAATATTCTAAGAACAGATAGATATGGTAGATTAATTGGAGATGTAATTTATAATGGTTCTTTAAATTTAAGCGAAGAACTTCTTAAAAAAGGATTAGCATGGCACTATGTAAAATATTCTAAAGACCCAAAGCTGCAAAGTTTAGAAAATGATGCTCGATCAAAAAAAAATGGTTTATGGCAAGATCCAACTTCTGTAGCACCTTGGGAATGGCGTGCAAATAAAAAGAAAATCAAGAGCGAATAATGAAATTAATTAAAGTTTTTTTATTTGTCTGTTCAATAATATTTACTGCAAATGTTTCTTCTCAAACTGTTTACACAACAAAATCAGGTGAAAAGTTTCATAAAAGCACTTGTGGTTATTTAAAGTATTCAAAAAAAGAAATTACTTTAGAGAAAGCGTTGGAATTAAATTATAGTGCGTGTTCTGTATGCAAACCGCTCTCAGAAGTTAGTACATCACAAAATCCTTCAAATTTTAAAAGTACCACCAAAACAACTTCAAAGGATGCGGCTAAGTCGTCTGTTCAATGTTCGGGAAAAACAAAGGCAGGAGCACGTTGTAAACGTATTACTAAAGATTCTAGTGGCAGGTGTTATCAACATTGGGTTAGATAAGTGTTTAATTTAATTGATTAAACAGTTCAGTTTTTTAATTGTTATGTTTTATTATGATTTCTATGTAATCCTTATGTTTAATTGAATACGGAATTTCATAAACCTTTACTTATTAAATTTCGGATATTTATGTTTTTATATCTAAAAACAAATATTATGACGAAAATTGAAGCAATAAAGCCTGGTCCTAAACCGAAAAAAGAGGATGGAGATTTAGATAGAAGAAGACGGGTTACACCTGAAAAGAAAAAAGATTACCCACCGCTAAAACCTCACAAACACAAACCTAATGACTGACAATTTATTTGTTGATGGTATCTAGAGGTTTTTTGTTCAACCAGTAACGAGTCCCTTTTAACTCGCGTGTAGTTGTTGAAGCTGAAGTTTTTGAAATTCTGGTGTAATTCTCGGTACTTAAACCACCTTCGAAACCTTGATGCCCGGAATTGAAAAGTCTCTTTACAACTTTTAATTGACGTTCATTCAGGAGAGAGTTATATCGATCAAAAAACTTTGCTTTTTCAATTAAAAAATCAATGAGTCTGAGTGTTTCATCTTGGGCTTCTAAAATAGTTTGTCCAAAGTAAAGCAACCAATCAGTAATATTGCGGTTTTTGTTATTTTTCTCTAGTGATTCGAAGTAGGCTTTTTTATGTTCTTCAATTGTTTTTGATAAAGAAATCATTGTAGGTTGTTCCATACTTAGAGAAATTAATTTTTTGCAATAGCTCGGGCAATACGTCCGTTACCATCTTCAAAAGGATGAATACTCACAAAATATATATGTGCAATTCCTGCTTTAATAATTGGTGAAATCGGTTTATTCGTTTTGGAGTCATATTTTATTTGCTTTTAGCCAATATTTTATCCAAAAAACAGTACTTTTGGCTATTACAATAACAGAAGGTTATGATAAATAGAACTATATCAGCAATTTTAAATGAAAAAATAGGATCAGGAAAAGCCATTATTCTTATTGGCCCAAGACAAGTTGGTAAAACAACCTTAATAAAGTCAATACTTGAGGGGATGGATTATTTGTTTTTGGATGGTGATGATCCTACAATAAGGAACATTTTAACAAATCCTAACACAGAAGAATTAAAAAGTATTATAGGAAGCTTTAAGGTGATTTTTATTGATGAAGCCCAACGTATTGAAAATATTGGAATAACACTAAAAATTATTACCGATCAATTTAAGTCCGTTCAATTATTTGTAAGTGGTTCATCAGCTTTTGAGTTAAATAATCTAACTAATGAACCACTAACAGGTAGAAAATGGGAATATAAGCTCTTTCCAATTTCATGGCAAGAGCTGGAAGACAATGTTGGATATGTGAAATCTACACAACAATTAGAGTTAAGGTTGCTTTATGGAATGTACCCAGATGTTATTAATAGTCCTGGTGATGAAATTGAAGTCTTAAATCAATTAGTTAATAGTTACTTATACAAAGACATCCTTGCTTTTAGTGGAATTAGAAAACCAGAAATTCTAGAAAAATTATTGAAAGCATTAGCACTTCAATTAGGAAATGAAGTAAGCTATAACGAACTTTCTAGATTAATAGGTATTAACAAGGGAACCGTTGAAAGTTATATTGATTTATTATGTAAGACTTATGTGATTTTTAAATTACCAAGTTTTAGCAGAAACTTGAGAAATGAAATTAAAACAAATCAGAAAATATATTTCTATGACACAGGTGTTAGAAACGCCATCCTAGGTAATTTTACATCATTAAACTCTAGGGCAGATACAGGCGCAATTTGGGAGAATTTTTTAATAAGTGAAAGACTTAAAAAACTAAGTTATTCTAAGATGAGGATAAGTCAATATTTCTGGCGTACAAAACAGCAACAAGAAATAGATTATGTAGAAGAAGAGTCAGGTAAGATTTCTGGTTATGAGTTTAAATGGAATCCAAAAGCAAAAATAAAAATCCATAAAAGTTTTATTGAGAGTTATGATTCACAGATAAAAGTGATTAATACAGATAATTTTAGGGAATTGATAGGGTCTATTTAAATTGCTTTTCTTAAATAAAGCTAAAGCTGAACTAATTTTTTATTATAATCATCTAATACTTCACTAGGTAAAGATTTAAGATAAATTTGAGTAGTTGTTAAGCGGTTATGGCCTAACATGGCAGAAATAGCAAGTAAAGGAACATCTTGAAGCATTGCTTGAGTTGCAAAACTATGGCGAGACACATAAGATGTTACTCGTTGTTCAATATTACATTTTTCTGCAATTTGCTTTAGCCCCTTGTTATAAACTTTGCGAGCCCATAATACATCTTTGTATTGAAGTTCGTAGGGGTCTCTTTTTATAATTGGAAAGATGAAATCGGATTTTACTTTGTCTTTTGTGTAAAAATCAAGTATCTCTTTTAATGGAGCAGTGATTTTAATATCATACGGTTTAGATGTTTTACTTCTAAAATATTTTATACGATTATCTACAATGTTTTCAAGTTTCAAAAAAGCCATATCGATAAATGAAACACCATAAAGCATGTAGGATGCTAAAAAGTAATTTCGAAAATGAAAAAGATTGTCCGATTCATCTAATTGCAATAGCATGATTGATTTTATACTATTAATATCTAAAGCTCTTTTTTCGGTAGGTGTCGTTTTTATCTTATAATTTACAAAAGGATAGGCTTCTTTTGCAATAATCCCAGATTTAATGGCTTTATTAAATATAGCCCTTATGGTCTTCATATAAACAGCTAATCCATTAGTGGAATTTCCTCTAGAATAATGAAATTGTTCAAATTTTTTAAGAAACTCGTAATTAACTTCGTTAAATTTTAAATCATTATCATTATTGAATTTTTTTAAAATTTTAGTGATTGCATAATAAGAATTGGCATTTCCATACCGACCAACCTTTTTAAGGTCTTCTATGATGCTGTTGCTATATTCAAAAAATGAATTGACAGTAACTTTTTTAGTAATCTTATTTTTTAATTGTGATATGGATAAATAATTAAGTTCTTCAGTTTCATTTAATTTTTCAATAACATTATTTGCACGCACTTTTGCTTTTAATAGTTTGTAATTTAAATTTTTTACGGTTTTAGAGTCACCATAAGATTTTTTTATTTTTTCACTTTTTTCATCCCAAAAATTTAATTCCACAGACTCTCCTAGCCCTATAGACGTGGTTTTTCGAAAATGACTTAGCCTTAAAATGATTGGAAAGGAATTGTCTTTTTTCTTCCTACGAGTATCTAAAGAAAGTTTTAAATTAGTGTTCATGATACTCAAAGGTAGTAAAAAATTTGCACGCAATTTGCACGCAAACCATTGATTTTGTTTGATATTGATTAACATTAAAAATTATTAAAATGCTGATAATCAATATTATATGTTATAGTATGGTAGTGCTTAATGGTCTAATCATAACTCTGGCAGTCAAGAGGTCGTGGGTTCGAATCCCATCTTCTCCACTATAAACCCCTGTGTTTTTTATCAACACAGGGGTTTGTTTTTAGGACTAGTCATGACAATCTTACTTTTTACTTTCTTTTTTATTCTCACTTTAATTTTCCCTTTCATTGTATAGCCAAATATTTTTTTCAAAAAACCATAAAAGCCAACATTGTCTTATAAAAATTAATCTATACAAAAACTATACAAAAGTGTTTTGGTACCTTATTTTTATTAATTTAGTAACACAACAATACTTGCTTTGTTTTGAAACTAACTAAACTAATTTTTTCTTTATTAATATTTTGTGTCTGTTTCTATTTAGAATCTCAAGAAAGACCACCAATAGAAGTTTATACTCCAACCGACTATGGTGCTGAAAATCAAAATTGGGCTATGTCTCAATCTAAAGAAAAATATATTTATGTTGCCAATAACAAAGGTCTTTTAGAATTTAATGGCGCCAAGTGGACGCTTTTTACCTCACCAAACCAAACAACCATTAGGGCCGTTAAGGTAATAAACAACCTTATTTACACGGGTAGCTATAGAGAATTTGGATATTGGAAACCAAGTATATATGGGACTTTAGAATACACATCACTTTCTAAAAAAATAAATATCCCTTTTCTTGATGATGAGGAAATTTGGAACATTATAACTATTGATTATTGGATTTTGTTTCAATCTTTAAACAGAATATACATTTATAATACACAAACTCAAGATTACTCAATTATAGAATCGAGCACTACCATTTATAAAATGTTTAAAATCGATAAAAGCATTTATTTTCAAAAAGTTAAAGATGGTGTTTACGAAATAGAAAATGGTAAATCTAAATTAGTCTCAAGCAATAGTATTTTAAAAGAAAATCTACTCGTAAACATATTTAACCATAACGGGAGTATCTTATTTGAAACCGAAGATTCAGGCTTTTATCAATTAAAAAATAACGCGCTTACAAAATGGTTAATCCCAGCAAATGAAACTCTATCTAGAATTAGAATTTATAGTAGCACACAGTTAAAAGACAAAAGTTTCTTATTAGGCACTGTTTCAAATGGCATTATTCACCTTACACCAGATGGTTATATTAATTATCAAATAGACCAAACAAATGGGTTAAGCAATAACACCGTACTATCTGTTTTTGAAGATTTAGAAAATAATATTTGGGTAGGTTTAGAAAATGGTATTAACTGCATAAATATAAAGTCCCCTTTTAGTATCTATAAAGATCAAAAGGGGGATATAGGCTCGGTAAACACCTCAATAAGTTTTAATGGCTACCTGTATTTGGGAACCAATCAGGGGTTGTTTTATAAAAGTTTAGAAGCTAGTTCAACAGAATTTTCATTAATAGAAGGCACTCAAGGTGCTACTTGGTGTTTAACAGCTATTGGTAATATCTTGTTTTGTGGACATAATTCTGGAACCTTTGTTATTAACGGTAATAAGGCTAATTTGGTTTTAGATGTATTGGGTACATGGGGCATAAAAAAAATTGATGATAGAAATGATTTATTGCTTCAAGGGAATTACAATGGACTTAATATTATTGAAAACGTTAATGGAAGCTGGAAACTTAGGAACAAAATTAAAGGCTTCGATATTTCAAGTAGATATTTTGAAATGCTTAATCCCACAGAAGTACTGGTTAGTCACGAATACAAAGGTGTTTTTAAAGTAACGATAGACCAAAATTTAACTAAAGCGATAAGCATTAATCAAGATTTGTCTGTTTCTAAAGGAGAAAAATCAAGTCTTATAAAATACCAAAATGATATTTTATATAGCTATAAAGAAGGTGTTTTTAAATACAATAAAAATCAACAAAAATTTATCAAAGACACCATTTATAGTAAATTATTCAATAAAGAAAACTATACATCTGGTAAACTAGTTGCAGATACCAAATCTAATAGGTTGTGGAGCTTTTCAAAATACAACATCAGCTATATAGCACCAAGTAAGTTAAGCGGTGTTCCAAAAATTAACACGATTTCATTACCTGTTAACCTAAGAAATGATGTGCCTGGTTATGAAAACATAACTTATATAAAAGACAATATGTGCTTATTTGGCACATCGCAAGGTTATATTTTAATCGACTTAGATAAAATGATTAATACAACATTCAAAATTAGTATTAATTCAATTTCCACAAGTACGTACAAGCATGGATATAAATTCAATTTAATTAATAAAAATGAAAAGGGGTTATATAAAAATAATGAAAACAATATTCAGTTTGAATTTAGCATACCAGAATATAAAAAATATATAGTAGAAGAATATCAATTTAAATTAGAAGGTATTTATAACGAATGGAGCAAGTGGTCAACTAGCTCAAATGCCTTATTTGAAAACCTGCCTCATGGCAGTTACACCTTTTATGTGAGAGGGCGATTGGGGAATCAATTTTCCGAAAACACAGAAAGCTATTCATTTACAATAGAAAGACCTTGGTACATCTCTAATATAGCCATAGCAGGATATATACTTTTTATTCTTCTTTTTTCATTACTAATGCATAATATATATAAACGTTATTATAGAAAACAAAGAGAAAAATTACTAGAAAAAACACAAAAAGAGTTAGAGCTAAAAGAACTTGAGAACAAGCAGCAGCAAATGCGTTTTAATAATGATAAGCTAAGACAAGATATTGAAAGCAAAAACAGAGAGTTAGGTATTTCTACCATGAGCTTAATTAAAAAGAACGAGTTTTTAAACAATATTAAAAAAGAATTGCAAAAGGCTCAAGAAGACAAAAATTTAAAACAGGTTATAAAAATAATAGATAGAAATTTAAATAATACTGATGATTGGCATGCTTTTGAAGAAGCTTTCAATAATGCCGATAAAGATTTCTTAAAAAAAGTAAAATCAACACACCCTTCTTTAACTTCTAATGATTTACGTCTTTGCGCTTACCTAAGGCTCAATTTATCTTCAAAAGAAATAGCACCACTCCTAAATATATCTTCAAGAAGCGTAGAAGTAAAGCGTTACAGACTAAGAAAAAAAATGAATTTAGAGCACGATGATAGCTTAACAGATTATATTTTAGAAATATAAACACACAACATGTGTGATTTTCACCTATACAATACCACAACATTATCTGTTTTCTAATCTAAAAACAGAAATTCCTTAAAATGTATTTTTCTTAAAAACAACTTCAATTTTTAGGTTTTTATCAAAAACACGCGCCTTTTCTTGCTATGTATGTTTTTTGTTGTGGTTAAAAATTGTAATGCATCAATCTTTAGGGTTAATTTTACTTAAACTAAAAACTAAATGTATATGAGACATTATCTCTTTAAAATTCTTGCTTTATTTTTCATTGCATACTCAAGTGCGCAAAATATAAATGTAAGCGGAACGACTCTAGACCAAAGTGGTATACCTATTCCTGGAGTTAACATACTTGTAAAAGATACAAGTAAAGGAACTACTTCCGATTTTGATGGTAATTTTACAATCACAGACATTAAACTAGGAACTACACTATTTATTAGTTATATAGGATATCTTACCCAAGAAATTAAGGTTAGTAATAATTCACCATTAACTATTACACTTCAAGAAGATATAGCAAAGCTAGATGAAGTTGTTGTAATTGGTTATGGTACGCAAACTAAAAAAGAGATTACAGGAGCTGTTAGTGTTGTATCTAGCGAAAATATAGAAGCCTTAAAACCAACACGAATTGAACAAGCCTTACAAGGTCAGGTTGCAGGTGTTAATATCACTTCTCAATCTGGTACTCCTGGTGGTGGCTCAACCATTAGTATAAGAGGTGTATCTACTAATGGTGATAACAAACCATTAATTTTAGTTGATGGTAATGTTATTGAAAACCTAGATGTTTTAAATCCAAATGACATTGAAAGCATAAACATTCTTAAGGATGCTACAGCGGGTATTTACGGTGTGAGAGCAGCAAATGGGGTAATCCTTATAAAAACTAAAACGGGTCGCAAAGAAATGCCACTGACCGTTGAGTATAATGCCTACGCTGGTTTTCAAGAAACAACTCGAAAAATACCTGTTTTAAATGCTACAGAGTATGCTTTAATTGTTAACGAAGCATATGCTGCTGGTGGTAATACACCTCCTTTTTCTAACATAGCGGGTTTAGGTATAGGTACAGATTGGCAAGATTTGGTTTTTGAAAGTGCTCCAATAACAAACCATAATATTCTTTTTAAAGGAGGTGGTAAAAATTCAACTTACTCATACAGTGGTTCATTTTTAACACAAGACGGTATTGTTGGTGGTAACAAATCCAATTTTACGCGTTTTACTAATAATGCCAGTTATAGTTTAGATTTCTTAGAGAATTTTAAATTCACTTCTGGTCTTACTTTAATGAGAACCAATAAGAGAAACCTTCCAGAAAACTCAAATTCGTCAGTACTGTTTAATGCTATAAACATGGCGCCTACATTTTCAGTTTACGATGAGGCAGGAGCATATACATTAGCAGAAGGATTGGGAGGCGAAGTTATCAATCCCTTAGCACAAATAGATGATATTTTTGACAGAAGTAAGACCCTGAAACTAAGTGGTAACGCAGGTTTGTCATATAATTTTCTAGACCATTTTACTGCACAATCAAACATTCAATTTAACTATTCAGAAGTTAACGCTAAAGTGTTCAATCCCATAGCATATTTTGGTAGCGGTAAAAATAGTAATGTTGATAGAAGTAGTGTTTTTGAAGGCTTAAATTATTTTAGAGACTATACGTTTGATGCTTTTGTTAAATATGAAAATGAATTTAACAATACACATAATATCAATGTGCTTTTAGGCACATCGGTTTTTAAAACAACAGGCGAGTTTACAGGAGCCACAGGATTTGATATTCTAGACAATGATGTTACGAATGCCAGTTTAGAACAAGCCTCAGATATAGAAAACATCAACAGGTTTACAGGCAGAAATGCAACTTTCGATTCTAGGTTACTATCATATTTTGCAAGATTACAATACGATTATGATGGAAAATATTTATTATCTGCCGTAATAAGACGTGATGGTTCTACAAAATTCGGACCTGAAAATAGATTTGGTTTTTTCCCTTCAGGATCTATTGGTTGGGTAGCTTCAGATGAAGAATTTCTTAAAAATAGCAGCGTTTTCAACTTATTAAAAGTAAGAGCTTCTTACGGTATTTTGGGTAACGACCGAATTCCAGATTACAGATATATTTCATTACTAAATGGTGAAGGCACTTATATTTTTGATAATCAAGAATTTATAGGAACAGCCAGCGGTGGCATTGCAAACCCTGAAATTAGATGGGAAAAACAAAAAACCTTCGATATTGGTTTAGACATGCGTTTTTTAAACAATAAAATGGATGTTACTGCCGATTATTTTAAGAAAAGAACTGAAGATTTATTAGTAATTCCAGAAGTATCAGGACTGTTAGGTACTGGTGGTGCACCTGTTGTTAATGGCGGTACCGTAGAGAATGAAGGACTTGAATTTGCGATTGGCTATTCAGATAATTTTAGCGACAATTTTAAATTCAGCATCAAGTATAATGTGACATATATTAAAAATGAAGTTTTGTATGTAAATACAAATACAGGGGTTCTTGAAGGCGGAGGCTTTGGTATTAGCCAACCCGCACCTTCTAGAATGGAAGCTGGATTTCCTATAGGATATTTTTATGGGTACGAAACTGCTGGAATTTTTCAAAACCAAGCAGAAATTGATGCCTCGGCTGTAGGGGACATTATCCCACAACCAGGAGATATAAAGTATGTAGACCAAAACGGAGATGGCATGATCACTTTAGATGATAGAGTTAACTTAGGAAACCCACTACCAGATGCTACCATGGGTCTTAATATATCTATAGATTATAAAAATTTCGATTTTGCAGCTTACGCTTTCGCTTCGGTTGGTAACGAGATTGTTCGTAATTACGAACGTGGTCAACAGCTTACCAACAGAACAAATTCTTATTTAGCACGCTGGACTGGAGAAGGCACTAGCAACTCATTTCCTAGAGTATCTAACGGTGCTACTCCAAACGGGTTGTTTTCAAATTTTTATGTTGAAGATGGTTCTTTTGTCCGCTTGCAAAATGTGCAATTAGGTTATACATTTTCGGATAAAGTATTAAAAGATTCTAGAATAAGTAAACTACGCCTCTATGTTTCAGCAAGTAACTTATTTACACTTACAGAATATAAAGGTTACGATCCTACAGCTTCTAGTGGAGCCCCAATTGGTGGAGGTATAGACCAAGGGTTTTATCCTAGCGCTAAAACATTTTTATTAGGAATTAACTTAAAATTATAATTAAGTATTATGAAAAATTTAAAAACTATAAAGATTCTTGTTTCATTCGCTTTTATAGCAATGTTTTCATGTGCTGACGATTTTATTGATGTGGCTTCACAAGACGAGAATTCAGAAGATTTCTTTAATTCGGAAGCAGATTATCAAGAAGCCTTAATTGCAGCATACGATTATTTACAAGCAACCGCACAACAATTTCAAGTTGCTGAAATAGCATCAGACAATACACTTGCTGGTGGTGAAAGTGCTACAGATACGCCTGGTATTCAAGAAATTGATGATATGATTCACACACCTGTAAATGCCCAATTAAGAAATATTTGGACATGGATGTACACAGGCGTTAATCGTGCCAACTACATCATGGAGTTTCAAGATAAAACCGATTTTTCAAACAAAACAAGTGTTTTAGCTCAAACAAGATTTTTAAGAGCTTTCTATTATTTTGAATTGGTAAAATGGTTTGGAGATGTGCCTTTAGTGGTTGATAAACGTATTCAATTTGGTGATCAATTTGGAATAGAAAGAACGCCTAAAGCACAAGTATACGCTCAAATAGAAAAGGATTTGATTTTTGCGGTGGCTAACCTTCCATACACACAAAGTCAAACAGGAAGAGTAACAAAAGCTGCGGCCGAAGCTTTATTGGGTAAAGCATACCTATATCAAGAAAAATTTACTGAGGCAGCTACGGTTTTAGAAAATCTAATTAACAATGGCCCACACGATTTATTACCTTCAGGCCTAGCGCCTTTAATGTGGGAGAACAATTATGAAAATAATATTGAATCGGTTTTTGAAATACAATATTCTGATGTTGACGGCGGATCTTATGATTGTTTTCAGTGTTTAGAAGGAAACTATGCCGTTGGTTTTAATGGTGTAAGAGGTTATGTGGGGCCCGTATTCGATTTTGGGTATAGCTTTAACGTGCCTACACAAGATGTAGTAGATGCTTTTGAAGACGGAGATATTCGGTTGGATTATTCCATTTTAGATATCAAAAAATGGATTGAAGCAAACCCAACAGCCAGTTACAATGAAGATGCTGGTTACGAACAAACAGGCTACTTTAATAGAAAGTACATAGCACGTTTGGGAGATGCTAACCGTCCGGATGCGGCACTTACAAACCCAAATAACACACGGGCGATTCGTTATGCAGACGTATTATTAATGGCTGCCGAGGCATTAAACAGAGGCACTATAAGTGATGCTAGAGCTCAAAATTATTTAAATAAAGTGCGTAATAGAGCCAAACTTGGCAATGTTACAACTACAGGAAGTAATTTAACAAACGATATTTACAAAGAACGTCGTGTGGAATTAGTGGGTGAAGGGCACCGTTTCTTCGATTTGGTTAGAACAGGAAGAGCAGCACAAGCCATACCTGGTTTTCAAACTGGAAAACATGAGCTTTTCCCAATTCCTATTCAAGAAATAGAATTATCTGGTAATGTTTGGACACAAAATCCTGGATATCAAAACTAAAAAAATAAGATATGAAAACATTAAAATATATATTTAGCTTAAGCTTGATTTTAATTGTCTTTATTAATTGTACTGAAGATGATAACGATTTGAGTTTTATAGACAATGTGGTGGCGCCATCAAACGTAACAGCATTATTTCAAATTACTCAAGACAATACAGGCTTAGTAACTTTAACACCAAATGCAGAAGGTGCCGTTTCTTATAACATAACCCTTGGCGATGGTGCTGCGCCTATTACTGTTAAACAAGGTGCAAGTGCACAACATGTGTATGCTGAAGGAAATTACACGGTAAACATTGAAGCGATTGGTATTACAGGGCTCAAAAGCACTGTTTCAAAAGACATTACCGTTTCATTTAAAGCACCAGAAAATTTAGTTGTTACCATCGAGAATGATGCGGCATTATCTAAACAAGTAAACGTAACTGCCACAGCAGATTTTGCCATGTTCTACGAAGTTTATTTTGGAGAAGCTGGTAACGACACGCCAGTAGCAGGAAATATTGGAGAAACTGTAAGTTACACTTACCAAGAAGCTGGCACTTATACTATTAGAATTGTTGCCATGGGTGGTGCCATAGAAACTACAGAGTATTCGCAAGAATTTTTAGTAACTGCTATATTACAACCTCTAGCGTCTGCAAAAGCACCTCCTTTCAGACAAACATCAGATGTTATAAGTGTATTTAGTGACAAGGCTAATTATGAGTATAATCTTTCAAATGATTTTTTCCCTTACTGGGATCAAGGAGCGAACTGGAATGTTGGAGAATTTAAAATAGGTAATGATAAAATCCTTCGATATACTGGATTAACATATCAAGGAATACAGTTAGGCGCTAATATTGATGCATCTGGTATGGAATTTCTGCATTTAGATGTTTGGACAGCAAACAGTAATGATGCTAAAATATCACCTATTAGTGTATCAACAGGGGAGAAAGCGTTTAATTTAGATTTAACAGCCAATCAATGGACGTCGTTTGATATTCCATTATCTTACTTTACCGATTTAGGATTAAGCATGAGTGATATTGCTCAGTTTAAATTTGATGGAGCTCCATCTGGCGGCACCATATTTGTTGATAATATTTATTTCTGGAAAGAACCATCCAATTATGTGCCATTAATTTTTGATGATTTTGAAGGGAATGGAAATATTACAACATGGGCTGGAGATGGTGCAGGATTGAATACCACGTTTGCTAATCCTTATGTTAATGCAAATAATTTTTCAGATACCGTTTTAGAGTATAATGATAATGGAGGGCAGTACGCAAATGTTCAATTTGTAGCAGATTCTAAATTTGATTTATCTGGTGGTAAAAGTGTATTTACTATAAAAATTTATGTTCCTTCATCTAGTATAACAGGAAGTCAGCCTAATCAAGTTTCCTTAAAACTTCAAAACAGTGGTTTAGGTAGCAACTCATGGCAAACCCAAACTGAAATTATAAAACCTATTGCACTTGATACTTGGCAAGTATTAACCTTTGATTTTGGAAGCGACCCATTTATTAATTTAGATGTAAATTCTCCAAACCCAGTTGACAGAACTGATTTGGACAAAGTAGTTATTCAAGTAAATTCTGAAAATAACACCGATAAGGTTAAAGCCTATATTGATGATTTCAAGTATGGTACTACACCAACAGCTGATGCACCTCCTTATGCCAAAGATGGGTTTGAAGGAAAAGGAACTATTACTACTTGGGCAGGAGATGGAGCTGGTTTAAATACTGCTTTTGCTAATCCATTTATTGGGCAAAAAAACACATCTCCAACAGTACTGGAGTATAAGGATGATGGAGGTCAATATGCTAATATTCAATTTACTGTAACGCCTAAGTTCGATTTAAAGGCTAAAAGTAAATTCACATTAAAAATATATGTACCATCTTCAAGTATCACTGGAACTCAGGCAAATAAAATTTCTTTAAAACTTCAAAACAGTGGTTTAGGTAGCAACTCATGGCAAACCCAAACTGAAATTATAAAACCTATTACACTAGATACTTGGCAAGAAATAACTTTTGATTTCGTAAATGACACATTTATAAACTTGGATGGTGGGTCTCCAGATCCTGTTGATAGAACCGATTTAGATAAAGTGGTGATACAAGTTAATGGAGAAAATAATAACGATAAGGTTATAGCTTATATCGATAATTTCAACTATCATAATTAAAATTAAAAAAAGATGAAAAAAATAAATAAAATATTAGGTCTCTTTTTAATATCAGTTTTGACTTTTACGAGCTGTCAAGATGATGATATTTCCATAGGGGAAATTACAGCACCTTCAAATATTGAAATAACGGTAGCTTATATTGATGAAGGTGTAGAATCACAAGCACCCGGATTAGGAAGTGGCGAAATTAAAGTTTCTGCTAAAGCCGATAACGCTACCGCATATCAATTTGTAATACAAGGGCAAACAAAGCTTCAAAAATCAGGCAGCGTATCCCATACATTTACAACCCTTGGTACAAATATCTATGCAGTAACTGTTATTGCTTTTGGAACAGGTGGTGTTTCATCTACTAAAACCATCGAGGTTGAAGTACAAGCTTTATACGAGCCACCAGCCGATTTGTTAACCATGCTTACATCAAACAGTTCGAGATCTTGGAGAATTGCTTACGAAACACCTAACTATTTTGGTTTAGGACCTGTTGGAACTACCAGATTAGGGGAGTACTTCCCGAATGGCGGAACACCAGATAAAGCTAATTCTGGCATGTACGATGATCGTTATATTTTTAATAGTGACGGAACCTTTACCCACGATACAGGTGACGATGGAGCTGTTTTTGGTCGTAAAGGCCTAATAACTGAAATTGGTGGTCCTGGCGATGGCACTGCAGATGGTGATGATATTCTTAAATACACGTATGCAGATTATTCTGAATCTTGGACCTTAACAGCTCCAGGTGGCGTTGAAACGCTAAGTTTAGGTGGTTTAGGATTTATAGGTTATTATATAGGTGGCAGTACACCACATTCTTATAAAATATTTGCTAGAACAGACAATACACTGACTTTAATTGCCACCGATGGCAACAATCAATTTGATTGGAACTTTATTTTAATAGCAGATTAATACAGACTTCATATTTGGATAGGGGTAGCAAATCCCTATCCAGTATGAATAGTTAAAAACAGATAAAATGTTTAAAAAAATGCTTTACTCAATTCAAATCGGGTTGCTGTTTTTATTATCCTGTTCTGGAGGGGCTGATGATGCCACTATAACTGAAGAACCTCAGGAAATAATTCCCACAACTCTATCCTTAACGGTTAATATTTCAGGTAAAGATACTAGTAATCCTAACGGGGATGGCTCTGGTTTAATCACTTGTAAAGCAACTGCAATAAATGCTGTTTCTTATGGATTTAAAATAGGAAGTGATGCGGAATTAAAAAACGCCACAGGTGAATTTAATTACACGTTTACAACTGAAGGATTAAACGACTATGTTGTGACCGTATTTGCTTATTCAAGTACAGGAAACACTATCAGCGATTTTAAAAAAGTAACTGTTTTTGTTGCAGAAAAGGGACCTCAATTAATTTGGTCTGACGAATTCAATACAGATGGTGCTCCTGATACCTCGAAATGGGGTTACGATATAGGTAATGGTGTTAATGGCTGGGGGAATGGCGAAAAACAGTATTACACCAACAGAAGCGATAATGTAAGAGTTGAAAATGGAGTACTTAAAATAATAGCTAAAAAGGAAAACTATCAAGGTTTTGAATACACTTCAACAAGATTATTAACAAAAGGTAAATTCGATTTCACCTATGGTCGTGTAGATGTTAGAGCAAAACTACCAAGTGGCTCTGGTACATGGCCAGCTATTTGGATGTTGGGCGCTAATATAGATAGTGTTGGTTGGCCTGCTTGTGGAGAAATAGATATCATGGAACATTGGGGGCACAATGCAACCAAAGTATCAAGTGCTACACATACACCATCATGTTCTGGTGGTTGTGCTAATACTTCAGTTGGCGAAACCACCATAACCGATTATGCAACAGCATTCCATATATACAGTCTAGAATGGACAGAAAACGAATTGAATTTCATTATAGACGGCAATATAAAATACACTTATAAACCAACAGTTAAAAACAGTAGCACTTGGCCTTATTTTGCGCCACAATTTTTAATTATAAATGTCGCCATGGGTGGCAGTTGGTTTTCTATTGATCCAAATTTCAAAGAATCTGTAATGGAGATAGATTACATAAAAGTATATCAATAATTATGAAAAATAACAGCTTATACAGTTTACTTATAGCTTTTATATTAGTTGCTTCATGTAAAAAGCAAACTAATAATTCAGAGGACAACATCAGCAATTCTAATCAAATAATTGAAAATAAAGTTGCCCAATTATTATCTAAAATGACTTTAGAAGAAAAAATTGGACAAATGAATCAATACAATGGCTTTTGGAATGTTACTGGTCCAACACCTTCCGACGGTGATGCTGCAAAAAAGTATGAACATTTAAAAAAGGGCTATGTTGGTTCCATGCTAAATGTTAGAGGCGTTAAGGAAGTAAGAGCTGTTCAAAAAATAGCCGTTGAAGAAACCAGATTGGGTATTCCTTTAATAATTGGTTTCGATGTGATTCATGGCTATAAAACCTTAAGTCCTATACCGTTAGCAGAAGCTGCCAGTTGGGATTTGGAAGCTATTAAAAAATCGGCGGAAGTTGCCGCTAAAGAATCTGCAGCTGCAGGTATCAATTGGACTTTTGCTCCTATGGTCGATATTTCAAGAGATGCCCGTTGGGGTCGTGTTATGGAAGGTGCTGGTGAAGACCCGTATTTGGGCTCAAAAATTGCAATAGCTAGAGTACAAGGATTTCAAGGAGACGATTTATCATCTCACGAAACCATTGCAGCCTGTGCTAAACATTGGGCGGGATACGGTTTTGCAGAAGCAGGTAGAGATTACAACACCGTTGATATTGGAACTTCAACATTAAACAATATCATTTTCCCTCCTTTTAAAGCCGCTATGGATGCCGGCGTAAGAACATTTATGAACTCTTTTAACGAGTTAAACGGAATTCCAGCCACGGGCAATGTGTATTTACAACGCGATATTTTAAAAGGCAAATGGGGTTTTGATGGTTTTGTAGTTTCAGATTGGGGTTCTATGAATGAAATGATTGCACATGGTTATGCAAAAGACAAAAAACATGCTGCTGAACTTTCTGCAATTGCTGGTTCAGATATGGATATGGAATCGTATGCGTATGTAGATGAATTGGCAAATTTGGTTAGAGAGGGGAAAGTTAAAGAATCGCTTATCGATGATGCCGTAACACGTATTTTAAGGGTGAAATTTGAATTAGGTCTTTTTGATGATCCTTACAAATATTGTAATGAAGCATATGAAAAAGAAATAACTGGAAGCAAAGAAATTCAAGATGCCGTTTTAGATGTTGCAAAAAAATCTATTGTATTGCTTAAAAACGAAAATCAAGTGCTCCCACTTAACAAAGCAGGGCAAAATATAGCTTTAATTGGAGCTTTGGCTGCCGACAAAACAAGCCCGTTAGGAAGCTGGCGTATTGCTGCTGATGATGATACAGCGGTATCCGTTTTAGAAGGATTGCAAAAATATACAGGCAATAAAATAACCTATGCTAAAGGTGCCGATGTAGTTATAGGAAAAACCGAATTTGCCATAGAGCTGCAAATTAATACCGAAGATAAAAGTGGGTTTTCTGAAGCTATTGAAGCAGCAAAAAAAGCAGATGTTGTTGTAATGGTTTTGGGTGAGCACGGGTTTCAAAGTGGTGAAGCAAGAAGTAGAACTGATTTAAACCTACCTGGTGTACAACAAGAACTTCTAGAAGCCGTTTATAAGGTGAATAAGAACATTGTTTTGGTATTAAATAACGGAAGGCCTTTAACTATTACTTGGGCAGATAAACACATACCCGCCATAGTAGAAGCATGGCAATTGGGTACTCAAAGTGGAAATGCTATTGCTGAAGTTTTATATGGCGATTATAACCCGAGTGGAAAACTACCTATGTCGTTTCCTAGAAACATTGGTCAAGTGCCCATTTATTACAATTATAAAAACACAGGTAGACCTGTAATTCCAGCACCAAACGAAGTGTTTTGGTCGCATTATATAGATGAAAGCAATGACCCGCTCTACCCGTTTGGACATGGTTTAAGCTACACTACTTTTTCATACAGCAATTTGATTATTAATAAAGTTTCAAAGGAAGCATTTAAGGTCTCAGTAGATGTTAAAAACACTGGAAACGTAATAGGTAAAGAAGTGGTTCAGTTATATGTTCAAGATTTATTTGCAAGTGTAACCAGACCTGTAAAGGAGTTGAAAGGCTTTCAAATGGTTGAATTGAACCCAAATAAACAACAGACCATTCATTTTAATTTAACAAAAAATGAGCTCGGGTTTTATAACAATACAGGAGAATTTGTTTTAGAACAGGGTGATTTTAAAATTTATGTTGGAGGTAGTTCAAAAACGGTTTTAGAATCTAAATTCATTTTAGAATAACATGTCCAAATCATTTTTTGTTTTATAATTCTATAAAATATTGAAAAGGGAGTTCTTTAGGTTAGTTTAATAAACTAGATTTATCAACAAACCTAAAAAGTGACTTTCATGGAACTACTTTTATCATCCTTTGCTTTTTTTCATTTCAAACAGTTAAAGCGCAAATAGCAGAACCAGTAGAGAAAACACTTCCAATAACCTTTAAACCAGATCTTTATATTAAACAAATTCGAGCTGCCTCTTTATTTTGATGTTGTTCTAAGGAATAATAATCGTAAGATTTTGCAGGTGTTTTCTCTACTGGTTCTGCTATTGCGAATTCAGAATCTTCAGCAACACCAATTGGAGCTGGTATGTTTCTTTTGGGAATTGGATCAACTGTTGCGAGTATGCCATTATTTATTGTAGCCGGAAGAAATAAAAGGAAATCAATATTGTCTTTAAAAGCTGAAACTATTTATATTGGAGCAAAAATCAACAACTTTAATTCCCGTTCTTAACGCTTTCTATTCCATTAAATTAATAAGGTTTTAATGTTATTTAAATGGGTTATTTGTAATTAACCATAAGGGAAACAAATAGTTGTGTTTTAATTTTGCATGGGTTTATTTACTATTTTTGTTTGAAACCAAAATAAGTGTACAAATAACATTTATACAATACGCTTGGTTATGTTGTTTTTTTAGGTTAATTATGTAAAAATAAAATAGACTTGCTTATTGGTTACAGTTTAATTAGCTTTCAATCATAATTATGTTCCAATTAAAGGAGCAAGACAAAGTTTACCTGCCAAAGTAATTAAACTTATTAAAAATAGTATTAGTTGAGATAGAGAAGCAAATTATTGATTTTAATTCAACAACTTTGAACCCTAATAGCGAACCGTATCAGCTTACATTAAAAGAGTACAAAAATACATTTGACTCTTTATATACTTTGCTGTGTTTATTCGCCAATAAATATCTAAATGATTTAGAAGCTTCAAAAGACATTGTTCAAATCGTTTTCATTAAAATTTGGGAAGATAACATTGAGTTTCGCAGCGAAGAAAATATTAAATCTTATTTGTATACTTCAGTAAAGAATAAATCGCTCGATTATATTAAGAGTAAACGCGTTAAATCAACTGAGAAGTTGTCATCCTTAAAAATAGAAGACATTGAAACAGAGCCTTTTTATTTAAGAGAGGTTGTGGTTTTAGAAACCCACAGTATTGTTGAAGAGGCTATAAAAACATTGCCAAAAAAATGTGCACAAATTATAAGGTTAAGTATTAATAATTTTACAAACCCAGAGATAGCTACCGAATTGGGAATCTCAATAAATACCGTTAAAGCTCAAAAAAAAATTGCATATAAAAAGCTTAAACCTATTTTAAAGGATTACTTCATTCTTATAGCTTTTGTTTTTAGCTGATTAGCTTTTATTTTTTCATAAATAAAAAAAAATTACAATTTTTTTTAACCCTATTTTAACATTTTGTCGTCTTAAAGTTAAATAAGCATATTTTAAAGTTAATTAACCACATATTTCATGTCTGTTTTTAATAAAGTCATTATACTATCTAAAAAACTCGCTTCCTCGTTATTGAAAGATGAGAAACCTACAGATTTAGAGGCTTCAGATATTTTTAATGATGCTGATAAAGCATATATATTGAATAATCTTACCGATGAAACTTTAATAAAAGAGCGTCTTAACCTAGGGAATCAAATTAAAAAAAAGGAAGACTGGAAAAAAGTAAAAAGTAACATTACAAAGCCATCAGTAAGATTTTTATATTGGAAATACACTGCCGCTGCCGCTGTAATAGGACTATTAGCATCTACTTATTTTTTTAGAGGAACACTTTTTAACAACTCTACTGAATGCATGCCAGTAATTGTAAATAATAATATAAAAATAGGTACCGATAAGGCTACCTTAACCTTAGAAGACGGTAGCGTTTTGACCTTAGAAAAGGGGAATAATTATGAGGCTAGTAATTTTAAAAGCAATGGTGAAAAAATTGTATACAATTCAAAAGACAACCCAAATAAGCTAGCATACAATTACATTACCATTCCCAGAGGCGGTCAGTTTTTTGTTGAATTATCGGATGGAACACAGGTGTGGTTAAACTCAGAAACTCAGCTTAAATATCCTGTATCTTTTATTAAAGGCGAAACCCGAAATGTAGAGCTTGTTTATGGAGAAGCTTATTTTGATGTATCACCGAGTACTAAAAATAGCGGTTCAACATTTAATGTAATCAACCAAAAACAAGTTGTAAAGGTTTTAGGAACAGAATTCAATATTAAAGCCTATAAAGACGAAACGAATATTTACACCACTTTGGCAGAAGGAAAGGTAGAACTTGATTTTAATGGAATAAATCAAAAATTAAGCCCAACACAACAGTCAAATTTTAATTTGAAAACGAATGCCTTATTGGTAGTAAATGTAGATGTGTTCAATGAAGTTTCATGGAGACAAGGTGTTTTTAGTTTTGAAAATAAACCATTAAAAGATATAATGAAGGTATTGTCTAGATGGTATAATATGGATGTGGTATTTAATAATGAAGAAATAGAAAACGAAGCGTTTACCGGAATTTTGGGTAAAGACCAAAATATAGAGGATATTTTAGCAACCATTAAAAACTTTGGTATTATCAAGAATTATCATATAAAGAACAAAACAATAACATTGAAATAAAAAAAGGGAGCGAAGTTTTGACATTTAGCGGTATCTAACTTCGTCCCTCCTAACTAAATTAATTAAACTAATGTCTAACTAATCTTAATGCTAAATTATGAAAATTAACTTAATTGAAGTCCGTTCTCTTACTCGAAAACGGCTACTACTATTTATTATGAGAACATTTTTCTTCTTATTATGTACAACCGTCTTCAGTTTTACTTCTGAAAACACATTTTCTCAAGAAAAGGTGGTCATTGATCAAGACCAAACGGTAACGGTAGATAAGGTGTTTAAAATAATAAAAGAACAAACAAATTACCGTTTTATTTACCCAAGCAATTTGTTTAAAAAAGCTCCAAAAATTCAGTTAACTAAAGGAGAAATTGAAATTCAAAAATTATTAAACCAAAGCCTTTCGGGTAGTAATCTTAATTTTAAATTATCTAAAAACAATACCATAGTAATTAATGAGAATACTGTTAATGAAATCCAACAAGGTCTTCAAATATCTGGTACTGTCGTAGATGGTTCTGGGTTTCCGTTACCTGGAGCAAATATTCTAGAACAAGGTACTGCAAATGGTGCGCAATCTGATTTTGACGGTAACTTTTCTTTAAAAGTTTCTAGTCGAAATGCCATTTTAGTAGTTTCTTACTTGGGGTATTTAACCAGAGAAGTTGCTTTAGAAGGTAAAACAAAAATTAATATTGTACTTCGTGAAAATGCCTCTGCTTTAGATGAGGTTGTAGTTGTAGGTTACGGAACGCAAAAAAAATCTGATTTAACCGGTTCTGTAAGTGTTGTAGATATTGATAATGCAAAAAAAACAGTAACATATGATGCCGCTAAAATGCTTCAAGGTCAAGTTGCTGGTGTAACGGTACAATCTTCAGGAGAGCCAGGAGGTTTTGTAAATATTAAAATTAGAGGTATTAATTCATTTAGTAATAATAACCCGCTTTTCGTAATTGATGGGATGATTATAGATAGTCCTTTCGATTTTGCTCCAGGTGATATCGAATCTATGCAAGTACTTAAAGATGCTTCTGCAGCGGCTATTTATGGAGTACGAGGTGCAAATGGTGTCGTAATTATCACTACTAAAAAAGGGAAAATGGGCAAGTTTGATGTGAATTTAAAATCACTTTATGGGGTTCAAAATGTAGCTAGAACTTGGTCGGTAACAGATAGGGTTGGTTATCAAAACATTACAACTGCGGCAGAATTAAACGCAGGGTTAAGCATCGCTCCTGGGAACGACCCAAATAGTCCATCATACATTAACGATGTAGATACCAATTGGCAAGATGCTGCATTTGGTACTGGCTATATTGAAAATCATGCACTTACTTTTAGTGGAGGTGCTGAAAGTTTGAGTTATAATATGAATGTAGATTACTTTAAAAATAGTAGTTACATGGACTCGCCACAGGATTATGAAAGAATATCGACTAATTTAAATTTAACGGGTAATAAAGGTAAGTTTAAATACGGCTCTAAAATTGGATATACACAATCTAATAAAGAAATTTTTAATGAGTATCTGCCTGGAGCATCACCAATTGGCGATTTAATAGGCGCCATTCCAACCATGCCTGTTTATGACGCTAACAGATTAGGAGGTTATGGGGGTACAGACAACTTAACACAAAGAGCTATTTCTATGAACGTTATTGGATTTAATAACGTAAACGAAAACACAGGAATAAGAAACCGTTTTATTGGAAATATTTGGGGAGAATTAGAAATTGTTAAAGGTTTAAAATATAAATTAGATGGCAGTTTTGATAGACTAGATTGGAAAAACAGAAGATTTATTCCAGAAAGTAATTTAGGATGGTATTATTTAACAACTCCAGAAGAAGCCTCCTTAGATATTGGAACGGGAAGCCAAACCAGAACGTTTTTAAATAACTTACTTACCTATGATGTAACTTTAGCTGATAAGCATAAAGTGAGTGTTTTAGCTGGTTATGTACAGGAAAGAAATGATTATTACAACCATTGGTCAAGAGGTGTTGGATACCCAACGGGAACCATTAGTCATTTAGAATACGCTACCGATACCAGCACAGGGGAATACGAAAGTACTGTAACAGGTTTATCTTATTTAAGTAGGTTAAACTATTCCTTTGACGATCGTTATTTAGTTACTGCAAACTTCAGACAAGATAAAACGTCTTTGTTTAGTACAATAAACAACAAGGCAAGCTTTTATTCATTCTCGGGTGCATGGAAAATTAGTAATGAAAAATTCATTACATTACCAGAATGGTTAAATACCGTTAAACTAAGAGGTGGTTATGGTGAATTAGGTAATAACACCATCCCTCCTTACTTTTTTGCAACTACAACAAATCAGTTTGCAGGATACGATTTTAATAATGCTTTGGCACCAGGAACCACTGTTGTAAGTGCTTTAGACCCAAATGTACATTGGGAAAAAACAAAAACAACTAATGTAGCCTTAGAATTAGGTATGTTAAATAATGATTTACAGTTTACAGCAGAGTATTATATAAAAAAATCGACTGATTTATTAATAGGTGTACCCTTACCTTTTTCTACTGGCGCATTTCCAGCAAGTATAACAACAAATGCTGGAGCTGTTCAAAACAAAGGTTTAGAGTTTACAGCTTCTTATGGTAATAACCGTCATGAGTTCAAGTATAACATTTCGGCTAATTTGGGAACTCTTAAAAATGAAGTGTTACAAATAGGTATTAACGGAAACCCCATTTATGGAGCAGCTTCAAAAACAGAAGTAGGAAGATCTATTGGAGAAATTTTTGCTTATGAAACTGATGGTATTTTTCAATCGGCTGCAGAAGTATCTGCTTCGCCAACACAAGTTGGAGCTGCTGCTGGAGATTTAAAGTTTAAAGATCAATTAACAGTAGATACAGATGGAGATGGTGTGTTTGATGCGGCGGATGGTATAATTAATGATCAAGATAGAACCTATCAAGGAATTACTATTCCAAAATACAGTTATGGTTTTAACTTTAATAGCACCTATAAAAACTTTGATTTATCATTCTTTTTACAAGGATCGGGTGGGAACAAAGTATTTAATGGTATCTACAGAAATTTAATGTTGGGGCAGTATGTTAACCATCATACAGATGCATTAAATTACTGGACATCTACCAATACCGATACCAATGTGCCACGACCAATTATTGGAGACCCAAATGCCAATGCGAGAGATTCTAACAGATTTATTGAAAATGGCGATTATATAAAACTTCAAAATATGGAGATTGGTTTTAATATTCCTTTAGGAGAAAATAAATTAATCCAAAATGCTAGGATTTATGCTAATGGTCAAAACTTATTTATAATAAGTAAGTACAAAGGGTATGATGCAGATTTCAGTTACAATGATGGATTGTTTTCTCGAGGATACGATGGTGGGTCTTTCCCAAATCCGAGAACATTTTCTTTAGGTGTTCAAGTAGGTTTTTAAACATTAGATAAAATAATTAAAACGAATTAAAATGAAATATATAAATTTTAAATACTTATCAATATTCTTTTCGCTGTCGGTTGTGTTTAGTGGTTGTGTAAAAGAAGAAGATTTAATACAAATAGACCCTAATAACGATGCAGTAGATTCATTTTGGAAATCAGATTCTGATGCGCTTGAAGGGGTTAATGCCGCTTACGGTAGTTTGTTAACCGATGGAACTTATATGAGAAGTACCCCTTTGTTATTAGATTTAAAGGGAGATGATTGTAAAAGTAACAGCCCTTGGGGCGCGATGTATGTAGTAGGTAAATTTAACTCAAATGTTACCGATGCAGCAATTTATGGTTGGGCATATGAAACTTATTATCAAGGTATCTATCGTTCTAACCAAGTTTTAACCAATGTTCCTAATATTGATTTTACCGATACAGCACTTAAAAATAGAATTTTAGGGCAAGCCTATTTTTTAAGAGGGTTGTATTTATTTCATGCAGTAAATATGTTTAAAAGTGTCCCTGTTCCAACAGAACTAGCTGCAGTGTATCCGCAAAAAACAGAAGCTGAAGGTTGGGCACAAGTTATAGAAGATTTTAAAGCTGCTGCTGATTTGCTTCCTATTTCTTATACCAATGTTTCAGGATTAGATGCAGGAGAAAAAGGACGCGCGACCAAAGGTGCTGCTTTAGCATATTTAGGAAAATCTTATTTATTTACTAAAGATTTTCCAAATGCCAGAGATGCCTTTAAGCAAGTTATAGATTTAAATGTGTATGCATTAGTATCAAATTACAGAGATAACTTTACGGATGTTAATGAAAACAATTCAGAATCTGTATTCGAAGTTCAATTTAGTAGAGATGCAGGTGGTGTAGATTTAGGTTGGGGTGGTGCTCCGGCGTCTGGATGGGGAAAAACATCTGCAAGAGCCATTACATATGGACCAAGAGCATTCGGATGGACAGACGTTCAGCCTACAAGAGCATTGTTTAATGAATTTCAACAAGAGTTAACTATATCTGGAGATGTTGACCCACGTTTAGATGCAACCATGTTTTATAACAAACCAGGGGGTATGATGCTTTATGGTCAAGATTTTGCAACCTTTTATGGAGGCAATGCACAAGATTTGAACGACTTATTCTGTAGAAAATATCAAAATTCTGATGGAGCTTACCCTAACGAATACGATTGGCGTTCTGGAATTAATGAGCGTTTACTAAGATATGCAGATGTATTATTAATGTATGCTGAATGTTTAAATGAAACAAACGATACACCAGGGGCATATACGTATATTAAGCCTGTTAGAGACCGTGTTGGTTTACCAAATTTAAGTATAGTTAAACCTAACATGACTAAAGAGCAGATGAGAGAGCAAATAGGTCATGAGCGCTATTTAGAGTTCGCTCTAGAAGGTCACCGTTTTGATGATATTCGTCGTTGGGGATGGTTACAAGACCAAACAAAGCTTAATTGGTTAAAATCTAGAGATCCAGAATTTGATACCTATTCACCAGGAAGAGAATTTTTCCCAATACCACAATTAGAAATGGACAATAATCCTGGAACTATTCAAAATTCTGGGTATTAAATATTTATTTGAGTTAGTTTAATTAGAGTTTTTAATTCCAATAGCAAGTTGAAAACTTGCTATTGGATATTATTTTTAAAGACATTTTCAATACAGCCCATTAACTCTAGATGTTAAAACTAAAATTAGGAGTTAGATAACAAATATGTTGTGCTTAAGTTTATAAGTGTCAAAACAACATTTAATAGAGTTTTTTTGGTTTTGTTAAACTTTTTCAATTTATTTGTAAGTGTGTATTGAACACTTATTAAAATTTTAAATCTAAAGGATGAATATTAATTTACATATAAAAGAGCAAATGGTTAAGTTTAAATTTAAAAATGGGTTTTTAAAAATTCTTGCAATTTATTTTGGCGCATGTTTCAGTGCTTATTCGCAAGACAATAAAACGGTGCTTACAATAAATAAAGATGAAGAAGCGCCAATTATAAGCAAACATATCTATGGCCATTTTGCTGAACATTTAGGACGTTGTATTTATGATGGTATTTATGTGGGTGAAGACAGTAAAGTGCCAAACACGAATGGCGTTAGAAATGATATTATTGATGCATTAAAGGAATTAAAAATACCAAACTTACGCTGGCCTGGTGGTTGTTTTGCAGATACATATCATTGGAAAGATGGTATAGGTCCAAAAGAAGACAGACCATCCATGGTAAACAGATGGTGGGGTGGTGTTACAGAAGACAACAGTTTTGGTACGCACGATTTTTTAAACTTATGTGAAGTATTAGGAACAGAGCCTTACCTAGCTGCTAATGTAGGGAGTAGTACCGTACAGGAATTTACAGAATATTTGGAGTACGTAGGGCACAAAGGAGGTAGCCCAATGGCAGAGTTAAGAAAGCAAAATGGTAGAGAAAAACCTTGGAATGTTACTTTTTGGGGTGTTGGCAATGAAATGTGGGGCTGCGGTGGAAATATGACACCTGAATATTATGCTAATTTATACAGACAGTATGCTACTTTTATGACCGATTGGACCAATAGCGACAACATGTTTAGAATCGCTTCTGGAGCTAATGTGGCGGATTACCATTGGACAGAAGTTTTAATGCGTGATATTCCGAAAAATTTAATTGAGGGGGTTGCATTACACTCCTATTCGTTTGTTACTTGGGAAAAGAAAGGGTCCTCAACAAAATTTGATGAAGCTCAATATTTTTCAACCATGCAAACAGCACTTAAAATGGAAGAATTGGTTACCAAACACTCGGCAATTATGGACAAATACGATCCAAAAAATAAAATAGCACTTATTGTTGATGAATGGGGTGGGTGGTACGATGTTGAAGAGGGAACAAATCCTGGTTTTTTATATCAACAAAATACCATGCGTGATGCTATGATAGCTGGTACAACATTAAACATTTTTAACAACCATAGTGCTAGGGTTAAAATGGCTAATTTAGCACAAACTGTAAATGTTTTACAGGCAGTTATTTTAACTGAAGGTGAAAAAATGTTGTTAACGCCAACATACCACATTATGAAAATGTATACAGCACACCACGATGCTAAGTTATTACCATTAAAATTAGAATCACCTTCATATACATTTAACAACGAATCGCTTCCTGCAATTTCTGCTTCTGCTTCTATGGATAAAAACGGATTAGTTCATGTTTCATTGGTGAATATCGATTCAAAAAAAGAAAATAAAATTGAAATAGACATTACAAAATTAGGTGTTAAGAACTTTACAGGAACCATTTTAACAGCTCCAAAATTACAAGACCATAACACTTTTGATGCCCCTAATAAAATTAAGCCTGCTGTTTTTAAAACCTTTGAAAACAAAAAAGGAAATTTAACAATTACCATTCCTCCGTTTTCTGTTGTAATGTTGGAAGGAAAATAAATGTCATGTTCTATGATTAAAAGAAAAATAACATTGAAAAGGCTTATCCCATTATTTGTACTTATAGTTATTAGTTGTTCTAAAGATGATGGTGTTGATCAACCTAAAGCAGGAACTGTACTAAGTAAAGAGTGTTCTGGAACTACTCAAATCATTAAATATGCAGATGGAAAGGGTGGTTTTACTACAAGTAATATTCAAAACTCGGTGGAGTGTGGATATGTAGCACCTATTGCCTTTAATGGGCCAACATACCCCGATAATTACACACCAATAGGCTCTTGGAATTCACGATCACAATGGAATTTGGCAAATGTTCACGATCCAACAGTAGAGAAAAGTGGCGAGTATTATTATATGTATCAAACCGATGCTTCTTATGGTAATGCACACGATGGGCATGGGCATTTTCACCATAGACGTTCTAAAGATTTAATTAATTGGGAATATTTGGGAAGCACCATGACCACGGCACCTGCTTGGGTTAAAGATTCTTTAAACAATAAAAGAGCAAGAATGAATCCTGCGTTACCTGCTATCCAAAATCCTGAATATGGCTATTGGGCACCTTATGTAAAAAAAGTAGGTAATAAATTTAGAATGTACTATAGTATTGTTGTTTTAGCGCCAATTGTTGGGAATGATTATAATACATCTTGGTCTGAACGGGCATTTATTGGACTTGCAGAATCAGACGATTTAGCATCTAATGTTTGGGTAGATAAGGGTATGGTAGTGTGCTCAGAACCAGATGGTTTGGAAACTTATACAAGAACCAGTGGGAATGATTGGAGTGGTTATTTCAAATATAACGGTATAGATCCATCTATGGTTATAACAAAAGAAGGCGATCAATATTTAGTTTATGGGTCTTGGCATTCTGGAATTGCAGCGGTAAAATTAAATCCAGATACAGGAAAACCTTATCAATTAACTACTTTGGCGGATAATGGTGTTACTATTGCGAAACGAGGAAATAGCCGTTGGCAAGCTTCAGAAGGTCCAGAAATAATATACAATCCTGATACCGATTATTATTATTTATTTTTAGCGTATGATGAATTGTCGGTAGCATACAATACGCGTGTTGCTAGATCAAGAACTATAACTGGGCCTTATTTAGGAATTAACGGTGCTAATGTTACAGCCGGAGCAGATTGCTACCCCATGTTAACACATCCTTATAGTTTTAAAAGCCATACAGGTTGGGTTGGGTTTTCTCACTGTTCGGTATTTCAAAATACAGATACTAAGCAGTGGTTTTATGCGTCTCAAGCACGTTTGCCAGAAAATGTTCCAGGTATAAATGTGTCTAATGCAGTTATGATGGGGCATGTTCGTGAAATTCAATGGACTGAAGATGGTTGGCCTGTTATAGCACCAGAGCGTTATGCAGGTGTACCGATTACTGAAATAACTGAAGCTTCTTTTGTTGGAACTTGGGAACATATTGAAATGAAATATCAATATAAAACCATTCAAAATGCATCAACCATATATTTAACTGCCGATAAAAAAATAAGTGGAGGCGTAACAGGAACTTGGTCTTATGACAGTACCAGTAAAACCTTAACTATTAATGGCGCTAAGTGTAAAGTGAATGATGCCTGGGATTGGGAGGCTTCTACTAGAAAAGTGACCATTACTTATTCTGGTCTTACAGCAGGTGGTTTGCCTTATTGGGGTAAAAAAATATAATAATTAAACTAAACTAAATTGAAAAATTCATTTTTAATTATTCTTTTAATATTACTAGCTATATCTTGTAAATCAACAAGACAGGCTAAAGATCCATTATCTAAGGTAGAAGAAGAAATATCAAAATTTAATAACCCTATTATTACAGATAAGTATACGGCCGATGCTGCTGCTATTGTTTATAACGATAAGGTGTATTTATATGCAGGTCATGATCAAGCACCAGATGACGTTAATAGCTACAGAATGCATGAATGGCTAGTGTATTCATCTTCAGACATGATACATTGGAAAGAACACCCCGTGCCTTTAAAACCTACCGATTTTAAATGGGCATCGGGCAGTGCTTGGGCATCTCAGGTTATTGAAAAAAACGAAAAATTTTATTGGTATGTAACCGTTGAACATGGAAGTATTCATGGTAAAGCAATAGGTGTAGCTGTTTCAGATAGTCCAACAGGACCATTTACAGATGCTTTAGGAAAGGCACTAATCACTAATGACATGACTAATCAAACAAAAATTAGTTGGGACGATATAGACCCTACCGTTTGGATTGATAATGATGGTCAAGCTTATCTTTTTTGGGGTAATACCGTGTGCAAATACGCTAGGTTAAAAGATAATATGATAGAGTTGGATGGTCCGATAATGACTATAGACTTACCAAATTTTACCGAAGCACCTTGGATTCATAAAAAAGGAGATTGGTATTATCTGTCTTATGCCTTCCAGTTCCCTGAAAAAATAGCCTATGCCATGAGTAAGTCTATAAAAGGGCCATGGGAATTTAAAGGAATTTTGAATGAAGTAGCTGGAAATAGCAACACCAATCATCAAGCAATTATTGAATTTAAAGGGAAAGATTATTTCATTTATCATAATGGAAGTATTCCAACCCATGGAGGTAGTTTCAGAAGATCAGTATGTGTTGATAGACTTTATTATAACGAAGATGGCACCATGAAACGTGTCATTATGACTTCAGAAGGTATTCAAGAATAAAAATTAAGATGATGAAATCGATAAAGAAAATAGGATTAATATTAGCGGTTTTTATAGAGTCTACACTTTTTGCACAAAACATTCGAGTGCACGATCCTGTTTTGCAAAAACAGGGAGATACCTACTATTTGTTTTGTACGGGGAGAGGAATTGATTGTTTTAGTTCTAAAGATTTAAAAAACTGGAACCGTGAACCTGCCGTTTTTTCGGAAAAACCAATTTGGGCAGACAATGTTGTTCCAGATTTTAAAAACCATATTTGGGCACCTGATATTTCATTTCATAACAATGCTTATTATTTGTATTATTCGGTTTCAGCATTTGCTAAAAACACTTCGGCAATTGGTTTGGCAACGAATGCCAGCTTAAATCCAAAGGATAAAAATTACAAATGGGTAGATCATGGTATTATAATTCAATCAATACCAAACAGAGATTTATGGAATGCCATAGATCCTAATTTAATTTTTGATGAAAACAACACGCCTTGGTTGTCCTTTGGATCTTTTTGGAATGGTTTAAAAATGGTAAAACTTAATCCAGACCTAAAAACACTTGCCGAACCTCAAGAATGGCACACCATAGCAAGAAGAGAACGTAGTTTTGAATTAGACGATGCAAACCCTGGCGATGCCGCTTTAGAAGCACCTTTCATTTTCAAAAAGAACGATTACTATTATTTATTCTTGTCTTGGGATTTATGCTGTAGAGGCGATAAAAGCACCTATAAAGTGGTGGCAGGTCGCTCAAAATTTGCTACGGGGCCTTATGTTGATAAAGAAGGAAAGGATTTAAATAACGGTGGAGGCACCCTAATTATTGAAGGGAACGAAAACTGGTACGGTGCAGGACATAACAGTACCTATACTTTTGATGGAAAGGATTACATCGTTTTTCATGCGTATGATGCAAAAGAAAATGGGTCACCAAAGCTAAAAATTTCAGAATTATCTTGGGATAATGAGGGATGGCCAAGTTTAAAAGATAATGTACTTGATTAAAATGAAATATTTAGTTGTTGGTTTCTTGGCATTCAATTTATTTTCGGCTACAGCGCAGCAGGAAGTAAATTTATTTACACTGGATGAAGTATCGGTAACTTCGGGTGTGTTTAAACAAGCTGCAGAAATCGACTTTGAATACATACAGCAATTAAATCCAGACCGTTTATTAGCGCCTTTTTTACGAGAAGCTGGCTTAAATACTAAAGCAGCATCATACACCAATTGGGAAAATACAGGGCTTGATGGTCATACGTTGGGGCATTATCTTTCTGCATTGTCTATGTATTTTGCTTCATCAAAAAATATAAAAGCAGAAGATTTAATTGATTATACCTTATCGGAATTAAAACGCGTTCAACGGGTTAATGGCAATGGCTATATAGGTGGAATTCCAGAAAGTAAAGCATTATGGAATGAGATTGAAAAAGGCAAAATAAATGCGGGTAGTTTCAGTCTTAATGATAAGTGGGTGCCACTTTATAACATTCATAAAACCTTTGCAGGGTTAAAAGATGCATGGGTTCATGCTCAAAAACCCGAAGCTAAAACCATGTTGATTGATTTGACCAATTGGTTTATAATAACAACAGAAAATCTTACCGATGCTCAAGTTCAAGATATGCTGCGTTCTGAACACGGTGGGTTAAACGAAGTTTTTGCCGAGGTTTATAATATAACAAAAGAGAAACGTTATTTAGAATTAGCGAAACGATTTTCGGAACACGCACTTTTAAATCCACTAGCAGAAAACAAAGACATTCTTACCGGAATGCATGCCAATACCCAAATTCCTAAGTTCATAGGTTTTGAAAGAATCGCGCAACTGGAACATGATATGAAATATCGTGAATCGGCCTCTAACTTTTATAATAATGTAACACAAAAACGCACCTTAAGTATTGGTGGTAACAGTGTTAGAGAGCATTTTAATCCTATCGATGATTTCGGTTCGGTTTTAAGTAGTGAACAAGGCCCAGAAACGTGCAACACGTACAACATGCTAAAATTGAGCAAAATGTTGTTTGAAGATACGGCGAATGCGAGTTATATAGATTTTTACGAATGCGGACTTTACAATCATATTTTATCTTCCCAAAATCCTAAAGGTGGCTTTGTTTATTTTACACCCATGCGTCCAGGACATTATAGAGTGTATTCACAGCCAGAAACGAGTTTTTGGTGCTGTGTGGGTTCTGGCATGGAAAATCATACCAAATATAACGAGTTAATTTATGCAAAAAGGGATGATAAACTTTATGTAAACCTTTTCATTCCTTCAACCGTAAAGTGGGAGGAAAAGAACGCAACGCTTATACAAAAAACAAACTTTCCAGAAGAACCTTCAACAACCTTAATTTGGCAAAGTAAAAAGAAAACACAAGCAACTTTGATGTTTCGTTACCCTAGTTGGGTAAAAGCAGGGGATTTACAGATTTACATAAACGGAAAAATACAGAATATAAAGGGGTTACCGGATTCGTATATATCACTAAACAGAAAATGGAAAAAAGGCGACAGAATAGAGATTAAGTTGCCCATGCATTTAAGTTTAGAGCCAATACCAGACCAATCTGGTTATGGGTCTGTAAAATATGGCCCTATTGTACTTGCAGCTATTACAGGAGAAGAAAATCAAGATGGCCTGTTTGCTGATGATAGCCGAGGCGGTCATATTGCCTCAGGGGATTTCTTAAATTTTACCGAAGTCCCTATGTTTATTTCAGATAGTAGTCAAGATATTTTAAAGAGCATAGAACCGGTTCCTAATGAGCCGCTTAGGTTTAAGGCAACCAATTTATTTTATCCTGAAGTCTATAAAAATTTAGTTCTTCAGCCATTTTACAAAATTCATGAGAAGCGTTATTCTATTTATTTTAAGAATGAAACTCACGAAGGGTTGGCTAAAATGCAAAATGAATTAGAAGAAAAGCAACAGGCAGAAGCCCATTTACAGGCCATTACTTTAGATTATGTTGCGCCAGGTGAACAACAGCCAGAGTCCGATCATGGATTTAAATCTGAAAACTCAAATAGGGGCTTAAATCAAAACCGGCATTGGCGTGACGCTACAGGGTGGTTTAGTTACAACCTTAAAAACAAAGATGGTAAAGCAAAGGCTTTACGTGTTATTTATTTTGGTAAAGATTCTGGACGAAAATTTAAGATTTCAGTAAATGGAACTGTTATAGCTAATCCAGAATTAATGGGAACAGAAGGCGATAGGTTTTTTGAAGTTGATTACAATTTACCAGAATCTATTGTAAAAGATAATGAAACATTAACGGTGCGTTTCGAAGCAGATATAAACTCGTTAACAGCAGGTATTTATGGTGTACGTTTAATTGATAATAAAGAAACTAATGATTAACATTAAATACTTTAAAATGATAAAATTGAAATTTATTTTTAATAGTATACTTTTCATTGGAATATTTCTTTTCCAATTAAATCTTAATGCTCAAACAAATCCATTAGAAATAAAAATTGATGTAAATGAAGAATTAGGGCTCATGAATCCTATTTGGGCTTGGTGGGGTTATGATGAGCCTAACTATACTTATATGAAAGATGGTAAAAAGTTACTTTCAGAAATATCATCTTTAAGCCCTGTTCCTGTATTTGTTCGTACACATAGTTTGCTGGTTACTGGGGAAGAAACTCATGCACTAAAATGGGGCTCAACAAATGCTTATACTGAGGATAAAAACGGGAAAGCTATTTATGATTGGACTATAGTAGATAAAATATTTGATACTTATATAGAAAGAGGTATGAAACCTATGGCCCAAATAGGATTCATGCCAGAAGCATTGTCTTCAAAACCAACTCCCTATAGACATTATTGGAAACCTGGTGCAGCTTACGAAGACATTTACACCGGTTGGGCGTATCCGCCTAACGATTATAAAAAATGGGCAGAATTGGTTTTTCAGTGGGTAAAGCATTCTATTGATAGATATGGGAAAGAAGAGGTTGAAAGCTGGTACTGGGAATTATGGAATGAACCTAATATTGGGTACTGGCAAGGAACTACAGAAGAGTATATTAAACTATATGATTACACGGCTGATGCTGTTAAGCGGGCATTACCTACCGCGAAAATTGGTGGACCAGAAGTAACTGGACCAGCATGGGAAAAATCAGAAGAGTTTTTGCGTACTTTTTTAAACCATGTTAAGTCTGGCAAAAATTATGTTACGAACAAAATAGGTTCTCCTCTTGATTTTATTACCTTTCATGCTAAAGGAAGCCCTAAAGTTGTTGACGGTTTTGTTCAAATGGATATGGGAACCCAATTAAGAGATATTAGTAAGGGTTTTGAAATTATTGCTTCTTATCCAGAGTTTAAAAATTTACCAATAATAATAGGAGAATCAGATCCTGAAGGTTGTGCAGCGTGTTCAGAAGCCGATTACCCATATAATGCCTATAGAAATGGAACCATGTATGCTAGTTATACGGCTGCATCATTTTCTAGAAAATATGAATTAGCAGACCACTATGGGGTTAATCTTTTAGGCGCCGTAACATGGGGTTTTGAATTTGAAAATCAACCGTGGTATGCTGGATTTCGAGATATGGCTACAAATGGTGTAGACAAGCCCGTTTTAAATGTTTTTAGGATGTTTGGAATGATGGGAGGTAAAAGGATTAAAGTTAATCAGGAGAATCTATCTTATAATTACTTGCAAGTTAGAGACCACAGTGTGAGAGGCAAAAATCCGGATATTAATGCACTGGCATCAAAAAAGGAACATTCAATATCAGTTTTGGTTTGGAATTACCATGATAAAAATGATTTAAATATGCCCTCTGCATCAATAAAGATTATGATTGAGAATATTCCATCAGAAAAAATAGTATTAAGACATTATAGAATTGACCAAGAATTCAGTAATTCATATAGTGCATGGAAGCATATGGGATCGCCGCAAAATCCAACAGAAAATCAAATTGAAAACCTTGAAAAAGCAGGTCAATTACAACTTTATTCTTCCCCAGAATGGAAACAGATAAAAGATGGACAAACCAATATAGAAATGGGATTGCCTAGACAGGCAGTTTCATTGATAACTTTAGAATGGTAAACAATTATCGCATAAAACACACATTAATAACATCTAACTATAACAAACTTAAACTAAACTAATGAAACAAAAACTAGTTAAAAAAATCGCAATTTTATCAGTTCTATTCAATGTTCTTTTTGCGTTTAGTCAGCAAAATAATTTAGAAGTAGATTTAACAAATACGGTAGCCAAAATTCAACCCACTATGTATGGGGTGTTTTTTGAAGACATCAATTTTGCAGCCGATGGCGGGTTGTATGCTGAAATGATAAAAAACCGTTCATTTGAGTTTGATAACCCGTTTATGGGATGGATACAGCCTAATAGCGACCGCCATTCATTTAACGAAAATTCGGGGATTGCTTCGGCGGTAAATTATACCGGAAACCCAACTAATAAAAACTACATTAGAGTTAAAGTTAGTAACGATAAAGGATACGAGCTTATAAACGAAGGCTTCAGAGGCATGGGTATTAAAAAAGATGCCGCCTATAGCCTTTATATATCGGCTTCAAAAAAGAGTGGTGATATTAAAACCATCAATATTCAATTTATTGATAAAAGTGGAGCAGTTTTAGGTGAAACAAAAATAGTTCTAACATCATCAGATTGGAAAGATTACACATCACAATTAGTAGCCACAAAAACGGAGGCCAAAGCCCAAATAAAAATTACTTTTGAAGGTACAGGTGAAATTGATTTAGATATGATTTCCTTGTTTCCAGTTGATACTTGGAAAGGTAGAAAAAACGGATTACGTAAAGATTTGGTACAGCTTTTATATGATATGAATCCGGGATTTTTACGTTTCCCTGGCGGATGTATTGTTGAAGGAAGAACTTTAGAACAACGCTACCAATGGAAAAAAACAGTAGGTCCAGTAGAAGATAGAGAAAACTTAATAAACCGATGGAATACCGAGTTCTCACATAAATTAACCCCAGATTATTTTCAAAGTTTTGGATTGGGATTTTTTGAATATTTTTTGCTGTCTGAAGATTTAGGAGCAGAAGCGTTACCAATTTTAAGTTGTGGAATGGCTTGCCAGTTTAATACAGGCGAATTAGTGCCTATGGAGGAATTAGATCCTTACATTCAAGATGCCTTAGATTTAATTGAATTTGCAAATGGCAGTATAGATACACCTTGGGGGAAAATTAGAAATAGTATGGGGCATCCAAAACCCTTCAACTTAAAATATATAGGTGTAGGTAACGAGCAATGGGGACCAGATTATATTGAGCGTTATAAGGTTTTTGCAAAGGCCATAAAAGATAAATACCCAACAATGATTATTGTTTCAGGAAGTGGGCCTTTTCCAGAAGGGGATTATTTTGAGTACGGTTGGGAAGAATTAAAAAAACTTCAGGCAGAAATAGTAGATGAACACTATTACAAGCCGCCACAATGGTTTAGAGATAATGCATCACGTTACGATGCTTATGATAGAAAGGGACCTAAAATATTTGCTGGAGAATACGCTGCACAAAGTGTTGCCATTGCAAGCCCATTAAATAAGAATAATTGGGAATGTGCTTTATCTGAAGCGGCATTTATGACGGGTTTAGAACGTAATGCTGAAGTAGTACATTTAACATCGTATGCGCCATTAATGGCACATGAAGAAGGTTGGCAATGGACACCTGATATGATTTGGTTTAACAATTTAGAATCGTATGGAACCGCAAATTATCAGGTTCAAAAAATGTATGCTACCAATAAGGGTACCGATTTGCTTTCAATTACTTTAGATGGAAAACCTGTAACTGGTCAGAGCAATTTATATGCTACAGCCGCTAAAGATTCAGACAAAAAAGAGCTTATCATTAAATTGGTAAATACATCTAATAATATTCAAAATGTAACGGTAAATCTATTCGGAAAAAGAGTAAATTCCAAAGGCACAATTAGTGTTTTAACTAGCGATAGTTTAACAGACGTAAATTCTTTTGAAACACCTAATTTAATTAGTCCTAAAGAATCAATCTTTAAATTAAAAGGTAAAAAGGCTGTGGTGGATTTAGAAGCAAATAGCTTTGTGATTTTAAAATTTAAATTGATATAAGTTCTATTTTTTTAATACTTTTAAGCGTTAAAACTTACAAGTGTTATAATTACACCCTTGAAATTAAAAAAGGTTTAAAACAATAATTAAAAAATCACCACTAATTATGAATAGATTAAAGAGAAGTATCTATGTCCTTTCTTTACTAAGTATCGCTTTTTTAAGCGTACAATGTAAAAGTGAAAAGAAAAAAGAAGTTGAGGTTGTTCCTGAAAAAATAAATTTGGTAACTATTTCTAAAGAAGCGTATGGTACAACATCCGATAGTATTGCTGTAGATAAATACACTTTAAAGAATGAGAAGGGTATGGAAATAGATATTATAACCTATGGTGGCATTATTACAAAATGGACAGCTCCAGACAAAAACAACAATTACCAAGATATTGTTTTAGGCTATAATACATTGGCGGAATATGAAAAAGCAACACCTTATTTCGGTGCTTTAATTGGTAGATATGGTAACAGAATAGCAAAAGGTAAATTTTCAATTGATGGCGTTAAATATACCTTAAATGCCAATGATGGTCCAAATCATTTACATGGTGGTGTAAAAGGGTTTGACAAAGTAGTTTGGACAGCTGCTGAAACTTCAACCGATTCTACAGCATCCATAATACTTACTTATTTAAGTAAAGATTTAGAAGAAGGTTACCCAGGTAATTTAAAAACCATAGTAACTTATACACTAACAAATGATAATGAATTGTTGGTTGATTATAAAGCAACTACCGATAAAAAAACGATTGTAAACTTAACACAACACTCCTATTTTAATTTATCGGGTGATTTTTCTAAACCTATTTTAGACCATGAAATTGCTATAAATGCTGATAAATTTGTGCCAGTTGATGCTACTTTAATTCCAACAGGCGAACTTAAAGATGTAACCAATACACCTTTCGATTTTAGAATAGCTAAAACCATAGGAAAAGAAATTGGAGTTAAGGATGAACAATTAACAAGAGGTTTAGGTTACGACCATTGCTGGGTTTTAAATAACCAAAATGAAGGTGTTAGACTTACAGCATCTGCCTACGAAAAAGAAAGTGGCAGATTACTTGAAATTTTTTCTGATGAGCCAGGTATTCAACTATACACAGGGAACTTTTTAGATGACACGTTGCAAAACAAACAAGGTGGTACTTACGCCCACAGAACTGGTTTTTGTTTAGAAACACAACACTATCCAGATTCGCCTAACCAAAAAGATTTTCCTTCTACAGTATTAAGTCCAGGACAGACATACAATTCTAAAACTACATTTAAGTTTTCAGTTAAATAGTTTTTCTTATAGTAAAAGCAAAAAAACCAGCCCAGTAAAGTAACTTTACTGGGCTGGGTTTTTTAGGGCTAGTAAAAGAAAGGGTTAAAACTTCATTACAAAGCCATCATGTGCCTGCATGGTTACCGTTAGCTTATCAGTTGCTTTTATGGTTTTCTGTTGAAACCCATTATCATTTTCAAAAATAATAAAGCCTTCTTTTTTGTTCACAAATGATAGGTCAATATCAAATACTTTAGGTTCATTCTCGCCATTAACTCCAACTATAAACCATGTATCATCTTTTTTTCTAGCCATAATAGAATGCTTTCCAGGATAACCTTCTATAAATTTAGAATCGTCCCAATTGGTTGGAATGTCTTTTAAATAATCGATGACAAACTTTGGTTGTTTAGCCATCCCTTCTGGGATTTCGGCAATATGTTGTATACCAGATAAAAACAAAACAGGAAGTGCCAATTCAAAAGCAGCAGTCGTTTTTCTTGTAATGTTTGGAATGGAATCCAAAACCATTGGTGTAAAATCCATAGGATCAAAAACATTACGAGTAAATGGTAACATAGCACAGTGGCTAGGTTGTAAATCGGCAGTTTCTTGAGTAAAAGTTATAAACTCTTGTCCTTTTATGGCTTCGGTGGTTAGTAAATGTGGGTAAGTACGTTGCCAGCCCCTAGGTAATGTAGCTCCATGAAAATTAATCGTCAATTTATGTGCTGCAGCATCTTTTAGAATACCGTGATAATAAGCAATCATAGATTGCCCGTCGCCTCCAAAAAAATCAATTTTTAATCCTGAAACACCTATATTATTAAGTTTTGTAAACTCCTCAACTCTATTTTTATGGGTAAGTAATTTACTTTTTGGATGATAGGGTGTGGTGTTCCAAGAACCAGAAGAGTTGTACCAAAGAATTAATTTTACATTTTTTGTTTTTGCATAATCTGCAAGTTCTTTTATTTTTTCATAACCAATTTTTGTGTCCCAATCGGCATCAATTAAGCAATAGGGCCAATGCATTTCTGAAGCATAATCTATAAACCTCATAGTTGTTTCAAAAGTTGTAAAGTCATCTTTTAACAACACCCAACTCCAAGAGCTTAATCCACTTTTAATAAATGAAGTATCCAAATCTATAGCTTTATCGGCTAAATCTGTACCCAAAGTACTCTCTGTGATGGTTTTTAACGATCCTATTGTAATAATACGCCAAGGTGTAAGCCAAGGTAGTTTAGACTCTGGGTTTAATGCGCCATTAGGGAAAACTTCTTCTTTTTGAGGAAACGTTACCTGTAATGCACTTGCAGTATCGCTGTATTTTAATCTGCTTCCGCAGTAATTTTCGTTTAATGCAGTTTCAGAAATTAAAATCCACGTGTCATCTGTGTTAAATAAAGCAGGATATACCCAACCTTCACCAATGGGTGATTTTGTAGCTACAGGAATACCCATTTGATAATGTTCTTCATAGGATGGATTTGTACTTTCCCAACCTGTTTTTGCTTTGGACATGGGTTGTAACCATGCTTTAGTGTCTTCATTAAAATTATAGGTTGTTTTTTCTTCAACAATATATTTTATATTGTTTGATGATTCAGGAAATTCATATCTAAACGCTATGCCGTTATTAGATAATTGGAAAATGATGTTAATTAGATTTCCTTTTTTATTTTGAAGTTCAACTGTATATTGATTGGCAGTATATGATATATCCTTTCGTTTCCCTTGAAGCATTGAGTAAGAATCAGAAATCAATTTGGGCTGAGAAATCTTAACAATTTTTAAGTTGTTATAAAAGTTAGCATCTTCTCTAATGATGCCGAGTTGTGAAGAGTCTATAACAGTTTTATTGTTATAAAAGGCTTTGTAAAAAGGTGTTTTGTTTGTGCTTAAATTGAATTCTAATTGAATGCTTTTATCTGGGCTTTCAAATACTGTAATGGCTTTTTCTTTATTACAAGCAACTAAAAATAGACTGTAAATAAATAGAATCATGTTGGTTTTCATATATAAGTGTTTAATGTACACTTGTAAAAATACGGAATTGTATCCAATTATATAATATTTCTAGAATTGTTTTTTATAAATGGGTTATTTCATTAAAAAAGTAAGACACTTTTTTACAACTTCCTTTAAATGACTTGGTAAATATTCTTTTTTCCAAGGGTGGTTTGCTCCAAAAACATGATTAGCTCCATCAATAATTTGTAATTCACTATTTGAATTCCATAAGTGAATATTTTCTGCTTCATCCATTAAAACACTGGTATCGTTATTACCATGAATTATAAGATGCGGTATGTTTAGGTTTGAAACAGCACGTTTAATAGTTAGGCGTTCTTCATTAGCTTTAAAATCTTCATAAAACTGATAAAAATGTGGCATTTGTTGGTTGGTTCTGCCATTTATAATATAGGTGACACCAGTTTGTTTCCAAGATTCTAAATCGCAAAGCGCTGTCATTCTACTGCCAAAATCAGAGACACTTGCTAAACTAATTAACTTTTTTACTCTACTATCTTCTTCAGCTTTAATGGAAGCAATGCCGCCGCCTCTACTATGACCTATTATTGAGAGGTTATTTGTATTTGACATTTTTTTTACATCTTCATTATTAAAAACCCAATCTATAACCGTTTCTATATCGTCTAGTTCTTTTGTGTAGTTGTTGTTTCCAAAAGATTCTAAATCGGGAAAATCAATAGGTTGCTTAGCAGTGCCACCATTATATGAAAAGTTGAATTTTATAAAACAAAATCCAGCTTTAGCAAATTCTTTTGCCATTAAGTTCCATGCTCCCCAATCTTTAAAACCTTTGTAACCATGGCAAAATATAATAACGGGTAGGTTTGTTTTATTTTCGGTATACGTAACATCAATTACTATGGGGTTTTGGTGTTTTCCGTTTATAACAATATGTTGTTGTGCGAGCATTTAAACTTCTTTTTCAGTGAAGGGGATTTGCGGGTTACAAATTTCTAAAATAAGCTGTTTTAATTCAACTTCAAAATTATTGATAGCTTCGTTAGTAATCAAGAAATCTTTTTTTGCACCATTGCCAGTTTTGTCTTTTTTAGCAAATTTTAAAAAGCCTGCGCTTAAATTTTTAAAGGACATGATGCCTGCTTCAACAGGTAGATTAATAGCACCCATAAGATGCATCATATAAGCATAAGAAAGTATTTGAAAAGATTTGCTATATTTTTTGTAATCTGTTGTGAGTTCTTCCCAATTTACAATCTCTACTTGGTTTTGTTCTACACGCCCAGTTTTATAATCAATAATTCTAGTAATACCATTGTGCTCGTCAACTCTATCTACTTTTCCAACCAATTTAATTGGGAAATTAAGTTCGGGAATATCAACCATAACTTCGTTATTCGCTTCAATGGCTATTATTTTAATTTGGTTTCCAGCTTTTAAATCTTGAATTTCTAAATCTAAAAAATTGGAGACGTAACGTTTGGCAATTTCAAATACAATTAGGTTTTTCCCTTTTGTAATTTCCCCTTCTTTGTATTCGTTTTTAAAGTGAAATGATACTTTTTCTTCAATTTGAGATTTTAAATTTTTAATAATTTCAGCTGTTATAAACGAGCCAATTAATGGTTTGTAAAAATCTTCAAGTGTATTGTGAATAACGGTTCCTAAAGTGTTGGCAGCAACGGTTTCTTCAACATCATCGTGTTCTTTTATTTTTAATATTTTCTGATAATAAAAATCGATGGGGTTTCTAATATAAGATGTTAATGATGAAGGAGAAAACCCTTTACTTGCAACTTCAACAAGTGCTTCCAAAAGTTTTACATTTTTATCAATTGTTTGTAATGAAGCCTCTATAACGGGTACTTGAGGTGCTATAATTTGGTGATTTATTTTGTGAATGTTTTCTAACTCTAATTGGGTTATAAACCTGCTTTTTTCGCCACCGGTTAATACATCAGCTTCGGTATTGTATAAAATATAAATGTTTTTGGCCCGCTGCAAAAGTCGGTAAAAGTGATAGGTATAAACCGCGTCTTTTTCCTTGTAAGTAGGAAGCTTGTTTTCCAATTTTACGTCAAAAGGTATAAACGAATTATTGCTTTTTCCTGATGGTAATACACCTTCGTTTACTGACGAAATAATAACCGTTTCAAAATCCAAAACCCGGGATTCCAACATTCCCATAATTTGCAAACCCTGTAAAGGTTCGCCTTGAAAATCTAAAGTTTCAGAACTTAATAATTCTTTATAGATACTAAATAGGGTAGAAACATCTTTTATATGTTGGTACTTGGTGTTTAAACGAGAGAGTTCATTAAACAATTCATTAAAGCGAAATAAATACTCTAATGAGAGCAAATTAGCGGCTTTATTACCGTCTAAGTATGTTTTTATACTTAGTATAAGCTGAAAACAATTTTGCAGCGCTAAATCGATTGTTTTGCCCCAATTAGAAAATAAGAGGTTGATAATGGTAATGGACTCTGGCGCTATTTCCTTTAGGCGGTTGGTAGTAAGATAAATAATATTATTGGCATCTATGGTTTCAATTATTTTTGAAGCATAATCTACTTGATCAATATTAAAAAGTGGTCTTATAAATTGATGTGACATCACATTAATAACATCTTTATAATAAAAGCTATTGGAAGGTGTTTTGTGTATGTAAAATAATGCTTCAAATAACCAAGCCAAAGGGATAGACTTTAACGGAAAGCCCATGGTTATATTTAGTGCATCAATATTTTCAGGAAGTGCATTAAGAACAGGAATTAGTAAATTTTCGTCTCCTAAAACAACGGCTGTATTTTGCAATGTTGCGTTTTCATTTTTTAAGCTGTTTAATAATGAACCAATATATTTTGCTTGCCCAATATTTTTAGGAATGCCAAAAGTGGAAATATTTTTTTCTTTTGAATAATTGGTCGTTAACCAATTAAAAGGGTTGTTTTTAAAGTAAGTCCAGTTTTGTTTGTGTTGCCTTGTAAACAAAGCGGCATCGTGGTTTACACTGTTAAAAAAGGTAGTGTCAATATCCCAATAAATTTTTGCTAAATCGTTTTGCAGCAATTTTTGAATAATAGTTTCTTCACAAGTATTAAGAGCGTTAAACCCTAAAAACACATGTTGGTTTTTAGGGTTGTTTTGAATGTAAGTTTCCAAATTCTCAACAGCTTCTCTGTAAATCAATCCTTGGTAGCCTATTTTTTTATTTAGAAGTTGCTTAGTAAAATTGGTGTAATATGTGTGTAGTTTGTTCCAAAAAGACAAATAGTTTTTAATAAAAGTAGTTTGGTTTTCTTCTAAAGACCAATGATGGTTTTCAATTTCCTTAATAGCACTTAAATAATTGAAAATATTTTTTTGAGGAATAAGGTAACGATCAATTTCATTAAAATCTTGAAGTAGAATTTGAGCCCATTTAGAAAACACTTCGAAACTATCGGTTTCTTCTTTTTTTGTTAATTGATTGTAAGTATTGTAAAATTCAAACAGTAATTCAGTATTTGAAATGTTTTTAAGTTGAGATAGTTCTTCAACAAACTCTTCAATACTAATAATGGTGGGTGAAAAAATAGTTTGACTACTAACTCTATGTAGTTGATGTTTTAAAAAAAGACCAGCCCTTTTGCTGGGTAGAATAAACGTTAATTCGGAAAGGTTTTTGTTCTGGTTTTTTAAATCGGTTAGAACATCAAAAATAAAAGTTGTCATTGTATAAAAATAAAAAACGCTTCGGATATCCGAAGCGTTTTAAACTTATTTATTTTTTACTTTAAAAAGTATTATTTAGCTAAGTTAATTTCAACACGTCTGTTGTTAGCTCTACCTTTAGAAGTAGTGTTTTTGTCAATTGGTTTAGACTCACCGTAGCCTTTAGAAGAAAGTCTGAACTCATCAATGCCATTTTTAGTTAAGTAATCTTTAACTGAAAGTGCTCTTGCTTCTGAAAGCTCTTGATTTAATTTATCGCTACCAACGCTATCAGTGTGCCCTTCAACTGTAAATTTAGAATTAGGGTACTCTTTAAGGATTTTAATGATATCAGCTAATACAACTTCTGATTGAGATTTGATAGAAGATTTGCCAGTATCAAATAAAATCGTTTTAGCGTAAGCGTTTAAAGTTTTTTGAACTTCTTCAGAAACTTCAGGACAACCGTTGTTAGCAACAGTTCCTTTTACAGAAGGACATTTATCATCTTTGTCTAATACACCGTCACCGTCAGTATCTGGCCAAGGACATCCTTGGTTAGCAGCAGGACCAGCAGTAGTAGGACATTTATCATCAGCATCGGTTACACCGTCACCATCAGCATCAGGACAACCAGCTAAAGCTTTTAAACCAGCAACAGAAGGACATTTGTCATCTTTATCGGCAACACCATCACCGTCAGCATCAGGACAGCCATTAAGTTCAGCTGAACCAGCCTCGTTAGGACAAGAATCTTTACTGTCTTCAATACCATCACCATCAGTATCAGGACATCCGTTAAAAGCAGCAATACCAGCTACGTCTGGACAAGCATCATCTTTGTCGTATATACCATCACCATCAGTATCTGTTCCACCAAATTTGATAGAAATACCAGCAGTGTGTTGGAAATGAGTACTTAAGTAATCTTCAAATGCATGTTTGTAAGCGGTTTGTAGTGTTAAACCAACATTTTCACTAAACCAAATGTTTAAACCTAAAGTTCCGTTTAATGTTCCTGCTCCAATTTCGTCAACCCAAGTGTAACCACCACCAACACCTAAATAAGGATCGATAGTTGTTCCTTGTAGGAAGTTATATTTAATTGTACCGTCAACACCATAATAAGATAAATCATCTACTGAGGCATCACCAAAGTTTTCTATTTTGTTTAACGAACCCGCTACTCCAAAAGAGAAACCATCACCTAAGTGTTTAGACACAGAAATAGATGATAAAGAAGGTAAAATATTCCAGTGGTCGCTTACATTAAAGAAATCACTAAACATGTCTCCAAGAGGAGCATCTTCTCCCGTTGGGAAGAAATCAACTGCGTTTGCTGCAATTGTAATTTGCCATGGGTTGTTTTTGTCTTGCGCATTAGCGTTGCTATAACCAAGTATAAGCAACATAGCGAACAATAATCTGCTAAGATTTTTCATATTCAAAAGTTTAATTTTTAAGTGTTAATTGTAAACAAAAGTAAGTTGTTAAATTTTATTAACAAAGACAAATATATAAAAAAATTGAAGATTTCGCTTATTCATCCCTATTTCACAATGATTTTACATGATTACAGATTTTTTTTATATAATACCCATTAGCCTTCCAACTTTGGTGAATGCAATAATTGCTTTATCAAGTTGTTGTTTGGTGTGTGCTGCTGATAATTGTACTCTAATTCTTGCTTTTTCTTTTGGCACCACCGGAAAAAAGAACCCGATAACATAAATACCTTCTTTTAGTAGCATATTTGCCATAGTTTGAGATGATTTAGCATCATAAAGCATAACAGGAACTATAGCCGAATCGCCGTCTATAATATCAAAACCGGCCTTTTTCATCCCTTTTTTAAAATAATTGGTATTCCATTCTAAAGCATCTCGCAATTCAGTTTTGTTTGCTAACATATCAAATACTTTTATGGAGGCACCCACAATGGCAGGAGCTAACGAGTTTGAAAACAAATACGGGCGTGAACGCTGACGAAGCATTTCGATTATTTCCTTTTTACCTGTTGTATAGCCACCCATAGCGCCACCTAAAGCTTTTCCTAATGTACCTGTTATAATGTCAATTCTGTTAAAAACATCTTTCTCTTCAAGGGTTCCTCTACCTGTTTTACCTATAAAACCCGCAGCATGACATTCATCTATCATTACCAAGGCATCATACTTATCAGCTAAATCGCAAATTTTGTCAAGCGGTGCCACTAATCCATCCATTGAAAAAACACCATCGGTCACTATTATTTTAAATCGCGCCCCGTTTTTATTAGCTTCAATAAGTTGATTTTCTAAATCTTGCATGTTGCTATTTTCATAACGGTATCTGGCAGCCTTACACAAACGAACACCATCAATAATAGAGGCATGGTTTAAGGAATCTGAAATAATAGCATCTTCAGTGCCTAATAAGGGCTCAAAAACGCCACCATTGGCATCAAAAGCAGCAGCGTATAAAATGGTGTCTTCGGTTTGGTAGAAATCGGCAATTTTTTGCTCCAATTCTTTGTGAATATCTTGAGTGCCACAAATAAATCGTACTGAACTCATTCCGAATCCGTGTGTATCCATAGCATCTTTAGCAGCTTGAATAACATCGGGGTGTGATGATAACCCCAAATAATTATTGGCACAAAAGTTTAAAACGGTTTCGCCTGTATTTAAAGTTATTTCGGGGCCTTGAGCAGAAGTAATGATGCGTTCTTCTTTATAAAGTCCGTCGTTTTTTATGTCTTGAAGTTCTAATTGAAGATGATTTTTTAGTTTTCCGTACATAATTTTGCGTTTTTAGCAAAGTTATACTTCTTTTACTGAAATATCACTATTCACATAAACAAGAATTTTCTTTTTAACATTTATGTTCATATCCTGTAAAACATCTTGATACGATTGTAATTGCTGTACGTATTTTTTATCTTCAGAACCCGTTTTGTAATCAATAATTATCGCTTCGTTTTCAGGGTTTATAACTACTCTATCAGGTCTTAGAATAATACCTTCTTTGGTAATAATATCGTGTTCGTTGTAAATAATATTGCTTGACGTGTAAAAGGCATTAAGTTTTGGATGATTCACTATTTGTACGACCAATTTCTTCAATTTTTCAGCTTGTTTTGCATTAATAGTGGCGGTGTTTGTATAATCGTCCATTACAAAACCAATATCATCTTTGGTGTAAATTTTAGACATGATATTGTGAAGCAGATTTCCTTTTTCAATAGCTTCTTCTTGGTTGGTGTCCCATAGCATGCCCGATTTTGTTACTACTTTTATATGGTGTGTTTCTTTTGCTGTAGAGATAAATTCGTTTTGAACCGTAGTATTGGTTGAAGTTTTTTTTGCTTTTGAAGTTTTTTTGATGTTCCCAAAAGTGTAAACAGTTTGCGCTTCGTTCCAAACGCCTAAATGCTCTAAATAATTAATAAACAGCCCAGAATATTTTTTACTGTTCACATCGCCTTTTGCTGAAATATCTTTAGTTGAAATAACATAGAGCTGTTCCACAGCACGGGTTAATGCTACATATAATAAGTTGATGTTATCCAACTCTTGTTCAGATTTATGGTTGTTGAAAATTTCCAATCCAGCATCACCAAAATTTTCGAAATCTTTATTGAAGTTTAACAGCGTATGCGAGAAACCATTGTAAACATCTTTGTTTATAGGAAACCATTCTTTAGCCTCAAATTCTTTGTAAATATCCAAATCGGCATACGGAAAAATAACCACCGGAAACTCCAAACCTTTCGATTTGTGGATGGTCATAATTTGAACCGCATTTTGTCCTTTAGGCGATACAATACTTAAACTGTCTTTTTTCTTATTGAAATAGTCTAAAAACCCGGAAATATCGGAGCCTTTTTTCTGTGAAAAATCTAAAACAACATCTAAATAAAATTGAATATAAGCGTTGGATGTATTTACTAAATTGAAGCTTCTAACAATAGTTTCGGCCAAATCGTAAAGCGGAAGTTGCAGCAAATTTTGATTATTAATGAACACCTGGTGCGCTTCAAAACTTTTGAAAAGTTGCGATAACGGTAACGGTAAATGGCTGCTAAAAAAATCGTGCTTGTTTTCAATATTAAATAAGCTGGCTAAATAGTTTAAAACAGCAATTTTCAGTTCGTTGTTTTTAGGCTGAATTAACAATCCCAACAAATTGTTTATAAACTGTACTTCGGGCGCATTGTTAATTAACAACGTTTCAGATGATACTATAGGGATGTGGTGTTGGCTTAAATAGTTGGCTATAGCAACTCCTTCTTTTTTCTTTCGTACCAAAATACAAATATCGGCTAGTGTAAAATTGTTCTCTAAACAACGCTCCATGGTTTTTAAAGTGTTTTCACAAAATAACTCGTATCTATCATCATCTTTTTCAATATCTAAAAATGATAATTCAACATAACCATCTTCTTGCTTACTAATATTTTGATGGGCGTTTTCGTATAGATTTCTATAAGTTTCGTTGCTAAAAACCTGATTGGATAAATAATTAAAAAAACCATTGTTGAACGTAACAACTTCTTTAAAACTCCTAAAATTTGAAGGTAAATTTCTTAAATCTTTTTCAACATGAAACGGATTATCATTATGAAATAATCCAATAAACTGTTCAGCTTTTCCACCGCGCCAACGGTAAATAGCTTGTTTAGCATCGCCTACCAACATGGCGGTTCCTTTGTCTGAAGCTAATGAATTGCCTACCAACGGAATTAAATTTTGCCATTGAATGGTTGAGGTATCTTGAAACTCATCAATAAAAAAATGATTGAATTTTTCGCCAATGCGTTCGTAAATAAACGGTGTGGGCTGGTTGCTTATTTCTTTGCTGATAATGCTATTAAATTCTGAAATAAGCATTTTGTTTTGGTCTAATTTTAGTGTGCTTAATTCGTTATTAATAGCGTTTAAAACCGATAATGGCGTAATGTTTCTATAAAAAGCCTTTAGAAATTTAAGATGAAAAACAGCTTGTTTGCTCAAATTAAAAACTGAAGCTATTTGTGGTTGTATTTGTTCTATAGTAGCAGCAATGTTTGGGGTAACACGTTTTGGGTATAAGGTGCTGTTTTCTAAATTTTCTTGCCATTTTGTGCCAAATGAAGCATCAAAATTTTTGTCAGCCAGTTTTTGAAAATGTTTTGGCAAATAGCTTCCAGAGAAATCGTTAAATTCCAATCCACATTCTTCAATTAAAGTTAAAACACTTTGGGCGGTTTCAACAATAGTGGTTTCTGTGGTTTTAGCTTCAGCGGTCAGTTGTTTTTTCAAAGCCAAAAAATCTTCTAAAGTTTTGTCTTTTAAAGTTTCTATAAAAGGCACATCGTTTTCATTCACCAACAGTTTAGCTATTTTATTAAAATCGAACGATACGTCCCAACTTTTATCGTCATCGGCTTTTTCAATAGCAAAATCAACCAACACATTGGTAAGCACTTTATCCGTTCCTGCCTTAGCAATTAAACTGTCCACTGCTTCATTCAAAAGAAATTCTTGGTCCAATTCTACTTCAAAATTTAAAGGCAATTTTAAATCGTAAGCAAAAGTTCTTATAATCCTATGCGTAAAACCATCAATAGTCGAAATATCAAACGCCGCATAATTATGGATAATGTTATTTAAAAGTTTTTTAGATTTTTGGTTAAGGTCGTTTGGCTGCATTTGCAATTCATTACAAATAACTTCAAACATGCTATCTGGTTTTTCTAAAATCTCAATATCAGAAAACGTTTTAAGCACCTCAATAATGCGCTCCTTCATTTCGGCCACGGCTTTATTGGTAAAAGTAATGGCTAGAATCTGTCTGTATTGATTGGGGTTGCTCGATTGAAATAAAATTTTTAAATATTCTTTAACCAACGTAAAGGTTTTGCCACTACCTGCGGAGGCATTGTATATAGTAAATGGATGTTTTTGAGGCATGAATTTTAAAATTTTGCATACAAGATAAAAACTATCAATGGTTTGATAACAATTAATTATTTTTAATTGATGTGTTTTATACGTAAATTTGAAAAAGAAAATAAATACTAATAATAAAAACAAAAAATTATGGCTTTCGAATTACCAGAATTAGGATATGCTTATGATGCTTTAGAGCCTCATATAGACGCTCGTACAATGGAGATACACCACACAAAACATCACCAAGGATATACTACCAATTTAAATAATGCAATTTCAGGAACCGATTTAGATGGAAAATCTATTGAGGATATTCTTGCAAATTTAGATATGAACAATGCCGCAGTAAGAAATAATGGAGGTGGGTTTTACAACCATTCCTTATTTTGGAATGTAATGAACCCAGAAGGAAAAGGTTATTTATCTGGTGAACTAAAAGATGCCATTGAAGCAGCTTACGGTTCTAAAGAAGGATTTATAGATGCATTCTCAAAAGCAGCAGCAACCCGTTTTGGTTCAGGATGGGCATGGTTATGCGTGCAAAAAGGTGGAAAGGTAGAAGTTTGCTCGTCGCCAAACCAAGACAATCCATTAATGCCAGGAGTTGGTTGCGGAGGCACGCCAATTTTAGGGTTGGATGTTTGGGAACACGCTTATTACTTAAACTACCAAAACCGTCGTCCAGATTATATCAATGCGTTTTTTAACGTAATTAACTGGAACGAAGTTGAAAAACGTTACGCAGCAGCGAAATAACATATTTTCACATATTAAAATTAAAGCAAGTTCATAATCGAACTTGCTTTTTTTTTGGCGTTACCCAAAAGGGGTCGGGCTTTCCGTTACAAGTCCTCGCTCGTACCTCGCTGTGGGCTTTCCACTTCAATCCCTTACGCACCTATTTGCAAAAAGTAGTTATTAATTTGAAGCCGTTTTATTATCTACAAATTTCAGAGTTTAGAATTTTCGAAGGTTTGAATGCAGGTTGGTTTGAGTTTATTTTTGATTGTCCCTAATCTATCATAAATTACTGTCTCCTCGAGCGCAGTCGAGAGGTTATCAAACTTAATAACTTCAAAATGAGGTCTCGACTGCGCTCGACCTGACATGGAACATATTATTATGGTTGATTACGGATATTCATAATTTATTTTATTCGTAATGCTAATCCTTCGAATTCTTTTTCCATTTCAATAAAGTTTTCTATCGATTCGTTTAGGTAATTTATTGAAGTAAATCGATTATTAATAACTAATTGGTATGTGTTTTGAAATCCGATTGTGTCATTTTGATTTTTTATAAATGCAAAAGTTAATTTATATGCCTTCGTATTGGTCAAAGCATCATCGTCACTTTCGATTAGTACTGATTTTAAATTATTTTCAGAAGTTGATTCTTCGAATTCATTTACTAAAGAGAACAAATTCGGATTAGAAAGTTTCGGTAATGAGTTAATTTTGATCTTATAATCAGTTTGAAAAATGAAAGCTTTATTTTGAGGTTTATTTGCTTCAACCATTCCGAAACCAAATTTTCCTTGAATTATTTGACTTGTATTTTCACTTAATAATATTTCTTTTGGATTATCATTTTTCCCAATTAACTTGTACTTGGAATCTAAATGAGTTTTAGTCCTTTTATAAATGGTATCGTGCTCAATTACATTAATATTATACAGATTATTTTTTCTGTCTTCTTTACAGGAAGTTAAGATTAAAATCAAAAATATAGTCGTTAATATTCTCATTCTCAAATGTGCTATAACGTGTTAAATAGTAACTTTTATTACTCATATCCCGTAAATAAGTCAGAATATGATAAGTTTTATACTACTGATATACTGTAAATATAATTTTTTAAGATGAGATAAAATACAGAAAAGAAATCCTAATTTTTTTGGAAATTATATAAAATGAAAAAGGTGAACGAGAGTTCACCTTTTTGCCCCAAATCTACCATAAACTTAACCTACTTATGTTATGGTGAGGCAAATATATAGCACCTTAAGCGCTGTGTAAATTTTTTTAGTTAAACTGCTTAAATATTGGCTTAAACGAGTTTAATTCGATTTAATGAAATAAATACAGTTAAAGGGTGTTTTGGGAAACTAAAACGCATAAAAAAAGGCGAACAGATGTTCACCTTTTTTTGCCCCAAATCTACCATGAACTTAACCTACTTATGTTATGGTGAGTCTAATTTATGTGTAATTTAGATAATCTGATTATTTATTAGATAAACGGCATTTTTTTCAGATTAAATACGTTTTTCGTAATATGCAAGGCTATAAATTGATTACATTGTAATTAATATGCACGTTCTTTATTGCCTTCGTAAAAATTAATAAAAGCACGGTTTACAACTCTATTCCCACCAACAGTTGGATAGTTTCCTGTAAAGTACCAATCGCCCAAATGTTCAGGGCATGCTTTATGTAAATTTTCAACCGATTGGAAAATAATTTTAACTTCGGCTTTAATGTTTTCTGGGCTTAAAAGTTCTCCTATTTTATCAGAGATTTGTTCATCTGTAAACGGATCGTAAATTTCTTTAACAAAGTTTTGTACATAAACATCTTCCAATTCCGTTTGTTCTATACATTTATCGTAAACGTCTTTTACAATATCAAATTTATTGGCTTCTTTCAATAGCTCTAATGCAGCTCTAAAAGCAACCAAACTTTCAAGATTGGCCATATCAATACCATAACAATCTGGATAACGAATTTGTGGTGCCGATGAAACGACCACAATTTTCTTGGGATTTAAGCGGTCAAGTATTTTTAAAATACTCTTTTTTAAAGTGGTTCCACGTACAATACTATCGTCTATAATCACCAAATTGTCGTTTGGTTTGATAACACCATAAGTAACGTCGTAAACGTGCGCCACCAAATCGTCTCTACTGCTATCTTCGGTTATAAAAGTTCTAAGTTTTACATCTTTAATGGCAATTTTTTCTACTCGAATACGCTCTTTTAGAATTTCGGTAACTTTTTCAGCAGAAAGAGAACGCTGCCCAGTTAAAATAGCAGCAGTTTTATTTTTATTTAAAGCGGCTTCGGCAGTTTCAATCATGCCATAAAATGATGTTTCAGCAGTATTAGGAATATATGAAAACACGGTGTTTTTTGTGTCGTTATCAATAGCTTCCAAAACCTTCGGCATTAAAAGTTTACCAAGCATTTTACGTTCTTGGTAAATTTCAGCATCACTACCTCTAGAGAAATAAATGCGTTCAAACGAACAAGACTTGCGTTCTAAAGGCTCTAATATTTTTTTGATGATAACTTTCCCAGATTTTTTAGTAATAATAGCGTGACCAGGTTCTAACTCTTTTACATCTTCAAATTTTACATTGAATACGGTTTGGATAACAGGGCGTTCTGACGCTATGGCTACAACTTCATCGTCCATATAATAGTATGTTGGCCTAATCCCTGCAGGATCTCTTAAAACAAACGAATCACCGTGACCAATAAGTCCAGCCATGGCATAACCACCATCCCAATCTTTAGCGGCTTTTCTTAAAACTTTAGCAACGTTTAAGCGTTCAGCTATTAATGGAGAGGCTTCCATTTTGCTAAAGCCTTCCTTTTTTACGTCTTTGTAAATTTTACTAACGGCATCATCTAAAAAGTGACCAATTTTTTCCATAATAGTAATGGTATCGGTGTACTCTTTTGGGTGTTGCCCTAACCTAATAAGGTTTGCGAATAACTCTTTAACATTGGTCATGTTAAAGTTTCCAGCCATAATTAAATTACGGTGCATCCAGTTGTTTTGTCTTAAAAAGGGGTGTACACTTTCTACGCTATTTTTTCCGAAAGTACCATAACGCACGTGTCCTAAAAACACTTCGCCTATATAAGGAATATGTTTTTTTTGTAATGCTACATCATCAGTATATTCAGGATGGTCTATAAACTCTTTGTTAACACGGTCGTTTATTTGAGCAAATATGTCTTGAATGGGCTGTTGTGCAATAGAGCGTACGCGACTAATATAGCGTTCGCCAGGTTTTGTGTCTAACTTAATGCTTGCAAAACCCGCACCGTCTTGCCCACGGTTGTGCTGTTTTTCCATCATAAGGTACATTTTGTTTACCCCATAAAAAGCAGTTCCATATTTTTCTTTATAAAATTCTAAGGGTTTTAAAAGTCTTAAAACGGCTATACCACATTCGTGTTTTATTGAATCACTCATTTTTAAAGATTTTCGCTGTTGCGGAAATGATAAATTATTACTTAAATTAAAAACGCGCTCTATTTTTGAGCGCGCTGGTTTATGCTAATTTTATATCGAATTGTGTTAATTGTTTAAATTGCAACAATCGATTATGTACTTCTTCGCTTTTTAAAGTTTCCATACGTTCGGTTCCAAACTTTTCAACACAAAAGGAAGCCAATGTCGACCCGAAAATGACGGCATTTTTCATGTTTTCAAAAGATGTATCTCCTGTTTTTGCAATATATCCTGCAAAGCCTCCCGCAAAGGTGTCGCCTGCTCCTGTTGGATCAAACACTTCTTCTAGCGGTAATGCTGGAGCATAAAACACATCATCATTATGAAATAATAAAGCGCCATGTTCTCCTTTTTTAATTACTACATATTTTGGTCCCATAGTGTGAATTTTTCTAGCAGCCACAACTAAAGAATATTCTCCAGTAAGCTGTCTAGCTTCTTCATCATTGATGGTAATAACATCTATGCGTTTCATAACGTTGTGTAAATCATCTAAAGCAATATCCATCCAAAAATTCATGGTATCTAAAATAACCAATTTTGGTTTGGAGGTCATTTGATCTAAAACACTAGATTGGACGATAGGATGCAGGTTTCCTAACATAACAATTTCTGCATCACGATAATTTTCTGGTACAACAGGGCTGAAATCAGCTAACGTATTTAATTCTGTAACTAACGTATCACGTGTATTCATATCGTTGTGGTAACGCCCACTCCAAAAGAACGTTTTGCCATCTTTTACAATTTCAACACCCGAAATATCAATATTTTTATTAGATAAAAGGTCTAAATATTTTTGAGGAAAATCGCCACCAACTACTGAAATTGCAGCAGCATCAATATTAAAATGCGAAGCCGCTAAACCAATAAACGTTGCAGCACCACCAAGAATTTTATCGGTTTTACCGAAAGGCGTTTCAATAGCATCGAATGCTACGGTGCCAACAATTATTAATTTGCTCATAAAAGGCGTGTGATAATTTTGTGCAAATATAAGGCTTTTAAATACTAAGGCAAGAATATTTTCATGAATAGTATCGTTTTAAAAAGCAACAAGAAACCTGTTATTTTCGTCCAAAATCGGCAGGAATTTCACCCCAAGCTTTGGTTTCCCATTTAACTATAACAGTAGTATATGTGTTTGTTTTAAGCCAGTTTTCAGCTCTATCTACCAATTCAAAAAGAGAGCGGTTTTTTTCATTACGTTCTAATTTGGTGTTGCAGCGTTTCTTTTTTACCCAACTTATGGCTGTTTTACTATCGGTATATAATATACGGTCGCTGTTATTTTTTTTAAGTAGTGCTAATCCATGTACAAGGGCAAGAAACTCTCCTATATTATTAGTGCCTTCTTCAAATGGGCCTTGAATAAAAAGTTGTTTTTTTGTTTTAGTATCTACGCCACGATACTCCATAATACCTGGGTTTCCACTGGAAGCAGCATCAACCGATATGGAATTGTAATTAGGCTGCCCTATTTTTTTAAGTTTTTCAGTAGATAATTCACTTTTGAAACCGATTTTTTTTCCAACATAGTCAAAATAATTACCTTTTGAAGCTTCTTTGGCGGCATCAAAAGTTTCAAACGATTTATATTGTGCGCCTTCAAAATTGGTGATTTGAGCTTTACAGTCGTTCCAAGTTTCAAAAACACCGGTCTTATGTCCTTTCCAAACGGTATAATATTTTTTCTTTTTTTTAGACATCTTTGTTGTTCACTCAAAGGAGTAATCTTGTAAGAATTAAGATTTAAAGTTTATTTAACAACAGGTTTTCTACTATTTTAGGAAAATGTTCCATCTCCAATTCATGAATTTTAGTAGCTACATCTTTCGCAGAATCATTTTTTTCAACAGTACATTTAGCCTGAAAAATTATAGCGCCTTCATCATAATGCTCGTTTACATAATGTATAGTGATGCCGGTTTCGGGTTCTTTGTTAGCTACTACAGTTTCATGAACATGCATACCATACATGCCTTTTCCACCATATTTAGGTAATAATGCGGGGTGTACGTTTATAACTTTGTTAGGGAATTCATTCAGAATAAATTCAGGAAATTTCCATAAAAAGCCTGCCAAAATAATTAAATCGGGTTTTGAAGCTTTTAAAATATTAAGCACATCATTGGTTTTTGTAAATGCTATTTTGTTGAAAGACAAGGCGCTAACTTCAAGAGTTTTGCATCTGTCTAAAACTTTGGCATGAGGATTGTTAGTTAAAACCAGAATAACAGAAGCATTTTCTCTGTTGTGAAAAAATTTGATTAAATTTTCAGCATTAGTTCCACTTCCGGAAGCAAAAATTACTATACGTTTCATCAGTACATTTTTATTTTTAAATTATTGTCAGATGCAATTCGTAATTAAAATTCAAAGAATGTCTAGTACAATTTTCAAACTCATTTCATTTTACAGACAAGAATGTTAATTATTCGAACAAAAAAAAGAATAATTATTAACAATTAAGAGTTAAATTTGAAATACTTAAAAGTAATTTTAGTAAATTACCAATACATTTTTAACAGAATAGCAAATTATAAAATAAAGTTTTTTATTTTTGCGACTTAATTAAAACTTAAAATTAAAAAATTATGTCAGACATTGCATCAAGAGTAAAAGCGATTATCGTAGACAAATTAGGAGTTGATGAGAACGAAGTTGTAACTGAAGCTAGCTTCACAAACGATTTAGGAGCAGACTCTTTAGACACTGTAGAATTAATAATGGAATTCGAAAAAGAGTTCGATATTCAAATTCCAGACGATCAAGCTGAAAATATAGCAACAGTTGGTCAAGCTATCTCTTATATAGAAGCAGCAAAATAAGCAAAAACACTTTATGGAATTAAAGCGAGTTGTAGTCACGGGTTTAGGGGCTTTAACACCTATTGGCAATACCAAAGAGGAATATTGGGAAGGCTTAATAAGTGGTAAAAGTGGTGCTGCGCCTATAACATATTATGATACTGAGAAGTTTAAAACGAAGTTCGCTTGCGAATTGAAAAACTTTAACGCTACAGACTTCATAGACAGAAAGCTTGCAAGTAGAATGGATAAATTTACGCAATATGCAATGGTAGCAGCCGATGAAGCCATTGCAGATGCTAAATTAGATTTAGATTCTATTAATAAATTGCGAGTTGGCGTTATATGGGGAGCTGGTATTGGCGGATTAGAAACCTTTCAGGAAGAAGTTTTAAATTTTGCTAAAGGTGACGGAACTCCAAGATTCAATCCGTTTTTTATTCCTAAAATGATTGCTGATATAGCTCCAGGGAATATTTCCATTAAATATGGATTTATGGGTCCCAATTACACAACGGTTTCTGCATGTGCATCTTCTGCCAACGCTATGTTTGACGCATTAAACTCTATTCGTTTAGGGCATTGCGATGTGGTTGTAACAGGTGGTAGTGAAGCAGCAGTTACTATTGCTGGAATGGGTGGTTTTAATGCAATGCATGCTTTATCAACTAGAAACGAAAGTCCAGAAACAGCCTCTCGTCCATTTGATGGGACTAGAGATGGGTTTGTGCTTGGTGAAGGTGCAGGAGCACTTGTTTTGGAAGAATATGAGTATGCTAAAGCAAGAGGAGCAAAAATTTATGCAGAGTTTGTTGGAGGGGGATTATCATCTGATGCTTACCACATGACAGCACCACATCCAGAAGGAAAGGGCGTTGTTGTTGTAATGAAAAATTGTTTAGAAAATGCAGGCCTGAAACCAGAAGATGTAGACCATATAAATACACATGGAACCTCTACACCATTAGGAGATGTTGCAGAATTAAAAGCAATTTCAGAGGTATTTGGTAATCATGCCAAGAAAATAAATATTAATTCGACTAAATCAATGACCGGGCATTTACTAGGTGCTGCAGGTGCTATTGAAGCTATTTCGGTTATTATGGCTATGGAGCATGGTATTGTTCCACCAACTATTAACCATACTACAGCAGATGAGAATATTGATCCCGAATTAAATTTGACCTTAAACAAGGCTCAAAAACGCAACATTAAAGTAGGAATGAGTAATACATTTGGATTTGGCGGACATAACGCTTGTGTATTATTCAAAAAATTAGACTAAATCCCGAATGAGAAACATTCGTAACATATTGAATTCCCGTTTTAAACGCAACGGGAATTTTTTTATGGAGTTAACCAAGATTCTTGGGTTTAAGCCAAAAGACATTAAGTTTTATAAAAAGGCGTTTACACACCGGTCCATGAACATAAAAGATAGCAAAGGGCATGCTATTAATTATGAACGTTTGGAGTTTTTAGGCGATGCCATGTTAAGTGCGGTTATTGCTTCTCACTTATATCTTGAAGTACCCGCTGGAGACGAAGGCTATTTAACAAAAATGCGTTCTAAAGTAGTAAGTAGAGAGCATTTAAATGAACTGGGAAAGGAATTAAACTTAATTAGTTTAGTAGAAAGTAAAATACCTCCAGGACAGTTTGGAGACAATATACATGGTAATTTATTTGAAGCTTTGGTTGGTGCCATCTTTTTAGATAAAGGCTATAAGTATTGTGAAAAATTCATTTTTAAACGTGTTATCACACCTTATGTAGATATAGAAACCTTAGAAGGTAAGGTAATAAGTTATAAAAGCTTATTAATAGAATGGTGCCAAAAAGAAAAAAGAACATTTGGCTATAATGTTTATGAAGATACCGGAAATGATGATGTAAGGCACTTTTCGGTTAAACTATCCATAGACAATAAAGTTGTTGCCAAGGCAAGAGCAACTTCTAAAAAAAAGGCCGAAGAGAAAGCTTCAAAACGTGCTTTTTTTGTCTTTCAAAACAAAATGTCTAAAATGATTTAAGCATTTTAATTAAAGCAATTAACTATAACGTTTTAGTTGTTTTACTTGTTAAGATTCACATAACTTTTACAATGGAATGTTTTTAAATACTATATTTACAATGTTTAATATAAGTTATGGCAGTACACAAACTTATTCTTGATGATGTTTTTGAAGAGGTAGATTGCACTTTAATAGCAATCCATTGTACCATTGAAGATTATCGTTTAGCTTATCTTCTAAATAAACACTTGAGTACCAATCTCACTAGAAGAACATCAAATTTAGATTTTAGTTTTGATAATGCCACTTATTCAATTTTTGAATGGGAAGACGCTAAGCAACTTATAACATGGAGTTTGGTGTCTAATATTTGTAAAACAGAGATTTATAAACAAGAAAATTTCAATTCACTGTTTAAAACTGAAGAAAAAGTAATAAGAACAATATATTTAATACCAGAATATAAGGCTGTTAACTATTTTTTAAAAATAGATAACCAATTCAATTTAAGTAAAGAAAAAAATATTTTAAAAAATATTTTAAAAATACAGCAAGTAGCAACAGCCTTTAGTATTGATATTAATCAATTAAAATCAAAAGACAATTTAATTTTTAGCTAATGCCATTAAGAAAAAAAACCAAAATAGTAGCCACATTAGGTCCAGCTACAAGCACTAAAGAAGTATTAAAAGGAATGCTTGAAGAGGGTGCCAATGTATTTAGAATTAACTTTTCACACGCCGATTATAAAGATGTAGCAGAACGTGTACAGATGATACGAGAACTAAATGACGAATTTGGTTTTACCGCTGCTATATTAGCCGATTTACAAGGGCCTAAACTTCGAGTAGGAGTTATGAAAGAGGAAGTGGTAGTAGATTCAGGTGATGAAATTATATTCGCAACAGGAAAACGATTTGAGGGCACAAAAGAACGTGTTTACATGACCTACGACAGGTTTCCTCAAGATGCAAAACCAGGTGAGCGTATTCTTTTAGATGATGGAAAATTAATTTTTGAAGTCGTTTCAACAGATGGTAAATCTGAAGTAAAAGCAAAAGTAATTCAAGGAGGACCATTAAAATCTAAAAAGGGTGTAAACCTACCGAATACCAATATATCGCAACCTGCTTTAACTGAAAAAGACATTGAAGATGCTATTTTCGCAATAAGCCTAAATGTTGATTGGATGGCCTTGTCATTTGTACGTCACGCAGAGGATTTGATGCAATTGCGCGATTTAATAGAAAAACACAGCGAGCATAAAATTCCGATTATAGCAAAAATTGAAAAACCAGAGGCTGTAACAAATATTGATTCAATTGTAGCGCATTGTGATGGTTTAATGGTGGCTCGTGGTGACTTAGGGGTAGAAGTTCCTGCTGAAGAAGTTCCTCTTATTCAAAAGCAATTAGTGCTAAGAGCTAAAAAAGCTAGAATACCTGTAATTATAGCAACCCAAATGATGGAGACAATGATTACAAGTTTAACACCAACACGGGCAGAAGTGAACGATGTTGCAAATTCGGTAATGGATGGTGCAGATGCTGTAATGCTTTCTGGAGAAACGTCTGTTGGTAGTTACCCAGTTCAAGTTATTAGGCAAATGGCAAATATTTTAAAGAATGTTGAAGATTCACCATTAATTAAAGTTCCGCAATTACCTCCACATATTCGTACCAACCGTTATATTACAAAGTCTATTTGTTACCACGCCGCTATTATGGCAAATGAAATTGATGCTAAAGCCATTTCAACGTTAACCAATAGTGGCTATACAGCGTTTCAAATTTCGGCTTGGAGACCATCATGTCATATTCTAGTTTTTACATCAAACAAACGTATTTTAACTCAATTAAGTTTGCTTTGGGGTGTTCAGGCATTCTTTTACGACCGTTTTGTATCTACCGATGATACTGTTGTAGATATTAACAGAATTGCTAAAGCACACAAATATGTGCAAAAAGGAGATATGGTAATCAGTTTAGCCTCCATGCCAATAGCAGAAAAAGGAATGGTTAATACCTTACGTGTTAGAGAGATTTCAAACTAAAATTTTAAGTAATAAAATATTATGAGCGTTATCCATTTTAAAATGGATAACGCTCATTTTTCGTATCTTTTTTGAAGCTAAAATTCAAACTTCAATTGTACACTTACGCTTTTTTGTTCGGGTGTTTTTTTTGTTTCGGTATTTAGGTTAGATATAGAAATGCCAAGTAGCCTCACCGAATTGCTCAGTTTTTCTTGGTACAGTAAATCCTTTGCGGTTTCTAATATTAAAGATTTATCACTAATAAAATAGTGCAAGGTTTTGCTTCGGGTTTGCAAAGTGAAATCGCTATATTTTATCTTTAAAGTTACGGTTTTACCAGAAACTTTGCTTTTTGCTAACCTATTGGAGACTTCCTGGGCAATATGCTCTAGTTTTTCAAGCATGAATATTTCGCTCGATAAATTTTCACTAAAGGTACGTTCAGCAGCTAAACTTTTTCTAATTCGGTTCGGCTTCACTTCACTAGTATGAATACCCCTAACCACATAATAATAGTACCTACCAGATTTTCCAAAATGGGCATCTAAATAATCAATAGATTTTAGCTTTAAATCTTTTCCAGTAAAAATGCCCAATTGATACATTTTTTCAGCAGTTACTTTACCAACGCCATAAAATTTTCGAATATCTAATTGTTCCAGAAAATCAATAACTTCTTCTGGATTCACGGTTTTTTGTCCGTTTGGTTTATTATAATCGCTGGCAACTTTAGCTACAAATTTATTAATAGAAATACCTGCGGATGCTGTTAAGCCTACTTCATTAAAAATACGCTCCCTTATTTCTTTAGCAATTAAAGAAGCACTAGGGTTCCCTTTTTTATTGTGGGTAACATCTAAATATGCTTCATCTAAAGAGAGAGGTTCTACCAAATCGGTATAATCAAGAAAAATTTTTCTGATTTTTTTTGAAATTTCAGCATAACGCTCAAAATGTGGACGTACAAAAATAAGTTCAGGACATAGTTTTATAGCTAAATTTCCAGCCATAGCACTTTTTACTCCAAACTTTCTGGCTTCATAACTTGCTGCACTAATTACCCCACGTTTACCACTTCCTCCAACAGCAATGGGTTTCCCTTTAAGTTCAGGGTTATCCATTTGTTCAACAGAAGCATAAAACGCGTCCATATCAACATGAATAATTTTTCGAATTGGTAAATCGGTTAACATACTGTAAATTTAGACATTATATGCCATTTTTTATTGGCACTTTAACCTGTAAATTAATAGAGATAGTTAATGGTAGAAATTGAACGCAAATTTTTAGTAACTTCAAATAGTTATAAAGATGAAGCTTTTAAAAGCACAAGGATTATACAAGGGTTTTTGAACACACATAAAGAGCGAACTGTAAGGGTTCGGTTAAAAGGAGAAAAAGGGTTTATAACTGTAAAGGGAGCATCTAGAAACAATGGTTTATCTCGTTTTGAATGGGAAAATGAACTGACAAAAGAAGAAGCCGAAGCACTTTTAAAACTCTGTGAACCTGGAGTTATTGATAAAATTCGATATGAAGTAAAATATGGAAAACATATTTTTGAAGTTGATGAATTTTATGGAGATAATAATGGATTGGTTATTGCTGAGGTTGAATTAATGACCGATAACGAAACATTTTTAAGACCAAATTGGTTAGGTGAAGAAGTTACAGGGACTATTAAATATTACAATTCGCAATTAAGTAAAAAACCATTTAAAACATGGTAACGTAAATTATAAGAAAGAAGAGATGAAAAAAATTATAGTAGTATGTTTTTCAATATTGGCAATGGCCTCGTGTAGAAAAGTAGAAAAGGAAAGCATCTTAGTTGAAGAAACGGCTATAGACACGGTAATACCTGACATAGTAGATAAACCAGTTAAAAAATCGGTTAAAGAAATTAGAGAAGCTCTAACAGCAAAAGGTTTCCAAACGTTTGATTATGTTGATGAGAAAACAAAAGACACCATTTTAATGCAGCAATACTTTATAGCTTTTTTAAAAAATGGTTCAATTCGTTCACAAAACGAAGAAGAAGCAGATATTTTACAAAAAGAACATTTGGCTCATTTAAGTAAAATGTACGAGTTGGGGTATGCCGATATTTCTGGTCCTTTTGGAGACAAAGGAGATATTAGAGGCATCACAATTTACAATGTACCAACCCTGAAAATGGCCGATAGTTTAGCTAATGCAGATCCTATGGTAAAGGCAGGACGTTTGGTTATAGAAATGCACCCTTGGTGGGCAGCAAAGGGTTTTCAGCTTAGGTAATGATTAAAATTTTCAAAATTCTTTATTGGATTATTAATGCTGTAATAATTACAGCCCTTTTGGCAGTGCATTTTGTACTAAAAGAACGCAGTTTTTCCGATTCTTTAAATTACTATGCACACCCTTTGCCGTTAATAATATTGGTGGTTTTAATATTATCCATATTTATTAAAAAAAGAAAATACCATTTAATTTTAGCAGGTGTATTATTAATAATTTGGTTAGGAAGAAGTTTTAAAATTCATATTCCAGAATCTATAAATGATTCAGATTTAGAAGTGGTTTTTTGGAACGCATCCCGAGATAATGGTTTTGAAGAGGGATTTAATTTGAATAAAGGTATTCCAGATATATTGGTTTTGGTTGAATCTAAAAGAATTAATATGGAGTTGTTCCATCGAACATATCCAAAATATTTTTTTTATAAATTAAAAAGAGAAATATATATATTTTCTAAAACCGAAATTGAAATTGAAAGTGATAACACCTCTAATTACAACTCTACAGTTGTAAATTTTAAAACAAATGGCATTAATTTTTATGCAGTTGATGTTACGGGAAGTCCCGATGTACCACGTACTTGGGAACTTGATTTTGTCAATCAATTAATAAAAACTAAAGAAAAGACCATTGTTTTAGGAGATTTTAATGTGCCTTATGAATCTAAAAATTTAAAAGAAATTAAAGAAAACTTCAACCACGCATTTAATAAAAAAGGTAATGGTTTTAGAGAAACTTGGTTTTGGAATATACCGCTACTCTCCCTAGACCATATTTGGGTTTCCAAAGATTTAAAAATTCTTAAAACCCAAAAACTGAATACGTTTAAAAGTGATCATTGTATGCTTAAAACTTATATTAAGCAATAGTTTTGGGAGTGTTAAAACTATAAGCCCGTTCAACCTTGCAAATTTTCACATCATACCAATCGTACCAAGTATTTCGCCCTTTTTCTTGTGCCGTTAAATGGTTGTTTTGCTGTTTCCAGTTTGCAATAGCATCCAAACTTTCCCAATAACTTACAGTAATGCCTATGTGTTCTCTGATACTGGTCATTCCTAAAAAGCCTTTTTGTTGTTTAGCCAAAGTTTCCATTTGTTCTGCCATTTCATCATAGCCATCTGTGTTTTTAGAATGTTTAGATGTAAAAATAACAGCATAATAAGGCGGTGTTTTATCCATATTTTCAGAATTAAATTTTAAGTTCAATGCCATATATTAAAGATAAACTATTTTAAAATAAAGCTACAAACTGAAATTACTTTTTATTAGTATCTTTACTCTTTAATTAAATAATTCGCAACCAAATAATAAATATGAGCACTATTTTTGAAAATTTCGGAATTAAAGAAGCGTTAAAGCAATTAGGCATTAAAGCTATAAATGAAGGAACCTCAACAGGATTGATAAATTTTAGTTCAGGAGATATTTTAGAATCATATTCTCCAGTTGACGGACAATTAATTGGAAAAGTGGCTACCACTACAAAGGAAGATTATGAAAAAGTAATGGATGCCGCTACCAAAGCCTTTAAAACATGGAGATTGATGCCATCACCACAACGTGGAGAGATTGTGCGACAGTTTGGTGATAAATTACGCGAAAAAAAAGAAGCTTTAGGTAAACTGGTTTCCTATGAAATGGGAAAATCGTATCAAGAAGGATTGGGAGAAGTACAGGAAATGATTGATATCTGCGATTTTGCTGTTGGTTTATCACGCCAGCTTCATGGGTTGACCATGCATTCCGAACGCCCAGGACACCGTATGTACGAACAGTACCATCCGCTTGGTGTTGTTGGGATTATTTCAGCATTTAATTTTCCAGTCGCTGTTTGGGCGTGGAACACCGCATTAGCTTGGGTTTGTGGTGATATTACTGTTTGGAAACCGAGTGAAAAAACACCACTTTGCGGCATAGCTTGTCAAAACATAGCATCTGAGGTTTTTAAAGCAAATAACTTATCCGAAGGTATTTCGTGTTTAATAAATGGCGATTATAAAGTTGGTGAATTTATGACGAAAGACACCCGAATCCCTTTAATTTCTGCAACAGGCTCTACCAGAATGGGTAAAATTGTGGCACAAACCGTGGCAGCTCGTTTAGGAAAAAGTTTATTAGAATTAGGAGGCAATAACGCAATAATTGTAACACCAGATGCCGATATAAAAATGACGGTTATAGGTGCCGTTTTTGGAGCAGTTGGTACTGCTGGACAGCGTTGTACTTCAACACGTCGTTTAATTATTCATGAATCGATTTATGACCAAGTAAAAACTGCAGTTACGAATGCGTATAAACAACTTCGTATTGGAAATCCATTAGATGAAAAAAATCATGTAGGCCCATTGATTGATAACGATGCTGTGAAAATGTATCAAAATGCTTTAACAAAAGTGATTGAAGAAGGCGGAAACATTATTGTTGAAGGGGGCGTTTTAATAGGCGAAGGGTTTGAAAGTGGTTGTTACGTAAAACCAGCTATTGCAGAGGCAAAACCTGAATTTAAAATTGTACAACATGAAACCTTTGCACCTGTTTTATATTTATTAAAATATACTGGTGATGTTGAAAATGCTATTGACACTCAAAACAATGTAGCTCAAGGATTATCTTCTGCTATAATGACGAATAATTTACGTGAAGCCGAACATTTCTTGTCGGTTGCTGGGTCTGATTGTGGCATTGCCAACGTCAATATAGGGACCTCAGGTGCCGAAATTGGGGGTGCTTTTGGTGGCGAAAAGGAAACTGGTGGTGGTAGAGAATCTGGTAGCGATGCTTGGAAAGTATATATGCGTCGACAAACCAATACCATTAATTATACTGCAGAATTGCCTTTGGCTCAGGGTATTAAATTTGATTTGTAGGCTAATATGTTTTTATATTTAAAAACGTTGTAATTAAACCTTCATAAATAATCCAAGTCTAAAGGATTATACAACTTTATTTGTTTTTCTTGTGAAAGCTAATCATATACAACATCTATATTGGCGCTCAGGTTTTGGCATTTTACCAAACCAATTACATGCTTTATCTAAAAAGAAAAAGGAGGAAGTTCTTGAAAATCTTTTTGAAAACTCGAAAAGAATAACTCCTTTAAAAATTGATACTTCTGAAATAGATAGCATTTTAATTGGAGAAACCAAAATCTCTTCTGAAAACCAAAAAAGACTTCAACAATTAAGCAGGGAAAAAACGATAGATTTAAATGGAGCTTGGGTAAATCGATTAATAAATCCATCAGAACTTTTAAGAGAAAAAATGACACTCTTTTGGGCAAATGTTTTTGTTTGTGAAGATAATAATGTAGTGTACATTCAGCAGTTTAACAATATGTTACGCCAGCATGCTTTGGGTAATTTTAAAGATTTTGTAAATGCTGTTTCAAAAGAAGCTGCCATGACAAAATATCTAAACACCAAACAAAATAAGAAGCAAAGACCTAACGAAAATTTTGCCCGCGAGCTTATGGAATTGTTCACTTTAGGTGAAGGCCATTATACCGAAAACGATATTAAAGAAAGTGCTAAAGCCTTTACGGGTTATAGCCATAATTTAAAAGGTGACTTTGTTTTCAGACGCTATACCCATGATGCCTCTATCAAAACTTTTTTTGGAAAAACAGGCAATTTTAATGGTGAAGACATCATCGATATTATTTTAGAACAAAAGCAATGTGCTAAATTTATTTGCGAAAAAATATACCGCTATTTTGTAAACGATGCATTGAACGAAACACACATAAAACAAATGACAGATGTGTTTTATAGAGACTACAATATTGAGACCCTGATACGGTTTGTGTTTAGTTCGGAGTGGTTTTACAACCCAGAAAATATAGGTACAAAAATAAAATCGCCCATAGAGTTTTTAGTAGGTCTCAATGTGTTGGTCCCCGTAGTATTTAATAACCCAAGGCAACTTTTATATATTCAAAAACAGCTAGGACAAACCTTATTCGGCCCACCAAATGTAGCAGGTTGGAAAGGCGGCAAAAGTTGGATAGATAGTAATACCATTGTGTTGCGTTTAAAACTTCCATCTATACTTTTAAATGATGCCTACATTTCTAAATCTGAATTAGGAGAATCTGACATGATGATGGCCGCTAAAAAATCAGCATTTAAAAATATCTACGGAAAGAGGTTTCAAACACAGCATGATTGGGAAACCTTCAATAAAAATTTCAAACAGGTAGATATAAAAGACTTGCAAGATTATATTTTATTAAGCGAATTAAGTCCTAAGGCAAGCAATTATTTAAATTCATTAAACAAGGTGTCTAAAAAAGAGTATGGTATACAACTAATGTCATTACCAGAATACCAAATGTGTTAGTTATGGATAGAAGAAAATTTTTAAAACAATCCTCTTTAGCGAGCAGCTTATTTTTTGTACCCAGTTTTGTAAAAGCTTTTGAGCAAGTTGCAAGTAGTAGTTTGGGATATAAACGTTTGGTAATTATTCAATTATCAGGTGGAAACGATGGATTAAATACGGTAATTCCTTTCAGAAACGATTTGTATTATAAACAACGTCCCACTTTAGGTATTCCAAAAAATGAGGTTATAAATCTTAATGACGAATTAGGGCTACATAGTAGTTTAGCCCCATTAAAAAGATTATATGATAATGGCTGCTTATCCATTATCAACAATGTTGGATACCCAAATCCGGTGCGCTCGCATTTCAGATCAATGGATATTTGGCAAACAGCAACCGATTCTAACAAGTTTTCGCAAACAGGTTGGTTAGGACGCTATTTAGATAATTATGGAAAACAACCTTATAATGTAATTGAAGTAGACGACACTTTATCCTTAGCATTAAAAGGAGAAAACATAAATGGTATTGCAACCCAAGACCCAAAAGCTTTATTTAATTTATCTAGAGACCCTTATTTTCAAAACCTTGGTAATCATCAAAACGATGCACATCTAAGTGAACATAATTTGGGGTATTTGTATAAAACCATGATTGAAGCACAATCTTCGGCAAAATATATTTACGAAACCAGTAAAACAGTAACATCTAAAAAAGAGTATCCAAACAACAAATTTGGGAAACAACTAAAAACAACGGCGCAGTTTATTAATTCGGGTTTACAAACCAAAGTGTTTTATACTTCTTTGAGTGGTTTTGATACACACGTAAATCAGCTAAATACTCAAAAAAGACTTTTAAAAACCTATGCCGAATCTGTTGAAGCTTTTGTTGAAGATTTAAAAGTTAATAACACATTTAAAGACACAATGGTACTTACTTTTTCAGAATTTGGACGTCGTGTCAACCAAAATGCCAGTCTAGGAACCGACCATGGAACAGCAAACAATGTCTTTATAATTGGGGACAAATTGAAAAAACAAGGCATATATAATAGTACAGCAAGCTTAAATGATTTAGATGATAATGGCGATTTAAAATTTGAAATAGATTTTAGAACTATTTATGCTACTGTATTAAATAAATGGTTGGAAGTTGATGATAACAAAATTCTAAATAGGTCGTTTAACAAAATGGATTTTATCTAATAAAAAAACCTTGCCTCAATGCCGAAATTATTTCGGGAGAAACAAGGTTATATCTTTGAAAAGATTAATAGCGAGACAAATATATGTTTTATTTCGTGAGAAAAAAAGCACTAAAGTTAATTTATGGTTAAGTTTCTTATAAATCAGATTAACTGTATTTCACCTTTCTTAATACACGCATAGATTCTTTATATAAATGATACAATTCTTCACTATGGGCTCTTAAATAAGGTTTAGCTTCTTCCAATTTATCAATGGCTTCATGAAATAAATTTAAATAACAGATCAAGTAGGTAACAGGTAAGTTTTTTAAATCTCTTTCTTCATTTTTTGTAAATGCTAGCCCTTTTTTAAGCTTTTCTAAAAGAGTGTTTGTTGTGTTGTAAATATGGTGCAGTACTTTTTTATCATATTGAGGTGGTTCAAATAAAAGTTTGGTTTCAATGGTATAATTAGCATTGTTTTCAAAATTGATAATAGTTTCTTCTAATTGATAGTATTTATTAGAATTTTGAAATCCCAGATTTACATATTCAATAATTTTAAATGAATCGTCATTAATATAAATAGCAACATCATCTAAAGCTGAAAAAAACAATCTTACCTGTTCGTTTATCAATTCAATATCAACTCTAGAAAAGAAAATTTCATCTTTAATTACTTTTTTTTGTCCTGCCCAACAAACCACAAAATATTCTTTAAAAACTTTGTATTTGGCGTTGTAATCTTTCCGCTTTTTTAAAAAATCGAAAACGCCGTTTAAGGTGTGTTCTATATTGTTTTGCGAGTTGTTTTCAATAGACTCGACAATTTTAGAGTTAACGTCTTTTATTTCGATGTCAAATACTTTGGGCATGCTCATACTACCATCTCTAAAAAATACCGAGCCTCCATAATATTTCCAAATATTTTTCCGCAAAGATGTTATTTTCCCCGTTGGACGAATGGTTACCAAACCAACTACTTTATGGTCTGGTAAATGTGGAAACGGAATATTTTCATATTGAACAATTGGCGGATTGGTTAAATAGGCATTGATGAGGTTTTGTATTTTGCTGTCATCAAAAAAATCGACACCAACAATGTCGTTATCAACATCTTCAACCCCAATAACAATGAATGAGTTGTTCTTGGGGTTGCTGTTAGAAAGGGCACAAACATGCTTTAAAAACTTAGCTTTTCCTTCTTTAAAACTAATATCAATTTTACGCTTTTTATCGTAAAAGCTGTTTTCATCGTTATGCGATAATAGGTTTTTTATAAGTAGGCGTTTGTTAATCATCAGGGCATTATCTATTTTTATTGTTTATTCAAGGTTAATCATATTTTATCCCTTACATTCTTAGTTTTTTAGGTAATTGATAAATTTAGATAATCGATTTATTCAATATGGATGCATTAGCCTGGGCCGTACAAAACATTAAAACATCAGCAATATTAACATGTGCTGGTCTTGAAACGGCAAAATAGACAACTTCAGCAACATCTTTAGCTTGCAATGCTTGAAACCCTTGATAAACGGTATCGGCAATTTTATCGCCTTTAAAACGTACTTGCGAAAATTCGGTTTCAACCAATCCCGGACTAATGGCTCCTACTTTTATTCCATACGGATTCAAATCAATACGCATCCCTTCGGTAATAGCTAAAACAGCATGTTTACTTCCACAATACACATTGCCTTTTGGATACACTTCTTTTCCTGCCGAAGAACCAATATTAATTATGTGTCCCGATTTTCGTGCCGTCATTTGTGGAATGATAGCCTTACTTACATAGAGCAAACCTTTTACGTTTATATCCATCATGGCATCCCAGTCGTCTAAACTTCCAGTATCAATGGGGTCTAAACCATGAGCGTTTCCAGCATTGTTTATTAAAATATCAATCTGTTTAAAATTTTCGGGTAACGATTCTATGGCTTTAAAAGTTTCAGTTTTATCTCTAACATCAAAATTTAAAATGTGAACATGGGTCAGTTTACCAAGTGCTTCTTGTATGGTGTGCAGTCGCTCTAATCGCCTCCCACATAAAACTAAATTTATTCCCTGTTTTGCAAATTCATAGGCTGTAGCATGTCCAATACCGCTTGTTGCTCCAGTTATTAAGGCTGTTTTTGTCATAATTGTTTGTTTTATTTATATTAATTTGTAACTAGCCTTTACAGATTATATATGTTTTTTTTAATTCATACATAAAAATACTTAAAACATACTTAATATTTTACTTTTACCTTTTAAATGTATTTAATGTCTGATTACTAAAGAATTATAGTTTTTTTAAAATTTAAACGTGATCAAAATTTAAAAAAGAAACCAAAACTGTAAAAGCATTCGTATATAAATCGTAATATAAATTCAAAAAAATAGAATAATTATGAAAACTTTAAAAAACTTATTCCCAGTGCTATTCTTAGCATTTGTATTTTCTTGTACGGATTCAGATTCTAATAGTATTGACAAATCGGATCCAACAATATCAGTAAGACTTGTGGATGCTCCGGGCGATTTTAAAGCTGTTAATGTTGAGATTGTTGATGTAATGGTTAAAATGGATGATGATTCAGACAGTGATAGCGGATGGATATCTTTAAATGCTGAAAGTGGAACCGTTAATTTGTTAGATTTTACAGGTGGTTTTAGTAAAGTTTTAGTCGATCGTTTTCCTATCCCAGCTGGAACATTAAGCCAAATGCGTTTGGTATTAGGTGATGGGAATACTATTATTATTGAAGGTGAAATAAGTGATGTTGAGCACGACCTTAAAACCCCTAGTGCACAGCAATCTGGTTTAAAAGTAAAAATAAACACAGTTTTAGAAGAAGGATTTACTTATGATTTTGTGTTAGACTTTGATGTTGAAAAATCCATCGTTATGGCTGGAAATTCTGGCAATATTATATTAAAACCAGTACTTTATGCAAGTGCAGAAGTTAGTTCGGGAATTATTCAAGGGATAGTGAGTCCAACAGATGTGCCATCTATGGCCTCCGTTTTAGTAGATGATAAAGGCACACCAGAAACTGACGATGACTTTATTATTTCAGCAAATACAGATGAAAATGGTGCTTTTGCATTATGGGGTGTCCCTGCTGGAACTTATGAAGTTGTTGTTACACCATTAGATGAGACTTCTAATTATGGTTCTGGAAGCACAATTGTTAGTGTAGCTAATGGAGAAATTACAACTATTCAAAATCCTATTGAGTTACAGTTAAAACCAGGTTCTATTAGTGGAGATGTAACAAATAATATTGTAGTTACAGTTATTGTAAAATTAAAAGATGCAGTTGAGGTTCTAGCCACAGTTAATTCAAATGCTAATGGCGAATTTCTTATTGAAAATATACCGGCGGAACATACATGGTAACAGTTGGTGCGGCAGGTTATGTGTCTCAAGATGTTGAGGCTGTAGTAACATCAAATATGTTAACAGTGTTGGCAGATATAATATTAGTAGCCCAATAAAATTAATTAGTCCATTTATAAATAAAGAGCAGTTTCGTGAGGAATTGCTCTTTATTATTTTAACCAATTATTAACTGTACACTAAAATTATTTTAACCAATATTTAACAGCGTTCAAAGAAAAATTTTAACAATTTGCACTGCTCAAATAAGCTTAGTATATTCGGGCGTTTAAAAATATATAAATGATGGAAGAAACAGGTACAATTGATATTAAGACCATTAATGAGAAAATTGAAAGAGAAAGTGCTTTTGTTGATTTACTGATGCTAGAGATGAATAAAGTCATCGTAGGGCAAAAGCATATGGTAGAACGTTTACTAATTGGTTTGCTAGGGCAAGGGCATATATTGCTTGAAGGTGTTCCTGGTCTTGCAAAAACTTTAGCCATTAATACCTTGGCGCAAGCGGTTGATGGTAGCTTTAGCAGAATACAGTTTACCCCCGATTTATTACCTGCCGATGTAACCGGAACGTTAATTTACAACATGAAGGTTAACGATTTTTCCATTAAAAAAGGACCTATTTTTGCCAATTTCGTTTTGGCAGATGAGATTAACCGTGCGCCTGCAAAAGTACAATCGGCATTACTTGAGGCGATGCAAGAAAAACAAGTAACCATTGGTGATGAAACATTTAAACTTGACAAGCCATTTTTGGTAATGGCAACACAAAATCCTGTGGAGCAAGAAGGAACCTATCCATTACCAGAAGCACAGGTTGACCGTTTTATGCTAAAAACAGTTATAGATTATCCAAAAATTGCCGAAGAGCAATTAATCATGCGTGCCAATATGAAAGGTGCTTGGGATAAAGTAAATCCTGTAGTTTCAGTAGATCAAATACTTAAAGCACAATCTGCCGTTCGTGAAGTATATATGGACGAGAAAATTGAAAAATACATTCTCGATATTATTTTTGCAACACGCTACCCAGAAAAATATAAGCTTGCCGATTTAAAACCACTTATTTCGTTTGGAGCATCACCTCGTGGAAGTATAAATTTAGCTACTGCAGCAAAATGTTACGCCTTCATCAAACGCCGTGGATATGTTATTCCAGAAGATGTACGCGCCGTAGTTTACGATGTGCTAAGACATAGAATTGGTATTACTTACGAAGCGGAAGCTGAAAATGTAACCTCGGTAGACATCATTAACAAAATAGTAAACGAAATAGAAGTACCTTAAAATTGACAATTGATAATTGACAATTGATTATTAAGTGAAAATTAATCAATAATAAATATTCAATAGACAATTGAAAAATGGATACTAAAGAATTACTAAAGAAAGTACGAAAAATAGAGATTAAGACACGCCGATTGTCTGATCATATTTTTGGGGGCGAGTATCACTCAACCTTCAAAGGTAGGGGTATGACTTTTAGTGAAGTACGTCAGTATCAATTTGGTGATGATGTTCGAAATATAGATTGGAATGTTACCGCACGCTACAACGAACCTTATATAAAGGTTTTTGAAGAAGAACGCGAACTTACCATGATGCTTATGGTAGATGTTTCGGGGTCTGAAATGTTCGGTACCGAAGCGCAATTTAAAAATGAAATTATTACAGAAATAGCTGCAACTTTAGCGTTTTCTGCCACCCAGAATAATGATAAAATAGGCCTTATTTTATTTTCGGATAAAGTAGAACTTTACATCCCACCTAAAAAAGGACGTTCACATGTATTGCGCATCATTCGTGAATTGATTGAGTTCGAACCTGAAAGCAAACAAACCAATTTAGCCGAAGCTTTAAAATTCATGCAAAACGTTATGAAAAAGAAAGCTATAGTGTTTGTCTTGTCTGATTTTATTGCTGATGATTACAACCAAACCATGAAAATTGTATCGGGAAAACACGATGTTACTGGTATTCGAGTCTACGATAAGCGCGAAGAAGAGATTCCAAATTTAGGAGTGGTTCAAATGGAAGATGAAGAAACCGGCGAGTATATGTTGGTTAATACATCATCAAAAAAAGTACGTCTTAATTATGCTAAGTTTTACCAAGAAAAGGTAGATTATTACAGAGAGAGTTTTACAAAATCGGGTGCAGGTACTATCGATTGTCGTGTGGACGAAAGTTATGTAAAAAAAATGTTGGGGTATTTTAAAAGAAGAGGATAAACGAATTATGAATTACGAATTACGAATTATGAATATGAAAACCATGGTCATCGGTCATCGGTCATCAGTCTTTCTTTCTTTCTTCTTGTTAGTTTCTTTTTGTTTTGTAAATGCACAGGTAAAATCCTCAATCGATTCCACAAAAATCAAAATAGGGCAACAAATTACCTATAAAATTGAAGTTGAAAGCAAACCAAATAGCTTGGTGGTTTTCCCCGAAGGGCAAACATTTTCGCCTTTAGAAATGATAGAATCGTATGCGATAGATACCATTAAAAAGAACGACAAATACAACCTTATAAAAAAGTATGGTTTAACCCAATTCGATTCTGGAAAATACACCATTCCAAGACAAAAAATAATTATTGGCGATAAAACATTTTTTACCGATTCTTTAAAAGTTGAGGTTAACAATGTGGTTGTAGATACTACAAAACAAGGGCTTTACGATATAAAACCCATTATTGAAGTTGGTAAAAAAGGCAGCGATTGGTGGAAATATTTATTGCTAACGCTTTTAATAATTGGTGTTATCGGGTTTTTAATGTATTGGTTTATTTGGCGAAAAAAACCTTTAACCGAAGCCGAACAAATAGCCTTATTACCACCTTACGATAGGGCAAAATTAGCTCTAAAGAAACTTGATGAAAGTCATTATTTAGAAACCGACTCTATAAAAGAATATTATTCAGAACTTACTTTTATTATTAGGAAATATCTTGATGAAAAAGTATATGATAAAGCTTTGGAAAGTACTACGGATGAGTTGATTACCCGACTTAATTTACTTAAAGAAGGCCATCAAATAGAGTTAAGTAAAGAAGATATTAGAAATTTAGAAAGCATTTTAAAACGTGCCGATTTGGTAAAATTCGCAAAATCTGCCGTAGATGTAGAGCTTGCCAAAATAGATAGAAATACTATTGATATTGAGATTGACCACGTAAAAGAGGCACTTCCAGAACCCACAGAAGAAGAAAAACTTTTAGATGAAAAATATCGAGAAGAGTTAGAACGAAAAAATAAACGTAAAAAAATCATCATAACTGTTGTAATTGGTGTGTTTTTATTAATGGCAACATTTGTTGGTTTTGGTTTAAAATACGGTTTCAATTATGTAAAAGATACCATTATTGGACACGATAGTGTAGAACTTTTAGAAGGCGACTGGGTAACCAGCGAATATGGTTTTCCGCCAGTTACCATTTCCACACCTAAAGTATTGTCACGTATTGAGTTACCGCTTACAGAAGAAATGAAAGCACAAGTAACTCAAACAACCTTTATTTACGGTACTTTACTAGATATATTTAGTATCATGGTAAATACCACATCCTATAAAAATATGGGTGAAAATAAAATCGATATTGAAAAAGCATCAGAAGAAAGCCTTAAAGGTATCGAAGCTCAAGGGGCATATGATATTGTGGTATTTAGAGATAAATTTGTAACACCTAACGGCGCTGAAGGTTTAAAAACATATGGTACATTAAAAGTTAAAAACCAAATAAGTCAAAAAGTGCAAGAAGGGAATTATATATTATTGCAATTTGCTTCAGAAAATGTGTTACAGCAAATTATTATGACCTATCCTATTGATGATGAGTATGCAGAGCAAATAATAGTACGTATTTTAAATTCAATTGAACTTAAAAAAGCAGAAGAATAATGTTTGAAGGTATCGATTTTTTGAATAAACAGTGGTTTTGGGCGCTTTTGGTGTTACCGTTGGCGATACTTTGGTACATTTTTAAACATAAAAAGCAAACAGCCGAACTTAAAATATCCAGCTTAAAAGGATTTAAACTAACCAGTTCATGGTTGCCAAAACTAAAGCACGGTTTGTTTATATTGCGCTTATTGGCATTAGCTTTGTTAATTACTGCATTGGCAAGACCACAAACGGTTGATGTGTCTTCCAAAACAAAAACAACCAGAGGTATTGATATTGTAATGGCTATTGATGTATCGGCAAGTATGTTGGCTAAAGATTTATCACCAAACAGATTAGAAGCCTTAAAAAATGTTGCTGCAGAATTTATAAAAGGTAGGCCAAACGACAGGATAGGGCTCGTAGAATATGCTGGTGAAAGTTATACAAGAACCCCTGTTACTAGCGATAAATCTATTGTACTGCGTTCATTAAATGATATTAAATATAATACTATTATTGAAGGTGGAACTGCTATTGGTATGGGTTTAGCAACTGCAGTAAACCGCTTAAAAGATAGTAAAGCCAAAAGTAAAGTGATTATTTTGTTAACCGATGGGGTTAATAATACTGGTTTTATAGACCCTAAAATAGCCAGTGAACTAGCTATGGAGTATGGGATAAAAACCTATACAATTGGTTTGGGTACCAATGGTATGGCATTATCGCCAGTGGCCTTAGACCCCAGAACGGGCGGATTTCAATATGCACGTGTTCAAGTAGAAATAGACGAAGTACTGCTAAAAGAAATAGCAGCAGTTACTGGAGGAAAATATTTTAGAGCCACCAATAATAAGAAGTTAGAGGAAATATATGGTGAAATAAACAAACTTGAGAAAACGGATGTGGAGGAGTTTAAATACTATAATTACGAAGAAAAGTACCGCCCGTTGGTATTATTTGCGGGTTTATTTCTGTTAATAGAATTTTTACTTAGAAACACCCTTTTTAGGAGTTTTGTTTAGAAGAAAAAGATAAAAGACCTATGACAGAAGATAAAATTAAGAACCAAGAACCGACATGTATCAATTAGACGAAAAAATATGGTTTTGGGCATTAGGAATTATTCCAGTAATAATCCTATTCTTTTTGCTGCTTCAATTTTGGAAACACCGTACCCAACGTAAATTTGCCGATAAAGCATTACTTAAGAAATTAAGTCCTAATAGATCATTATTCAAATCAGTTTTAAAAATAGTGGTGTTAAGTTTAGCTTTTGCGTGTTTAGCCATTGCACTTGTAAACCCAAAAATAGGCACAAAGTTAGAAACCATAAAACGAGAAGGGGTTGATATTGTTTTTGCAGTGGATGTTTCTAAAAGTATGCTTGCAGAAGATATTGCACCCAATCGATTGGATAAAGCAAAACAATTAGTAACCCAAATCATCAATAATTTGGCAAGCGACCGCGTGGGTATTATTGCTTACGCAGCAAAAGCATTTCCCCAGTTACCCATTACTACCGATTATGCTTCCGCAAAAATGTTTCTTCAAGGCATGAATACAGATATGCTATCATCACAAGGGACGGCTATTAATGAAGCTATAAAATTGGCTACCACTTATTTTGATGACGAAGAACAAACGAATCGCATTCTAATTATTATTTCAGATGGTGAAGACCATAGTGAAGAAGCTGCTGCAGTAGCTGAAGAAGCTAATGAAGCTGGTATTAGAATTTTTACCATAGGTGTAGGGGATGTAAAAGGAGGCCCTATACCAGAAAAACGCAACGGTGTGGTTTTAAATTATAAAAAAGATAACCAAGGAGAAACCGTTATTACGCGTTTAGATGAAGAAACACTTAAAAGTATTGCCGCTGAAGCCAATGGGGTATATTTAAATGGTAAAAACACCAATGATGTCGTTAAAAAAATAGGTGATATTTTAAACGCAATGGATAAGAAAGAGTTTGAAACAAAGGAATATGCCGATTTTAAAGACCAATTTCAATGGTTTTTAGTGTTTGCCATTTTCTTTTTATTGGTAGATATTTTCTTGTTGGAGCGCAAAACAGCATGGTTGAAAAAGTTGAATTTATTCAACGAAAACCTATAAATGTAATTATGAAGTACGAGTTGCAATTTTTAAATTGGAGTGTAAAGTAATCGTAAATCAAACATCGCAATTCGTAAATTATTTTATAAAATCTTTAACGATAACCAGTTATTAGGTTTTGTAAATTTATAAGTTGAACAAAGCATTATAAAATGAAGTATATATTATTTATCATAATAACATTAACCGCTATCTTTTCTTTCTCTCAAGACAAAGAAAAAGAAGCTTTATTGGCGGCTAAAAAGGCTAATAATTATGTGTATGAAGGAAATAATTTAATTAATGAAGATGATTTTGTTTCGGCAGAAAAGGAATATAGAAAAGCCATTTCAGAACAAGGAACAACCGTAGCAGGTATCTATAATTTGGGAAACTCTTATATAAAAAAAGGAAGCTATGAAGAAGCCTTGTATCGTTTAGACCAAGCGGCTAAAATTGCGACCTCAAAAGTAGAAAAACACAAAGCATACCACAACATAGGCAATGTGCTTATGGAAAATAAAAAGTGTAAAGAAGCTGTTGAAGCTTATAAAAATGCCTTGAGAAACGATCCATCCGATGAGGAAACACGTTATAATTTGGGTTTAGCTAAAATATGTGCAGAGCAGCAAAAGGATAAAGAAGACGATAAGAAAGACGATAAAGACAAGGATAAAAAGGACGACAAAAAAGATCAGGAAAAAAAAGAAGGCGACGATAAGAAAGACCAAGACCAAAAAGATAAAGGCGATCAAGACAAAAAAGAAGGCGACGATAAGAAAGATGATAAAGGAAAGCCTAAAGATGAAAAAAACGATAAGGGAAAAGGAGACGAAAAAGAAAAACAGCAGCCTCCACAGCCACGTCCAGGACAAATGTCTCCACAACAGGTTAAGAGTTTGTTAGAAGCCATGAACAATCAAGAACAGAAAGTTCAAGAAAAAGTAAATGCTGAAAAGCAAAAAGGCTACAAAATAAAAACAGAAAAAGATTGGTAAAACGAATTGCGAATTTTGACCTAAATAGTTTCAAAATCGTTAATCGTTGTTCGTTAGTCATATGAAATTTATAAAACACACATACATACTATTATTCATACTTGTTACAAGTATGGCTTCTGCTCAAGTTAAGTTTGATGCCAAAGTGAGCAAACAAAAGCTTGGTGTTAATGAGCGTTTACGTATCGATTTTGAAATGAATCAAGATGGCGATAATTTTAATCCGCCAGATTTTTCCAATTTCACCGTAGTTGGTGGTCCCAATCAATCGGTAAGTAATTCATGGATAAATGGAGTTAGAAGTTTTAAAAAAACATACAGTTATTTCTTAGCGCCTAAAGGCCGAGGTAATTTTACCATTGCTCAGGCAACTATTAATATTGGGGGAGAAACTTATAAAACAGTGCCTATTACCGTTGAAGTAACTGCCGCTGTAGAAATACCAAAAGACCCAAATAATCCAGACTATATAGCTTCAGAGAATATTCATTTGGTGGCTGAAATTTCAAAAACCAATCCGTATTTAAACGAAGCGATTACTGTGGTTTACAAACTGTACGTGTCTCCAACCATTGCCGTTGATAATTGGAATGAAATTGATAGTCCACGTTACAACGATTTTTGGAGTCAAAATATCAACACACAAGGTCAAAAAGTACAAAACGGGACCTTTAAAGGAGAAGATTACCGCTTTTTAGTTTTAAAGAAAGTCGTGCTATACCCTCAAAAAACAGGGAAGCTTGATATTGAACCTTTAAGTTTAGACATTGCTTTACGCGTGCCTACAAACAGACGTGATATTTTTGGAAGTCTTTTAATGACGCGTACAAACAAAGTTGTCTCTGCTGGTAATAGCACTATTACAGTTAAGACATTGCCAGAAGAAGGAAAACCTTTAGATTTTTCTGGAGCCGTTGGTAATTTTAGTTTTGAAGTTTTACCTTCAAAAACTAGCTTAGATGCTTCCGAATCTTTGGAATTAAAAGTAGCTGTTAGTGGAAACGGAAATTTAAAGCTTTTTAAACTGCCTAAAGTGTCGTTACCAAGCTCTTTAGAGGTTTATGAGCCTGAGCATAAAGAAGAGGTCAATACAAGTCTATCAGGTATGCAGGGAACTATTTCTGACAGTTATACCATCGTACCTCAATATAAAGGCAAATACCCCATACCAAGTATTTCTTTTTCGTATTTCGATTTAAAAACTGAAAGTTATAAGCGTTTAACATCCAACGAAATTATTTTAGATGTTTTAGCTGGTCCAATAAACAATGCCAATGCTAATAGTTCAGCTGCTACTAGTAATGGTAAACAAACTGTTGTACTTAATAAAGATCAGTTTGCATATATTAAAACAAGCACCAATTTTGTAAGTGTAAATAATTCGGTGTTTTTTAAAACAACAGTTTTTTGGAGCTTGTTATTGCTGCCTTTTTTAGCTATTCCGTTAGCTATTGTTATAAGAAACAAAAAGGCAACAAGAGATGCCGATGTGTATGGAAATAAAATTAGAAAAGCCGATAAATTAGCTAGAAAATACTTGAGCAGTGCTAAAAAATCGCTTGGTAAAAAAGAAGAGTTTTACATAGCTTTGGAAAAAGCACTACATAATTATTTAAAAGCGAAATTACATATTGAAACCTACGAATTAAGTAAAGAACGAATAGACACCTTACTTATCGAAAAGCAAGTAGATGCAGCGGTGGTTAAAGATTTCATTAGTATTTTAGAAAGCTGCGAATTGGCACGTTACACACCAATAGACATTGTAGCCATGCAAGAAGATTATGATAAAGCAGCTAAAACCATTTCATTAATTGATAAACAAGCACGTTAAGATGAAAAAGCTATTTTACATACTATCGTTTTTGTTCAGCTTTGTTTTATTTGCCCAAAACGAAGTCATTTTCGAGCAGGCCAATGCCTTATATAACGCTGGAAAATATGGTGAAGCTATCGATAAGTATAAAACTATTTTAGATACTAAAAACCACTCGGCAGAACTGTATTTTAATTTAGGGAATGCCCATTATAAATTAAACAATATTGCACCAAGTATTTATTATTACGAAAAGGCGTTACAGTTAGCACCTAATGATGAAGAGATACAAAATAATTTAGCTTTTGCACAAAACATGACCATTGATGCCATTGATGTAGTTCCAGAAGCAGGGTTGTCTAAAATATTGAATAACGCCACTAACAGCATGACTTTTGATGGGTGGGCAAAAGTTTCTATAGGCTTTGTATTTTGTTTTGTAATTTTATTTTTGGTATACTATTTTTCCTTTTCATCATTAAGAAAACGCCTTGCTTTTTTAGGTAGTTTAACCTCTTTGGCTGTTATGTGTATTGCCTTATTGTTTGCTTTCCATAAATTTAATTTAGATAAAAAAGACAAGCCAGCAATTGTATTCGCAAAAGAAACTTTGGTAAAAAACGCACCGAATAACAGAAGCGACGAGTCGTTTAGGTTGCACGAAGGCACTAAAGTACAGGTATTAGATACCGTTTCTAATTGGAGAAAAATCAAACTTCAAGATGGTAAAACAGGATGGGTTTCTTCAGAAGATATTAAAGCACTTTAATTAAAAAAGTTCCAATTTTTGAATTACGAATCACAATTTTTTTTTAAAAACAATTAAACTGATGCTGTTTTTATTCGTTAATCGTAATTTAAAAACCGTAAATTCAAAATAGGCTACTATCAAAAAATTATTTTACTATGAACCTAGATAAAGTATTTCAGAATAATAAAAAATGGATTAAAGAGAAGTTAGATGCCGAAGCAAATTATTTTGAAAATTTAGGTGAAGGTCAGAGTCCCGAATTATTATTTATTGGGTGTTCAGACAGTCGTGTTACCGCCGAAGAATTAATGGGCTTGGGTCCTGGAGATGTTTTTGTGCATCGTAACATTGCCAACATGGTAATTAGTATCGATTTAAATGTAATGTCTGTAGTTAATTATGCGGTAGAACATTTAAAAGTAAATCATGTTGTGGTTTGTGGGCATTATGCTTGTGGTGGTGTAAAAGCGGCAATGCAGTCGGCTGATTTGGGCATCTTAAACCCATGGTTGCGTAACATTCGTGATGTGTACCGTATTCATAAATCCGAGTTGAACGCTATTAGCGACGAAGAAAAAAAATATGAACGCCTTGTTGAACTTAATGTACAAGAGCAATGCGTTAACCTTATTAAAACGGCAGCAGTTCAAAAAGCAGCCAGAGAGTGTGGATTAAAAGTACACGGTTGGGTGTTCAATATACATACAGGCGAACTGATAGACTTAAAAATAGATTTTGAAAATATTCTTGAAAGTATTCGAGAGATTTATCATTTAGATTAGATAAATTATTCATTACAAAAAATCTTTATGATTTATTTTTTATAACTCCATCTTCCACGTCATCGGCAATAGGTTTTCCATTCACAATTAAACTAGGGAAAATTAGAGGAATAATAGATTTTAACGGGCTATAAAGTGTCGAAGCTTCTTTGTCTTTTTCGGCAGTAAAAGGAATCGTTCTGTTCATTTTTTCAAAAATAATAAGAAGAGCACTTAAAATTACAGCAATTTTCAATCCGCCAAACAGCGCACCCAACCCTTTATTAACCAGTCCAAGTGCAGCAAAATCGGCAATTTTTGTTAAGGCTTTTCCAGCTAAGGCTATAGCTAAAATTATAAGAATCAATGTGCCAAAAAAAGCTACAATATTTATGGTGTTTTCGTTCCAATCAACTTTTTCTTTTAAAAATTCAGAAGCAAAATCACTAAAATGAAACGCACCATAAACACCAGCCACCAAAGCCACTAACGAGGCTATTTCAACAAAAAATCCACGCCAAAAACCCCTTGCCAATCCAAGAATTAAAAAGGCTAATAAAACAATATCTAAGGCATTCATAAAACGGTTTTTGTAAATATATAATTTTTTAAACAGAGAAGCTATATAGAGACATATAGGTTTACTAACTTTGCAGCTTCAAACATTAAACTTTCCACTCGACAAATGTCTAGAGACGAACAATTAAAAGAACGCTGGGAATTGGTAGTAAAAAAACTATCCAATCAATTTGCCGATGGCGATATGCTCGACCTCGATGCTATTATATATTTAATAGGTGTGCAAGAATTAGGTCAGTTAGACAGAGAATTTAAAAAAGACCATAAACTCGATTTAATGCATATTGCCATTTGCAAGTTGCTAACGCCGTATGGCTATTACCAACTCGATTTTGTCGATGCCGAAGGGTGGCCACATTACAAAACCCTAGAAGAATTACCACATTTAAAAGCGGGCGAGCAAAGTATTTTAATGAAAGAAGCTATTGTAAACTATTTTTTAGATACCGAGTATATAAATTAGTCTATGGGCGTTACTACTCCCAATAGCTATCGGGACGGGAGGTCGGGCTTGAAGTTTATTTTGATCGAAGTCGAAAAGGCTACAATCTTTTTTGTTTTAAATGGCAAAAAAGGATTTCTGCTACAATCGCTAACGCACTTATCACAAAAAGTAGTAAATTTGCCAACATTTTAGGGAAGTTATGATAGACAAGATAAAAGAACTTATTGCCGAAGCCGAAGCCTTTAAAGCACAAACCAAAGAAGAAGTAGAAGGTTTCAGAATAAAATACTTAGGAAAAAAGGGATTGCTAAACGATTTTTTTGCCGAGTTTAAAAACGTAGCCAATGACCAAAAAAAGGAATTTGGTCAAACCATAAATACCCTTAAAAAAGTAGCAGAAGAGAAAGTAAATGCCTTAAAAGAAGAGCTTGAAAGCAAAGAAGAAGTAAAAGGCATTTATGGCGATTTATCGCGCCCAGGAAGTCCTGTTCAAATAGGTGCCCGTCACCCAATTTCCATAGTAAAAAATCAAATAATCGATATATTTTCTAACATTGGTTTTAATGTAAGTGAAGGCCCTGAAATAGAGGATGATTGGCATAATTTTACAGCACTAAACTTGCCAGAATACCATCCAGCACGTGATATGCAGGATACGTTTTTTATTCAAACAAATCCAGATATTTTATTGCGTACCCACACCAGTTCGGTACAAGTGCGTTATATGGAAAATAACCAACCTCCTATTCGTACTATTTCACCGGGGAGAGTATATAGAAACGAAGCTATATCGGCACGTTCGCATTGTTTTTTCCATCAATTAGAAGGTTTGTATATTGATAAAGACGTTAGTTTTGCCGATTTAAAACAAACTCTTCAATATTTCACCACCCAAATGTTTGGAAAATCTAAGATACGTTTGCGTCCATCTTACTTTCCATTTACAGAGCCAAGTGCGGAGATTGATGTGTATTGGGGATTAGAAACAGAATCTGATTATCGCATTACCAAAGGTACCGGTTGGTTAGAAATAGGTGGTTGTGGAATGGTAGATCCTAATGTTTTAGAAAACTGTAAAATAGATTCCAAAGAATACTCTGGTTTTGCTTTTGGTGTGGGAATAGATCGTATAGCCATGTTGCTTCACCAAATAAATGATATTCGTTTGTTAAGCGAAAATGATGTTCGGTTTTTAGAACAGTTTAAGTCTGCACTATAGTATTGAAAAAAGATATCCATATCCCAAAAGTTGAAGGTGTTTACGTAGCGATTGTAAACGAGTATAACGCCATTTACAAAACCCAAGATTGGAACGCCTATATAATTAATGATAAAGACATTGATTTAGAAATGGTTCTTATTGTTACCACAGGTTATTCCGAAAAAAAAATAACGTCGACTTTTAGAAAGAAATTAGATACACTTCCTAAAAAAAGTTATGCCAAAATAGAGTTAATGCAAGAAGAGTTGTTTGCATTAAACAACACGTTTAAGGTGTCTTTTTTTGAAGGGAACGCTATGTTTGATAAAACCTATTTGTTTAGAAAAAACACTATTAATTTAAAGGCATTACAGGCTATTCCTTTAATGGATGCTAAAGGTGTTTTGGTAAAGTAAAGCCCTTCCGTCTTTCATTTTTATAAAAAATGAAATCCACCTTCCCTTAGCCAAGGCAAGGAATTAAAGTAGCATTATTAATCCAACTTCTCAGTTAACTTTTTAAAGGTTTTTTTAGGGTCTTTACCTTCGTAAAGTATTTCGTAAACCGCATTTATTATAGGTAATCGTGTTTTCTTTTTGTTTTTTTCGTTTAGTAATTGGGCACTTTTGGTGGCGTAATAGCCTTCGGCAACCATACTCATTTCCATTTGTGCAGATTTTACGGTGTAGCCTTTTCCAATCATGTTTCCAAACATGCGGTTTCTTGAAAATACCGAATAACCCGTTACTAATAAATCGCCCAGATATGCCGAATTATTAATGTTACGTTTCATTTTATGCATTTTCTTAATAAAACGTTTCATTTCCCGAATGGAGTTGCTCATAAGCACACTTTGAAAATTATCGCCATAACCCAATCCATGAGCAATACCCGCAGCAATAGCATAAATATTTTTAAGCATTACAGCGTATTCAACTCCAATAATGTCGTCGCTAATTTTAGTTTTTATATAATCGCTCGATAAACTATTGGCAATAGTTTGTGCTTTTTTAGCATCGGAACACGAAATGGTTAAGTACGATAAACGCTCTAAAGCAACCTCTTCGGCATGGCAAGGACCGGCAATAACCGCAATATTATTATATGGGACTTTATAAGCTTCATGAAAATGTTCGCCTAATAATAAACCAGATTCTGGTAAAATACCTTTAACTGCCGAAACAACTATTTTATTAGAGATATCAATATTTAATTTTTCTAGTTCGGCGTGAATAAATGCTGAAGGAATAGCAAATATTAAAACATCGGCATAATTGGCAATTTCATTAATATTGTTGCTTAGTTTTAGTTGGTCTATATGAAACTCAACCGAACTTAAATAATTGGGGTTGTGGTACTCTCTTAATAAATGTTCTTTGGTGTAAACACTACGCATATACCAGCCTACTTCATCTAAATTTTCACAAAGCATTTTCACAATAGCTGTTGCCCAACTTCCTGCACCAAAAACCGCGTATTTTAAAGGTTTGTTCATATATAGTTTCGTTGTTTATATTTCAAAAATACGTAAAATATTTTTCCATATTGGGAACAAAGCCCTATAAATAAATGCTAATAATGCCATACTGAATGTACGGCAACTGCAATTCAAAACTGTGGCTAATTTTTTTTGGCACGCGTTTTGAAAACCATAAAAGTATAAATACTAAAAACGATTGATTATGAAGACTATAAAATTACTTTTTACATTTGCTTTAACAGCCACTCTATTTACTTCTTGTTATACAGAAGTTATTGTAGATGATTACAACCCTACCCCACAAATATCTTTAAACCAATTATTGGGTTCGTACGAATTGTGGTATGTAGATATTAATGCCACTAAAGGTTATGGCGAAACACCTTTTTTGCAAAAAGCCTTTACCATGTCATTTAGAAATGGGGGTGTTTACGCTAATAATAATATAGTGGGTCTTGGTAATACAGGTAACGGGTTTGGGATAAAAGTTGGTACGTATGATGCGTATGATATGATTTTAGATGTGTTTCATGTTATAGATGGCTTTGAAACTTTTGATATTTATCAAATTGACAATAATACCATCGAGCTTTATAACCCCAATAACGATACGTCTTACTTTTTAGATGGTTACCAACGTAGCAATTTTGATTACGACTTTGTTTTCTATGATAATATTCATTATTTCTTGCAAGAATATAATGCTTGGGAAAAAGTATATACCAGTGATTACGGTGCTATAAACGAGTTTGATAACGAAATCTTTTTACAGTTTTTATCTGGCGGAAACGACTCAGAGTTTAGAAGCTCTCAAGATGCTAATGGTACCAGTTCAAATAACCTGTATTGGGATTATACTGGTGTGTATGGTGTTGGAAATGTAACTGGTAATAACAAGCTAAAAACTTTAACATTAGATTATGATTATTTCGACAATGAATATTTCGAATTGAGCGTTATAAATGATAGTAAGATAGAATTGTATCACCCTGCATCGGGAACCGCTTATGAGTTTGTGGGAAGAGGCTACATTCAATTTATGAAAACCACAAATACAAAAGGAAAAACCACAACTACGGAAAAATTGCGTAAGTACAGAAAAGATAAAGTAGAAAACCCAAGAGAAAACACCAGGGTTTTATAAAAGTTTGGTTGGTTATTTAGTTTAGAAACCGTTTAAAGATTTATTCTTTGAGCGGTTTCTTTTATTAGTAATTGTTTGTTAACCTGTTTAAAAGTTTAATATAATTGGTCGCCGTTCAAAAAAAGCAATTTGTTATTGATATAATAACCATATTAGCAGTATCCTTTTAAGGTTATCTTGAAAACTATTGAAATAATAAATTAAAAAAGTATAATGAAAATCAATAAAATAATTAGTACAAGTTTACTTATTTTCGCCCTTCTTTGCACAGTATTGAGCTCCAATGCACAAAACGCGAGTGTTTCTAAAGAACAACCTGAACTAGGTCAGATTCCCCCACATCCACCAAGATTACCAGAAGGTGTAATCCCTGCATTTCCTGGTGCATGGGGCGGAGGCATGTTTACAACAGGTGGGCGAGGTGGAAAAGTTATGGCAGTAACAAATCTTAACGATAGTGGTGAGGGCAGCTTACGTGTGGCACTTGAAGCAAAAGGCTCTCGTATTGTTGTATTCCGCGTAGCGGGGACAATTAAAACAGAAAGTGACCTCAATATCAATCATCCAGACATAACCATTGCTGGTCAGTCGGCACCAGGTGATGGTATTTGTATAGCAGGAACCTTAAATATTAATACATACAATGTTATTGTGCGCCATATTCGTGTGCGTCGGGGTGTTCCTATAGGCGGACAAGGGGACGATAATATTGGTGGAAATCCAGATCATCACATCATCATCGACCATTGTTCTACAAGTTGGGGAATGGACGAAAACATTTCGCTATACCGCCACATGAGACCTTCACTTGACGGCAGTACTGAAATTAAAGACCCTGCACAGAATATTACCATTCAATGGACCATTTCTAGTGAAGCACTCGATGCTAAAGGTCATGCTTTTGGTGGTACTTGGGGGGGCAATCCTTCTACATTTCATCATAACCTTTTTGCCTGCAATACGGCTAGAAACCCGTCTATAGGTATGTCTGGCGACTTTGATTTTCGTAATAATGTCATCTACAACTGGCGCCATCGTACGATGGATGGTGGCGACGAAAGTTCTCAAATAAACGTCATCAACAATTACTATAAACCTGGTCCAGCAACCAATGAAAACATGCGTGCTGTTTTTGCACGGATAGAGCAACGTAGCATGTATTCACCGGGAAGTGCGTGGGCTGAAGGAGATTGGTACCCAAAGGCTAAAAGTAGACCGGGCAAATGGTATGTTGCAGGAAATATTATGGATGGAAATGAAGAACTTATTAATAACAATTGGGCTGGTATGCGAGGTCCAGAGGAAATTGCACGCGTGAATACGCCGTTTGTAGGCTGGCCAGTTTCACCACATGACACCGCTGAGGTTGCTTTTGAATCTGTACTGGCAAAAGCAGGTGCTACATTACCAAAGCGAGATGCTGTAGATAAGCGAGTTGCCAACATGGTTCGTACAGGAAAACCTATCACCGGGACGGGTATTATTAAAGATATTTCGGAAGTTGGAGGTTATCCTATATTGACTTATGTCCCTTCTTCTGTACCTGTTGATACAGACGGCGATGGAATGCCAGATGAATGGGAAATGAAGAACAAGTTTAATCCTAAAAATGCATCAGATGGTGCTCTTGATACTGATGGCGATGGCTATACAAATATTGAAGAATACCTGAATGGTACAAACCCGAACGAAAAAATAAATTACCGCAACCTTGGTAATAATATAGATACTATAAGTTAATTAAAGTTAGTTTTATTTAGTTTAAAACCGCTTGAAGATTTATGCTTTGGGCGGTTTTTTTTTTAAAGTATTCCTTTAATTCGTGGATATGGAAAATTGCTATTATGCTATTTGTTCAATTCTAGCTCCTTCGCATAGTGGATAAGAATCTACAAATTCCTGAATTGATTTTTTCATTTCGGTAAAAGATTCAGAATAATAATAAAGAGCAGTTTCATTTCCTCCTTCCCAGTATTTTGTAATTTCAGAATTGTCATTTGTCAATCTTTTTATTTCTGAAATCACAAAATTAATATCAGAATTTTTATATACTTCAGGGTCTAAATTTACACCATCAATATAAATTCCCAATCCTTCTTTTTGTCCGAATTCTATTTTTTGATTCGTCTTTTCTATTGTCAATTTTGAACCTTTTGGTGCTCCAAGTTCCTCCAGTTTTTTAATTATTAACTGAATATCATTTTCATTAATTTCGTTTGAATTTAGTTTAATTTCTAAATCGCAATATTCCAATTCTCCAGTTTTCAATTGCATGGTTCCGCCGCCGGTTACTTCTCCAATTCCATTTGACTGAAGAAATTCTTCTAACGGGTCTTCATAAATTTCCCCTCTGTCTAGTGGCATTATTTTATCATTCAAAGTTGCCACGATAAAATTACCAGAGTATTCTTCTTCCTCGGTTTTCTTTATTCCGAAAATTTTTTTAATGAAGTTCATATATTTATTTAAGCTTATTTAAAAGCAAATATAAAGTTCAATTCCAATAAACTTTATCTGCTCCAAACGAATTTAGATAATTTTTCCGACAAAACAAAGTGACGTTTACTTGTAAAAATTCATCTCATCCATATACTCCCAAACGTGTTCTGGCAGCATGGGTTTAACATTTTTTCCTTTTTTTATGGCGTTGCGAATATGGGTTGAAGAGAGTTCCATAATAGGCGCATTAATATGATGAATTTTTTTATGCCCATCAAATTGGGTTTCAATTTTTTCTTTTGAAACTCTGGGGTACACATAAATATAGTGGTTTTCTAAAATAACCTCGTAGTTTTTCCACTTGTGGAAACTCTTTAAATTGTCTTCACCCATAATTAAGGAAAACTCGTAATCAGGGTATTTTTCTTGTAAATAAACAAGGGTATTTATGGTGTAATTGGGTTGCGGTAAGCTAAACTCTATATCGCAGGGTTTTAGTTTAGTGTAGTCTTTAGTGGCACGGTACACCATTTCCAAACGTTGGAAATTATCCAGCAAACTGCTTTTCTTTTTAAACGGGTTATGTGGTGTTACTACAAACCAAACTTCATTTAAATTACTGTATTCGGCAAAGTGGTTTGCAATAACCAAATGCCCAATGTGTATGGGGTTGAAAGAGCCAAAATACAATCCGATTTTCATGAAAAATGATTATAATTTAAAATAAGTTCAACTAACTATTGTCAGGTCGAGCGCAGTCGAGACCTTTGTAATTTTAGATATTTATAGACCTTTTGACTCCGATCGAGGGGATATGGTCCTTTCGTTTAATATTTAAATAAATATTGTTTTTAAAATACTTTATTTTACAAAATTGCTTACCAATTTTTCGGCCTCAACCAGTGCTTTTTTCAAATCGTCGTTCACCACAATAACATCAAAAAGTGGTGCGGTTGCTAACTCAGCCGATGCTTTGGCAACACGCATATTTATTTTGTCTTCAGTTTCAGTTTTACGATTTTTAAGTCTGATTTTCAACTCGTCAATACTTGGTGGTTTTACAAAAATAGCCAGTGTTTCTTCAGGGAATTTACGTTTAATACGCAGTCCGCCCGATACATCAATATCAAATATAACGTTTTTGCCCATGGCCCAAATGCGTTCCACCTCGGTTTTCAACGTACCATAAAAGTTATCCCTATATACTTCTTCCCATTCTAAAAAAGCATCGTTTTTAATGTTATTTTTAAACGCTTCCAACGATAAAAAGTAGTAGTCTTTGCCATCTACTTCGGTACCGCGTTTTTCTCTGGAAGTTGCCGAAATGGAGAACTCTAAGTTTAAATTTTTTAAACCTAATAAATGCCTAACAATAGTTGTTTTTCCCGACCCTGATGGAGCCGAAAACACAATAAGCTTTCCTTTTTTTGAGGTATTTTCTTTTATCACGAATATTTGTTTTTTGTTATATGCTTTAGGCTGTAAGCTCTAAACTAAGTACATACCTATAGCATAAAGCTTTTTAAAGCACATTCAATAATTGTTCCTTAATTTTTTCCAGTTCATCTTTCATTTGCACCACCAATTGTTGCATAGGCGCATAATTACTTTTAGAACCAATGGTGTTTATTTCGCGTCCCATTTCCTGACTTATAAATCCAAGTTTTTTTCCGTTGGAATCTTTGGAATTTATACATTCAATAAAATAATTCAAATGGTTTTTTAAACGTACTTTTTCTTCGGTAATGTCAAATTTTTCAATGTAATACACCAATTCCTGTTCAAAACGGTTTTCGTCGTATTTATCTTTAAGTTCTTCAACACCTTTCAGCAATCGTTCGCGCACACCAACAATACGGTCGGGGTCCATGGCAATAACTTGGTCTAACAAATCATCAATAATAGTCACGCGTTTATTAAAATCCTGCTCTAAAACTTTGCCTTCATCCAACCTGTGGTTGTTTAAATCGTCTATGGCTTTGTTAATTTCAACAGCTATAATTTGCCACTCGTTTTCGTCAATTTCTTCACGCACCGTGTTTAAAGCATCTGGAAAACGTACCGCCATTTTAAGCAATTCAATATCATTTCCACTAACTACTTGTCGTAATTGCTCGATATATTGTTTAACAACAGGCGTGTTAATTTGTGTTGAGGTGTCTTCTGCAGTCGCTTCCACATAAATAGAAAAATCTATTTTACCACGTTCTAAATTATCGGCAAGCAATTTTCTAATAGCAAGCTCCTTTTCTCTATAAATGGAAGGCATTCGAGCATTTAAATCTAAGCTTTTACTATTAAGTGATTTCAGCTCTATCGTCACTTTTTTGGTGGGCAATTGCAAAACAGATTTTCCGTAACCTGTCATCGAATATATCATAACGTGTGTATTAAGTTATGCAAATGTAATTAAAACCTAAGGGATAGAAAACACTTAGCAGGGCGTTAAACAGAATTAGTTAGTTCGAAGTATATATTATAGAAAACAAAAAAAACTGCAATTGCCTTATAATAAGTAAATTGCAGTTTTGTACTCAAGGCGGGAATCGAACCCGCACTCCGAAGAACCGGATTTTGAATCCGGCGCGTCTACCAATTCCGCCACTTGAGCATAAATAGGACCGCAAAAATATATATTTTTTCTATAATATTCATAAAAATACTAGTGAATATACTTTTTAGGTTAAAATAAATGTATAAATTTGCACCTCGATTAAAATAAGGTGTGCTTTTACACTATAAAACAATAAGTTAACCTATGCCAATTGTTATAACAGAAGCTAAAATTTTTGCATGTACTCAAAGTAAAGTATTGGGTGAAAAAATAGCAAAGTCTTTCGGGACTGAATTAGGCAATGTTATTACTTCGACTTATAGTGATGGTGAATTTCAACCTTCTTACGAAGAATCAATCAGAGGGACACGAATTTTTATAATAGGTTCTACCAATCCAGGGCCAGAGAATTTAATGGAAATGTTGTTAATGATTGATGCTGGAAAACGTGCTTCGGCAAGACACATTACAGCGGTATTACCTTATTTTGGATGGGCAAGGCAAGACAGAAAAGATAAACCTAGAGTGCCTATTGCCGCTAAATTAGTGGCAAAAATGTTGGAAGCAGCAGGAGCAACTCGAATTATTACAATGGATTTGCATGCAGACCAAATACAAGGTTTTTTCGAAAAACCAGTAGATCATTTATTTGCATCGACCATTTTTCTACCTTATTTGCAAAGTTTGAATTTAGATAATTTAACCATCGCTTCGCCAGATATGGGTGGTTCTAAAAGAGCCTACGCATATTCAAAAGCACTAGAAAGCGATGTGGTAATATGTTACAAGCAACGCGCTAAAGCCAATACCATTTCGCATATGGAGTTAATTGGAGATGTTACAGGTAAAAATGTAGTATTGGTTGATGATATGGTTGATACCGCAGGTACTTTAACAAAAGCAGCCGATTTAATGATGGAACGAGGTGCATTAAGTGTAAGAGCTATTTGTACACATCCTATTTTATCTGGAAAAGCATACGAAAATTTAAACAATTCTAAATTAGAAGAACTTATAGTAACCGATTCCATACCTATTAAACCTTTAAGTAATAAAATTAAAGTGCTAAGTTGTGCAGATTTATTTGCCGAGGTTATGGAAAAAGTGCACAACAATAAATCTATCAGTTCAAAATTTGTCATGTAAGCTTAAAAAGCTCACAAAAAAAAAAGAATAATTATTAATAACTATATATTTTAAAAATGAAATCAATTACAATCAACGGATCTCAAAGAGAAAGCGTGGGCAAAAAAGCAACAAAAGCCTTACGTAATGCTGGTCAGGTTCCTTGCGTATTATACGGAGGAGATAAGCCAGTTCATTTCAATGCAGAAGAATTAGCGTTCTCATCACTTGTATACACCCCCAATGCGCATACAGTTGTGATTGCTCTAGAAAATGGCGACAAATACAACGCTGTTTTACAAGACATTCAATTTCACCCAGTAACAGATAAAATTTTACACATAGATTTTTATCAGTTATTCGAAGACAAAGAAATTACTATGGAAATTCCAATCAGTTTTATTGGAAACTCGCGTGGTGTTAAGAATGGTGGTGTATTGCGTAAAAACCGTCGTAGCTTACGTGTTAAAGCATTACCAGCTAATTTGCCAGATTTTATTACAGCAGATATTACACCACTTAAAATTGGTAACAAGCTTTATATTACTACATTACAGAATGATGCATATAAGTTTATGCACCCAGACAATACAGTAGTTTGTCTTGTAAGACGTTCAAGAGCATCAGTAGACGCATTCGATGAAGAAGAGGAAGAAGCAGCAGCAGAGGCAGCAGAAGAAGCAGCAATTGAAGCAGCAGCTCAAGAATAGACAATATTCTAATTAGATACTAAAAGCATCCTGTATTATTCGGGATGCTTTTTTTTACAATTAAAATTTGGGCATTACCCCAAGGGGTCGGGCTATCCACTACATGTCCTCGCTCCCCGGAAAAGTCGGGGTCGCTGTGGGCTTTTCACTTCTATCCCTAACGCACCTATCCGCAAAGATTTCACCCAGTCATAAGTTTTAGTAAACAAAAATGTATTTTTGCTAAAATTTTAAAAATTAAAGAAAACTATGTGGCAATTTTTATTAAACGTATTTAAAAAGAAAAGCCACCAAGTTCAACAAGATTCCATGAAAAAGTATTTAATAGTAGGTTTAGGAAATATAGGCGAAAAGTATGCTAATACCCGTCATAATATAGGATTCAAAATTTTAGATCATTTTGCTTCACAAGAAAACCTAACATTTCAAACCCAAAAACTAGGAGATGTTGCCACCTATAAGCTAAAAGGAAGAACCTTTATCTTTTTAAAACCAAGTACCTATATGAATTTAAGCGGAAAGGCAGTACAATATTGGTTAGCAAAAGAAAATATACAGTTAGAAAATTTATTGATAGTAACCGATGATTTAAATCTATCATTTGGAAGCATCCGCGTAAAAACAAAAGGAAGTGATGGTGGTCACAATGGCTTAAAAGATATTCAAGATAAGCTAAACACTGTGGGGTATAATAGATTTAGGTTTGGCATTAGCGATGCATTCAATAAAGGGCAACAAGTAGATTATGTATTGGGTGAATGGACCGATGAAGAAAATGAAAAACTTAAAGAACGTTTAGATAAATCTATCGAACTTATAAAATCGTTTGGATTAGCAGGCATCAATATTACCATGAACACTTTTAATGGGAAGTAAATTTTCAGGTTGTCCAGATAACTATCGGGAGCAGTCGAAGCCTAATTAATAGTAACCTTATTTATAGTTCTCGACTGCGCTTGAACGGACACCATTTTTTTAGTTAACTTCTATTTATTCAATAACAATCTTTTTAGTAGATTTCCTCAGACCATCACTTACAATTAATATATACATTCCTGATTGTACATTGCTTAATTGCAATTCCTGTTTAAAATCGCCAACATTGGGGAATACATTTTTATAAATATTTCTTCCTCTAATATCAAAAACAGCCACATTAATCGCGCGTTCTAATGAACCATTTAATTGAATAACAAACCTACCGTTATTTGGGTTTGGAAACACCTTAAAATTATCGAAACCAAACTCTTCAATAGCTAACGTAGGCATAATATTTAAAGTATAATCTTCAACCTCACCATCAAATCCGTTTTCGCAAGAATTAGGCAGGCCATCATCATTAAATTTTGTACTTACTCTCATAATGGTATTTCCTAAATTGGCCCCTACAGGAATAGTAATTGAAAGCGGCGAGTTGCTAGTAGAACCATTAGTTGCATTTGTAACGGTGCCTAAATTATACTCTTCGCCGGCATCATTAAAACTACAATTCTGGTTCCAATCTATCCACACCTTGGTACTTGTATCAAAATCACCGTCGGTATTGGCTTTAATGGTTAAATTATAAGCGTTACTTCGGTTAACATTTGTAGAGATGTTTGTGTAATTATTATAGCCAGAAGGTTTTCCAGATGAGTTATTAATAGTATTAAATTGTACCAATGTGGTACTAGTTTCGTATTCGGTACTAGCAATTGAATTACAGAGGCCATTAAAAAAAGGAAGGTTTATGTCCTTGTTTTTTGTAGTAGAAAGTGATGTTCCGACAATGGTAGGCGTATAGTATCCTTCGGTAGATAAATTATTTATGGTCATTGTAACTGTTCCAGAATTAGCTAACTGAGTTGGTGAAAAAACAGCAGAAGCACCAGAAGGAAGATTAGTGGCACTAAACACTGTGTTTTCCGAAAAACCATTTGCAGCAACATAATTAAAATGAAATGTAGCAGTTGTTGCAGCACACGCAATGGGGTCTAAAGTTTCTTCAACCATAAAAAAATCTGGGTTTGGAGAAATTGAAAAATCAAAATTAGAAACATCGTAAAAAATATTATCGGCAGCTTCAACTAATAATCTAGCTGTACTTGTATTTGGTATTGTTGGTACTGTATAAGTATATGTCCCATCATTAAGGGTGTTTGATGCGATGATAGTTGGAAATGTTAAACCACCATCGATGGAAAGTTTAATATTTACATTTTGGCAGTTAATTGTCCCATTTGTGGTTTGACCAATTACCCAGTTAATAGTAACATTACTTCCTTGAGCCCAAGACACAGGGTTAGAAACTGTAAATGGCGTCACATTTTCAACCGTAATTTTCATGGTATCAAAACTACTTTGTCCACCGCTGGCACTAGCCGTAGCTCTATCCCTAACGGTTAATGCCCAATTTAAGTTTCTTCCAACTGTTGAGACTGTTTCCCAATCACTTCCTAACGTTGGGTTGGATTGAGTAGTGTTTCCTGCTAATACGCTACTTAATTTTGGTATGTATCTGTTAGAAACACTTGAAGGTGGTAATGAGCGATTAGTTGAACCGGAAGCTAACTCAGGACCAAAATTCAAATAATTAACATTGCCACTATCTATTTGTTCCCAACAGTAAGTTAGGTTGTCTCCACCATCGGCATCAGTAGCAGCGCCTTTTAAAACATAGGCTGTTCCTGCAGGGATGCTAAAATCTGCACCTGCATTGGCAATGGGTGGGTTATTGGTAATTACTTCTGTAGTTTGGCAACTTTTAGCTGATAAAGTATTTAGTATTTGTTTAATGCTTTGATAATGAAAATAAGGGTCGCTATTTAAAGTAACATTATTAGAGCCCGTAATACCTGCATAAGCCATAATGGTTGTGCCGCTACCTGGTTCTGAGTTTACACCAGAGCCTTCATTTTCATAAGCAAACGTATGACTGGCTCCCATTTGATGTCCTATTTCATGTGCAACAAAATCAATATCAAACGTATCTCCATTAGGAACACCGTTTGACGGTGACGTAAACCCACTTCCTTTTTTATGGTCTGTACTACTTGGTGTATCGTTGTCGCACACACACCCAATACAACCTGCAATGCCACCGCCTCCAGTAGCACCAAACAAGTGCCCAATATCGTAAGCGCCATTTCCAATAGTATTGGTTAAATTGTTTTGAAGCTGCAGGCTCCAGCCGTTTGTGTTGTCAAAATTATCTTCGTCAGCACCTACATTGGCATCAGAATAGGGGTCAGTTCCAGCATCGGTATAAATTAATTGGGGAGCATTAATAAGTTCAAAAGTAACCGCCATATCGGTTTCAAATACTTCATTTACTCTATTCAAAGTGTTGTTTATGGCTGCTAGGGCATCGGCAACAGCATCACCATTTCCAGGAATACCATCATCATGGTATGCGGTATATTCAGCGGTTGTAGAAATGGCTATTCTAAATTTTTGTAGTGTTTGGTTATTGGCACCTCCCTCATTCACCATGATTTTTGAAGTGATACTATTCTTGTTGAATGTTTTATTTATGTCATCAATGGTTTTACATTCAAATCGGCTATTTGAATTGTCTTTTGAGCTTTTACTATATAATACATATTCGTTAGACCCTTTTGAAGTTGATTGCATAAAAACTGTAGATTTGTCAACATAAGAAATCATAGTTTGAACGCCTTGAGGCGAAACACTCATACGTAATCGAGTTCCAAAATTATTGGTGCTTACGCCCACATACGATTTTATATTGGGATATTTTGCTGCTAAATCTGGGGCAAAAACAGAAGCTTCGTAAATTTTAAAAGTTTCTAATTTGCCTGCTTCAGCAGGAATAGAAATTATAGTTGCCTTTTGCTTTGTTATAGAGCTTCGTGCAATAGTGCCCAAAAGCGATTCTTTTAACGAAACGATATTAAGTTCAAATACATGAATCTTATTTTTATCTAAATTTAAATTTGAAATTATTTTAGAATCTTTAATGGTCTCCATTTTTTTCCAAGAAGAATTTTGAGAAGACACCGAAAAGATAGCTAAAAACATTGCTATTGAAAAAACATAATGTAGTTTTGCTTTCATAAGTAGATATTATTGTTTTTCATCCCGATAGCTATAGGGAGTCATATGCTGTCGCCTTTTATTTAATAGTGTTTTTTTCAAAAAACGTTTTGTTAATGGCGATTTCATAAAAAATATTTGGGGCTGTTTTTATTAAACACAATAAACAAATCTACTTTTTTTTAATCAAATTAGCAATTAACTGCTTGTTATGAGCAAAATAAAAAATATCAACGCATATAAATCTATTGAGCCAACCATAGTTACTATAGGTACTTTTGATGGGGTTCATGTTGGGCATCAAAAAATAGTTAAGCGTTTAATTAATATTGGAAAGCAAACCAATTTAAAGTCTGTAATTCTTACTTTTTTTCCGCACCCACGTATGGTGTTGCAAAAAGATTCTGGTATTAAGTTAATAAACACGATTAAAGAGCGCGGTGCTATTTTAGACGCCTTAGGTCTAGATTACTTACTTATTAAAAAATTTACCAAAGTATTTTCTAGACTTTCGGCGGAAGATTTTGTAAAGAAAGTTTTGGTAGATAAATTAAATGCTAAAAAAATAATTATTGGTTATGACCATAGATTTGGAAGAAACCGAAACGCCGATATTAACGATTTAAAAAAATTTGGTGCTATTTATGGTTTTGAAGTAGAAGAAATTTCAGCACAAGACATTAACGATGTATCGGTAAGTTCTACAAAAATTAGAAAAGCTTTGGAAGAAGGCGATATTGATAAAGCCAATGCTTTTTTGGGCTACCCTTTTATGTTAACGGGTAAAGTGGTTGAAGGCAAAGCTTTAGGTAGGCAGATAGATTTCCCAACAGCAAATATTGAAGTTGCTGAAGATTATAAATTAATTCCGAAGCATGGTGCTTACGTAGTGAGTTCAATTATCAATAAGAAAGTTGTTTACGGCATGATGAATATAGGCTTTAACCCAACTGTTGAAGGGCAGGAAGAGACCATAGAAGTTCATTTTTTCAACTTCAATAAAAACATTTATAATAAAACCATCCAAATAGATTTATTGCATCGTCTTCGCAACGAGCAAAAATTTGAATCGGTCGAGGCTTTAAAAGACCAATTATTAAAAGACAAAGAGGCGTCACTTAGCTATATAAAAACGCATTTTAATTAGGTTTTTCACGTTATGCTGAACTTGTTTCAGCATCCCATAATCATTCAAAATTAAAAATAGATTTTACTTTCAAAAGAAGTCCAATTATATGCGCAATTCATTAAATTTGTCGCTTAAATTTTCAAGACATGTTACAAGTCCCTTTTATTAGAGAAAACAAAGATTTGGTAATAACCCGATTAGCAAAACGAAATATAGATGCTACTCAAATGATAAATGATGTTATTTCCTTTGATGAAGAAAGAAGACGTATTCAAACCGAATTGGATAATACCTTGGCAGAATCGAACGCAATTTCAAAAGAAATAGGCCACTTATACAAATCGGGTGAAGCACAAAAAGCGAATCTTTTAAAAGAGAAAACAAGTCAGTTAAAAGAAGCATCAAAAGAATTAAACGACGCACTTAACAATAAAACAGAGGAATTAAACCAATTGCTTTATAAAATTCCGAATGTACCAAACGAGATTGTACCAAATGGGAAATTAGATACTGATAATGTAGAAGTTTATAAAGAAGGTGATATTCCTGTATTGCACAAAGGTGCTTTACCGCATTGGGAGTTGGCAAAAAAATATGACATTATCGATTTTGAATTAGGTAACAAAATTACTGGTGCAGGTTTTCCTGTTTATAAAGGCAAAGGTGCCAGATTACAACGTGCATTAATTGCTTACTTTTTAGATAAAAATACTGCTGCAGGTTATACTGAATACCAATTACCACATTTAGTAAACGAAGCGTCTGGTTTTGGTACAGGGCAATTGCCAGATAAAGAAGGGCAAATGTATCATGTAACCGAAGATAATTTATATTTAATACCAACGGCAGAAGTTCCAGGAACCAACATTTTTAGAGATGTAGTGTTGAATGAAAGTGAATTACCAATAGGTATTACAGGCTACACACCATGTTTCCGTCGTGAAGCAGGAAGCTATGGTGCTCATGTTCGGGGCTTAAATAGATTACACCAATTTGATAAAGTAGAAATTTTACGTGTTGAGCATCCAACTAAATCACACGAAGCGTTAGATGGCATGGTAGCACATGTAAAAACTATTTTGCAAGAATTAAAATTACCGTACAGAATATTAAGACTTTGTGGTGGCGATTTGGGCTTTACTTCGGCATTAACTTACGATTTTGAAGTGTTTTCAACAGCACAAGATAGGTGGTTGGAAATATCATCAGTTTCAAATTTTGAAACTTTCCAAGCAAACCGTTTAAAATTACGTTTTAAAAACAGCGATGGTAAAAACGAATTAGCCCACACCTTAAACGGAAGCTCTTTAGCGTTACCACGTGTTTTGGCAGGTATTTTAGAAAACTATCAAACAGCAGAAGGTATTGTAATTCCTAAAGTTTTGCAAGCTTATACAGGTTTTAAAATTATTGATTAGAACAAAATACCGTACGCTTTAAAAAGAAATAAAAACCTACAAAAACACATATTTTTATTCTTTATAATCGACAAAGTGTAAATTATTAACGTTTTTTAACGATTTTATTCGCATTTCTTTTGCGTATTTAAAAATATTTTAGAAGTTAGAGGTACCAAATCTATTAAACCTACTAACCATGAAAAATATTAAACGCTTAGTAATTTTAATTACATTAATTTTTTTCGCAGGCAAAGTATTGTTTTCAGATTTTGAAATCTCAAAATCCGAAAGCAGAGTTACTGCTATTGTAAGTAAATAGGGATTCAATTCTTTAAAAAAAGACTGTCCCCAATCAGTATTACATCGTTTTTTAAATTAACGGTAGTTAATGGAACTTTTATTTTGGTTGGTTAGTGCCCGAATTTTTATTCGGGCATTTTTTTATAATTATATTAGCAGAAGCTACTCAGCCTATTCGTTATCTTTACAACATGAGAATCTTATTTATTTTATGTTTTATATTTAGTGCGCATGTGTACTCGCAAGACGATGCATTGGCTATAGATTACTATAAAAACGGGCATTTTGAAAAGGCGTTATTTGAGTATAATAAGTTGTATGAGCAATCCCCTTCAAACATTGATTACATTTCTAAAATAATTAGTTCTCATCAAGAATTAGAGCAATATGATAAAGCAGAATCATTTTTGTTAAAACTCATGGGACGTGTTAACTACCCAGCATTTATGGTTGAGTTAGGTTATAATTACCAACTTAAAGATGATTTAGAAAATGCTAGCACTTATTATAATAAAGCTTTGGCGAGTATTGACGAAAACCCTAGCAGTGTGTATTCCATTGTTAGAAGTTTTCAAAGCCATTCACTTATAAACGAATCGGTTGTTGCTTATGAAAAAGCCATGATACTAAAGCCAGATTACAATTTTAATCTGCAATTGGCACAGTTATATGGCGAACAAGGAAATATTGAAAAAATGTTTACAAGTTATGTTGATTTTGCACAATCAAACCCCATTGCATTAGGGAATATTAAACGCGCTATAAGTGATTTCATAAGTGAAAATAGCGAGAATGAAAACAACATGATATTCCGAAAAATTTTACTTAGAAAAGCACAACAAGAACCAAACATTCTTTGGAACGAGTTGTTGAGTTGGTTGTTTATTCAACAAAACGATTTTAAAAAAGCTTTTGCCCAAGAGAAAGCTATTTTTAGTAGGCAACCCGAAAGTTTGTATCGAATAGAAGAATTAGCAGATATTTCATTTAGTAAAAACGAACCAGAAACCGCTAAAGAAATTTACACATTTTTAACAACTACTGCCCAAGATTTAGATATTTTATTAGTGGCACATTATAATTTACTTCAGTTAGAAACCAAACAAAGCTCAAAAGAAAATTACAATACCATAGATGCTAAATATCAAGAGTTGTTTAATAAATTCGGAAGTTTTTCACAAACTTTAAAACTTCAAATAGCATACGCCCATTTTTTAGCCTTCAATAAAAATGAGACTAAAAAAGCAACCGCATTTTTAGAGAAAACATTGCAGTTACCACTTTCAGAAGTACAGCAAGCAGAAGTAAAATTAGAGTTAGGAGACATTTTAGTGTTACAAGAAAAATTTAACGATGCCTTAATTTACTACACACAAATACAACGGAATTTGAAAAACAGCATCATTTCGCAAGAGGCTCGTTATAAAGTTGCCAAAGCAAGTTATTATAAAGGTGATTTTAAATGGGCAGAATCGCAACTTAAGGTATTAAAAGCATCTACATCGCAACTTATAGCCAATGATGCTTTGGATTTAAAACTGCTTATTTCAGATAACAAGTATGAAGATTCTTTACAAATTGCTTTAAAACAATATGCTAAAGCAGATTTATTATCTTTTCAAAATAGAAATGACGAAGCTGTAACGCTTTTAGATAAAATTTTAAGTGAACATAAAACAGAACCCATTATACCGCAAGCATTATTTAAGCAAGCACAATTATTTGAAGATAAAGCACAATTTGATAAAGCAGAAGCAAATTACAATGCTATTATCACAAATTATGGTGAAGGTGTTTTAATTGATGATGCATATTTTAAGTTAGCAGAAATTTACCAAAATCAGTTAAATCAACCTGAAAAGGCAAAAGCACTATACGAGAAAATCATTTTCAATCATGCCGATAGCATTTATTTTGTAGAAGCCAGAAAACTATACCGCGCTTTACGTGGAGACGCTATTAATTAGATTGTTAGACAAGCTAGATTTAAACAAACATCAAAAACACAATACCCAAAACCAATGATAATATACAACGTAACTTCAAACATAGATGAATCCATTCACAACCAATGGTTAACATGGATGAAACAAGAGCACATTCCACAAGTATTGGCTACCGGTAAGTTTGAAAAAGCAACCTTAGTTAGGGTTTTAGTAGAAGAAGACATGGGTGGTGTTACCTATTCTGTGCAATACAAAACTCCATCACGTGAAGCTTTAGAGGCATATTACAAGGAAGATGCTCCAAAATTACGAGAGGAAGGACTTAAAAAATTTGCCGACAAAGTATTAGCCTTTAGAACCGAACTTGAAATTATAGACGAATATTCTGTTTCTTTTAATTAAAAAAACAAAAGAAAATAGAGAATAGAAAAAAGATAAACAATCTATCTTTGCACTTTCGCAAGAAAATCTTTTTATATTGGTGCATTAGTGGCAACAGCCAACACCTAAAACCCAAAACCCAATGACCGTTAAAGCAAAAAAGCATTTAGGACAACACTTTTTAAACGATGAGCTTATTGCACGAAAAATTGCCGATACGCTTACTTTAAAAGGTTATAAAACGGTTCTGGAAATTGGTCCAGGTATGGGTGTTCTTACCAAATATTTGTTACAAAAGGATGTTGCCACGCATGTTATTGAAATTGACTCCGAATCGGTAGCTTATTTACAGGCCAATTACCTAAATCTAGCATCCAGAATTATTGAAAAAGATTTTTTAAAATACGATTTAAACCAGGTGTTCAACGGTGAGCCTTTCGCTATTATTGGCAATTTCCCTTATAATATTTCAACACAAATTGTATTTAAAACTTTGGAAATGCGCGACCAAATTCCAGAGTTTTCAGGGATGTTTCAAAAAGAAGTTGCCGAACGTATTTGCTCTAGAGAAGGCAGTAAAGTATATGGCATTTTATCGGTATTGGCACAGGCGTATTACGATGCCGAATATTTATTTACCGTACCGCCATCGGTGTTCAATCCGCCACCAAAAGTAGAGTCGGGTGTGTTGCGCCTTACCCGAAAACCAGATTATTCGTTACCATGTGATGATACTTTATTCTTCAAAGTAGTAAAAACAGCCTTTCAGCAACGCAGAAAAACACTTCGTAACAGTTTAAAAACATTCAATTTAAGCGATAATTTAAGAGAAGATAGTATATTTGACAAACGTCCGGAGCAATTAAACGTGCAGCAGTTTGTAGAACTTACGCAGTTAATTGAAAAAGACATGTAAACATCGCATTTTGTCTGAAGAAATAGAAAACATACAATTTGAATTAACCGATGATTTAATCAATCAGGTAGAACGTCTCATTGAACAAAACAATGATAAAGCACTTCAAAAGCTTTTAAAAGACTTTCACTACGCCGATATTGCCGAAATTTTAGACGAGTTAGATTTAGATGAAGCCATCTATATCATCAAGCTTCTAGATTCGGAAACCACTGCCGATATCTTAATGGAGCTCGATGAAGACAATCGAGAAAAAGTATTAAGAAACCTGTCTTCAAAAGAAATAGCCGACGAAATTGGCGAATTAGATACCGATGATGCTGCCGATATCATTTCAGAACTTCCCGAAGAACGTAAGCGCGAAGTAATCTCCCATATTGAAGACGAAGAACATAAAGCAGAAATTGAAGAATTACTGGCTTATGATGAAGACACAGCGGGTGGACTTATGGCAAAAGAGCTGGTTAAAGTTTACGAAACCTGGACCGTTGCCGGTTGTTTACGTCGTATACGTGGGCAAGCTAAAGAAGTAACCCGTGTGCATTCCATATATGTGGTAGATAAAAAGAACAAGCTAGTTGGGCGTCTATCATTAAAAGACCTTATTGTTGCTAAAAGCGACCAAAAAATTGCTGAACTATCCAACTCAAGTGTCGATTATGTAAATGTACACGATGATGCTGAAGACGTTGCCAAAGTCATGCAAAAATATGATTTGGAAGCCATTCCAGTGGTAGATGATAATCACATACTTTTAGGAAGAATCACCATTGACGATATTGTTGACGTCATGAAAGAAGAAGCCGAAAAAGACTATCAGTTAGCCGCAGGTATTACCGCCGATGTTGAGGCAGATGATAGTATTTGGGAACTCACCAAAGCCCGTTTGCCTTGGCTACTTATAGGTATGTTTGGCGGCATTGGGGCGGCAAGCATCATCAATGGGTTTAGCGATGCCATGTTAAAATTCCCAGCATTATTAATGTTCATTCCGCTCATACAAGCAACCGCAGGAAACGTAGGTGTACAATCATCGGCAATCGTCGTGCAAGGTTTGGCAAACGATTCCATAGACGGCAGTATTTTAAACCGGCTCCTTAAAGAATTTTTATTAGGATTGGTAAATGGGCTCGCCATTGCCTGCATCGTATTGCTCATCAGTCATTTTGCCTTCAAAACTACCTATTTAGAGTCGTTAACCATCTGTATAGCCCTGATTTCTGTCATCATTATGGCAGCATTAATAGGCACCTTCATCCCCATATTTTTAGACAAACGCGGTATCGATGCCGCCGTAGCCACAGGGCCATTCATCACCACCAGCAACGATGTATTTGGTATTTTAATGTACTTTTTAATAGCCAAACTTATACTAGGCTTTTAAATAATTTGGGCGTTACCCTATCGGGTCGGGCTATCCATTCCAATCTTTTTAACAGTCATAGCGAGGAGTGAGCGACTTGGCTATCTGCCAATTATTTGCATAAAAGTTAATTTAATGTCAGCCAGTTTTAAAAAGGATTTCCATTTCTATCCCTAACGCAATCAATCAGTAAAATTAAGTTCAACTTTAATTTTCAGTATTGTTTATTTAAAACTTCATAAATTTACAGCCTAATATTTACAAATGAAAATCCTTCACCTAGATACCAATCACGAGCTACTCATCAATCAACTAAACAGTTTAGGATTCACCAATCACGAAGATTACACATCTTCAAAACAAGACCTAGAAGCCAAAATCAAAAATTACGATGGTATCATTTTAAGAAGTCGTTTTTCCATCGACAAACAATTTTTAGACGCTGCAACCAGCTTAAAATTTATCGGTCGTGTAGGTGCAGGTTTAGAAAATATAGATTGTGAGTATGCTACATCAAAAGGCATCGAACTTATTGCAGCACCCGAAGGCAATAGAAATGCTGTTGGCGAGCACGCTTTGGGTATGTTACTTTCACTATTCAACAAACTAAACAAAGCCGACCACGAAGTGAGGAATGGCAAATGGCAACGCGAGGCCAACCGAGGTATAGAACTAGATGGTAGAACTGTTGGTATTATTGGTTACGGGAACATGGGGAAGGCCTTTGCTAAAAAACTCCGCGGGTTTGATGTTGAGGTGCTGTGTTACGATATTAAAGATAATGTGGGCGATACCAATGCAAAACAAGTATCACTAAAAGAATTTCAAGAAAAGGTTGAGGTAGTTAGTTTACATACACCACAAACAGCTTTAACACTAAATATGATGAATACTCATTTTATCAATCAAATTAAAAAACCGTTTTGGTTTATCAATACAGCACGTGGTAAAAGTGTGGTGACTCAAGACTTAGTTTCAGCTTTAAAATCTGGTAAAATACTCGGTGCGGGTTTAGATGTATTGGAATACGAAAAAACTTCGTTTGAAGACATGTTCACTACAACCATGCCCGAGCCATTTCAATATTTAATTTCTGCCCAAAATGTACTTTTAACGCCACACGTTGCTGGTTGGACTGTTGAAAGCAAAGAAAAACTAGCACAAACCATTGTAGATAAAATTGAAGCAAAATTTTGTTAACTTTAGAAGTCTAAAAGTTAGCATTATGCAATACCATGCAAATTCACCTGAGGATTATATAAGTCAGCTTCCTGTAGAGCGGAAAGAGCCTGTTAAAAAATTACGCCAAATCATCAATAAAAATTTACCTAAAGGTTTTCAAGAAACCATAAGCTATGGTATGATTGGTTATGTAGTACCACATTCTATATATCCTGGCGGGTATCATTGTACACCAGAATTACCATTGCCATTTATGAATATTGCATCGCAAAAAAACTCAATAAATGTGTATCATTCTGGTGTATATGCTAAAGAAGAATTACACGATTGGTTTGTTGCCGAATATCCAAAACATTGCAAACGTAAGCTCGATATGGGAAAAAGCTGTATTCGGTTTAAATATATAGATGATATTCCCTACGAACTTATTGGTGAATTAGCATCAAAAATGACGGTTGATGACTGGATTTCTATTTATGAAAAGAATATTAAAAAGTAATTTATAAAAAAACAGATGAAATTAGGAGCCTTTTCAATAAGCCTTAGTGTTAAAGACATTAAAGCATCAAAACAATTTTACGAAACTTTAGGTTTTACGGTATTTGCAGGGGATATAGATAAAAACTATCTCATCTTGAAAAATGGGAATGCATTAATAGGGCTATTTCAAGGAATGTTTGAAAATAACATTCTAACATTTAATCCTGGATGGGACGAAAATGCGAGCAAGCTAGAATCTTTTGATGATGTAAGAACCATTCAAAAACATTTGAAAGCATCAGGAATTAAACTAGAAAATGAAGCAGATGAAAACACATCAGGACCTGCTAGTTTTGTAGTTTTAGACCCAGATGGAAATACGGTGCTTATTGATCAACATGTTTAATTTTTCAGAATTAATAAATTATAAAATGAAAAATAGAGTTACAGGTATTGGCGGTTTGTTTTTTAAAACGAAAGACCCGAAAGCAACTAAAGATTGGTACAAAAATCATTTAGGGTTTAATACTGATGATTATGGATGCACTTTTTGGTGGAAAGATAAAGCAGGGAACAAGTGCTCAACCCAATGGAGCCCTTTTGCTAAAGACACCAAATATTACGAGCCTTCAAAAAAAGACTTTATGTTCAATTATAGGGTTGAAAATTTGGTTGAGTTAATAACCGTTTTAAAAAAAGAAGGTGTTACAGTTGTTGGTAACATTGAAGAATACGAGTACGGAAAATTTGGCTGGATTTTAGATAACGATGGCAATAAAATTGAACTTTGGGAACCTATAGATAGTGCTTTTTTGTAATTTTTAAAACACCAAACACCAATTTGACTTATCTAGAAATTCTACAATCATTTCATTTAACTATATTTCAATGGGCAGCTATTTGTTTTGCCGTTTTTTTATTGGGTTTATCAAAATCAGGGATAAAGGGTATTGGGATTATTATTGTTGTGATACTGGCTTTTGTTTTTGGTGAAAAAACATCTACGGGTATATTACTTCCTATGTTGATTTTTGCTGACATATTCGCAGTTGTTTATTACAACAAACATGCGCAGTGGCAGTATATTAAAAAACTCTTGCCAGCTATGGTTATTGGAGTTTTAGTGGGTGTTTGGGTGGGTAATGATATTTCTGAAGTTATTTTTAAGCGCATCATGGCAGTTATCATTATTGGTTCTGTGCTTATTATGTTTTATATGGAGAACAGAAAATCCAACACCATACCAACCAATAAATGGTTTTCTAATTCAACAGGGTTTATGGCAGGTTTTACCACCATGGTTGGTAATTTAGCAGGCCCTATTTCCGATATTTATTTTCTTGCCATGCGTATGCCTAAAAACGAATTTATAGGTACAGCCGCTTGGTTGTTTTTTATAATTAACGTGTTTAAATTACCATTTCATATATTCGTTTGGAATACCGTAAGTGTTGAAACCTTGGTTTTAAATTCAGTTTTAATACCCATGGTTATTTTGGGGTTTTTCTTGGGAGCTTATATTGTGAAACTTATTTCGAATGTTAATTACAGACGTTTTGTACTTATAGTCACAGCTTTGGGCGGTATCATTATGTTGTTTAGGTAGTGTTTTATAGGGGTTTACAGACAGAACTGTGCATATACTGTTTTAAGAGATGTTTGTTAAAATATCGTAATTTAATCCTCGTTGTTCTCCATTAATTTACGCTCCAATTCTGCTTGAAACTCTTCCATAACGGGGCGCACAGTACTTTCGGGTAAGTCGGCAATTTTAATATACATCAACCCATCAACCGAGTTGTTAAATAAAGGGTCTACATTAAAGGCCAGTAATTTGGCGTTTTGTTTTATGTATTTTTTAAGGAGTACGGGTAGGCGTAAAGCACCTGGTTCAATCTCATCGATAATTTTATCAAATTTGTTTAAATCGGCTTCTGTTTCATCAAAAACAAAGTCTTTATCGGCATCTTTTAGTTTTACTTTAAATTCCTTTTTAGGGCTTACATACTGTGCTAAATAAGGGTCGTAATAATGCGACTTCATAAACTCAATCATCAACGATTTTGAGAAATTTGAAAACTGATTGCTAATACTTACGCCTCCAATTAAAAATTTATGTTCAGGGTAACGCAAAGTAATATGTACAATGCCTTTCCATAGTAAAAATAACGGCATTGGTTTTTGTTGATATTCTTTAATAATGAAAGCGCGCCCCATTTCGATAGACTCACTCATCATTTTATATAACTCAGGCTCAAACCTAAAGAGGTCTTGTAAATAAAAACCATCAATACCGTACCGTTCAAAAATTCTAGAGCCTAAACCCATTCTATAAGCTCCTGCAAGTATTTTACTTTCGTTATCCCATAGAAACATGTGGTGGTAGTAGTTATCAAAAGCATCTAAATCTATGGCTTCATTAGTGCCTTCACCAACTTCTCTAAAAGTAATTTCGCGTAAACGTCCAATTTCACGTAGTATATTAGGAATTTTAGAAGCTTCAGCTAAAAAAACTTCGTAATTTTTACTTTGTAATAACCTAGAATCATCTTTACGTAGCGCTTCTACCTCATTAATCATTAACGCATTATCAACAGGTGTTACAATAATTTTTGGCGCTTTAGGTGTTTTTAAAGTAGATTGAATGTTATCTAATATTTTTGATTTATTTTCAAAAGCATTGGATAGCATATAGGTTTTTCGTCTTAAAAATTCTGAAAAATCTTCAAGAGAGGTATGTTCTTTTTGGTCTTCAACCGAAATAGGTTTTCCTATCCGAACTTTAATAGTACGTCGTTTTTGGGTTAATACTTCCGAAGGTAATTTGGCAGTTCTAAACGTATCGCTAATTTTAGAAAGTTTATAGAATAATCTGCTATTTTTAGCATGAAAATAGATAGGCACAACAGGAACTTCGGCTTTTTTAACCAATTTCATTGCCGATGCTTCCCAAGGTTTATCAACCACCAATTTTCCATCTCTATAAGTTGATACTTCGCCTGCGGGAAAAATCCCTAATGGTTTTCCTTCTCTTAAATGAAGAATGGAATTTTTAAAACCTACAAGACTTGACCTTACATCCTTTCGTTCTTCAAAAGGATTTACAGGCATAATATAAGGCTTCATGGGCTCGATTCGGTGCAACAAAAAGTTAGCAATTATTTTAAAATCGTTACGCTGTTCAAGCATTAGTTTTAAAAGCAAAATCCCATCAATACCTCCAAGTGGGTGGTTTGAAACCGTAATGTAAGCGCCATCTTTTGGTAGCCGTTTCAAATCTTCTTCAGGAATTTCAAATTTTATTTGAAATTCATCTAAAATTTTATCTAAAAAATCGACCCCTTGAAGGTGTTTGTTACGCGTGTAAAATTTATTAAGAGTTGAAATTTTAAGCACTTTCATAAGTAGCCACCCAATAAACGTACCTATAAAGCCATAGTTGTCTACGTTTATTACTTTAGCCACTTCTTTAGCTGTAACTAATCCTGAATCTTGTTGTTTGGTCATGACTGTAAATGTACTAAATTGTTTATTTACTTACTACTTGAACAGTTTCTTGTGTTAATTGTTTTAATAACACGGTTTTACCTTCTTCAATTTGATCAATCGAGTTTTGTGTGTAATGCCTAATGGTGTAAAGTGATACGTTTTCGTGACAAGTTACTTTAAATTTCGCTTTTAAATGATGTAATAGTTTGTCAAGATTGTCGTAAATATTATCGACACAAACCGAAAAACTAATGGCTGAATTTTGAATAACATCCACTTTCATTTTATATAAGTGCAATAAATTAAAAATTTCGCTAATATTTTCTTCAACAATGTATGAAAAATCTAAGGATGATAATGAGATTAAAACTTGATTTTTCTTTACGATAAAACAAGGCACCATGGGGTCTAAAGTAATATTTCTACCTATACGTGTACCAGGAGCTTCTGCGTTAAAAAACGACTTTACATACAAAGGAATTTCTTTGCCCTGTAGCGGTTGTAAGGTTTTTGGGTGAATAACCGATGCCCCGTAAAAAGCTAATTCGATAGCTTCCCTGTAGCTTATTTTGTTAAGCAATTGGGCATTTTCAAAATAACGAGGGTCGGCATTTAAAACCCCAGGCACATCTTTCCAAATAGTTACATTGTTGGCATTTAAACAATAGGCGAAAATAGCAGCGGTATAATCGCTGCCTTCTCTACCTAAAGTGGTTGTGAAATTATTGGGGTCGCTGCCTAAAAACCCTTGGGTAATGTTTAAAACCGTTTTATTGAAATTTGATGAGATACGCTGTTGGGTTTCTTCCCAATTGACGTTTGCACTTCTATAATAATTATCGGTTTTAATGAACTCGCGAACATCTATCCAGTTGTTTTTTAGGCCGATAAAGTTTAAATATTCACTAATAATAGCTGTTGAAACCAATTCGCCATAGCCTATAATTTGGTCGTAAACAAAATTATAGTCGGGTGATTTATTAGAAGCTAAAAATAGATTGAGTTCGTTAAAAAACCCAGTTACTTTTTTAAATACTTGATGATTTTCGTTTTCAAATAAATCTAATAGAATTTCATTATGGTATTTTTTAACCTCTTGCAAAGCACTTTGTAATTCGGCATTATTGTCAAAATAATTTTTAATAACTAGCTCTAGTGCATTGGTTGTTTTACCCATAGCAGAAACAACAATTAAAGTGTTTTTATAGCCTACTTTTTGTAATAAAGCGGCAACATTTTTAACACCATTAGCATTTTTAACCGATGCACCACCAAATTTGAATACCTGCATATTATAAGTTTTCTATATAGTCTTTTATACCTTGTTCGCTTAAATGAACCACATTCCAATCATGCAAAACACGAGCGCCTTTTTTCTCATAAAGAGAAATGGCAGGTTTGTTCCAATTTAATACTTCCCAATTAATACGTTTAACACCTAACTGATGCCCATATTTAATAACTTCGTCTAATAGCGCTGTGCCTAAGCCAGAACCACGCATAGATTCGTTAACAATTAAATCTTCTAAGTGTAAAATCTTGCCTTTCCATGTGGAGTAGCGATGAAAAACTATGGCAGTGCCTTCTACTTTATTGTTTACTTCAGCAACAAAACATCTGAAGGCAGGGTGTTTGCCAAAGCCATCATTTTCTAGGTCACTTAAGGTAATTTCGACGGCATCTGGCTCGTTTTCAAAAATAGCTAGCTGTTTAATTAATGATAACACTTGTATCATATCCTCTTTTTTAGCTTTTCTAATTGTGAAACCCATAAATTTTTTTTAGTTATTTCAAAGATAACTTAAAGTTGACTATTTCAAAGGCTAAACTTGGGCGAAAACGTTGTAGTTCATTAAAAAATAGTAGATATTTGTAGTACTTAAAAAACCAATTTATGTCTCATAAAAAGCAAACCTTAGGAGAATTTATTATTGAAAACCAATCATCTTTTAAATATTCTTCGGGCGAATTATCTAGTCTCATTAATTCTATTAGACTAGCTGCCAAAGTTGTAAATCATGAAGTTAATAAAGCAGGGTTAGTAGATATTATTGGAGCTGCTGGTGATACGAACATACAGGGAGAAGACCAACAAAAGTTAGATGTTTATGCCAATGAAAAATTTATTCAAACACTTACAAATAGAAATATAGTTTGTGGAATTGCCAGTGAAGAGGAAGACGATTTTATTGCTATTAATAGTCAAGATGAAAACCATCAAAACAAGTATGTTGTGTTAATAGATCCGTTGGATGGGTCATCAAATATTGATGTTAATGTGTCTGTAGGAACTATTTTTTCAATTTACAGACGCGTTACACCCGTAGGAAGTCCAGTAACCATTGAAGATTTTTTGCAGAAAGGAAGTCAACAAGTAGCAGCTGGTTATGTGGTTTATGGAACCTCTACGATGCTGGTTTATACAACAGGTGCTGGAGTTAATGGATTTACATTAAATCCTGCTATTGGGTCGTTTTATTTATCGCATCCTAATATGCAGTATCCTGAAGACGGGCATATTTACTCTGTTAACGAAGGAAATTATATTCACTTTCCGCAAGGTGTTAAAAATTATATTAAGTATTGCCAAAAAGAAGAGGGAGATAGACCGTATACCTCTAGGTATATAGGTTCCTTGGTGTCCGATTTTCATAGAAACATGATAAAAGGCGGTATATATTTGTATCCAAAATGTTCTTTAAATTCTAATGGTAAATTACGTTTGTTATATGAATGTAACCCGATGGCCTTTTTAGCAGAACAGGCCAATGGAAAAGCCAGTGACGGTTTTACAAGAATTATGGATATTAAACCAACCGAATTACACGAACGTGTGCCTTTTATTTGTGGTAGTAAAAACATGGTGGAGAAGTGCGAGGAATTTATGCGAGATGCTCAATAAAAAAGATATACTTAAAAAAATGCGAACTTACTTAGTTCGCATTTTTTTTGTTATATGAATTATTATTCTGAACTATTATCCATTTAATACAATCATCAAAAGTTTCAAAGATACGCTCTCTTGGCATTAAATCAGGAATAATGTCAATCCGTTCCATCATATATTTTGGTTGATCGAGTAAATCAACAAATAATGCAGTTATATTGTTTTTGTTAAGTTCTTGTAACACATCTTCCATGGCATATAAGCCAGATTGATCCATATACTGCATGCGGTCTAAACGAATAATTGCCATAGAGGCTGTTTTTGGGATTTGAGCTGCTAAGCTTTGAAATTCATTTGTTGATCCAAAGAACAAAGGGCCTTTAATATGTTTAATAAAAACTTTTTCTTTTAACTGTTCAGGGAAACCAAGTTCATCTTTCCAAACTTCTTCTTTTAAAGATTTAACATCCGAACGTTCAGCAGTTAAATCGCCAATTTTTTTCATAAACATTAAAGATGCAATTACAAGTCCTATCCCTACGGCATACACTAAATTCCAAAAGGAGGAAAGTAGTAATACAACAATCATTATAATAACTTCTGAACTTACTTTAAATGGACCAATTTTAGCGTCTCTTGGTAAACTAGGAATCGCTTTAAGCCCTTTATAGTCCATTACGCCAATACCTACGGTAATTAATATACCTGCAAGTACAGCTGCAGGGATTTTTGATGCAATAGGGCCAAGACCCAATAAAATGATAAGTAGCATGATTCCTGCTATCATACCAGAAAGTTTTGTTTTCCCTCCAGAATTGATGTTTACCACTGTTCTTATGGTTGCACCAGCTCCAGGAATACCACCAAAAAGGGCACCAATACTGTTACCAATACCTTGACCTACGAGTTCTTTATTAGGCCTGTGTTTTGTTTTAGTCATATTATCGGCTACAACACTTGTTAATAATGAATCGATAGCACCTAATAGAGCTAAAGTTAATGCCGTAAATATAAAAGGAGTTAAACCCGCGATGGTAAAATTTGTGAAAATTTCTAGATTAGGGACTGGAATACCACTTGGGATTTTTTCAATTGGCCTGTAATTTAAACCAAAAGCAATGGCACTACCTGATACAACTACCAAGGCAACCAGTGTGCTAGGTATTTTGGTTGTAATGCGTTTAAATCCATAAATAATGAATATGGTTGAAAGTGCTAAAACTAATTCTAACCAGTTAATACTTTTTATGGCACGTGGCAATACTTTTAAGGTGCCTAAAACACCGGAAGCTTCATTTTTTGCTAGGGTTTTAGATTCTTTTAAAATATCGCTAGCGGTTATATTTTCAGCGCGATTTACTGTTTCTTTAAAATTTTCTAAAACTAAAATACCCTCGCCTGCTTCTTCTTTTAAAATGTTTTCCAGAATTAATTCTTCTGCTTGGGGCTTAAATTCTGTTACAAACTCTGTGTCTTCGTTTGGGTAGTATCCTATTGAAGGTAAAATTTGAGTAACTAGAATAATAACACCAATGGCTGTCATGAAACCGGAAACCACTGGATAGGGAATGTATTTTATGTATTTACCAAGCCCTAAAATGCCCAATCCAACTTGCATAAGACCAGCCAATAAAAAAACAGTAAGTATGGTTGGCAGTGCTTTTTCAACATCGCCATCGTTTACAGCAATAATGCTTGCAATAACAACCATACTAACGGCCGTCATGGGAGCTGTTGGTCCTGAAATTTGCGTATTAGTGCCTCCAAAAAGTGCTGCAAAGAAACTTAGAAAAATGGCACCATAAAGTCCTGCACTAGGGCCAAGGCCTGATGAAACCCCGAATGCCAGAGCTAATGGTAATGCAACAATACCAGCGGTAATACCGCCAAAGGCATCTCCTTTTAAATTTGAAAACAGGTTTTTCATATATAGTTTAGTATTAAGATTTCTAAGTTAATTATTTAAAATCAAGAAAGAAACTAATATATATAAAAGTATTGATGTCTTTTTAAAGTTGCTTACTTTTAGAAATTTATAAATGCAATTACATTAAATTGATCTCTGCTAGAGTTTTCGAAAAACTGATTCATATAACCAGTTTCTAGTTTTATGTTTTTATTTAAGTTGTAACCTAAACCGCCAAAAACCCTATTTCTATCAAAAATAGCACTTTTAGTGTTAATAAATAATTCGTTATATGCTGAAAAATAGCATTTACTGGTTTCGGAAAAAGGAATGTTTAAACCTAAAAAATAACGAAAGCGCATTTTAAAATCATCTTCAACAAAGCGTTGTTCAAAACGATATCTATGGTTTAAGCTTACACTGCCTATAGATTGTTTTGATGTAAACTGTTGAAATATTCTATGCTCGTTAATGCTTACCTTGTTATCAGTACCTCCTATATAGTTTTCAGATAGGATATAGCCATATCCTAACAAAATGTTATTTTTACCTTCATTAAAGGTATAACCTAAACCAGTTCTTATAAGTAATTGCTCTAAATCGCCAATAGCATCATAATTTCGGTATTGAATTTCGTTATGGATGTTCCATTTGGAATTTATTTTTTTATTTCCAATGTATATAAGCCAATTTCCAAAATTACTGTCTTGCGCATCAATAAAGTTAGGTAGCACTAACGCGATTGTTAGTGCTAACATACTTATTCTTTTCTTCATAATTTGTTTAATAATGTTGTGTGTTTTTTATTCGAAGAATGTTACTGCACCTGTAGTGATGTCGTACATAGCTCCAACAATATCAATTTCATTTTTATCTTCCATTTCCTTTAAAATAGGACTTTGTTTTCTTATATTCTCAATAGCTATGTAAACATTTTTTTCTGCTACATTGTTTACAAAATCCGAATTTTTAGAATTTCTTAAACTATTGTCTGTAGGTTCTTCAACAGCTTCAACTGCAGGTTTTATTTTGCTTAGCATGGTGGTTAAGTTGCCAAGTTTAGCATCGTCGCAAGCACCTTTAATAGCGCCACAACTGGTGTGCCCTAGTACAACAATTAGTTTCGTGCCAGCTAATTTACTTGCAAACTCCATACTCCCTAAAATATCTTCGTTCACAAAATTTCCAGCTATACGAACGCTAAAAATATCGCCTAGACCTTGGTCGAAAACCAATTCGGCAGAAACTCTAGAATCAATACAGCTTAAAATAGTAGCAAAAGGGAATTGCCCTTCTCTGGTGTCATTAACCTGTTCTAGTAAGTTACGGTTTGCTTTTAAATTGTTTTGAAATCTTTGATTTCCTTCTTTTAAATATTGTAATGACTTTTGAGGCGTCATGGTTGCCTGCGTTTCTTTTGTGTGTGCTTTCATAATGTTTTATTATTTTAATTTTTTCTATTTAACCAATAATATCATTTTTGTAATGAATAATTTTTTTTACCTGTTAACAGGAGTGAGACATTAAGTTTGTCTATAATATACCTAATATCTTTTTGAGCTGATTTTGATTTCTTTTTTGAGCCAGTTTCTGATCTCTCTAGACATAATAGGTTGATATTGTTTTTTGATACATAATTAGAAAGAGTATCAATTGAATTATCATTATGTTCAAAAACATAATCTATGGTGTCGATAGTAGATGAATTAGTTGCTTCATGCAAATTGCTCGTTTTTTTAACTATTTTAAAGGATTTTATTGGTTTATCGGTATGAGCCATTAAACTTTCAGTAATAGTAGTGTTAAGCATGGTATCATTAGCATCTAATACCCCTAATGATAATTTTTCATGGGGTTCTAATACATTATTGGTATCTGCAATTAATATCGTACCGTCAAACTGTTTTAAAATAAACTGCGTAATATTATCGCCAACTAAATTTAATGGGCTGGATTTTTTCTTTCCTAATACAATTATATCAGGTTTTATTTCCTTTATTTGGTTGCTTATTTCGTGCTTTACATTACCAATGGTACACGAATAATTTATGTTTATTTGATGATTTTCAGAAGCGGTTTTTATTAATTTTTTTATTTTATTATCGGTAGCAGTATAATCGTGATTTATGCTACGAATTGCCGATAATTGATTGTCCCTTTCAACAACATCTATAGCCTTTTTTACATAAAAAAAGTCTATTTCACCATGAATCATTTGAGCAAAACTTACAGTGCTTTTAAGCATACTGCTTGTAGATTTTTTTAAATCTGCAAGCAGTAATATCTTATATGGTTTCTTTTTCATAATGTTTTAGCTTAAACTTAAATTGGATTTAGGTCTTTCGTTAAAGAATTTGATAAAACTTGATGGATTTTCAACAATACCACGCTTTGATACAAGTTTAATATCGATATTTCTTTCTTGAGCTTTAAATAGAAAATCCTCTAGAATTTCTATAATATCATAATCTAAATATCTAGTTTTAATAAGATCTAGTTCTAAATAAGTGTCTCTTGGTAAACTATCTAGCTCTTTAAGAATGGCTCCTTTATTGAAAAAGGTAACTTCTTCAGCTAGGGTCATTTTTATTTTGTGTTTGCCGTTGCTCTTATCTTCAATATGAAGGAAATGCGAGTTTTGGTAGCTTTTAAGCAATATAACTACAATTCCTACCATAAGTCCTAAACTTATACCAACTAGTAAATCTGTAAATACAATTCCTACTACTGTTGATATGAATGGCACCCATTGTTTCCAGCCCAATGCATACATTTTTTTGAAGAGGGATGGTTTTGCAAGTTTGTAACCCACAACTAATAGAATAGCAGCTAAAACCGATAAAGGGATTAGGTTAAGCAATCGTGGTATTAATATAACCGAAATTAGAAGAAAAAATCCATGTAGTATGGTTGATAGTTTGGTTTTTCCGCCAGATTGAACATTGGCAGAACTTCTTACAATTACCTGAGTAATTGGAAGGCCTCCAATTAAACCAGAAACAATATTACCAGCACCTTGTGCCAGTAATTCTTTATTGGTTGGCGTAACGTTTTTATCAGGATCAAGATTATCAGAAGCTTCAACACATAGCAAAGTTTCTAAGCTTGCAACCAAAGCAATAGTAAATGCTATCACCCAAACTTCGGTATTAGTAATTGCAGAAAAGTTAGGGAAACTAAATTGACTAAAAAAAGATGTTGCATCTTCTGGAACTGGCACACTAACTAAATGCTTGTTCAAAATAGATAGAGTGTCGTGGTTTCCTGTGATGGTCACATAAATAATACCAACTACAACTGCAACTAAAGGCCCTTGTATAACTTGGAAAAACTTAGCTTTTTTAGAAAGCACTTTATCCCAAAAAATAATAAGAGCTAAGCCTATAATTCCAATAACCATAGAGCCTAGGGTGATATTGCTAAAAACGTTAAAAATGGCGGAAAATGTATTTTCTCCTGAGGCTTCCACGAAACTATCTGCACCTTGCGGTTCTACATCGTAACCAAAGAAGTGTGGTATTTGTTTTAAAATGATGATGATGCCAATACCAGTTAACATGCCTTTAATAACAGATGAAGGAAAATAATAGCCTATAACCCCTGCTTTTAATATCCCAAACACTATTTGGATAATACCAGCAATAACAACGGCTACTAAAAAGTTTTGATAGCCCCCTAGTGTGCCAATAGCTGTTAAAACAATAGCAGCTAAACCCGCCGCAGGACCACTTACACCCACTTTTGAACCACTTAATCCACCAACAACAATCCCTCCAATAATACCTGCGATTACTCCAGAAAATAGAGGTGCACCACTGGCCAAGGCTATACCTAAACATAAAGGTAAAGCAACAAAAAATACAACGATACTTGCAGGCAAGTCGTTTTTAATAGTTTTAAACATATTATAAATTAATTTTTACTTTTGGTTGAATACCAAAAGTAATTAAACATTATTAATTGACTTTTTATAAAGTCTGAACAAAAAAAAATGAAATTAGAATATAACTTGCTCTGGAGGAGGTGAAATTAAATTGAGATGTGGTTTTGGATAATTTTTGAATCGATAACTAAAAAACTGATGCGTTTTTAATTTGAAACTAGCCAAAAAATCATTGTTTTGTAATGAAAACGGAGATATCAAATTTTTAGATTTGCAATTTTCTTCTTCTTCAGTTATTGAATAAAAGATAGAGGTGTCAATAGAATCGTCTAAAGCTACAATTACTGTAGGCGCTACTATGAGTGCCATAAATAATATTGTAAAGAATAAAGCTATTGTTTTTTTGTACATCTAAAAAATTTACTAATCGCAAATATATGATTTAACACTTTTTATTATGTTAAATAAATTTTAAAATGAATAAGAATGGTATGGTTTTGAGTTTTTGTTGATTTTTAAGCGAAATGTTTGAGTATATAATAAAAAAATTCCCTCTATAAGTTTATATAAAGGGAATTTTATAATATAGTTAAGCTTTTATAAAGCTACCAAATCTCCAGCTTCATTTTTAGTAGGTAAATCAGACTTGCCCATTAAGTAAATATCAACTTGACGTGCCGCTTCACGACCTTCAGAAATAGCCCAAACAATTAATGATTGACCACGACGCATATCGCCAGCAGCAAATATGTTAGGAATATTGGTTTGGTATTTGCCATATTCTGCTTTGTAGTTAGATCGGGCATCTCTTTCAATACCTAATTTATCTGCAATAGTGCTTTCTGGACCTGTAAAACCAAGAGCCAATAAGGCTAAATCGCATGGCCATGTTTTTTCAGTTCCTTCAACTTCTATTAATTGAGGGCGCTCACCTGGAACCATTTTCCACTCTACATTTACCGTTTTTAAAGCGATTAATTTACCGTTAGCATCTTTAATAAACTCTTTCGTGTTTATTAACCAGTTCCGTTCTACACCTTCTTCATGTGAAGACGATGTTTTTAATTGTAATGGCCAAAACGGCCAAGGCGTTGTAGGTGAACGGTGACCAGGAGGTTTTGGCATAATTTCAAAATTTACTACCGATTTTGCACCATGACGGTTAGAAGTTCCAACACAATCGGAACCTGTATCTCCACCACCAATTACTATCACATGTTTATCGGTTGCTAAAACTTGGTCTTTAACTTCTTGACCAAATAAAACTTTGGTTTGTTGGGTTAGAAAATCCATAGCTTGTACGACACCGTCGGCATCGGCACCAGGAGTTGGTAAACTTCTTCTTTCGGTGGCTCCGCCACAAAGTACTACAGCATCAAACTTTTTAAGTTCTTCAACATCGTAATTTACTCCAACATTTACGTTGGTTTTAAACGTTATGCCTTCAGCTTCTAAAATGGCAATTCTACGGTCTATAATCTCTTTTTCCATTTTGAAATTAGGAATTCCGTAACGTAGTAAGCCTCCAACTTCATCATCTCTTTCAAAAACTGTTACCGTATGGCCAGCTCTATTTAATTGCTGAGCAGCTGCTAAACCAGCAGGGCCAGAACCCACTACCGCAGTGGTTTTACCCGTTCTTGTTTTTGGTGGCTGTGGTTTTATCCAACCTTCTTTAAAAGCACGCTCTACTATTTGTTTCTCAATGTTTTCAATAGAAACCGGGTCTTCAATAATACCTAATACACATGATTTTTCGCATGGTGCAGGACACAAACGACCTGTAAATTCAGGGAAGTTATTGGTAGAATGTAGTAACCATGAGGCTTTTTGCCATTCACCTTGGTGAACCATGTGGTTAAAATCTGGTATTAAATTACCCAGTGGGCAACCACTGTGGCAAAAAGGAATTCCACAATCCATACAACGCGACCCTTGTTTGGTAATTTCCTCATTACTTAAAGGAATGGTAAATTCTTTATAGTGTTTTACACGCTCTTGTACGGGCGTATTACTTTCATCTTGTCTTTCAAATTCTTTAAATCCTGTTACTTTTCCCATGACATTATGCTATTGTTAGTTCTTCTACCATTTGTTCTTCAGTCTCTAAACGTTTTAGTGCACGTTTGTATTCGGTAGGCATTACTTTTACAAAGTTTTTTAAACTAGTTTCCCAGTTTGCTAATAATTCTTTACCTCGGTTACTATTTGTATATAGAACATGATTTTGAATTAATGCTTTTAAATCTTGCTCATCTTCATTTAAAACTTCTTCAAATTCTATAGTTTCGGTATTACATAAACCGTTTGTGAATTTATTTTCTGGGTCGTAAACATAAGCTATACCACCACTCATACCTGCAGCAAAGTTTCTTCCTGTTGTACCAAGAACTACTACTTTTCCACCAGTCATATATTCACATCCGTGATCTCCAACACCTTCTACAACAGTAATAGCACCAGAGTTTCTAACGGCGAAACGTTCGCCAGCAATTCCGTTGATATAAGCTTCACCTTGAATAGCGCCGAATAAACAAACGTTACCAACAATGATGTTATTTTCAGCTATAAAATCAGCCTTAGCAGGTTTTTTCACAATTAATTTAGCGCCAGATAATCCTTTTCCTAAATAATCGTTTGTGTTTCCTTCTAAGGTAAATGTTAAACCATTGGCGCCAAAAGCTCCAAAACTTTGTCCAGCAGAACCTGTAAAGTTTACATTAAGTGTATCTTCTGGTAAACCTAAATGGCCATAGATTTTAGAGATTTCATTACTAACTATAGCTCCAACAGTACGATCTGTATTATGTATAGGATAAGAAAAAGTCATTTTTTCTTTTCTATATAACGCTCTGTGAGAATCTTTTAATATTTTAAAATCAAGAACCTCATCTAAATTATGATCTTGTTTTTCAGTATTCTTAACGGTCATTAATTTATAAGCTTCCGGACGGTGTAAAATAGCCGATAAGTCTAAGCCTTTCGCTTTGTAGTGCGAAATAGCTTTGTTGGCGTTTATTTTATGGGTTTGGCCAACCATTTCTCCCAGTGTTCTAAAGCCTAATTGCGCCATAATACCTCTTAATTCTTCAGCAATGTAGAAGAAGAAGTTAATAACGTGCTCTGGTGTGCCTTTAAAGTTTTTACGTAACTCTTTATCTTGAGTTGCGATACCTACTGGACATGTATTTAAGTGACACTTACGCATCATTATACAGCCTGAAGCAACAAGAGGAGCGGTTGCAAAACCAAATTCTTCAGCACCTAATAAGGCTGCGATAGCAACATCACGTCCTGTTTTTAATTGTCCATCGCACTCTACAACAATTCTACTTCTTAAGTTGTTTAAAACCAAGGTTTGTTGTGCTTCGGCTAAACCAAGTTCCCAAGGTAAACCTGCGTGTTTTAAAGAGGTTAAAGGAGAAGCTCCTGTACCACCATCGTAACCAGCAATTAATACCACATCGGCTTTGGCTTTGGCTACACCGGCAGCAATGGTACCAACACCAACTTCAGATACTAATTTTACATTGATTCTTGCTTCGCGATTGGCATTTTTTAAGTCGAAAATTAATTGTGCTAAATCTTCAATAGAGTAAATATCGTGATGCGGAGGTGGTGAAATCAAACCAACAAATGGGGTTGAGTTACGTGCCGCAGCAATCCATGGTAATACTTTTTCACCAGGTAACTGTCCACCTTCACCAGGTTTAGCACCTTGAGCCATTTTAATTTGAATTTCCTTCGCATTGGTTAAATAATGAGAAGTTACACCAAAACGACCCGAAGCAACTTGCTTAATAGCAGAGTTACGACTATCGCCATTTAAATCTGGATGGAAACGTTTTCTATCTTCACCACCTTCACCAGAATTGGATTTACCACCAATACGGTTCATGGCAATGGCTAAGTTTTCGTGTGCTTCTCTTGAAATAGAGCCGTAAGACATCGCACCTGTCTTGAAACGTTTTACGATTTCTGTCCAAGGTTCTACTTCTTCTAATGGAATGGGGTCTAATTTATCAAATTCGAATAAACCACGAATCGTCATTAAATTTTCAGACTGTTCGTTGATGGCTTTTGCGTACACATCATAACTCGCTTGGTCGCTTAATCGAACCGCTTGTTGTAATTTTGAAACAGTGGTTGGGTTGAACATATGGCGTTCGCCGTTACGTCTCCATCTGTAATCGCCACCAATATTCAATCCCAAACGCTTGTCTATTAAATTGTTTGGATATGCATATTTGTAACGTTCGGTAATTTCTTTTTCAATTTCATATAAGCCAATACCTTCGATTCTTGATGCGGTATATGGAAAATATTTTTCTACAAAAGCAGAATTGAAACCTACTATTTCGAAAATTTGAGAACCTCTGTACGAATGAAGCGTAGAGATTCCAATTTTATTCATAATTTTTAGGATACCAGACCCGATAGCTTTGTTAAAGTTGTTAACCGCTTTTTCTTCGTCCATACCAGTAATGAAACCTTCTTTTACTTGAGAACGAATGATTTCGTTTACCATATAAGGGTTAATAGCACTAGCACCATAACCAAATAAGGTAGCAAAATGATGCGGTTCACGAGGTTCTGCAGATTCGATAATGATATCGAAATAAGAACGCTTGCGCAAACGGTTCATTTGGTGGTTTACATAAGAACAAGCTAAAAGCGCAGGAATTGGTGCGAAATCTTTATTTACACCTCTATCAGAAAGTATGATAATGTTTACGCCTCTATCAATTGCTTTAGAAACTTGAGTAATCATATCTTCTAAAGCATCTTCTAAACCGTTAAGTCCTTGTGATTTTGGGTATAAAATATGAATTGTTTCGGCTTTGAAACTTTCAATTTTTATAGTTCTTATTTTTTCTAAATCGGCATTGGAAATAACAGGATTTTGAATTCTTAGTTTTCTACACTGTCTTTCGGTAATGCTGAAAATATTTCGGTCTTTTCCAAGATTTAAACTAATATCGGTTACAATCTCTTCGCGAATACCATCTAAAGGTGGGTTGGTAACTTGTGCAAACAATTGTTTGAAATAGTTTGAAATAAGTTGTGGTCTGTCTGACAATACAGCCAAAGGTGTATCGATACCCATGGAGCCTAAAGCTTCTTTACCTGAAACCGCCATTGGGGTGATAACTTCCTGAATATCTTCAAACGTATAGTTGAATAAACGTTGGCGTGTTTTGATATCGATGGTTTCAATAGGGCAAGTTTCGTTGGTATATGGTACATCTTTTAAATGTAAACGTGTTTGGTCCAACCATTTTTTATATGGTCTTTCAGAAACAATTTTACTTTTAATTTCTTCATCTTCAATAATGCGACCTTTGTTCATGTCTACCAAGAACATTTTTCCTGGTTCCAACCTACCGTGTCTTTCTACATCCTCTGGGGCAATATCAACCACACCAATTTCCGAAGCCATAATTAATTTACCGCTTTTGGTAATGGTATATCTAGATGGTCTTAATCCGTTTCTATCTAATAACGCACCAATATAATCGCCATCTGTAAAAGGTACAGAAGCAGGACCATCCCAAGCTTCCATAATACAGGCGTTGTATTCGTAAAAAGCTTTACGCTCTTCAGACATGGTTTTGTGTTTTTCCCAAGCTTCAGGAATCATCATCATCATAATTTCAGGTAATGATCTGTCGGTATGTGTTAACAGTTCAACCACCATATCCATAGAAGCAGAATCTGATTTTCCTGGTAATATAATTGGGAATAATTTTTCTATTTGCGGACCAAAAACCTCACTTTTCATAATCTCTTCGCGCACTCGCATTCTGCTTACGTTTCCACGAAGGGTGTTAATCTCACCATTTTGACACATAAAACGGAACGGTTGTGCCAGTTCCCAAGTAGGCATCGTGTTGGTAGAGAAACGTTGGTGAACCAGTGCTAAACGGGTTACCAAATCTATTTGCTGTAAATCGGTATAGTATGGTCCAATATCTTCAGGCATGATGATGCCTTTATAGATAAGGGTTGTCGTAGATAAGCTAGGTAAGTAAAAATAACCGCTTTCAGAGATTTTAGATTCTCTAATAGTATGTTCGGTAATTTTACGGGCAGCAAATAATTTTGCTTTAAAAACAGCTTCGGTAATCTCTTCTGTTTTGCCAATAAAAATTTGTTCTATGTTAGGTTCAGAAGCCAGTGCAATTTCTCCTAAATTTGAAGAATCTACAGGCACTTGTCTCCATCCTAATATAGAAAGTCCTTGTGCTTTTATTTCTTTTTCAAAAGTATTTTTACAGTATTGATATTGGTTAGGTACTTTAGGTAAAAATACCATACCTACGGCGTATTCTCTTTGTGCAGGGATACTAAAACTACATACGCGTTTAAAATAATCGTGAGGAATATCAATTAACAAACCAGCACCATCTCCGGTTTTTCCATCAGCACTTACACCGCCTCGGTGTTCTAACTTCACTAGAATTTCTAACGCATCGTGAATAATTTGATTTGTTTTCTCTCCTTTTAGATTACAAATAAAACCTGCACCACAATTTTCGTGTTCAAATTCAGGCAAATACATTCCTTGTTTCTTCAGCATAATCAACAAATATTGGTTTAAAACTTGAGTTGAAATGCTAAGATATGACCTTGTTCTTGAATAACAATAGAGGGCAATTCATTATTTCGATTTTAGAAGCGAAGTTTGGCTAAAAATAATTATATATCAATAATAAAGACATTTTTTATTAAATATTCAACACCTATTATTATAGAATAAATAAGGATTACTGAAATTATGTTAATAATTGTTTGCATTAATAATAATAAAATCACTAAAAATTAGAAAATACTGACAATAATTCAATTGAACTGTTTAGCAAAAAACCAAAAAATCAAAAAAATCACAAGACACCCTATAAAAAATAGGGTAAAAAATGAAATATTCGTAAAAATAAATCAAACACCCCTAATTTTTATAGGGATTAATGTTTTTTAGTATAGTTTTACGTCATTCTTAAGGAACATAACCAAGATTAATAACTTAAAATTTAAACATTATGAAAAAATTAATTACCCTTTCAATGCTTTTTATGGCTACGGTACTATTTGCTCAAGAAGAAGCGCCAGCGCCAACATTTTCTTTTAGTGGTAGTGTTGATGCATATTACAGAGCGAATTTTAATGCTCCAAACGATGCGAGTTTAACGGCTCCAGGTTCATCATTTGCTAATTTGCCAGGTTTTGCTTTAGGTATGGCTAACGTAATTGCGTCTTATGAAGGTGAGAAAGTTGGTTTCGTTGCCGATTTAGTATTTGGTCCAAGAGGTACTGATGCTATTTTTGCTTCTCCAATGTATTCTGCAACTGGAAATATAGTTAATCAATTATATGCTTACTGGAATGTTAGTGAAAGTGTTAAATTAACAATGGGTAACTTTAATACCTTTTTAGGTTATGAGGTTATTTCTCCAACTGCAAATTTTAACTACAGTACATCTTATTTATTCTCTTACGGCCCATTTAGTCACACTGGAGTAAAAGCAGATTTCACTTTATCTGAAGATTTTAGTTTAATGTTAGGTGTTTTCAATGATACTGATTTAACTGAATTCAACCCAACTGGTGATTATGCATTTGGTGCACAATTGGGATACAAAGGTCAATTCTTAAATGTTTTAGTAGACCCATCTTTTACTGAGATTGATTATACAGGTGGTTTTGATTTATCTGACTCTTTCTTTTTAGGAATTAACGGAGCTTATTTAAGTCTTGAAGATAATGGTGGCGGTTTCTATGGCGGTGCTTTATATCCTCAATATGCAGTGTCTGATGCCTTTACTCTAGGTTTGAGAGCTGAGTATTTTGTTGAAGATAAAGATGTTGAATTTGGTGCAATTGGTACTGGCTTGCCAGATTCTAGTGTATTTGCTACTACATTAACAGGAAGTTTTTCTATAGATAATTTAACTATCAAACCTGAGTTAAGATTAGATAGTGCTTCAGATGATTTCTTCTTAGACAATGACGGCACTCCTGCAAAAAGCTTAAGTTCTTTTGTACTAGCTGCTATTTATTCTTTCTAAGAACGTATCATACAATTTACATAAGGGGGCAATTGAATATAGATTGTTCAATTGCTCCCTTTTTTTACTAACCAATAAAATTAATTATTATGTCTTTATTAAACATATCTCTATTAATTCAAGATACCGCCGCCATAGAAGGTGACATGGGAATGCTTTGGATGCTTATTTCAGGTATTTTAGTATTCTTTATGCAAGCAGGATTTTTCTTGGTAGAGTCTGGAATGACAGATTCAAAAAATGCGGTAAACATTGCCATGAAAAATTTCCTGGACATTGCGGTTGGCTCATTAGCTTTCTGGTTTGTTGGATATTCATTAATGTACGGAACCGATGTGTCTGGAGGAGTCTTCCATTGGGGAGGTTTTACCTTCTCTCAAGGAGCTGCCGATTTATTCTTCCAAACGGTATTTGCTGCAACAGCTGCAACAATTGTGTCTGGAGCTATCGCTGGAAGAACTAAATATACAACATATGCTATTTTCAGTATTGTCATGACCGCTTTAATCTACCCAATAGCTGGTGGCTGGGAATGGAACGGTGGCTGGTTAAATAATACAGATGGTATTATGCCTGCTGAATTTATTGATTTTGCTGGATCTTCAATCGTTCACTCTGTAGGTGGATGGGCAGCATTAGTTGCTGCTTGGATGGTTGGCCCTAGAATTGGTAAATTCTTAAACGGTAAACCAATTGAAATGCACGGACATAACCAGATGTATGCTACTTTAGGGGTATTTATTCTTTGGTTAGGGTGGTTTGGTTTTAATGGAGGTTCTCAATTAGCTTGGGGTGGCGATGATGCTACTGCTGCTTCACAAGTTGTTCTAGTAACTAATTTAGCGGCTTCGGCAGGTGCTTTAGGTGCTTTGTTCTTTACTTGGTTTAAAAACGGAAAACCAAATTTAGGAATGACTTTAAATGGTGCGCTTGCTGGTCTTGTAAGTATTACGGCTGGTTGTGGTAACATGTCTGAAGGTGGAGCTGTATTAGCTGGTTTGCTTGGTGGTTTACTTGTTGTATTCTCAATTGGTTTTGTTGAGAAAACTTTAAAGGTTGATGATGCTGTAGGTGCCATATCTGTACACGGTGTAGCCGGTGCTTGGGGTACTTTAGTTATTGGGCTTTGGGGTGTAGATGGTGATGCTGGCATAGGTCTTTTTAATGGTGGTGGCGCTGCTCAATTAGGCGCTCAAGCTATAGGTGTTTTAGCATATGCTGCATGGTCTATAGGACTGTCTTATATTTTCTTATTAATTTTGAAGAAAACTATAGGTTTAAGAGTATCTGAATCTGAGGAAATTGCAGGTCTTGATATTTCGGAACATGGTTCTTTAGCTTACCCAGGTAAGAGACAAAGAGAAATAGAATAATTTATTTAAAACTTAAATAATAAAAGATGCCTTATTAAATAAGGCATCTTTTAAATGTAAAAAAATTATTTAAATGTAATTTTTTTATAAACAAATGTTTATTTTTTACAACTAAACAATAATGATATTATGAAAAAAATCGAAGCAATTATTAGAAAATCCAAATATCGCGTAGTAAAAGAAACGTTACACGAAGTTGGAGTAAATTTTTTCTCTTACTGGGATGTGACTGGTATAGGAAACGAAAAGGAAGGGCATGTATATCGTGGCGTATCATATAGTACAAGTGATATTCAACGTAGATATTTGTCTATTGTAGTAAATGATGATTTTGAAGAAGCAACTATACAAGCAATTCTTCGTTCTGCTGGTACCGGTGAAGTGGGAGATGGTAAAATATTTGTGTCTGACGTCAAAGAATGTTACAGAATAAGAACAGGAGAAAAAGGTGGAGACACTTTAAAATAATAATCATCTAAACAAAAATAATATTATGGAATTACTTACAACAAATAATGTATGGATGATGATCTGTACAGCACTTGTATTTTTTATGCACTTAGGGTTTTCGCTTTTGGAAATAGGGTTGACCAGACAAAAGAACACCATTAACATTTTATTTAAAAACATTTTTATAATAACCATTGGGTTGCTTCTTTACTGTGTAGTAGGATTTAATTTAATGTATCCAGGATTTGCAGAAGATTCGTTAGGGGTTTTTGGTTTTGCTGGGTTTGGTTTAGATTCACCATTAACAGCTGAAGGTGTTCTAGATTTAACATATAACGAAGGCTATACATACTGGACGGATTTCTTATTCCAAGGTATGTTTGCTGCTACCGCTGCTACCATTGTTTCTGGAGCAGTTGCAGAGCGTGTTAAAATTGTTCCTTTCATGATTTTTACAGTAATATATGTAGGGTTGGTTTACCCAATTGCTGGATCTTGGAAATGGGGCGGAGGTTTTTTACAAACTTTAGAAACACCATTTTACGATTTTGCAGGTTCTACCTTAGTACACTCTGTGGGTGGATGGGCAGCTGTAGTTGCGGTTTGCTTATTAGGTCCACGTATTGGCAAGTTTAAGGAAGGAAAACCACAGGCAATTCCAGGACATAACATTCCATTGGCAACTGCAGGTGTTTTAATTTTATGGTTAGGATGGTTCGGGTTTAATGGAGGTTCTGTGCTTTCTGCAGATCCAGGATTAACATCATTAACTTTAGTAACAACTTGTTTAGCAGCTGCGGCTGGTGGTGTGGTAGCTATGTTAGTATCTACAGCCATGTATAAAAACTTAGATTTAACCATGTTTTTAAATGGTATATTAGGTGGTTTAGTTGGTATTACTGCAGGTGCAGACCAAATGAGTCCAACCGATGCTATTTTAATAGGCTCTATTGCGGGTGCTTTAATAGTGTTTGGAGTAGCTTTTATTGACAGATTAAAATTAGATGATCCAGTTGGTGCTATTGCAGTTCACTTAATATGTGGTATTTGGGGAACCTTGGCAGTAGGTATTTTTGGAGATTTAGCAGGTGTAGATCAGTTTATTAGTCAATTAATAGGTGTTGGTGCTTATGCTGCTTTCTGTTTGGTAACTGCGTTTGTTATTATTTTCACACTTAAGAAAACTATGGGAATACGCGTTTCTGAAAAAGAAGAATTAGAAGGATTAGATGCCCATGAGCATGGTATGGATGCATATCCAGACTTTAGGTTGAATGAGCATTAATCTATAAGTATTTAACATACAGTATTGAAAAAGAGATGTTTTGCCGTTTGGTAAGGCATCTTTTTTTATGATATAAAAATAGAACAGTCTAAAAATACTGCCGAAATTTTCTTTAATTTTGATATAAACTATTAAATGGAGTTATTATGAAGAAAATTGAAGCAATCATTAGGAAATCTAAATATCGCGTAGTAAAAGAAGCTTTACACGAAGTTGGAGTAAATTTTTTCTCTTATTGGGATGTTACAGGCATAGGAAATGAAAAGAAAGGGCATGTTTATAGAGGGGTATCTTATAGTACAAGTGATATTCAACGCAGATATTTGTCTGTTGTTGTAAACGATGATTTTGAAGAAATTACCATACAAGCCATTCTTAAGTCGGCTGCAACGGGAGATGTAGGCGATGGAAAAATATTTGTATCGGATATAAAAGAAGCCTATAGGATACGAACCTCAGAAAGAGGGGGTGATACTTTAAGATAATTCGCGGTTTATATTTAAAGGCTTGGGAAGAAAATACAAAAAGGCTGTCTTGATTTTAAGACAGCCTTTTTCTTTTGTAAACGATTCTATTATAATTTACGCAGAGTTTCTACTTGCGTTGATATTTCCGAATAAAGAACGCATTACAATTTTTTCAAATATTTTTATTTGCTCTTCGTCTTTAACATCTTCCTTTTCTAATTCTTGAATTTTTTTCAGTGCGTATTGCTGTATAGTAAGTAATGGTAAAACAATTGATTCCCTAACGGCAATAGAGGCTTTTCCAGAGGGTTCGTTTTCCATTAGTTCTTTATACCCAGTAAGCTTAAGCAATAAGGTTTTAGTTGTAATATATTCATCATAAATGATATTCCAAAAAGCTCCAAATTCTTCGTCTTTAGACATGTATTTAGTTAAATCGAAAAACGATTTAGATAAAGCCATCATGCTGTTTTCCAACAAGGTTTTAAAGAATTTAGAGTTTTTATAAAGTTGTTCTACTTTATTAAATTCACCTTTTTCTTCATACTTTTTTAATGCTGTACCAACACCAAAAAATCCGGGAACGTTTTGTTTTAATTGGCTCCAAGATCCAACAAAAGGAATGGCTCTTAAGTCTGAAAACACTAACTTATCTGAATTACCTCTTTTTGATGGTCTACTACCAATATTGGTCTTTGCGTAGTATTTTAAAGTACTCATTCTTTCTAAATATGGAATGAACATTGGATGATTTTTAAAATCTTTATACGTTACGTAGCTGGTCTCAGCCAAATCTGTCATTACAACTCTATCGTCTTCAGACATTTCTAACTTGTCTTTCCCTATTCTGTTAAACATACCAGAACTAATTAATTGCTCTAGGTTGTATTGAGAAGAATCTAAAGTTCCGAAATTAGAACTAATGGTTTGCCCTTGAATAGTAAGCTGTACTTCTTTATCCTCAATATTTGGCCCTAATGATGCGTAAAACTGATGTGTTTTTCCACCACCTCTAGCAGGTGGTCCACCACGTCCATCAAAAAATATAGCAGTTATATCATATTTTCTAGACATTTCAGTAAGCAATTCTTTAGCTTTATAAATACCCCAGTTCGCCATTAAATAACCACCGTCTTTTGTGCCGTCAGAAAAGCCCAGCATAATAGTTTGTTTCTTGCCACGACTTTTTAAATGTGCCATGTATGCAGGGTTTGTATATAATTGCTCCATTACTGCAGGAGCATTTTCTAAATCGGTAATAGTTTCAAAAAGCGGTACAACATCAACCGGTAATTGATCTTTAAACGCTACTATTTTAAGCATAGCAAAAAGTTGCATCATATTTAAAGCCGTTTGGTTGTTGCTAATAATATATCTATTAGCTCCACGCTCTCCATTGCTTTCTTGTATCTCTTTAATGGCTTCAATGGTTTTTAAAGTATTATAAACCATTTCGTCTTCAAATACATTAATATCAATAGACTCATCTGTTACATTAGATAAAATTTTGATTTGTTCAGCTTCAGATAAATCGTGGTAATTTTTTGGAAAGGACGTATTCCCTTTACTAATTAAATGGTCGATTACTGTTGTGAAAACCGAATGGTGAATACGGCTATCTTGCCTAATATCTAAGGTTGCAAAGTTATATCCAAATAAATGAATTCTATTTATTAAACTATTTATTTCGGTAACGTACAGTGATTGAAATTCTTCAACAATAACGTTTCTTATACTCAATAATTCGGTAAGAAGTTCTTTTGCCGTTATAGCTTCAGGGTAATTTAAGTTGATACTATAATTGTAAGTAATGGTTTCTAAGCGAATAATGCGTTCTTCAATACCTCTAAAGGTGAGCTTGCGTCTTAAGTTTTTTAAATCTGCGTAATATTTTTTTAATATGGCTTGTTTAAGCTTTTTTGCTACGCGAATGGTGGTGTCTGGTTTTACAAATGGGTTTCCATCTCGGTCGCCACCAGGCCAAAAACCAATATTAATTATTTCGTTATGTTTTTTGCCATCATCATAAATGTTCTGTTGGATGTAATTATAAATTTCTCCAAAAGACTGATAGAAAACATTTTCCAAATACCATATCAAACTTTTTGCTTCGTCGTAAGGTGTTGGTTTTTCATGTTTAAAGAAAGGTGTTTTTCCTAATTGAGCAAACAGATTATTAATTTCCGACAGGTTGTTTTTCTTAATAGCTTCTGTTAAGTCTGTAATAATTCCAAGTACCGAACCCGGGTAAAATTGGGTTGGATGCGCCGTTAAAACTATGCGTACTTTAAATTCTTCAAGATAGCTTTGTAGTTCTTCTAGGTTATTGTTGGAAACAGCAGATTCTTTCAAGTTTCTTAAAGTACCAATACCTTCCATGTTGTTTACAATAGGGAAAGCGGCATCTTCAACCGCATCAAATAAAACTACTTGACGTTCTATGTATTGTATAAATCTAAAAAGCAGATTTATTTGGCTTTCTTTAGTGCGTCTTCCTTGGTATTTTTTAAAGAAAGTATCAACTATAGTGGTTGGGTCGTCTCCATTTTTAAATCCTTTTTGGCAGGTTTCATGAAATAAAGGAAGTAACGCTCCTGTTTTTGTAATAGCATCAAAAGGTAAGGTCATAAATATACTATTGTATATTTGGTATTTAGACAGTACGTTTTGCTTGAATCGTGTTAATTTTGGTTCTACAGACATATTAGGTAGTTCTATTGAAAATTAACCATAAAAGTAAGGAAGCTAAATTAAAGATTGCAGACTTTCTAAAATTTTATTGATTTTTGTTATTTACCGTTTTCTAATTGAGAATAATTAAAAAAAATAGCAACTTAACCCGAATCTTTATAGCATCTGTTCCTTTTAATACTTTTCAGAACCAATGTAAAGGTTTCCGTTTTTTAAATAGTGTTATTTAGAAGTATGATAATTATCATGTTTTTTTATACTATTTTGTTGGTACTTCGCATTTTTTAACCCGCTTATAAAGGTGTTCAAAAAAAGGAAATTACAATGCCGTTTTTAAACACTAATTTTTATTAATGTGAATACTTTTAAAGTATTTGATAAACAAGAAGCAAATGAATAAAAACCATACATTTCATATTCCTGTAATGGGAATTGGATTTACAGTAGACTCACCGTTAAAGGTTGCTCAATACGGAATCGATTCTGTAATTTCATTGGTTGATGATATTTTACTAGAGAAATTAAGAAAAATGTATAGTGAGAAATTCGAAATTCCTTATACTGAAATAACCGACAAAATTGATGACTTTAGAGCTAAACGAATCACATCTTATTTAGATATGATGAGCGATTTGGTTGACAGAAAATTTGAAGCTTTAAAAAATGGCGCTACCGATAAAGGAGAAGAACTTAAAGCTTATGTAAGCATGCTGCCATCAAGCTCTACAGTAAAGCAAGAATTTAAGAAGCTAACAGAAAAAGGGTTTTGCCTTTCTGAATTAAAAAAATGGGCGTCACAAAACCTAATAAAAGGAAGTATTGATGTTAATATTATGACGAAAGTTGATAAAGACAACTATATTAAAAATGAAAAGCTGCCTATTGAATATAATGATGCTCACGCTGCTTTGCGGGGTTTTGCCAATAGTAAACTGCAATCATCGGTGGTATTATCGGCAGGTATGAATCCCAGGTTGTATGCGTACATGAGCCAGTTTAACGATTTTTATCCGGCAGAAGATGGAACTTTTAAAAAGAAAATTATACTAAAGGTGAGTGATTATAGATCAGCACTAATACAAGGTAAGTTTTTAGCAAAAAAAGGCTTGTGGGTATCAGAATATAGAATAGAATCGGGACTTAATTGCGGTGGGCATGCTTTTGCAACCGATGGTTATTTATTAGGCCCAGTTTTAGCAGAATTTAAAGAAAAAAGAGAAGAATTGCGAGATTCTATTGAGGTGATGGTTAATCAGGAATTAATCAACCAAGGCCGTGCCATATCAAAAGCACCATTAAAGTTGAAAATTTCGGCACAAGGTGGTGTTGGTACTAAAGAAGAGCATGAGTTTCTGCTTAACCAATATCAATTAGATGCTGTTGGTTGGGGAACGCCCTTTTTATTGGTGCCAGAAGCAACAACAGTTGATGAAAAAACCATGAACCAATTGATGCTTGCTAAAGAAGAAGACATGTATTTAAGCGATATTTCACCATTAGGAGTGCCATTTAACAACCTTAAATCAAACACCAAAGATTTAGAAAAAGAAATCCTAATTAATAAAGGCAGACCCGGGAGTTCGTGCCCTAAGAAATTTGTGGCCTTAAATAAAGAATTTAAAGAAACTGGCATTTGTACAGCATCTAGAGAATATCAATATTTAAAAATAAAAGAGTTAGATAAGGTTGGCTTGCCTTTAAAAGACTATCAAAAAGAATTTAATAAAATTACCGATAAATCTTGTACCTGTGTAGGTTTAGGCACATCTGCTTTGTTGGCTTATAATTTAGATACTAAGGTGGAAGGTAATGGTGTTTCTATTTGTCCCGGACCTAACATGGCGTATTACTCAAAAATTGTGAGCTTAAAGAATATGACCGACCATATTTATGGACGCGATAACATGATTTCTAGAACCGATCGTCCAAATCTGTTTATTAAAGAACTCTCAATTTACATCAGCTATTTGAAAAATAAATTAGATGCTGTAAAAACAGCAATGACTACTAAGGAAGAAAAATACTTATTAACCTTCGCCAATAATTTAAATGAGGGCATTTCTTATTATAAAACTTTGTTCAGCGAATTGAAAAACCCCTTTCAAGAGATAAAAGAAGATATTTTTCAGTCGTTAGATAACGGTGAAAACACCCTAAGTTTAATTTTATTAGAAATTCAAAATTTATCAACTCAAAATCAAGAAAAACAGGCAGCTCTATAGGGTTTTATATTTCATGCGTTTAAATCTCCTTTCTTTTTTATTAAATAAATAAGCTTTTGTTTATAAAGAATTTAAAGAATTGAGAAAAATATAACGTGTCTTTAATTTTGGTTCATTTTTTTAGGCAATCTCAGTTCAATACAATTATAATTAAGATATTTGTAAAATAATTGAATTGCATAAGAAGCATTTCTTATGTAAAATGTTGAAGATTAATAGAATTCATGGACTTAGTAAAAGAAATTAAGCGTTTAAAAGAGGAGAAAAATGCTGTAATACTTGCGCATTATTATCAAGTAGCCGAAATACAAGATATTGCTGACTATGTTGGTGATAGTTTACAGTTGTCGCAAAAGGCTGCAGAAACTGATGCCGACATCATTGTATTTGCAGGCGTCCATTTTATGGCTGAAACTGCTAAAATTCTAAACCCAACCAAAATGGTGGTGCTGCCCGATTTAAAAGCAGGTTGTTCTTTGGCCGATTCTTGTCCGCCAGAAGACTTTGAAAAATTCACAAAAGCGCATCCAGACCATGTGGTAATTACTTATGTGAATTGTTCGGCTGAAATTAAAGCATTAAGTGATATTGTTTGCACATCATCAAACGCCATAAAAATTGTAGAATCGGTACCAAAAGACACACCTATCATTTTTGCTCCAGATAAAAATTTAGGGCATTATGTTGCTAAGCAAACAGGTAGAGACTTGCTGCTGTGGGACGGAAGTTGTATTGTACACGAAGCATTTTCAATAGATAAATTAATCGAGTTGCATAAAAAGCATCCAGAGTATAAAATAATAGCGCATCCAGAATCTGAAGAACATATACTAAACACGGCGACTTATATTGGGTCAACTTCTGGCATGATAAATTTTGTAAAAACGCATCCTAAAGAAAAATTTATTGTAGCTACCGAAGCTGGAATTTTACATAAAATGCAGTTGGAAATGCCTAACACAGAATTAATTCCTGCACCAGCGGTTGAAGATAATACCTGTGCCTGTAGCGAATGTCATTTTATGAAAATGAACACGCTACAAAAATTATACGATTGCTTACTAAACGAATCACCTCAAATAGAGGTGCCAGAAGATATAAGAGTGCGTGCGTTATTGCCTATAGAACGCATGTTAGAATTATCTAAATAAAAATGATTGAAGCAAATTATTTAGTAATTGGTTCAGGGATTGCTGGGTTAACTTTTTCGGTTAAAATAGCTGAAAAATTTCCTAACAGAAGTGTTGTTATTGTAACCAAAGCTAATGAAGACGAATCGAACACCAAGTATGCACAAGGTGGTGTCGCGGTTGTTTTAGATGCTGAAAAAGATTCTTTTAATAAACATATTGAAGACACACTTATTGCCGGCGATGGCTTATGTGATGCAGAGGTGGTTAAAATGGTTATTGAAGAAGGACCCAAGCGATTGGAAGAACTTATGCTTTGGGGGGCTAATTTTGATTTGGATGCTAGTGGTGAATTCGATTTAGGAAAAGAAGGAGGTCATTCAGAATATAGAATAATACACCATAAAGATATAACGGGTTACGAGATAGAGCGTGCTTTACTTAAGCGGGCACACCAATTACCTAATATTAGTATTTTGCCACATCATTTTGCAATCGATTTGGTTACCAATCATCATATAGCTAACAATGCATCTGAAAAATTATCATGTTACGGCGCCTATGTTTTCGACCAAAAAACAGATAAAATTTTTACTATTAAAGCCAATAGCACACTTTTAGCCTCTGGGGGTATTGGTTGTGTTTATGGACATACTACCAACCCTGTAATTGCAACAGGTGATGGTATTGCTATGGCTTACAGAGCTAAGGCACAAATTAAAGATATGGAGTTTGTGCAATTTCATCCAACAGCTTTATATGAAGCTAAAGGAGAATCGTCTTTTTTAATTTCTGAAGCAGTAAGAGGTTTTGGGGCATATTTACGAAACAATTCTGGACATCGGTTTATGTTAGATTATGATAATCGTGCTGAACTAGCTTCCAGAGATATTGTATCGCAAAGTATTGATAGCGAACTTAAAAAATCGGGAGATCCGCATGTGTATTTAGATTGTACCCATTTAGATATGGATGCTTTTAAAAATCATTTTCCGAACATATATAATAAATGTTTAGAGCACCACATTAAAATTGATACGGATTGGATCCCGGTGGTACCTGCGTCTCATTATTTATGCGGTGGAATAGATGTTGACAAAAAAGGAAGTACAAGTATTGCCAATTTGTTTGCCTGTGGCGAATGTTCACGAACTGGCTTACATGGGGCCAACAGGCTTGCTTCCAATTCGTTATTAGAGGCTCTGGTGTATGCGCATAATGTTTTTAAATACCATAGTGAAAACGACTACAAACCAATTGAGGTTTTAATCCCAGATTGGAACGATGAGGGTACAATCATCCCCAAAGAACATATTTTAGTACAGCATAATTTGAAACAAATGCAGGCTTTAATGCGCGATTATGTTGGTATTGTAAGAAGTAATAAGCGCTTAAAGCGTGCTATAAAACATTTAGATTTAATTCATAATGAAGTTGAAGAGCTTTATAAGGAATCTAAAATATCTACATCGCTTTGTGAGTTGCGAAATATGATTAACGTATCGCATTTAATTGTAAAACAATCGTTAAAAAGAACCGAAAATAAAGGGGGGTATTATAATATTGATAATGTGAAAAATAACGAGGCCTTTTAAAAGACCTCGTTATTTAAAACTATTTGAATTAAGTTTTATTTTCCTAATAGTAATAATTCGCTACAAACTACCTCAGTTACATAACGTTTGTTTCCATCTTTATCATCATAACTACGGGATGTTAACTTACCTTCAATGGCTACTTCTTTTCCTTTGGTTACATATTTTTCAATTATTTGGGCTGTTTTCCCCCAGGCAACCACATTGTGCCATTGTGTATCTGTAATTTTTTCGCCTTTGGTATTAGTGTAGCTTTCGTTTGTTGCAATAGCAAATTTTGCCAATGTTTTGCCAGATTCTAAATTAATGATTTCTGGATCGTTCCCTAAGTTGCCAATCAACTGTACTTTGTTTCTAAGTGTGTTCATAATTTTATTTTTTAATCGTTAAACAGTTAATACTATCGAGTTCTTATGTTTCGACAAGGCAAAGATGCGAGGGTTAAAAAATTATAATCGGTTAGTAAACATTTGTGTTCGTTTGTAATTATTTGTAGTCGTTTAAATCGTTTTAAGTCTTTTATATATTAGGATAGTGCCATATTTATATTTTTTTAATATTAATGATAAATTTGTATATTTAGTGGCATCTATATACAATTTACCACAACGAGAAATAAAAAAATGAATAGGTTTTTTAATTTTATTACTGAAAATGGATTGGCTATTGGAGGTTTTTTTATGATTTTAATCAGCTGCATAGTTTTAAGAAATGGCTATTTAGATGAAAAGATTACTGAAAAAAATAATTATGTTAAAGTAAGAGTTGTTGACTGTTATGAATATGGAAAGAGAAATTACTTTTTAAAATTTGAGTATGATGAAAAAACATATGTAAAAAGAACAAAAGCTTTATACTGCGAAAAAGTTTCAGGGAAGAATGAAATAGAAATATTAATTAATGATAATAAAGATGGATTTATTTTACTGGATGAATATGAAAATGATTTTACTTTTGGTATTATATTATTCTCAATTTCATTAGTTATTATTTATAAGGGTGTAAAGAAATAATGGAATTTTAGTTGAAAAAAAATATTTACAGATTTTACTGAAATTTTAATTCATAAAAGGTAGAAAATATAAACATTTAAACCAATTCAAATAAGCGTATGTCAAAAACCTGTTTAGAATGTAGTGAAAAAATAATTGGAAGAAGCGATAAGAAATTTTGTAGCGATTATTGCCGAAACGCTTATAACAATACCATTAATAAAGATTCTAAAAACCTGATTAGAAATATAAATAATAGGCTTAGAAAAAACTGGCGAATTTTAGAAACCTTAAACCCAGAGCAAAAAACAAAAACCACGCGAACAAAGCTTATTCAACATGGTTTTGATTTTAATTTTTTTACAAGCACTTACACTACTAAAGCAGGAACAATATATTATTTTGTTTACGACCAGGGGTATTTGCCCTTAGAAGATGAATATTATGCCTTGGTAAAAAGAGAAAGCTAAAAAATATTACCAAGTCTGTCCTTTTAAAGCAATAGCAGCTTTCAATATGTCTTTCTGACTTATTTGACCCACCAATTTTCCGTTTTCAACAATGGGAAAACGTCTGCGTTTTGATTCCAAAAACTTATTAGCAGCATCGAAAATATTCATGTTTCCATCAATGGTTTCAACATTTATAACCATACATTTTTCAACGGTATTATTTTCCATAGGCAAATTGTGGTATCTGCTTTCACTTATTTGTTTAATACAATCACCTTCAGATATAATACCAACTAATTCATGCTCGTCGTTTACAACAGGGCCACCAGAAATTCTGTTCTTAATTAAGGAATCAATAACATTTTCCATAAGTTCCTCAGGTTTGAAGGTTATCAGGTTTGTAGACATATAATCACTAACCTTAATAGGCAAATCTGCGCTGCTCTTTTGCTGATTTTTTCTAGAGGCTAAAAAACTTTTAATTCCCATAATTTTTATTTTTAATAAACCTAAAGTACTTATTTTTTTTAAACTTTCCTAATAATGCCTTTTTCATCTGGCATTAAATTAAGATTGGCATCTTAAGAATATTAATTATTAATTGTAAACGGAAATAATTAATATACTTTTAAGAGTTTAAATGTTAATTTTTTATAGTTTTAGCCCTTTAAAATATTATAAACAATGAAAAGATTATTTGTATTAGGATTATTGGTGAGTAGTTTTATAATGAGTGCACAAAGCAACTATGATTTATTGAAGCATTATGAAGCTTATTATAAGCAAATGAAAAAACAAGGAGATGTTCAAGGTATCATAAACGCTATGACGCACTTAAATGTGCTATCGCCTTCTCCAGCAAGAATGGATACACTAGCTTATATTTATATGAGTGAAGATAAATACATACAGGCCTTAAACACTATAGGTTATGAAAGAATGGTTGATGATTCAGACATTGCTATAGAGGTAAAAGCTGTGTCTTTAAAGGCTGTTAAACAACCAGAATTAGCCATTGGGCAATTTGAAGAAATGTTTAAAAGAAACCCAAATGCTTTAATCGCGTATGAATTAGCAGAACTTTGTTTACAAACACAGAAGCTAACCGAAGCAGATAAGCACATTACTTATGGGTTAACAAATGCTAAAGACGATATGAAAAAGGCATTTTACGAAACACAAACACCTTATGAAGTATCATTAAAATCGGCTTTTATGTACTTGAATGCGTTGTCTACTTATAACAAAGACAAAAAAGTAAATATTGATAAAGCTGTAGATATTTTAGACGCTACCCTAAAGCTGTCTCCAAACTTTAATTTAATACAGTTAACAAAAAACGAATTGTTAAGACAAAAACAAGTGTTACAAGCACAAGCAGCACAACCTAAAAATTAAGGAAACTAAACGATAAAAAAGCGGCAAACATTCTATCATGTTTGCCGCTTTTTTATTGATACTAACAAGATTTAAGGTTTTTCAATAATAATATTATCGTTTTCTGTCTTTTTATTCATTTGTAAATTTAAATTAGAAAACGCTATTAAAAATTCTTTTATATTGGTAAGAAGCTCATCTTTTGTTGTAGTTGATAAATTTGATAAACTTTCTAGTTTTAAAATCTTGGTTTCTAAAGCCGAAATTCTAGCTAAAATAGAGGGACTATTTACATTGCTAGGGATGGTTTGTTTTAAGTTGTTTATTAACTCTTTAATTTCTTTTGTGTTATTGTGAAAGAAACTTAAATCGGCTTTTTTTATATTTTTTATAACATCCTGTAATTGCTTGTATGCATTCCAATTTATGGTAACATCTTCTGTTCGGCTGTCTAAAATATAATCGGTGTACTTAATTTTCGAAATGTCCTTTGTTTTAATTTCCAAACTGTCGTTGGGCTTATCAAACGTTACATCACTTTGCTCTTCGTTTTTTTTACAAGAAAATGCCACAACCAAAAAACACAAAACACTTAAATATTTAAAATTCATAGTTAAAATATATCATATAAAAAGCAAAGATATAAGATTCGTTTCTTTTTTTTGTTAGATAGTTCGCGATAGTATTCGCAATATTTCATTTTTATAATACGATATTATCAATAAAAACTTATTATTTTTGATAAAAATATACAAATATTGCATTAAATGAAGTCTAAAATATTAATAATTGGTGCTTGTGGGCAAATTGGGTCAGAGTTAACATTTAAGCTCAGGGAATTATATGGTGCTGAAAATGTAATTGCCAGTGATATTAGTTACAGTAATTTAGATATTGTTAATTCTGGTATTTTCGAAATTGTAGATGCGCAAAACTACGCAAGCGTTAAAGTATGTGTTGAAAAATATAAGATTGATACAGTTTATTTAATGGCAGCTATTTTAAGTGCTACAGGCGAAAAATACCCCATGAAAGCTTGGGACTTAAACATGGAATCGCTGTTTCATGTGCTGAATTTAGCTCGGGCAAAATTTATAAAAAAAGTATTTTGGCCATCAAGCATTGCTGTATTTGGCACCACCACGCCTAAAGAATATACCCCGCAATATACTATTATGGAGCCATCTACCGTTTACGGTATTACCAAACAAGTTGGTGAACGCTGGTGTGAATATTATCATAAAAAATATGGAGTAGATGTGCGCAGTTTGCGCTACCCAGGGATTATTAGTTGGAAAACATTACCTGGAGGTGGCACAACCGATTATGCAGTAGAAATTTATCATAAAGCCATAACCGATGGGTTTTATGATTGCTTTTTAACTAAAGACACCGAATTACCAATGATGTTTATGGACGATGCCATAAAAGCAACCGTGGATATTATGACAGCCAATAAAGATGCTGTAAAAATAAGGTCATCATACAATTTGGCAGCCATTAGTTTTACGCCAAAAGAGCTTGCCGAATCTATAAAAAGGAAAATACCAGATTTTAGAATTACCTATAACCCAGATTACAGGCAAGACATAGCTAATAGTTGGCCAAAAAGTATCAACGATTCGTATGCAAGACAAGATTGGAAATGGAAACATCAATTCAACCTTGAAGATATCACCAAAGAGATGCTTACTCAACTCAATAAAAAATATAGCACATCGTTAAACAATTCTAAATAATTGTATATTTGGTTTTCCCTAAATCCTAAATAGTATTATGTTCGATAATTTTTGGTTTAACGTTCAATATGGCATCAACCACGTACTAGATGTAAAAGCCTACGACCACGTGTTGTTTCTTATTGTTTTAACTGTTCCGTATTTATTCAAAGATTGGAAACGCGTTTTGTTATTAGTGACCATGTTCACATTAGGGCACACACTATCTCTTGTTTTGGCAGTGTACGATATTATTAGTGTTCAAGCAGGTATGGTGGAATTTCTTATACCTATAACCATACTAATTGTAGCGCTCTTTAATGTGTTTACCTCTGGCAAAGGCGCCCAAAAAGAAAAAGTAGGGGTCTTATTTTTGTCAACACTCTTCTTTGGTTTAATACATGGTTTAGGCTTTGCTCGTGAGTTTAAAATGCTATTAAGTGATTCCGATAATAAAATAGTGCTATTACTAGAATTTGCTTTAGGTATCGAGTTGGCTCAAATAATCATTGTGTTTGCAGTTTTGCTATTAGGCTACATTATGCAAACCATATTCAGGTTCAACAAACGCGATTGGATTATGGTAATTTCTGCCATTGTAGTTGGTTTGGTAATCCCCATGATACTTAATAGTGATTTTTTAGCATAGTTTAAAATTTGGGCGTTACCACAAGGGTCGGGCTATTCACTACAAGTCCTCGCTCGTACCTCGCTGTGGGCTTTCCGTTGCTGTCCCTAACGCAAACAGCGTTTCTTATTAAAACTTACCGTTATTTTGCAAACTTTCTAAAAACTTTAACGAACTTGCGTTGTAATTAAAATACGAACCAAGTATATTCGTTATAGTATTTCGCGTTAGGGATAGAAGTGAAAATACTTTTGCTTTTTTGCAAAAGATTGCAACGTATAGCCCGACCCGATAGGGAAACGCCCAAATTTTAAATAGAATTAATGCCAGAAAAAAAACAGCTTAAATACGATAAAGCTTATTTAAGAATTGCACAAGAATGGGGTAAGCTATCCTATTGCAAACGCAGACAAGTAGGTGCCCTTATTGTAAAAGATAGAATGATTATATCAGACGGCTATAACGGTACGCCATCAGGGTTTGAAAATTTTTGTGAAGACGATGATGGTTACACCAAATGGTACGTACTGCACGCCGAAGCAAATGCAATTTTAAAAGTGGCAGCATCAACCCAATCGTGTAAAGGTGCCACACTTTATATTACTATGTCGCCATGTAAAGAATGTAGCAAACTCATTCATCAAGCAGGTATTGTAAAAGTGGTATTTCATGAAGCCTATAAAGACGATTCTGGATTAAAATTCTTAAAAAAAGCAGGAATTGAGTTAAAACAAATTGAAGAGTTACAAGCCTAATGCCATATAAAAAGAAATATTTACCATTAATAATAGGCGTAGCTATTGCTGCGGGTATTTTTATTGGGGGCAAGTTAAATTTTAGCGATGTACCCGATAAATTATTCTCGAAAAACAGCAAAAAAGATAAGCTTAACAGACTTATAGATTATATTGATTACGATTATGTAGACGATGTTAATACCGATAGTATTGTAGATGTTACGGTAAACGGTATTTTAGAAAATCTAGATCCGCATTCGGTATATATTCCCAAAGAAGACATGGAAAGTGTTGCCGAAAGCATGAAAGGCGATTTTGTTGGTATTGGTGTTAGTTTTTACCCGTATCGAGACTCCATAGCCGTTATTAGGGCGATAGAAGGCGGGCCAAGTGCCAAAGCTGGAATAAGGGGTGGAGACCGTATTGTTATGGCCGATGGCGATACCCTTTTTGGCAATAAGTTGAACGATGGTGAATTGGTAAAAAAACTTAAAGGACCACTAAACAGTAAAGTCAACTTAAAGGTATTTAGAAAAGGCGAACCAAAACTGCTCGATTTTACAGTAAAACGTTCTCACGTTCCAATAAAAAGTGTCGATGCAGCCTACATGCTAAGCAATAAATTGGGTTATATAAAAATTAACCGTTTTGCAGAAAGTACTTATAAAGAATTTAAAAAAGGTTTAGATAAACTGTTGGATTTAGGTGCAAAAGAGTTAGTGCTTGATTTACGTGATAACCCAGGTGGGTTTTTAGGTATTGCAGAACAAATTGCAGATGAGTTTTTAGAGGATGATAAGTTAATTCTGTTTACAAAAAACAAACGTGGTAGTATAGAAAAAAGCTTCGCTACTGAAAAAGGTGATTTTGAGAACGGGAAACTGTACGTGCTCATAAACGAAAACTCAGCATCGGCAAGTGAAATTGTTGCGGGCGCATTGCAAGATAATGATAAGGGTACTATTGTAGGGCGTCGTTCATACGGTAAAGGCTTGGTGCAACGCGAAATGGATTTGGGAGATGGCAGTGCGGTGCGTTTAACCGTGTCAAGATATTATACCCCAACAGGTCGTTCTATTCAACGGCCATATAGTAAAGGAAATAAAGATTATTACGATGAGTATTTTGAAAGATTAGATAGTGGCGAACTTTTAGATCCAGAGAAAATCCAGATAGCCGATTCTTTAAAATATAAAACCCCAAAAGGGAAAACAGTGTATGGTGGAGGTGGTATCATTCCAGATGTGTTTGTACCAATAGACAGTGGTATGCAAAATGAAACGCTAACTTTTTTACTACGCCGTGGGTTTATTGGGTACTTTATATTTGAAACCTTAGAAAAAAATCGAAAAAAATATAAAGGTATTTCAAGACAGGATTTTATTGAAACGTTTCAAATTAGCGAGGATATGGTTTATGCGTTTCAAGAGTATTTGAATAAAAGAACCGAATCTCAATTAACCTTTGTAGCGTATCACGATGAGGTAAAGCAATATTTAAAAGCTACATTGGCAGACCAGCTTTATGGTTTGGGTGCTTTTGAAGAGGTTTTCAATCAGCATGATATTATGATTGAAGAGGTTATTGAGTTGAGTAAGGGGAAGAGGTAATCTCTCTCTATTTTTTAGCCAACTTTATCATGTACCTTCACATGCTTTCCACCGTTCCAAAGCGTTAAAATATCGGTAGCTACATGGGCGCCACTACCAGCACAAATGGCAAATTGGCTGCGCCATCCCGCTAACGAGCCTGCAACATATAGGTTGTCCTCAACTAAATGGTCAATATTTTTTAACCAAATACGGTCTTTTTCAATGGCTGCTCTAGGGTGCGGGTCTATATGTTTTTCTAAACCTTTTATGGTCATTAAATTGGTGTAACCCACAGCAATTACAACTGTTTTGCTTTTGTAAGCATGTTTGTTAGTTTTTACATTAAAAACACCTTCAGTTTTTGAAATTTCTAAAACTTTTTCGTTTTCAATTTGTTCAACGTGTGGGTATAAGGTTTTTAATTGCGTTTTGCCTTCATTTAAAATAGATTCACCAGTAGTTCCCGGCGCTAAACCAAGCACATTGTTAAATAAAGCTGTTTGTAAGTGGGATGTTTTTTGGTGAACAATAATGCCAATGTGTTTGTTTTCTGCAAAAGGTTTGTCTTTTGCAGACCCTAATATTAAAGCGCATTGTAAACCTGCCGCACCACCACCAATTATTAAAGCATCAAACATTAGCGGCGACCTTTTACTTTTTCTTCTATTCGTTTAGAAATTCTTAAAATAAGCATCATAACAATGGCACAAAGTGCTGCTAAAATGGTAATTAAAGCAATCATGCTTTCGCCTTCAAAAGGAGATTCGAAATTCACTTGAGTGAAGTTAAAAGCAATAAGGGCCAAGGCAAGTATACTAATTATAATGGTTAAAATTTTCATCTTTTTTTAGGTTATATGATTTCGAACAACGCTTTAATATTATGGGCAAACAGTTTAACAGCAATGGCTAGTAATACCACACCAAAAACTTTTCTAACAATACTAATGCCGTTTTGCCCTAAAAAGCGTTCGATGGTTTTAGATGTTTTTAAGACAATAAAAATAACAATAACGTTTAATATAATAGCAACTATAATGTTTTCGGTTTTAAATTCTGCTCGTAACGATAGTAGTGTTGTTAAACTACCCGGGCCCGCAATAAGTGGAAATGCTAATGGGAATACCGAAGCGGTATCTGCTGTATGTTCTTCATGTTTATAAAGTGTGATGCCCAAAATCATTTCCAAAGCAATAAAAAATAAAATAAATGAACCTGCAACAGCAAAAGAATTTACGTCAATACCAATTAGGTTTAAAATACTTTTCCCAAGAAATAAAAACGACACCATGATAATGCCTGAAATAATTGCCGCTTTTCTACTATTAATATGACCTACCTTTTTTCGTAAATCTATTATTATAGGAATATTGCCAACAATATCTACTACGGCAAACAATACCATAAAAGCAGTAAATATTTCTTTAAAATTAAGTTGCATGCTTGCGCTTTTTATATTTTGTTGCAAAAGTATAGGATTGTATACAATATCTATAGTATTAAACGCTAAAGTTTAGTTATTTTTGCCCACTACAATATAATTAAAGGATATGTTTCAAATAGGGAAAACCATCGTTTCAGAAGATATTATTGAAAAGGATTTTATATGCAATTTATCTGCATGTAAAGGCGCTTGCTGTATTGATGGCGATGCTGGCGCACCCTTAGAAAAAGAGGAAGCCAATATATTAAAAGAAATATACCCTAAAGTGAAACCTTTTTTAAGAAAAGAAGGAATTAAAGCCATAGAATCTCAGGGCATATATATTACCTCTGAAGAGGGCGATTTGGAAACGCCTTTAATTAATGGTGCCGATTGTGCTTACGTAATTTTTGATGAAAAAAAAGTAGCATTGTGTGCTATTGAAGAGGCCTATAATCAAGGCGAAATTTCTTGGAAAAAGCCAGTGTCGTGCCATTTGTATCCTGTACGCGTACAAGAGTATAGCGAATTTTCAGCAGTCAATTATCATAAATGGGAAATTTGCGACGATGCCTGTACGCTTGGAAAAGAATTGCAAATTCCCATTTATAAATTTGTAAAAGAAGCCTTAATTAGAAAATTTGGAGCCGACTGGTATTCGGAATTAGAAAAGGTTGCTAACAAGTTCTAATAACTAAAAATAAACCTCCAAAACACCTTTAAAATAAGGGGTTTAAAATTAAAAAACTTATTTTTTCCTGTAAACTTTTTGAAAATTCAAAAATTATAAAATATTGAAAAACAGATTTTTAACACTTTTTTTTTGTAAACTTCATTTTGTTTGGTAATTCTTTAATTGTTAAAAACTTGTTGACAATGTTTATAACTAAACCTTTCATTTTAAATTGCATTTTTCAATCTTTGTTACTCCCTAAATCGGTGCAGATTTTCGTTTAACTTTAAAAAAAACCAAAAAAAATGTCTCAGTCAATAGAACCCATTCTACAAGAAAACAAGAATCGTTTTGTTATTTTTCCTATCGAACATCATGATATTTGGGAATGGTATAAAAAATCGGAGGCAAGTTTTTGGACTGCAGAAGAAATTGATTTACATCAAGACCTTACAGACTGGAAAAATAAATTGAACGATGACGAGCGTTATTTTATAAAACACATTTTAGCCTTTTTTGCAGCTAGTGATGGTATTGTAAATGAAAACTTAGCAGAAAATTTTGTAAGCGAAGTGCAATATAGTGAGGCGAAATTCTTTTATGGATTTCAAATCATGATGGAAAACATCCATAGTGAAACCTATTCGCTTTTAATTGATACGTATGTTAAGGACGAAAAAGAAAAGGACTTATTGTTTAATGCTTTAGAGAACTTTCCAGCTATTAAGAAAAAAGCAGATTGGGCATTAAAATGGATTGAATCTCCAAGTTTTGCAGAACGTTTAATTGCATTTGCTGCCGTAGAAGGCATTTTCTTTTCTGGAGCATTTTGTTCTATTTTCTGGTTAAAGAAAAGAGGTTTAATGCCTGGCTTAACATTCTCAAACGAGTTGATCTCTCGTGATGAAGGTGTGCATTGCGACTTTGCGGTGCACTTGCATAACAAGCATTTGGTAAATAAAGTGCCAAAAGACCGTATTAGAGAAATTTTGGTTGAAGCTTTGGATATTGAGCGTGAGTTTATAACAGAGTCATTACCAGCTAGTTTAATTGGTATGAATGCGAATCTAATGTCGCAATATTTAGAGTTTGTAACCGACAGATTATTATTTGAGTTAGGTTGTGATAAAGAATATAATACAGCAAATCCATTCGATTTTATGGACATGATTTCATTGCAAGGAAAAACTAATTTCTTCGAGAAACGTGTGTCTGAATACCAAAAAGCAGGTGTTCTTAATAAAGAAGAAGAAAAAGACAAATTTACTTTTGATGCCGATTTTTAATCATTAAAATCAATCATAAGAAAAGCTTTCTATAATTTATAAAAGTGTTATTCTCATACACTTTCGCTGAAGAATTTCAGTTAAAATGAGAATTTGAATAAATTTTATTAATCCAACTAAACCACTAAGTACTAAGCTAGTTATTAATTAGATAGTATTTGGAATAATCAACTAACCGTTTTTCTGAAGGTGTGTCAGAAAAACTTAAAAACAGTGTAAAATTATGTATGTAGTAAAAAGAGACGGCAGAAAAGAACAAATTATGTTCGACAAAATCACCGCAAGGGTGCGTAAATTATGTTACGGTTTAAACGAATTAGTTGACCCATTAAAAGTAACTATGCGTGTGATTGAAGGTTTATACGATGGTGTTACCACTAGCGAACTTGATAATTTAGCTGCTGAAATTGCTGCAACCATGACAACTGCACACCCAGATTACGCACGTTTAGCTGCTCGTATCTCGGTTTCTAACCTGCATAAAAACACCAAAAAAACATTTAGTGAGGTTATGCACGACCTTTATACTTATGTAAATCCAAGAACCGGTAAAGACGCACCGCTTTTAGCCGATGATGTTTACGAGGTTATTATGAAAAACAAAGATGTTTTAGATTCTAATATTATTTATAACCGTGATTTTGGTTACGATTATTTTGGGTTTAAAACACTAGAACGTTCTTACCTGTTAAAACTTAATGGTGCAATAGCCGAACGTCCACAACATATGTTGATGCGTGTAGCTGTAGGAATTCATTTAAACGATTTAGAGTCGGTAATTGAAACCTATGAGCTCATGTCTAAAAAATATTTTACACACGCTACACCAACCTTATTCAATGCAGGTACACCTAAACCGCAAATGTCGTCTTGTTTCTTATTAACAATGAAGGATGACAGTATTGATGGTATTTACGATACACTAAAACAAACTGCTAAAATATCGCAATCTGCTGGAGGTATTGGTTTAGCTATACATAATATTCGTGCTACTGGAAGCTACATTGCTGGTACAAACGGAACAAGTAATGGTATTGTGCCCATGCTACAGGTGTTTAACGATACAGCACGTTATGTAGATCAAGGAGGTGGAAAAAGAAAAGGAAGTTTTGCTATTTATATTGAAACATGGCATGCCGATATTTTCGACTTCCTAGATTTAAAGAAAAACCACGGAAAAGAAGAAATGCGTGCACGTGATTTATTTTATGCGATGTGGATTTCAGATTTGTTTATGAAACGTGTTCAAGAAGATGGTCCTTGGACGTTAATGTGCCCTAACGAATGCCCAGGAATGGATGAGGTGCATAGCGATGCTTTTGAAGCTTTATACTTAAAATATGAAGCAGAAGGAAAGGGAAGAAAAACTATTAAAGCACGCGAACTTTGGGAGAAAATATTAGAATCTCAAATTGAAACCGGAACACCATATATGTTGTATAAAGATGCGGCAAACCGTAAATCGAATCAACAAAATTTAGGAACCATTCGTTCATCTAACTTATGTACAGAAATTATGGAGTACACCTCTCCAGATGAAGTAGCTGTATGTAATTTAGCTTCTATTGCGTTACCAATGTTTGTTAAAAATGGCGAGTTCGACCATAAAGAACTATTCCGTATTACCAAACGAGTAACAAAAAACTTAAACCGCGTTATAGATAGAAATTACTATCCGGTACCAGAGGCTGAAAACTCTAATATGCGTCATCGCCCTATTGGTCTTGGCGTACAAGGGTTGGCAGATACGTTTATACAATTGCGTATGCCTTTTACAAGTGATGAAGCTAAAAAATTAAACCAAGATATTTTTGAAACGCTTTATTTCGCTGCGGTAACAGCTAGTATGGAAGAGGCTAAAGCAGATGGTCCTTATCAAACTTTTAAAGGGTCTCCAATTAGTAAAGGCGATTTTCAACATAATTTATGGGGCTTAAAGAATGATGAATTAAGTGGTATGTGGGATTGGGATAAATTACGCAAACAGGTTATTAAACATGGGGTTCGTAATTCGCTTTTGGTAGCACCAATGCCAACAGCGTCAACTTCTCAAATTTTAGGAAATAATGAGTGTTTTGAGCCTTACACTTCTAATATTTATACACGTCGTGTGTTATCTGGTGAGTTTATTGTAGTAAACAAGCATTTACTGGAAGATTTAGTGGAATTAGGCTTATGGAATGATGGTTTGAAACAAGAAATCATGAGAGCCAATGGTTCGGTACAAGGCATTGATATTATCCCTCAAGATATTAAGGACTTGTACAAAACCGTTTGGGAATTGAGTATGAAAGATATTATTGACATGTCACGTCAACGCGGATATTTTATTGATCAATCACAATCATTAAACTTATTTTTAGAAGGCGCTACCATGGCAAAATTAACTTCTATGCATTTTTACGCATGGAAAAGTGGTTTAAAAACAGGTATGTACTATTTGCGTACTAAGAGCGCCGTAGATGCTATTAAATTTACATTAGCAACAACTAAAAAAGAAGAGCCAGCGGCCGAGGAAGTAGAAGTAGTAAACCAAGGAGTTGCTCAAGATCAGAAAAAGCATGTGGCAGAACAGAACGCTGTTAAATTTGCAAAGCAACAACCAGCTCCAGAAATTGAGCCTATGAGTGCTGAAGAAATGAAAGCGCTTATCGCACAATCTAAAGCTGGACAAGGCGATGATTGTTTAATGTGCGGATCTTAATAAATTTGTCCCAATTCTAATTTAAGGATATTTGAAAGGAATTTCAAGTTAAGTGTTGTGAAAAAGCACCTCTATTGAGGTGCTTTTTTTATGGAATTTTCAATACTGTTATTTATATTGACATAAATAGGATGTTTGTGTAGATACTTTAACTTGAAATTTTTTGTTAGCATCTATTTCATAAGCTTCACCAGCTTTATAAGTAACCCATTCAGTGCTTCCGGGTAACTTAACAGTCATTTCTCCTTCAATAACACGCATAGTTTCGTGCTTAGAAGTTCCAAATTCATACTCTCCAGGATTCATAACCCCTAAAGTAGAATTTCCGGTAGCTGTTGTGTAGCCTAAAGATTTTACATTACTATCAAAATACTCGTTTGCTGAAATCATTGTATATTATTTATAATTTCGAACAAAGGTAAATAAATTAAATAAACAACAAAAGCCATCTTAACTAAGATGGCTTTTGTAATGATTGTAAACTTATCAGTTATTTATTTTTTAGAGTCTGTTTGTGGAGCCTCAACGGTTGCTGGTTTTACAGAACCATCATGCGCATTATAATACTCCTCTAAAAGATTCATGGTCGCATTTAATAAATCTTTAGTTTCTAATAATAAACTAAAATATAAGGTTGTGTTTTTAGGGCTCGATTCATCAGTGCGCGTACGCTCTACTTGTTTTTGAATTTTAGAAGTTACCAATCCTAAAATCTCTTGTTTTCTTCCCAAAATAACACCTATTTGTTCAAACGATCTGGAATCGAAGGCATTTTGAGTGTTATTGAAAAAGATTTCAAATCGTTCATCAACCTCTTTTAATTCTTTAATTTGATTGAATTTTAATTTTTTATGATTGTTGTTAACGTGTTTATAGCTTACTTTAGTAATGTACTCTAAAGATTGGGTCATATCTTGAAGATAGCCTAAAATGTGAATATAAAAATTACTTGCAGCAAGACTGGATTCATCTAAGTTTTTAATAAAATAAAAAATATTATCTCTTAGTTCATCAACTTCATCTGATAACTTAACAATTTGCTTTTTATTCTTTTTTAATAATGCCAAATCTTGCTTCGCTAATCCATTTATGGCATTAGTATAAATTCTGTTACCACGTTTAACAACGTTTGTGATGTTTTTTGCACTTTCATGGATAACACCTTGAATTGAGCTACTTTCAGCCTTCGTTAAACTATCCTCGGCTTTTCCTTCTTTTGATTTTTTGTTAAATGCAATCGAGCTTTTTATTATTAAAGCAAAAGCTGTTACCAATAAAATTGGGAACATGATGTTTACGTTCAGATTTAATAAGTAAGCTACTAAAGCTGCAGCAAAAAAGGCACTTATTGCAGTAAAAAACCATCCTCCTATTACATTTAAAACACCTGCAACTCTATATACCGCACTTTCTGCGCCCCAAGCTCTATCTGCCAATGATGTACCCATAGCAACCATAAACGTTACGTAAGTTGTAGATAATGGTAGTTTCATTGAAGTAGCTACAGATATTAAAGCAGCTGCAACCATTAAATTTACAGCAGCTCTTACCATATCGAAAGCAGGCAATTCATAATTTTTATCTTTATTTAAAGCTATAACTGGAATTTCAAATTGCTTATCAATTTTTTCTTGCCAAGATTTTGGCAATATATAAGATGTCATTTGTGATGACAACATGGCGAACCTTACAAAACCACGAGATAAAAAGTTTGGTTGAAAACGTTCTTTGGTGTCTCCTTGACTTGCTAAATCTATTTCGGTTTTCATTACATTTTTTGCCTTAGCAGAAAACCAAAGTGTTATAACCATTACAAGTCCAGCAATAAATAACAATACAGTTGGTGTTGAAGCTTTTGCTCCTAAACTTTCCATTGAAAATTCGGTAGCTGCTAATCCCAAAGTATTAACTGCAGGATTTGTAAAATCTAAATACGATTGATACGCTCCAATAGATGGTCCAATAAAATTTACAAGATCGTTACCGGCAAATGCCAATGCCAATGAAAACGTACCTATTAGGATAATTAATTTGTAAATATTTGTTTTTGCTAACTGTATTAAAGTGTAAGATATTAAGAACCAAAGCACAAAACTAATGGCTAAAATATAAAGTGCATTATGCTTTAAAAAGTCTTTAATGGTTTCCCCATCAGTGAAATCGAAAGATTCTTTCGCGAAGCTAGTTCCGCCGATACCTTTCATAAATATGAAATACACAATAGATGTAATGGCGATAGCACCAAATAAAGCACCTACCCATTTAGCTTTCTTTTCAAAATTATAAGACAATAAAAGTCTAGAAATCCACTGAACAAATGCTCCTATTGAAAACGATAAGGCAACAGAAAGTAATATGCTTGAAACAATTTCGGTGGCTTTAGAGGTGTTAATGTAATTTACAATTTCGCTAAAGCTTCCGCCGTCATGTCCTATTTTAATAAGCGCGATGGCTACTGAGGCGCCTAATAATTCGAATACAATGGATACCGTGGTAGAAGTAGGCATGCCCATAGTATTGAAAAAATCTAACAGCAAAATATCTGTAATCATAACCGCCATGAAAATAATCATGATTTCACTAAACATAAATTCTCCAGGATTGAAAATGCCATTACGAGCAACTTCCATCATGCCACTAGAAAATAATGCTCCAACACCAATACCAAAACTGGCAACAATCATGATGGTTTTAAATGAAATGGCTTTAGAGCCAATGGCAGAGTTTAAGAAGTTTACTGCGTCATTACTTACTCCTACCACCAAATCAGCGATTGCTAATATGGCAAGTGCGATAATCATATATAAGTATATGTTTTCCATAATATTTTTGTTATATTAACGGTGCAAAAGTACTTAAATAATATTTTTTAAATTAAATAAATTGTTATCAAATAAAAAAGGAAGCCAAAACGGCTTCCTTTTTTATTTATTTGTTAAATGATTTATTTTTTTTTGTTGTGTTTTAACACCTCTGCATCAATATAAAAAATAATTTCTTCGGCAATATTTTTAATATGGTCGCCTACACGTTCAAATTTTTTAACTACAGAAAATAGAAGAAGGGCTTCAGCAATAATACTGGTGTCTTTTTTTATTTCTGATTCAATAATTGAAAAAGACTGAACATTTATTTCATCTAAAATTTTATCTTTTTTGAATACTTTTCTGGCTGCTTTTACATTTTTGTTTTCGTAGGCATCTGTAATACTTTCAAACATTAATAAAATGGTAGCAAACATTTTATCAAATTCTACGGCGGCAATTAAGTTTGCTGGAATTTTTTTATCAACATCAACCACATATTTCGAAATACCATATGCGTGGTCTGCAATACGCTCTAAATCATAATTTATTTTACGAATGGCCATAACAAACCTTAAATCTATTGCAACGGGATTGTAAAGTGCTATAAATTTTTCGCAATCCTTTTCAATTTTTAGGTCAAGAGCATTAACGCGGTTTTCAATATTCATTACTTCTTCTGCTAAATCACTATCGTGATTTACAAAAGCTTCTTTAGCTTTTTCAAGTTGAGAAATGCTTAGGTTAAGCATGTCTAAACCTGCTTGATTTATTACTTCTCTTTGGTATGTAGCATTTGCCATAATTATAATTTTTTATCCGAAACGACCGGTAATATAATTTTCCGTTTGTTCTTTCTCTGGGTTTGTAAAAACAGTTTTTGTTTTATTGTACTCAATAAGTTTTCCTAAATAGAAAAATGCTGTGTAATCACTTATTCTACTTGCCTGTTGCATATTGTGGGTAACAATAACAATGGTATATTTTTCTTTTAATTCAAAGATTAATTCTTCAATTTTTGCTGTTGAAATAGGATCGAGTGCCGAGGTTGGCTCATCCATTAAAATAATTGAAGGCTCTACAGCTAAAGTACGTGCAATACACAGGCGTTGTTGCTGTCCGCCTGAAAGTGCTAAAGCAGATTTTTTTAGGTTGTCTTTTACATCTTCCCAAAGATCGGCTTGTCTTAATGCTTTTTCAACACGTTCAGCTATTAGTTTTTTGTCTGTTATTCCTTGTATTTTTAAGCCATAAGCAACATTTTCAAAAATAGATTTTGGAAACGGATTGGGTTTTTGGAAAACCATACCTATTTCTTTACGCAGTTCTTCAACATGCACTTTATCTTTATAAATGTTTCTACCATTAACTTTAATTTTGCCCTCCATTTTAAAGTCGTCAACATAATCATTCATTCTGTTAAACAGACGAAGAAATGTTGATTTTCCACAGCCAGATGGTCCAATAAATGCAGTAACCGTATTGCGTTTTATTGACATATCAATGCCTTTAATAGCCATAAAATCGCCATACCATACTTTTGCGTCATTAACTTCTATGGTTGGTGTTTTTTTTAATGATTTATCTACTATTTTATCCATTGGTAATTGTTCTTCAATTTTTGTTTCCATACTTATTGCAATTTGTTTTGCCATTTATTTCTGAAATAAACTGCAATTCCGTTCATTATAAAAGTAATTGCTAGTAATATGATAATGGCGCCTGCGGCTGCTATTGCAAATCCATCTTGCGGACGCGTTGTCCAGGTAAATATTTGCATTGGTAATACCGAGAAAGTATCGAATAAAGAATGTGGAATGAATGGTACATACGCCATAGCACCAACAACAATTAATGGTGCTGTTTCTCCAATTGCTCTAGATAAAGATAATATTATTCCGGTTAAAATCCCACCAAACGAAGAAGGTATAATGACTCTTTGTATCGTTTGCCATTTTGAAGCTCCTAAAGCAAATGAGGCTTCTTTAAGTGATGGTGAAACGGCTTTTATAGATTCTCTAGTCGCTACTATTATGATTGGTAAAATTAAAAGCGACATGGTTAAGGCACCCGAAAGAATGCTACCTCCAAACCCGAAAAAGCGCACAAAAATACCCAACCCTAAAAGGCCATAAATAATTGATGGTACGCCTGCTAAGTTTGCTATATTTATTTCCAACAATCTCGAAAATCTTGACTTTTTAGCGTACTCTTCTAAATAGATCCCTGCTCCAACCCCAACAGGAATTGCGAATATAACTGTTAAAAGCATTAAATCTAATGTGCCTACAATAGCAGTGTAAATACCCGCTTTTGAAGCGCGCCTAGAAGGCAAACTGGTTAAAAAATCCCAATTGATTCTGGTATAGCCTACTTTAATTATGTTGTATAATAAAATGGCTAGAACGATGATGCCCAAAAGCGTAAATAGCATTCCTACTGTTTTGAATGCTGAATCAATAAGTTTATTTTTTTTTAGATTATTCATATTTTTCTTGATACTTTTTCTTAATCCAAAAACTGATGCTATTTAATGCGAAAGTGAACAAAAACAATGTTAATCCAGCTGCAAAAATAGTTTTATATTCAATAGAACCTTGCGGTGCATCTCCCATACTAACTTGTACTATATATGATGTAATAGTTTGTGTTGGTATGGTTGGATCTAAAGATAATTGTGCTTGTTGTCCTGCTGCAATGGCAACAATCATGGTTTCGCCTATTGCCCTTGAAATTGCCAAAATAACCGAAACAATAATACCCGAAGATGCAGCAGGAAGCATAACTTTTATTGATGTTTGAAAACGGGTTGAACCCATTCCGAATGCTGCTTCTTTTAACGATTTTGGCACCGCATATAAGGCGTCCTCACTTAAAGAAGAAATAAATGGTATAATCATGATACCCATAACAAGACCAGCGGATAAAGAATTAAAAGTTTCTAAGTCTGGATAGATGTTTTGTAAAAATGGGGTGACAATAGTTAATGCGAAAAAGCCATAAACTACGGTAGGTACCGCAGCTAAAATTTCTAAAAGTGGTTTTAGTGATTTTCTAAAACTTTTAGGTGCGTACATGTTTAAGTAAATTGCAATAGTCAATCCAACTGGAAGCGCTACAGCAATGGCAATAGCCGAGGTTAAAAAAGTACCTGAGACTAAAGGTAATATTCCAAAATGTTTTTCACTAAATAAGGGTGTCCATTTCGTATCGGTAAAAAAATCCAAAACAGATACGCTTTTAAAGAATGAAATACTTTCAAATAAAAGTATAACAACAATACCAATTGTAGTTAGTATTGTAATGGAGGCGCATAAAAATAGAAGGACCTCAATTATTTTTTCTTTAATCTTCATATGAATGAAATACCGGTAAGACAAAATCTTACCGGTAATTTGTGTTAAATTTTAATAACTATTATTTACTACTAATAGCATTTTTGAATTTTTCTTTTTCAGCGTCGTAACCACTTGCTGGCATGGGTACATAACCAACTTCTTTACACAATTCAGGTGCATTGTCTAAATAAAATTCCACAAACTTTTTAACCTCTGGTTTTTGTGCAGATTTTTTACTTACAAAGATGAATAATGAACGTGATAAAGGTGCATATGTATTGTTTGCAACCGTTTCTATACTTGGTAAAACAACACCGTTTCCATTATCGATTCCAACAACTCCTAATTTATCTTGGTTTTCTTCATAATATGATAAACCTACATAACCTAACGCATTTTTGTCATTTTGAATACCTTGAATGGCAACATTGTAATCTGAAACCGCATTGTAATCAGTTCTGCTAGCGCCAGATTCACCCATAATCACCTCTGTAAAGAAATCGTAAGTACCATGAGATGTATTTGGGCCGTAAAGATGAATTTCTTCGTTTGGCCATTCATTTCTTATTTGGTTCCATTTAGTAATTTGACTATTTGGTTCCCATAATTTTTTTAATTCTTCAGTAGTTATCGATTTTGCCCAAGTATTGTCTTTATTAATTACAATAGTAATACCATCCAATGCAACTGTTAATTGAACATACTCAATCCCGTTTTCTTTACAAAGTTCAATTTCTTTGTCCTTTATTTCTCGTGAAGCATCGCAAATATCAATAACACCTGCACCAAATTTTTTAAATCCGCCACCAGTTCCACTTTCACCAACAGTTACTTTAACTCTAGGTTGTTCAGCTAAAAATTCTTCGGCTACAGCTTCTGATACTGGGAAAACTGTTCCCGATCCGTCGATAGAAATTGATCCGGTCAATTCTACAGTTTCACCGTCTTGATTGTTTGATTTTTTGTTTCCACAAGCAATGCTTAAAGAAGCAAGTGCTATAATGATTATACTTTTTTTCATGATTTTATTATTAAAAGTGAATGTCAAATTGTAATCTGTACATTAAATTGTCATTAGATCCAAAATCTAAATAACTGATATCTGATTGTACTTTAAGTTTGTGACCAACTATATATTTTGAAACACCTAAGGTGTATTGATTTTCTATATCTCTTCCAGTAATGATTTTGTCGTAAGAAATGTTTGTGTAACGACCTGCTAATTCCCAATTAGAATTAAATAAGTAGCCTGCTTGAAGGTTTAAACCATTTCCAACTTGTACTTCGGCACCTGTTAAAGTTCCATTCGTGTTTTTAGCATATGGGTCTTTGGCGTCTCTATTTGCATATTCACCCATAAATGAGAACCCATTGTACTTAAACATGGCGTCAATAAATATAGTATTAATGTTTGTTTCGAACAAGCCTGTACCGTTATCAATATCCATATAAGACCCTTGATTACTACGGTTTTTAACAGCGTTATTATTATAATCATAAGTGATTCCTAAAGCTAGCTTAGGGGTTTCTTCTCTTTTTAAATCACTTCCTGAATAATCGCCTTCACTTGCAAATTCTCCAAATGGATATAATTCAACTCTGGTAGTGTATTCGTGACCACCTAAATTCCCTGTAGTAATATTTCTTCCCTCACCTTGAGATATTGCAAAAGATTCTTTTACTATAAAATTATCAGCTAAGTTAAATTGGTGTCTTAATTGGATACCCATATCACGGTCAATATTAAAACGACTATTTAATAAAGAACGATCAACAAATTGTAAGTTACCAGAAGACACTACACGCTCTCTGTTACCAGGTAGTTTAGTTTGCCCAAACCATAATTCAAAATTTTTGGCAAAATGCCATTTCACAACCGCATCAAGAATATATCGAGGGGCATTACCAGTATAGACAGATGCGCCAGAAATATCGTCATTAGATAATCCCAGTTCTAATTTATATTCTAATTTTGGGGAAAATGCAAAACCATCAAATTTTAATCGAGCTCTTCTAACTGTAAATTCTGATTGCGGATCGATATATTTTCCGTTCTGTTTGTCCCAGTTTACTATTGTTAAAAATTGCATTCTTGCAGCTACTTTCATAGTCCAAGTACTATCTTTACCTACAAGATTTAAAAGTCCTTTTCCAAATTTAGGCGCTTCAGTTTCTTGAGCGTTCATTATTAGGCTAGCTAACAAGGCCAATGCGAATAATTTAATTTTCATAATGTTTATTAATTTTTGTCGCTGCAAATAACCGATACCAATGTTAACTGAATGTTATGTGAGGATTAAGTTTGAAACAAAAAAAAGCTGCCTTGGCCTAAGGCAGCTCATTAGAAATCATGATAATGTAGTCGACAAAAACTAATAGATTATATGAAAAACTAATTGTTTCGTCTTAAGACAATGCGAATATCAATCTTTAAGTTTAGTTAATTGTAATATTAATATTAATTAATTATTAATATTTCCAATGTTAAATTTAACATTGCGAATAAATTGATAATCAAATAGTTAGTTGTTTAATGTTATGATAATGTTAAGACAATGTTGTTTTAAGGTTATCAAATTTGTATATTTGATATATAATGTTAAAAACCCCCATAATTATGAAGAAGTTTATTTTGTTTTTTGCCTTTTTAATTACTGTGGTTTCTTTTGGACAACAAAAGAGAGATTTAAAACTTAACAAAGACACTAATTTAATTGAAGTTGTTTATTATCATGACAATGGCGTTGTAAGTCAAACTGGAACTTATACGGCAGATGGTAAATTACAAGGTGAGTGGTTGAGTTTTGACACAGCAGGCAAAAAAATTGTTTCTGGAAATTATGATAATGGTAAAAAAGTCGGCAAATGGTTTTATTACACTAATGAAACCATAAAAGAAGTAGATTATAGCAATAATGCTATAGCGAATTTAAAAGAATCTGAAATTCAATAAAGTAAATTTTTTTAAATAAACTAAAAAGAAAAGCATCCTATTTAGGATGCTTTTTCTATTAAATATTTTCTTACTAGTAAAAAAGACTAGTTGTTTTTAGAAATTTTAGTAGCCCAAGTAGGTAAAGTTGCTCCGTTTCCAGCACCAGTTTCAGCAGCTACATAATCAGTAGTTAAGTTACTTGTGCTTACAAAAGTCTTACCGTTTACTTTAAAGTCTCCAGCATCAATTCTAGCTGTTGCACCAGTACCTGAATCTAACTTAGCAAATGTATCAATACCAGAAACAAATAAGTTCGTGTAAGTGTGTTTTCCACCACCTTCTTTAAAGTTAATTGCTTGCTCTGAAGCTGTAAATTTAGCATCAGCACCTTTTACAATAGAAACGTTGATTAATTTAGCGTTAGTTAACGGTTCAGCAATATCATTATCTCCATTGTTAGATCCTTCAATACCAGCTTTAGAAACTCCAGAGATGTAAACATTAGTGATGGTACCTTGGTAACCATCAGCAAAATCTAAAGAATCATCGTAAGCATTCACGATTGCAATGTTTGAAGCGTTTACTGCTCCACCAAAAAACTCAACACCATCATCACCACTTTCGAAAGCATAAATATTTGAAACTTCTGTTCCGCTACCCACACCAAAGAAAGAAACGCCGTTATATTCTTTTGTAGGTGAAAATTTTGAACCAGTATACTCAATTCTTAAAAAGTTTATTTTTCCTGAAGAATCTGCATTGTTATTTCCACCGTAAGCTAATCCGCCTACTTCAGATGTTCCGTTATCTCCAGTGTTTACTTTAGCATCACCACAAATAATTAAACCACCCCAATCACTTTCTGCAGGAGAAGCTTTACCAGATGTCATAATTACAGGATTGTTAGCTTCACCATTAATATTAATAGTTGCTCCTCTTTCAACCGCAATATACATAGAAGTTGCATCAGCTGTAGTAGAAGATTTAATAGTTGTTCCTGCAGGAATAGTTAAAGTTGCGCCAGATTTTACTATTAATGCTCCAGATAAAGTATAAGTTTGAGAAGCATCCAAGGTTACAGTTCCATCGGCAATGTTTCCTTTTAAGTCATCTATTTTTAGTTCGAAAGAACTTTTTGGTTTAGATGGTCCACCATCACTTGTACAACTTGTAAATGCAAGTGTTATAACTGCTGCGATTGCTAAAATTGATTTTTTCATTTTGATTACGTTTTATTAAGAAATTTTTAGTTTTATTTTCTGTTGCAAAGAAAGGGCGAAACTGTTTTTTATTTGTTAAGGGTACGTTACTTTGCTGTTAAGTATTTAAGACGAATATTATTTGCACTTAACATTAAGTTTACATGTATTTTTTCTATAAAAAAAGGGTGATTGAAGTATATCAATCACCCTTTTTTAAAAGATATTATTAGTGTTTTTTAGAAAGTGTATTTTAATGAAACACTAAAATTAGAACCTGCTTTAAACGAGCTAACCAAAACATCGTCAATAGTGCTTCCTGGCACTTTACTTTGTTCCAACATACGTTTGTAAGTAGGGTTTAAAATGTTTTTATAAGCTAAACCTAACTGTAAGTTTTTATTTAAATTAGATTTTAATATAAAGTCTAATTTATTAATGGCTTTATCAACCATGTTTCCTTTATTCTGTGTTCCTAAAACAGCTAGTTTATCTGAAAAATAGGCATAAGATAGTGTTGCTGTTACATCTTTCTTTTCAGCAAATTGTTTTAAAAAAGTAATGTCTGCGTTTGCTAAAACATCTGAAGCACCTGCTAGTTTAGCTTCATCAAATGTAAAATTAGCTCCAAAACCATTTTCTTCAAATACTTTATTTTTATCTAAATCTTGATTGTGGTAAATATAGGATCCGTTAATTCCGAATGATAATTTGTCTTTTAAATCATTATCTTTTTCAATTTCAAAAATGTCTTTTCTTAATTCTAATTCAACACCAACAGCAATGGCTTTTTCTCCAGTGTTAGCATATGTAATATTACCAGATGATGAGTTGGTAAACATTTCATTTATTGGGTTTTGAATTAATTTACCAAAAGCAGTAACCGAAACTAACTCACCATTACTTGGGAAGAATTCCCATCCTAAATCTACATTGTAGTTAGTAGAAGCATATAAGCTTGGGTTACCTTCATAGTCTTGCGTTACCTCTTGAAACAATAATTTTACTTTTTCTTTAAATTGAGGCAACGTATATGTTTTACTAGCGGCAAACTTTAAATTTTGTTTGTCGTTTAAAGTATATTTTGCTGTTAAACTAGGTAAGAAATTTACAGGAGAATAACTGGATTCATCACCGTCTGGTACTAAAGACGTTTCAAAATATACATACTGGTCTAATTGCTCTAATCTAGCACCTAATATAACAGATAGTTTTTCAGTTAAGTTGTATTGCACATTACCAAACACTGAATGTACATTTAAATTGCCAGTATAATATTGTGGTATATTACCAGATCTGTCTCCAGATGATAAATCAAAATAAGGGTTCGCTAAATAGGTGTCTACATTATGAATACCTTCTTTTGAAAAGTTAATTTTGTTAGCTATTGGGAAAAATGAATATTGTTGTGAATTAAAGTTGATATCTTTCAATTTCCCAGAATAGCCTAAAGTAACTTTTCCTTTATAATTATCTTCAGCATCTTTTTTGAAATTATAAGATAGTGCAACGTTTGCAGACATTTCACCTTCTTCTAAATCTTGGAAATAGCGGTGATTGTGTATACTTGAGTCTGTAAAGAATGTATAGTTAGAAGAACCATCACGAGAAGGTACAAACGTATTTTGCATACGGTCTGGAATAATATTATTTAAGTAGCTATACCCAATAGCCCAATCAGCACTCCATTGCTCAGTAATATCGTGTTTTCCTAATAACTGATTAACATATAACTGCGTTTGGTCGAATGTGCCACGTTTAATAAAGCCTGAAATATTACCAGCTCCAGAAGCACCACCATCAAAATTTTGATTTGTTCCCTCATATTCACTATAATCTTGTGAACTAGAATTTAAAAATAATGATGTGAATAATATAGAGTTGCTACTGTTAATTTTTAAATCGGCAGTACCCATTACCGTAGTATTGGTATTATGCTTAAATGATTTTTTGTAGAAGTCTGAGTTTATGGTTCCTTGAGCCGTAATACTACCTCTATCGTACCCTTCAATATATTTATTATCGGTATCAAAAGAAGCCGTAAGGAATGTACTTAACTTACTTTGTTCACCAATATCAAATTTTTTACCACCAGATAAAGAGTAACTGTTATTTAAAGTGTTTTTACTTTTTTGTCTGTCCCAACTTGTTTCAAAATTAGCTGGGTTAAGTCCAAATGCAGGTTCTTTTCCAGATTCAAATCCAAAATAAGATGGACCATCTTGTAAATAAAAATCATCTTCTTTTAAAACATTGGTGTTAGCACCCATACCTAAGCCTAAAGTAACATATGGTGAACCAGAGAATTTTTTTGAAACGATATCAATGTTAGCACCACCAAAATCGGCATAATTTTGAGATTCGAATGTTTTACTTATTCCAACATATTCAACAATATCCGTAGTAAAAATATCTAAAGTAATATTTTTGCGTGATGGGTTATTAGATGGTAATGGTAAACCATTTAAAGTAGTAACGTTATACCTATCGCCTAAACCTCTAACAAAAATACTACCAGAACCTTCTTGTTTTGAAATACCACTCACTTTAGTTACTGCGGTTGCTACATCGCTAACACCTTTTCTAGAAAGTTCATCGGCGCCAATAGAAGCTTTAAAAGCAACGGCTTTCTTTTGTTCTAGTAATAAAGCTGTTTCACTTTCTCGTTTTGTAGTTGTTGTAATTACCACTTCGCTAAGAGATGCAGCACTTGCTCCCATAGGAACATTTACTTCTGTTACTTTATTTGCAACAATTGTTACAGGGATTTGTTGTGTTTCATAACCTACGAAACTAAATATTACGGTATAAGAACCCGCTTCTAAATTTTCAATACTATATAGACCATCAATGTCTGAAGTGGTTCCTTTGGTTGTACCTTTTATTAATACGTTGGCAAAAGCTAAAGGCTCATCATTATATTCTTTATCGGTTAGCTTACCAACCACAGAACCAGTGTTTTGACCGTATGAAATTGTTGCTGTAAATAGCAGAAACAATAGGGTTAATTTTTTCATTTTTTTTAGTTTTTATCTGGTGCAAAGAACGAAACACTAAATGAATAAGATGTTACGAATAGGTTAAACAACAGTAACAAAAGAGTTAAGTTAATGTTACCGTATCGTTGATTTATAAACATTAATTTAACATTGATTTTTTTTTTGAATGAACGGATACCTGCTTAAAATCAAGCATGTAAATTCAGATTGTTTTAAAAGCAAAAAATCTATCCTTTTTGGGATAGAAATATTTTAAATGAAAGCCGTTTTTATTTGAAGCTGATAAACAAATTAGAACCTAGATGTCAGTCTGAGCTTGTCGAAGACTTCATTTTAGAAACATTTCGACAAGCTCAATGTGACAGTAGGTACAAAATTGACTTTTTAGAATAATTATACCCAACGGGTTAAATGAAGGGAATTTTAAAAAAATGACTGCTGTATTAATTTAAAACAGCGGTCGATTTGTCATCTTTTTGAGCAACAGCAGTAAGAAGCGCTAAGTCACCTAAGGAAATGGTGCTTGCAGCTAAAGATAATTTTACTTCAGCAGGTTGTAGTGCATCTACATGCACGTTAATTTCTTTGGTTTCATAACCAGCAAAACTACAAACAAGTGTATAGTCGCCAGCTTCCAGGTTTTCAACAACAAATAACCCCGTTAAATCGGTGTTTAAGTTGATGGAGGTTTCTTTTATTGAAACATTCGCCAATACTAAAGGCGCATCATTCATTTCATTATCTAGAATTTTACCAACAATTAACCCTGTATTTTGTCCAAAAGAAAATGCGGTAACGAAGAATAAAGAGATGCAAATTAAATGTTTCATAAATGGTTTTAAATAACACTGCAAAAAAAGTGATTCTGTTTAAATTGTATGTTATCTAAACATTAAACAACAGTCATTATAATGTTACCGTAATGTTACCAAATTTTTTTAAAGACATTTAATTTTAAGTAGAACCTTGGCCAATTCATTCTAAAATGTCGGTCTGAGCTTGTCGAAGACATAAAGAGCCACTTCGACAAGCTCAGTGTCACATAGTACGTCTATTTAGCATAAGAATTGGTGATTTAATTTTCCTTTAAAAGAATACATTAATATTTTAAAGAAATTCTTTATTATCTTGCCAACGCTTAAATTTTTATGATGAACTGGGAACAATTACTATCCTTAAAACGCGCTGGCGATACCAATAAACGTATTAGAAAAGAACAAGATGAAACCCGATTAGGTTTTGAAGTGGATTATGATCGTGTGATTTTTTCATCCGAATTTAGAAGTCTGCAAGATAAAACCCAAGTCATCCCATTATCGGAAACCGATTTTGTACACACCCGCTTAACCCACAGTTTAGAGGTAAGCGTTGTGGGGCGCTCGTTAGGACGCTTGGTAGGTAAAAGATTATTGGAGAAACACCCACATTTACAAAACGTACACGGCTATCAAGCCAACGATTTTGGTGCCATTGTAGCCGCAGCAGCTTTGGCGCACGATATTGGAAACCCACCGTTCGGACATTCTGGTGAAAAAGCCATTGGCGAATTTTTTAAAACGGGCGAAGGATTTCAATATAAAGACCAATTAACCGAAAAAGAATATCAAGACTTATGCGATTTTGAAGGCAATGCCAACGGATTTAAAATTTTAACCGAAACCCGAGCTGGTAGAATAGGAGGTTTACGCTTGTGTTACGCTACGCTTGGTGCTTTTACCAAATACCCAAAAGAATCGTTGCCAAAAAAGCCAACCAATCATATAGCCGATAAAAAATATGGCTTTTTCCAAAGTGAAAAAGAAGCGTATCAAGATATTGCCAACGAACTTGGTTTATTAAAACGAAGCGACAAACACCTAAGTTATGCTCGCCACCCATTAGCATTTTTGGTAGAAGCTGCCGATGATATTTGTTACACCATCATCGATTTTGAAGATGGTATCAATCTCGGTTTAATTCAAGAAGAATTTGCGCTGGAATACCTATCCAAAATAATTAGGAGCAATATCCGTCCAGAAAATTATTATGCCCTTTCGGCCAAAGAAGACCGTATTGGCTATTTGCGTGCCCTCGCCATTGGAAACCTAATAAATGAAGCGGTCGATATTTTTATAGAACACGAAAACGCTATTTTAAACGGCGATTTCGATTGTGCTTTATTAGATAAAAGCAAGTACGACGCCCAAATAAAAGACATTATTAAAATAAGCGTCGAAAATATTTACCAATCCACCGAAGTGGTCGATAAGGAAATTGCGGGTTACGGCGTTATCAACACCCTATTAAATACCTACACAAAAGCCGTAAACAATTGTTACAACAATACTGCTTCCAATTACGACAAACTCATTTTAAAAGGTCTGCCAAAAACCATTAAAATAGATGCCGATAGTTTATACACAAGGCTTTCAAGCGTGTGTTATTACGTATCGCTGTTGTCCGATAGCAAAGCCATTTTAAATTATAAAAAAATAAAAGGCATCGAGTTTTAAGTTGTTTTGGGCGTTACCCAAGGGTCGGGCTTTTCGTTACAAGTCCTCGCTCACTTCGGCTCCGCTCAGCGCAGGCTCTCGCTGTGGGCTTTTCACTGCAATCCCTAACGCAGCTATCTGATAAGTTAAGTATTTATAAATCAAGGATTTGTAGACCATAAAGCAGCACTTTTTAATAGCGCTCTTCTCGGTAATTTTAATCCAGAGACTATTAATTCGGCGAAATCTTCAGGTTGTAAAACACTATCTTCCGTACCTTCTTTCGCAATACCTAAGTCAATCGTCATATCAGAAACAATAGTACTTGGTGTTAAGGTACAAACTCTAATATTGTTTTTACGCACCTCTTTCATTAACGATTCCGACATGCCAATAACAGCAAATTTAGAAGCTGAATATGCCGAAGTCGATGCGTTTCCGCTCAAACCAGCAGTAGACGATACATTAATAATATCACCTTCATTTTTATCAATTAAATACGGAAGCACTTCTTTAGTTACATAATACATCCCCATCACATTGGTTTGAATAATCTGGCTCCATTCGCTCACTTCCATGTCATTAAAGGTTCCAAAAGCGGCGATACCCGCATTGTTTACCAAAATATCAACAGATCCTAGCGTTTTTATAATGGTTTCAATTCCAGTTTTAACCTCCTCGTAGTTACCAACATCAAAAACAGCATAGGTGGCTTTAATACCAAAAGCCTCCAACTCAGAAACCGTTTCCTTTAAAACCGCTTCATTTCTACCTGTTATAGCAACGTCAATGCCTTCTTTGGCGAATGCTATGGCTGTTGCTTTTCCTAATCCACGACCACCTCCAGTAATGATGGCCTTTTTATTTTTTAAATGATTCATATTATTTTTTTGAAATTATTTGTAATGAGTATCATGTCGTTTATACGAAATACACTCGGAAGTAAACAAATTTAGGAGTTTTTTACGAGAAGAGGCAGGGATTTAGATATTCTTAACTTTAGAATAAAGTAGGACCTGGTAACCCAACAAATTTAAGTTCTAACAAAATTATTTATCCAAAGTTTTAAAATGCAATTTCATGCCTTCATGAGTGGCAATAAATCCTAAATCTTCGTAAAATTTAATGGCTCTAGGTCTTTTTTTGTCCGATGTTAATTGTAATACATGCGCATTCCGTTCTTTCGCTCTATTTATAGCCCATTCAAACATAAGTTTTCCAATTCCTAAACCCCTTTTGTCTTTTCTAACCCTTACATTTTCTATTTGCGCTCTTGTGCCACCACAATACGACAAGTATTGAATAAATGTTAATTGAAAAGTTCCAATAATGGCATGGTTTTCATCTTCCACAACCATGAGTTCTTGATTGTCATCAGTGTTTATTATTTCAAAGGCTTTTAAATAGGCTTTCGGCAAAGGCGTTTGGAAATTTTCTCTTTTTTGCCCTAGTTCATCGTCAGCCATTTGTTCCACAATGGCTGAAATATCATGTTTTGTAGCTTTTCTGAAGTTCATTGTTAACTTGTTTTTACTAAAAATAAATATAATTTCTGACGTGGAATTAGGGAATAATTTGAAGTTTTGGTTTATTTCAGGTATATTTCGTCTTTCACATAACTTGCATTTAGCCAAAAACAATGTTTTGTGTATTCAGTCAATCCTGTCAATTTATCTGCAACAGGTAAATCATAAGTATCTGCTGAATTTCTTGCGTGTGGTCTAACATGACTTACTCTGTTTTTGGTTTTCTTTGGAAAATATGTTTTTCTTACACCTTTTTCCGTTACTTCTTTTACGATTTCTCCATTTGAAACAGTCTTTACCATTGCTTCCCAAACATTTTTAGCTTCAAGAATATCGGAATGAGGCATATTCCAAAATTTCACTTTTCGCAAAATCAAACTTTCTCCCTTAAATTGGTAAAACACAAAGAAAAATTTACTTTCTAAAATGTTTTTTAAATCTGAATCTTCCCAATCAGTTTCAATAAGTTCTTGATATTCAAATGTCGGAAATGAGATATCTTCTTTTGGTAAATTATTTTCTTTAAGACGAATTGTTTTTACTTGAATATCAGCTTTTTCAAATTCTTCTATTTTTTGACCAAGTTTAAGACCTAAGATTGCATTTGTAAAAATAGTAAAAATCAATCTTTGTATTGATACATATTGTCTGTTGATCAAAACATACAATTAGTATAGTTTAGAGAAATGATAAATAACTTTCTTTTAAAGGAATTTGGTGATAGAATTCGTCATTTAAGAACTCAAGAAAACTTAAGTCAAGAGCAACTTTCGTACAAAACAGGATTTCATAGAACTTACATAGGAATGATAGAAAGAGGTGAGCGAAATATTTCACTTACTAATATGGCAATTTTTTCTAAAGCATTCAATTTAACAATTGATGAGCTATTAAAATTTGATAATGCAAAAGAATTACTTAAAAATTACAAACTAAAAACTGAAGAATAATGTCAAGAAAACATTCGTTTAAATTGACATTATCTAATAATGTTACAGAAAAAGAGGGAATTAACTATCTGATAGAAAAGCAAACAGGTTTCTTTAAAATCGATAAGCTTATGAAAAAAGAATTATTAGATAGAGTTAATATACCATATAGTTTTTTGCAATCTTTTGATGTTGTTTTTATACCAAAATTAAAAGGCATTTTTTTTGAAAAAGATTATATTGAAACTCATCTTGACGAAATACTTTTTGTAGAATTGAAAACAACAAAAAAGTACCTTCCTGAAAATCCTAAAGGTTTTTTCTTTGGAGCTACTGAAAATGAATTCAATTTCGGCAAATTACTTGGTGATAGATTTAGATTTTGCTTTGTATGTCTAAATGAATTATCTCCATCTTATGCAATGTTAACAGTTGAAGAATTAGAAGAGATAATCAGAAATAGACGAATTCAATATCAGATAAACTTATAATTTTCTATATTAAACTATTTCGCAATCAATTTCAAAATGAGAATTCTTGAACTCTTGAAGGAACTCATCTTTTGTATATTTATAATTGTCGCTAAATTCAATTTTTTCTGCGATATCAAAAAAATAAATAAAATTATCCTTTTGATATATTAACCAAGTCGAAGAAAGAAATCCTTTTCTTTTTGAAACTTGAAAACCTTTGAATTTATTTTCCTTAAAGTTGTTTAAAATATCTATTGCTTGCACTTAATAAAACTTTTTGAATTAACTTTCATTTCCAAAACGCTTCTCATAAACCATTGAAGCGTGTTGAATTTTGGTTGAAGGTTCCCATTGGTTACTCCAAACAACTTCGTAATTGCTTTTTTCAAGTCCAAGACGAAAACCTCCAACTCCTGCAAACAATTCTGCTACTTTCATTTTCTTATTTTCCATTTTCTTGAGCTTTATAATAGTTAATTTTTTCTTCTGCAACTTTCAATATTTCGGAAATAGATTCCGTGTATTTCAATTCTTCCGCAATTTTTTCTGAGTACCAATTTATAATTAGTTCACTTTCAGATAAGTTATAAAATTTTGCAAGTCTTATAATTTGTTCCATTGTCGGTTTTCTTTCATTTTTCTCAAACTTGCTAATCAGAGATTGATCAATATCTACTTTTGCCGCAACTTTTCGCAGTATTAAATCTTTTTCCTCTCTGGCACATTTTAAAGTGTCGCCTAGTGTTTTCATTGGTCAAAATTGTTTTAGACAAATATTGTCCAAATTTATAAAAACATTTTGAATTTTAAACTTTTAATTTAGATTATTTTGTTGCTGATAGAACTGAGGAAATAATTCCTGAAGAAATTTTGATATGAGCCGATTATTTTTGTTAATCGGCTCATGTTTTTACCTTTTTTTGAGCCAATTAATTGCTGTTAATTTTAAACGACTATGTCAGAAGCTAGACTAGGCTAAACAAGACCACTAAAAACAGTTGATAAACTCTCCACATCCAACCCAATACTTTTTTGAAGTTCATTAACACTCCCATGTTCAATAAACACATCAGGAATCCCTAAAAGTTTTATGCTGTTTTTATAGTTGTGTGTAGCAGTAAATTCTAAAATGGCAGATCCAAAACCACCGTTTATGCTGTTGTCTTCCACAGTAATTATGGTTTCAAAGGTTTTAAAAATACTATGTAATAAAGTTTCGTCCAGAGGTTTTATAAAACGAATATCGTAATGCGCTATGTATGCAGGTTGCTTACAGTTTGCAATGGCTTCATTTACGTTTTTGGCAATGGTTCCGATGCTTAAAACGGCTACTTTGTTTCCTTTTTTAAGTTGAACACCTTTACCAATTTCAATTTTTTCAAAAGGTTGTTTCCAATCTACAGTCACACCCATACCTCTTGGATAGCGAATGGCAATAGGTAATTCCAAACCATGTTGGGCGGTATACATGATGTTGCGTAACTCCATCTCGTTACGAGGTGCAAAAATGATGAGGTTGGGGATGCATCTTAAATACGAGATATCAAAAACACCATGATGCGTAGGGCCATCTTCACCCACCAAACCAGCGCGGTCTAAACAAAAAATAACGGGTAGTTTTTGTAACGCCACATCGTGGATTATTTGGTCGTAAGCACGTTGCAAAAACGTGGAATAGATGTTACAAAAAGGAATCAAACCTTGGGTTGCCATACCTGCTGCTAAAGTTACGGCGTGTTGTTCGGCGATACCCACATCAAACGCGCGTTCAGGCATGTCGTCCATCATATGTTTTAACGAACTTCCTGTTGGCATCGCAGGAGTAATGCCTACAATATTTTTATTTTGTTTGGCGAGTTCCAAAATGGTAAGTCCAAACACATCTTGGTATTTAGTAAACTCTGATGGTGTTTTAGAAATAATATCGCCCGTAGTGGCATCAAATTTCCCCGGTGCGTGGTATTTTACTTGGTTTTCTTCGGCTTGTTTTAAGCCTTTGCCTTTGGTGGTAATGATGTGTAAAAACTTGGGGCCTTTTACGGTTTTTAGGCGTTTTAATTCGGAGATGACTTTATCAATATCATGCCCATCAATAGGTCCGGAATAATCAATATTTAAGGCTTCAATAATGTTGTTTTTGCGTTGTGTACCTTTTTTAACATTGGTTAAATACTGTTTTAAGGCACCTACACTCGGGTCGATGCCAATAGCATTATCATTTAAAATAATTAATACATTAGCATTGGTAACGCCAGCATGATTTAAACCTTCAAACGCCATACCTCCTGCAATACTGGCATCGCCAATAACGGCAATATGTTGTTTGTTTATATCACCTTTTAATTGCGAAGCAATCGCCATTCCCAACGCTGCCGAAATAGAGGTAGAGGCGTGCCCCACACCAAATGCGTCGTAAATACTTTCATCGCGTTTTGGGAACCCACTAATGCCACCTAGTTGTCGGTTGGTATCAAAAATTTCTTTTCTGCCCGTTAAAATTTTATGTCCATAGGCTTGGTGGCCTACATCCCAAATGAGTTGGTCATCGGGGGTGTTAAATACATAATGCAGTGCTATGGTTAATTCTACAACGCCCAAACTTGCCCCTAAATGCCCTTCTTTGGTAGCGACGATATTGATGATAAAGTTGCGTAATTCTTTAGCAAGTTGAGGCAACTCTTTTTGGTTTAAAAGACGGAGTTCTTTTGGGGAATGGATATGTTTTAACAATTGGCTCATGTGCCTACAAATGTAATATTTGAAAACGATACGAGCGCCATTATCATTTTGAAATTGTATTTTTGATTTTTAATAATTAAGTTTCTTTTATGTTACAACCTTTTGATGACACCTATTTTATGAAAAAAGCTTTGCAGGAAGCAGAATTGGCTTTTGAAAAAGGCGAGATTCCCGTGGGTGCCGTTATCGTTATTGATAATAGAGTGATTGCAAGGGGACATAATTTAACTGAAATGCTCACCGATGTTACGGCGCATGCCGAAATGCAAGCCATTACCGCTGCATCTAATTTTTTAGGTGGGAAATATTTAAAAGATTGTACGTTGTATGTTACTTTAGAACCTTGCCAGATGTGTGCAGGAGCTTTGTATTGGAGCCAGATTTCGAAAATTGTATATGGTGCGAGAGATTTGGAGCGTGGTTGCATTCATTTGAATACCAAATTGCACCCAAAAACCACTATAAAAGGTGGTGTTTTGGAAGCTGAAGCTTCGGAACTTTTGAAGCGTTTTTTTATAGAGAAGCGTAATTTGAATTGAGGTTGTTTCGCTGAGATATATGGATTTCACTGAACTTTTATTGGGAATACCTGAAAACTGCGACTGCGACTGAAAACTTTTTTTTGAATATGGATTTATAGGTTTCGACTGCGCTCAACCTGACATGGGTAACTGAATACTGCGACTGCAAACCGCGACTGCGACTGAACACTGCAAATAAGCCCGCGTTAGCGATTGAAGCAAGTTACCGTGTAACGCGGAAAGCGCGACCCGCAGGGGAACGCCCAAAATAAGATGGTTTTTGGTAATCACTTTGTTTTAAGGATTCGCAAAGTCTATTAGCAATTAATATTGGCTGAGACCGAAAAACTGCGACTGCAAACTATTTTTCTTCGCGCTCTCGCATTTTATCGAGATTTTCTTTGGTAAGCATGTAATCTTTAACGTTTTTATCTTTCCAACGGTAATATGAAAATAGGGGGAATACGATTAAGAAAAGACCGCAAACACCAAAGCCGATAAATTTTTGCGAATAGACAGATTCTAAAAAATAGCCTGTTAAAATGCTTCCAATGGCGGTGATAGAAAGAAAAATAATGAGATATTTCATAAACGGATTGTATCTATTTTGTAAAGTTGATTAATTGACGTCGGTAAGCGGTTAGAAGTTTTGATTTTGATATAAAACCCACATATTCGCCGTTTTTTATTACGGGTAAATTCCATGCGCTACTGTCTTGGAATTTTTGCATAATATCGGTCATTTTATCTTTTTCAAGGTCTATTATTTCGGGTGCGGGCTGCATAACGTCGGTTGCCACAATATCGTTATATAAAGATTGATCGAACATAACGGGGCGTAAATCGTCCAATAAAATAATACCCATTAAAGCGTTGTTTTTTTCATTCACTACTGGGAAAATATTTCGGTTCGATTTTACGACGGCTTCATGTACCATTTGACCTAAATTCATTTTAGGAGTGATGGTGATAAAATTGTTTTCAATTACTTTATCTATGTCCATTAATGTAAGAACAGCATGGTCTTTATCGTGGGTGATGAGTTCCCCTTTTCTGCCAAGTTCCATATTGTAAACCGAATGTGGACTAAAATATTTGGTTAAACTAAAGGAAATTGTTGCCGTGAGCATTAAAGGAATGAAAAGCTCATAGCCTCCTGTAACTTCAGCAATTAAGAATATAGCGGTTAATGGTGCGTGAAGTACACCTGCCATTAAACCTGCCATCCCAACAAGTGTAAAATTACTTTCGGAAATGGATGAGCCAAACAACCCACAGTTATTGATTATTTTAGCAATACAATTACCCATAATACTACCCATAAAAAGTGTAGGGGCAAAAATACCACCTACGCCACCAGCACCAAAAGTTAGGGCACTGGCTATAATTTTAAAAAACACCAAACCAGCCAAAAGAAAAATAACAATCCAAATGTTGTTTAAATCCATTTGAAGAAAATTGTTTTCCAATGCTTTTTCTGGATTACCGGCAATAAGGTTGTTTATAACATCGAACCCTTCACCGTATAGGGGAGGAATAAAATAAATTAAAACACCTAACAATATTCCGCCAACAATCAATCGTTTAATGGGTGAGCCTATCTTGTCAAAAAATTTGTGAAATTTGTCATAAACTTGAGTGAAGTAAAGCGATGTTATGGCGGCAGCAATTCCTAGAATAATATAAAATGGCGCATCACCGATTACGAACTTATCTTCAATTTTAAAAGGCAATAATATATCGTCTCCAAAGAAAAAATAAGACGTTAGAATAGCCGAAAGTGATGCCAGTAAAAGCGGTAGCATGGAAGCAATGGTTAAATCTAAACTAAATACTTCGATAGCAAAAATAATAGCGGCTATGGGCGCTTTAAAAATAGAACTCATAGCACCAGCGGCGGCACAACCAATCAATAAATTTCGAGTGGTTTGGTTCATGTGGAACATTCTAGAAATGTTTGAGCTTATGGCTGCACCTGTGGCCACCGTAGGGCCTTCTAGCCCAACGGAACCCCCAAAACCAACGGTTAATGGAGCAGCAAGTATTGACCCAAACATTTGATACTGCTTCATGATGCCTTTTCGTTTTGAAATAGCAAAAAGTGTTGAAGGAATACCATGGCTTACTTTGTTTCGGATGATGTATTTAATAACCAAATAAGCCAATGCAAACCCAATAATAGGGAACAAAAAATAGAAGGCATGATGGTAATATTTAATTAGATTCCCTTCGAGTAAATGTTGGATAAAATGCGTTAGATTTTTTAAAACCAATGCGCCTAAACCAGAAGTAAAGCCCACTACAATACTTAGAACATAAACAAATTGCCTGTGAGAAATATGTTTTGCCCTCCAGATGAGCAATTGTTTTAAAATAGTTTGTTTTGGCATGTTTAAATCTACTAAAAAATCCTGCATTGTGCAGGATTCTTTTTTATTGTTTTAAATTAAGTTTTAGGCTTAACTCTGTTAATTGAGCATCATCAATTGGTGCTGGGGCATCAATCATAATATCTCTTCCGGAATTATTTTTAGGGAACGCGATAAAATCACGAATGGTTTCCTGCCCACCTAAAATAGCCACCAATCTATCTAATCCAAAAGCTAAACCGCCGTGTGGTGGTGCGCCATATTGAAAGGCATCCATTAAAAAGCCAAATTGTGCTTTAGCTTCTTCGGGTGTAAATCCTAAATAATCGAACATTAAAGATTGTGTTTCTTTATCGTGAATACGAATAGAGCCACCGCCAATTTCGTTTCCGTTTAAAACTAAGTCGTAAGCATTGGCTTTTACATTGCCAGGGTTTGTTTTTAGTAATTCTAATTGCCCTGGTTTTGGTGAGGTAAACGGATGGTGCATGGCGTGGTAGCGTTGTGTGTCTTCATCCCATTCCAATAATGGGAAATCCATAACCCAAAGTGGCGCAAACTCTTTAGGATTTCTAAGTCCTAAACGTTCTGCTAATTCCATACGTAAAGCACTTAACTGTGAGCGTACTTTATTTTTATTACCCGAAAGCACACAAATTAAATCACCTGCTTTGGCACCAGTTACTTCGGCCCATTTAGCTAAATCGGTTTCATCGTAAAATTTATCTACGGAAGATTTATAAGTACCATCTTCATTGCAACGGCAGTAAACCATCCCTAAAGCGCCAATTTGCGGACGTTTTACCCAATCAATCAATTGGTCTATTTCTTTACGGGTGTATGCATTTCCGCCTGGTACTGCAATACCAACTACCAATTCGGCACTATTAAAAACGCCAAAATCTTTGTGTTGAGCGACTTCGTTAAGCTCTCCAAATTCCATCCCAAAACGAATGTCTGGTTTGTCGTTTCCATACAAACGCATCGCATCATCATACAGCATTCTTGGGAACTTTTCAACTTCCACGCCGTTTATTTCTTTTAGTAAATGGCGGGTTAAACCTTCAAAGGTATTTAATATATCTTCTTGATCAATAAACGCCATTTCACAATCTATTTGTGTGAATTCAGGTTGTCTATCGGCACGTAAGTCTTCATCTCTAAAACATTTCACAATTTGGAAATATTTATCCATGCCACCCACCATAAGCAATTGCTTAAAGGTTTGAGGCGATTGCGGTAAAGCATAAAACTGACCTGCATTCATTCTGCTTGGCACCACAAAATCGCGCGCACCTTCGGGCGTTGATTTTATTAAATAAGGCGTTTCAACCTCTATAAAATCTTCTTTTGAAAGGTAGTTTCTAACGGCTTGGGCCACTTTATGTCTAAAAATCAAACTGTTTTTTACTGGATTACGACGAATATCCAGATAACGATACTTCATACGTAACTCTTCACCACCATCGGTTTTATCTTCAATAGTGAATGGCGGCAACAACGCTTCGTTTAAAATGTTTAGTTCTGAAACTAAAATTTCAATATCGCCCGTAGGAATGTTAGGGTTTTTTGAAGCGCGTTCTATAACGGTTCCTTTTACTTGGATAACAAACTCACGACCTAAGTTTTGAGCTTGTTCTAACATGGCTTTTGAAGTCCGTTCTGCATCAAAAACAAGTTGTGTAATACCGTAGCGATCGCGTAAATCTACCCAAACAATAAAACCTTTATCTCTGGATTTTTGAACCCACCCTGCAAGTGTAACTTCTTTATTAATATGTGATGTGTTTAATTCACCACAATTATAACTTCTATACATAGTTGAAAATTGAAGTGCAAATTTAATGAAATACCACGGAGTAGACATGTTTTGGTATTTTTTTTTAAGCTGTATTTAGGGATTAAATCTAAATGGGTAAGCCGGGACTTATTTTTAACACAGATGATAAATTATTTATTTAATGTAAGTTTTTGATGTGTTTTATTGGTGATAATTCATTTTTTTAAATGTTTTTTTGTCAAAAATTTATGTGCATGCGTAATAAATGCCTCTTTTTTTTCTGAAAGCCCTTTATTATATGTATCTTGTAGGAACTTAACACTAATTTAAATAAATATGAAAAAATTTTTACTATTTAAAATTTGCTTGATTTTAGGTTTGTTTTTTCCTTTGGCTATTGCTGCCCAAGGAATTATTTCAGGAACTATAACAGAAGCAGGAACCAACACTCCTTTGCCAGGGGCAAACATTATAATTAAGGGTACAACCACTGGAGCCATTTCAGATTTTGACGGTAAGTTTAGCATAGAAGCTGCTGCATTTCCAGTAACGGTAGTTGTATCTTCTGTAGGATTTAATACCAAAGAAGTAAAAGTGACTTCGGCACAAAACATTATAGTTAGCCTTCAAGAAGGGGTTTCTTTGGATGAAGTAGTTTTGGTAGGATCTAGAAACCCAAGCAGAACTTCCGTTGATACAGCTGTTCCAGTTGATGTTATCGATATGACGGAATTAACTACTGCTGGACCTCAAGTATCTGTAACACAAATATTAAATTATGTTGCACCATCGTTTTCGTCTAATACCCAAACGGTGGCTGATGGAACAGATCATATTGATCCAGCACAATTAAGAGGTTTAGGACCCGATCAAGTATTGGTATTGGTAAATGGAAAAAGAAGGCATACATCTTCTTTGGTAAACGTTAATGGTACACCAGGACGCGGTTCTGTAGGGACCGATTTAAATGCAATTCCGGCGGCATCTATAAAAAGGATAGAGGTATTGCGAGATGGAGCTGCAGCACAATATGGATCGGATGCTATTGCGGGTGTTATTAATATTGTATTGAAAAATAATGTTAACGAGTTAACAGCAACAGTAACAACGGGTGCTAATATTTCAAAAAATGCCAATGATCATGATGGTGGTACTGATGGAGAAAAAACTCAAATAGATTTGAACTATGGAATTCCATTAGGTGATAATGGCGGTTTCATTAACTTAACAGGGTCTTTAACGTCGCGCGAACGTACTTCAAGAGCGAAACCTTTTAGCGGGAGGATTTTTAATGAATATAATGCCATTGAGTGGCAGGCTAATAATGCTGGTTTTAATTTGTCTGAATTAAGAACTAATTTAGGTGCTATACAAACCTTTGCTCAATTGGTTCCTTATTTTGATAATACTTTAAAGGCACAAATAGCGAATGCTAATAGTATAGAAGAACTATCGGGATATAATATTGCTTCAGGAACACAAGGATCTGGTATATTAAAAGGGGTAGGCGATTTTACCGATCAAGAGTTACTGGTTAGAGGCCAAACGCGCGATGATTACAATATGAGCGTTGGTCAATCTGGTTTAGACCAAGGACAGTTTATGGGGAATTTGGAGATTCCTTTTGGAGATAAAGAAAACGAAACCAAGTTTTATGCTTTTGGGGGCTTGTCTTACAGACATGGTGATGCTTCTGGGTTTTATAGAGCACCTGGAACTGGATCTGGTAGAGGGAATACATTAGCGTATATTAATGGATTTCTGCCAAATATAGAGTCTGATATTATCGATAAATCTTTAGGATTTGGTATTAGTGGTAAAATTAACGACTGGAATATTGATTTATCGCATACTTGGGGAAAAAATACATTTGCTTATATTATTACCAATACTACAAACTTTTATTTGCAAGCGTCTTCGCCTACAGAATTTGATGCAGGTCTAAACGGGTTTCAACAAAACACGGTTAATTTAGATATGTCTAAGTTCTATGATGATATTATGTCTGGATTAAATATAGCTTTTGGAGCAGAGTATCGAGTAGAGAACTTTTTTATTGAAGCAGGAGAAGAATCATCTTATGAAAGATATGATATTAATGGAGAAGTAGCATCTGGAGTAGCAATAAGCGCAAATCCTTCACTGAAAGTTACTGACTTTTATGGCGATCAACCTTCTGAAGGAGCTCAGGTTTTTAAAGGTTTCACACCAGAAAATGCTATTGATGCTAAAAGAAACAGTATGGCACTGTATGTAGATGTGGAAGGTGATGTTTCTGAAGAATTTTTGATGAGTGTTGCTGCCCGTTATGAAGATTTTAGCGATTTTGGGAGTACTTTAAATGGTAAGTTGGCTATGCGTTACAAGTTAAGTGAAAACACAAACTTAAGAGGAGCGATTAGCACAGGGTTTAGGGCACCTTCTTTACATCAGCAGTTTTATAGTAAATCAAATACGCTATTTAACGATCAGGGTATTTCTCAAGAAGTTGGTACATTTACCAATAACTCTAGAGCGGCCAAATTGTTTGGTATTCCAAAATTAAAGGAGGAAACGTCGTTTAATGCAAGTTTAGGGTTTACCTCAAAAATACCTAGTGCTAATTTAACCATTACGGTTGATGGGTTCTTTATTGCGATAGACGATAGAATTACCTATACTGGAAACTTTTCTAATCCTAATGACGGAAGTGCCCTAAGTGATGTTTTTGATAATTTAGATATTGGGCAAGCTGCTTTTTTTGCAAATGCTATAGATACAGAAACAAAGGGTATAGATGTTGTTATAGCGCATAAAGCGAATGTAGGTAAAGGTAGGTTAACAAATAATTTAGCTGCCACTTATTCTAAAACTACTAAAGTTGGTGCTACTAAAGGAAGTGATATTTTATCTGATGCGGGGTTATTAAACACTTATTTTGATGAGAGTTCTAGAGTGTATTTAGAATTAGCTGTGCCTAGAGTAAAAGCCAATTTAAGCCATAGCTTAGATATGGATAAATGGAACTTCTTTTTAAGAAATGCTTTTTTTGGAAGTGTTGAAGATACCGGAAATTTAACTGGCGGCGGGCACCCTGAGATTGGATCTGTGGTTGTAACAGATTTGACCGTAGGATATAATTTTAATGATTCGTTAAGATTAACAGTTGGTGCCAATAATTTACTTGATGTGTATCCAGATGAATTACCAAGTAATTTAACCTCAAGTAATCAGTTTGTATATTCAAGACGTGTGTCTCAATTTGGAAACAACGGACGCTATGTTTTTGGTAGACTAACCTTTAATTTAAAATAAAAAAGAAGCAACATAAAAAACCGTCTAAAAACATCGTTTTAGACGGTTTTTTTAATTTTCAAACATTAAAAACCAACAGCCGAATCATCACCTCTATAATCTGCACCACCTTCTAAATAGCCATTTTCTAAAACAAGAATGCCATCTACTTTGCCAATAACGGGAGCATGCTTTTCATTAATAAAATATCCTAAGTCTTTAAGTTTTTTTATGGTGCCTAAATCAAATACATGAGGCTCTATTCTAATTTCATCAGGTAACCATTGATGATGAAAACGGGGTGCGTTTACAGCTTCTTGCATGGTCATATTAAATTCATAGACGTTTAAAATTGTTTGCAAAACAGAAGTTATAATAGTAGAACCACCAGGTGTACCAACAGACATAAATAGTTTTCCGTCTTTTTCAATAATAGTAGGTGTCATTGAACTTAACATACGCTTTTCTGGAGCAATGCTGTTTGCTTCAGATCCAATTAACCCAAACATATTTGCTGATCCTGCTTTACTGCTAAAATCATCCATTTCATTATTTAAAAAAAAACCAAGCTCGGAGCAATATAATTTTGAACCATAGGCGCCATTTAATGTAGTTGTTGCCGAAATTGCATTTCCATAAGAGTCAATTATGGAGTAATGTGTGGTTTCATCACTTTCAGCTATTTCAATATTTCCTTGACTTATAGTGCTTGAAGGCGTCGCTTTTAAAAATGAAAAATCTTTCATTCTATCTTTTAAATAGGAGCTACTTATTAGTTTTTTAACAGGAATTTCTATAAAATCTGGGTCGCCTAAAAAATAATTTCTGTCTGCATAAGCACGTCTTTCAGCTTCCGTTATAACTTGAATCATTTTTATAGAATTGTGCCCAAAATCATTTAAATCATAAGGTTCAATCATTTTTAATATCTGAGCCAAACAAATGCCACCGCTTGATGGAGGTGACATTGAAATGATTTTTAAGCCCTTATAATTAAAAGTTATAGGCGCTCTCCAAATTGGTTTGTACTTTAACAAGTCTTCTTCTGTTATGATACTTCCATTGTCTTGTAAAAATTTCACTAAAACATTAGCTGTTTCTCCTTTATAAAATTCATCTTCACCATTTACCAAAAGTCGCTTAAAGGTTTTTGCAAGAGGTATGTTTTTTAAAGTATCATCTTTTTTCCAATTTTTTTCGAATACTATAGAATCTTTATTTGCTTGTCTAAAAGCTTTTTGGTATTCCGCTATTCTTTTTGCTTGTTTCTCTGTAACAATAAAACCTGTAGTAGCTAATTCAATAATTGGATTTATTATATCTTGCATTGGCAATATCCCAAATTTTTTATGGACTTCAAACATTCCCGCAACGGTACCAGGTATGCCTATAGACATGGCGCCAATTGTACTTTTATTTGGAATGATATTGCCTTGCATATCTAAATACATGTTTTTTGTTGCAGCTAATGGGGCTTTTTCTCTATAGTCTAAACTACCAATATCCCCATTTACCAATCTATAAACCATAAAACCCCCACCACCTAAATTGCCAGCATACGGATATGTAACAGCCAGAGCAAATTCGGTAGCTACCATAGCGTCAAAAGCATTTCCTCCTTTTTTAAGTATTTCAGTTCCTATTTTAGAAGCTTCTATTCGTGCAGAAACTACCATGGCCTTTTCAGTAATTAAACCTCTATATTGTTCATTTTTAAAGGTCTTTACATGTGTTTCTCCACAAGAGCTCAGTAAAAACAGTAGTAATAATACTTTTAAAAAATATTTCATGCCTTTAGTTATTATTTTAATAATGATTCATATTCTACTAAATGTATAAAAAGATTTACGCATTCATTTGTTTTTTGCTGCTATTAATTCGTAGTAGTTATGATTTCTGTAAATAAATTGAGATTTTAAGTGTAAATTTCAAGGATGGGAAATTATTCAATAAAAAACCCTCAAACATTTGATTGAGGGTTTCTAGTACTAATCTGTTGGGCATGTAACTTATAAAACTTCTGGCGTTGCTATTTCTTTGGATGTTGTTTTACTCCGTATCCACATTTTTAACTGCATGGCTAAAAAGAATAAAACAGGTACTACAATTAAAGTTAAAAATGTTGCTACAAACAATCCGTAAATAACGGTCCAAGCTAAAGGTCCCCAGAAAATTACGTTATCACCTCCAAAGTATATATGAGGATTAAACTCACTAAATAAGGTGTAGAAATTTATGTTTAATCCAATAGCTAAAGGGATTAAGCCCAATATAGTTGTAATTGCTGTTAGTAAAACAGGGCGTAAACGTGCTTTGCCTGCTTGTACAATGCTATTATATAAATCTTCTTTATCTAGATAATCTTCTTCCTCTAATCCTTTATCGTATTTTTTTCTGTCAATAAGAAGTTGGGCATAATCTAAAAGCACTACACCGTTATTTACAACAATACCAGCCAGTGATATAATACCCATCATGGTCATCATTATTACGAAAGCGCTCCCCGTAATAACGATTCCAGTAAACACACCAATTAAGCTTAAAAAGATAGCAAGCATAATGATTGCTGGTTTTGAGAATGAATTAAATTGGAAAATAAGAATTAGAAATATTAAGAACAATCCAGTAAAGAATGCCCCCATTAAAAAGGACATTTGTTTATTCTGTTCTTCTATTTGTCCTGTATAATCTATTTTAATGTTTTTAGGTAACCCTGTATACTCTTTCATGGCGTGCTGTACTTGCGTTACCACAGCACCCGCATCGGTATAGCCAGGGGCTAAAGCAGAATATACTGTAACCACACGCTTTACATCTCTGTGCTTTATTGTGCTAAAACCAGAGGTGTTGGCTTGTTTGGCAACCGCAGATACAGGAACTTCTTTAATTTGTCCAGAAGCCATATCTCTAAAGGTTATTTTTTGATTGAAAATAGCACTAGAGTTATATCTGTTTTCCTCATTGAAACGCACGTAAATATCATAATCGTCCCCATCTTCTTTATAAACACCTGCTTTGGCTCCAAAAATAGCGTTTCTTAATTGTTGCCCAACTTGCGATGAGCTGATACCTAATTCGCCCGCTTTTTCTCTATCAATAACCACTTGCATTGCTGGTTTATCTTTGTTAACGTCTATTTTTAACTCATCGATACCTGCAATACTTCTAGAATTAATAAAGTCACGCATTTTTTCGGCCGTATTAATAAGCTCAGAATAGTCATCACCTTCCAATTCTATATTAATTGGCGCTCCTGCCGGTGGTCCGTTTTGGTCTTTTTCAACCGAAATTAATACCCCAGGGTATATGCCCACTAAGGCTTCTTGAACTTTTTGGCGCATCAATTCACTGTCTTGCCCTTCTCTAAATTTATATTCGCGCATAGAGGCGGTAATTTTACCTTTGTGAGGCATTTCGGCAGCTGAACCACCATCGGTTTGAGGGTTTCCTGCACCTTCGCCTACTTGAGATACGGCACTTTCAACCATAAAGTTGTAGTCACCTTTTCTATACATATCTTCATTTAAAACCGCATAAACTTTCTTTTCTATTTCTTTGGTAATGGTGTTTGTTTTGTCAATGTCGGTACCTTCAGGATATTCAATATAGACTATAATTTGATTTGGGTCATTCTCAGGGAAAAATTGAACTTCAGTACGTTGTGTACTTAAAGACCATCCAAAAACTACAAATGAAATTATTAATAAGATAAATGTTCCAATACTTATGGCATAAGTTCTTTTGCCTTTTAGAGCACTTTTTAATGCTTTTTCGTAGAAGTTTTCAAGTTTTACAAGAGTTTTGTTTTGAAAACGATTTGCCATTTTACGAAGGAGTAAACGATACACCCATAGCATAATAGCCGTAAAAATCATAAGTGAACCCAAAGCTCTGAAATCGCCACCAATTATAAGAATGATGAGACCTATAATTGAAATTGTTGAGGTGATGTATACAATGCGTTTTAAAGGCATATTTTTATCTTCAACCGACATAAATTGCGACACCAATACCGAGTTAAAGAAGATGGCTACAAATAAAGAAGAGCCTAAAACAACGGACAGTGTTATTGGGAAATACTTCATGAACTGCCCCATAATTCCAGGCCACAATCCTAAAGGAATGAATGCGGCTACGGTTGTTGCTGTTGAAATGATTATTGGATAAGCAATTTCGCTAATCCCTTTTTTGGCAGCATCAACCCTACTCATGCCTTCTTCGTCCATAAGCCTATAAACGTTTTCAACCACAACAATACCATTGTCTACCAACATCCCCAGACCCATGATGAGTCCAAAAAGAATCATGGTATTCATGGTGTAACCTAATAAGTTTAAAATCATTAAAGACATAAACATAGACATAGGTATGGCAAACCCAACAAACAGGGCGTTTTTAAAGCCTAAAAAGAACATTAAAACGGTTACAACCAGAATGATACCAAAAATGATGTTATTAACTAAATCATCAACTTGACCAATGGTTTTTGAAGATTGATCATTAGTAGTCGTTACTTTTAAGTTTTTTGGAAATACATTTTCAATAGCATCCTTTTTAATTAGCTCTATTTTTTCGGCAGCTTCCACCATGTTTTTACCAGCACGTTTTTTAACGTCTAACATCACTACTGGGTCTCCAAACTCGCGAGCATAGGTTGTTTTGTCCTTTTCTTTAAAGCTTATATCGGCAACATCTTGTAAATAGATGGGGTTATTGTGTTCAGATTTTACAACAAAGTTTTTTAAATTATTAGGGTCTTCTATTTCACCAATAATTCTAATAGTTCTGCGTTGTCCACTGGCTATAAAATTACCGGCAGACATGGTCATGTTTCCTTGGCTAATGGCACCAATAATATCATCAAAACTTACTTGGGAAGCCATCATTTTATAAATATCTACGGCTACTTCAACTTCTTTTTCTTGAGCACCTCGAATATCTACCTTTTTGATTTCGGTTAAATTTTCAATTTCATCTTGAAGATATTCTCCAAACTCTTTTAGTTTTTCAACCGGATAGTCGCCAGAAATATTAATGTTAAGAATTGGCATTTCTTCAGACATGCTTAACTCAAACACATTAGGTTCTACTTTGGCACCGTTAAATGTTGGCCAATCTTCACTTGAAGTTTCAGAATCTATTTCGTCTTTAACCTTTTGTTTTGCTTGTTCTACAGTAATATCTTCATCAAACTCTACAATTACCATCGAGTAATCTTCTTGCGATGATGAGGTTATTTCTACCACATTACTTACTGTTTTAAGTTTGTCTTCAAGCGGGTCGGTAATTAGTTTTTCAATGTCTTCGGCGGTATTCCCAAAGAACGGTGTGCTGATGTAAATTTTAGTTTCTTTAATTTCTGGGAAACTTTCTCTGGGCATTTTAAAATAAGCTGAAATACCTAAAAAGAAAATCATTGCCATCATCATATAAATTGTGGTCTTATTATGTATAGCCCATGATGATAATTTGAATTCTTTATCGATTTGTTTTTGTTGTTTCGTCATAATTTCAAACTTATTGGTTGATTACTTTCACAGTTTGTCCATCATTTACACTTCTAGCACCTTCTTGAATAATTTCGGCACTGTTTTCAAGTCCTTTGGTTACTTCAATTACATCGCCTTGAGATTTTCCAGTTTCAATAATTACACGTTTTGCTTTTCCTTCATTATCAGAATTTTTGTTTTCGATAATGTATATATATTGCTCGCCATCGGCATTTTCTGAAATGATACTTTGAGGAATTAAAATAGCATTATCGTTGCTGTAATCGTTAATTTTAAGTTTAGCAGTAAGGTTTGGCTTGATACTTTTATCTTTATTAGGAACTGCAACTTCTATCTTGAATGTTCTGTTTGCAGGGTTTATAAAATTTCCTGCTTGTCTAATTTTAGCATCCATAGATTTTCCTAAAATAGGGAACTCCACTTTTACGGTTTTATTAACTGTAATGTTTGAAATATAATTTTCTGGCACATCAGTTTCAATATACATGTCTTCTAAATTTACAATACGCATTAATTGCGATTGCCCTGGAGCCACCACACTACCTTGGTCTGTAATAACATCATCAATCACACCCGTAAATGGTGCTCTAACCGAAGTTTTTGCAAGTTGACTTTTTAGCTGACTTACCGCACGTTGCTGTGCTTCATAACTAGATTTTGCTTGAAGGTATTGAATTTCGCTTCCAATTTTCTGGTTCCATAAACGTTCTTGACGCTCAAAAGTAGTTTTTGCTAAATCTGCTTGAATTTGTAATTGTGCCACTTGTTGGCTTAAACCTCCATCATCAATGGTTGCAAGTACCTGTCCTTTAGAAACACTTTGTCCTTCTTTCACATAAACCCGTGTTAATGTTCCCGCCATTTCTGGATAAATAACAAGGTTTTGTTTTGTTTGAACATTTCCTTGTAATTCTAAATAGTGCTCAAATTTTTCAGACTTGATACTAACAGTTGTTACCAATGGTAATTTTTTAATAGTGTCTAATTCTGAGATTCTATTGTTAATAAGCTTTAACTGTTCTGCCAATTCTTGTTGTTTAGCATCAACTTCTTCACGCTTTTGTTTTAATTCTGTAAGGTTGTCTGAAGCCACTAAGTCTTCTACCGATTTTCCTTTTTTCTCACCACCACAAGCGGTTAGTAGTACTGTTGCGATTAATATGGTGTATATATGTTTCATTTTTAATGTTTTAAATTTTTATGTTGATTAGTTATTGATTGAATTTAGAATGGTTTCCAGTTCTGCTTTTTTGTTTATCACATCTAGCATGGCTTGTAAAAATTCTTGTTGTGCTGTATATAGTTGTGTTTGTGCTTGTCTTAAATCGAAACTAGATGCAATACCTTCAAAAAACTTGGTTTGGTTTTTTTGTTCAATACGTTCAGCAAGATTTAAGTTTAGCTTTTTATTATCGTAATCTTCAATGGCGAATTGATAATCACTTTTTGCAGCTGCCATTTGAAGTTGTAGTTTTTGTTCGGTTTCTATTAAATTGTCTTGTGCCTTTTCTAAATTTATTTGGGCACGTTGTGTAGCGGCACTTCTTCCTAGAGAGCTAAAAATAGGAATGTTCATATTCATACCAAATAACGATGAGCCAAACCATTTTTGGTCTTTGCTTGTAAAATTGAAATCATCACTAAAAGCAGAATAACCACCATTTATAAATGCACTTAAAGTTGGTAGTGCTTTGCTTTTTTCTAACTTAAGCAATAACTCTTTAGCTCTTTTGTCATTTTCTGAAATTTGATAATCTATGGCATTTTCTAGATTTAAATTAGAGTCAACAAGGTCTAAAGATATATTTTGAACCGTTAAACTTTCAAGGCTATCAGTTAATACCGTTTGGTTATAAACATCTAAACCTAAAGTGATGTTAAGCATTTGATAAGCCAACGTTTTTAATCGAATGGTGTTTTTTAACGAACTGTTTACGCCCGATAATGTTATTTGCAGTTGCTCTACACTTTCTTCTTCTTCCAAGCCATTTTCAAATATTTTTGATAAATCATTTAGGTTTTTTTCTAAAATGGTTTTGTTTTTTTCAATAATAGCAATGCTTTCTTCGGCAAGTAACACATTGCCATAAGCATTAATAACTGCTTTTCTAACCTCTAAATCGGTTTTAATTTTAGCGTTTTTCGATATTTCTAAAAACACTTTGGCCGATTGCAACCCTACCAGATACGAACCGTCAAATATTTTCTGGTTTAATGTGGCCGTGGCATTTACGCTTTGTTTGGTACCAAAAGTAACCTCGGCAAATTCACCTGGATTACCACCAAAAAATTCGGCGGGAATAACTTGTACTTGTTGTTTTAAAAAGTTTTGATAACCAATTTCGGTTGATATTTGAGGCAAACCTGTAGCAGTTGTTTCCCATTTTTGTTGTTTAGCAGCTTCAATGTCTAAAGTGGCATTTTTTGCAGTTCTATTATTTTGCAAAGCATAATTAATAGCTTCCTGCAAGGTGAAATTTTGTGTGTTTTCTTGTGAAAACGCTGTTATTGAAAGTGATAAACTAAGTAATAGTATTAGTTTGTGTTTCATGTTTTATGATTGATTGTTGTTTAAATATTGGGTTAAATGTTCGAGTCCTTTTGGGGTACAAATGCCTCTTAAATGGTATTCTAAATAATTGTTCATTAAATCGTGCATAGAAAAATTGTTTAAAGGGAATAGCTCTTTATCTTTTAAAGCCATCATACAGTTAAAATATATTTTAGAAACAAATTCTATATTTATTGTATTTCTATATAAGCCCATGCTTACTCCAAGTGTTAAATTGTGAGTAACACAATCTTCCATAACGCAAAACTGTTTGGTTTTTAAGGATTCAAATATTTTTGGATAATACTTTTGAAGCTGATATTGTGGAGACGATTTTTCATCTTTAAGATGTTTCATTAAAAACCGTTTTATCTCATAAATTTCTTCTATAGGGTTGTTTTCTTGGGCTTTTATCTCGTCAATTCCTTTAGAAATAAAATGGAACATATATAATGTGGTCTCTTCAACCAGTATGTTTTTGTTCTCAAAATATTGATAAACGGTTTTTTTCGACATGCCAAGGGCATTGGCAATATCATCCATCGTCACGCTCTTAAACCCGTAGGTTAAGAATAAATCGGCTGCTGTTTTTAAAATATCTTCTTTCATGCTGTCATATCCATTTTTCATCTGTCACATGGTACATCCATATAGTCATTCATTTAAGTATCTAATTTTTAGTTATGGATGTTTCATAATTCGGGGCAAATGTACAATAGGAAACTTTAAAAACAATAAAAGTTTCCAAAGTTTTAACAATTTTTTAATATTGGATTAAAGTTGTTGGATTAGTGCTAGCAATTACATTATTTTTGTTTGATGCAAAACGTACAATTTTATCAAGATGCATTTACCTTGCATTTAGAAGGTTTTATTAAAGACCGCGAACCAGTGTCTTTATACAGTCCTATAAATTATATTCTGCAGTTAGGTGGTAAACGTTTACGTCCTGTTTTAACTTTAATGACTGCCGAAATTTTCAATTCAGATTACAACAAAGCACTTGATGCTGCTTTAAGTATCGAAGTATTTCATAATTTTTCGTTGGTACATGATGATATTATGGACGATGCTCCCTTGAGACGCGGGAACCAAACAGTGCACGAAAAATGGAATATTAACACCGGGATACTTTCTGGCGATGCCATGTTAATTATGGCGTATCAATTGTTTGAATATTACGAACCAAAAACATTTCAAGCCTTAGCTAAATTATTTAGTAAAACGGCTTTGGAAGTTTGTGAAGGGCAGCAATATGATGTGGATTTTGAAACATGCAGCGATGTTGCTATTGCCGATTATTTGAAAATGATTGAATATAAAACCGCTGTTTTAGTTGGTGCCGCTATGAAAATGGGAGCTATTGTTGCAAATGCATCGGTAGAAGATCAAGATAGTATTTATGAGTTTGGTAAAAATTTGGGTATTGCATTTCAATTACAAGACGATTATTTAGATGTTTTTGGCAATCCAAAAACTTTTGGAAAACAAGTGGGTGGCGATATTATTGAAAACAAAAAAACCTATTTGTACCTAAAAGCATTGGAATTTTCAAACGAAACAGATAAGTTGCAATTAACTCAGTTATTTTCATCAAACCCAGAAGATCTTTCAACTAAAATAAATACGATCAAACAAATTTTTGTCTCCTCTGGCTCTGCCGAAGCTACAAAAGAAGCTATTCAGGAATACACCCATAAAGCTTTTGGTGTTTTAAAGACTATTAATATTTCTGAAGACAAAAAAGCCCTATTACAGGCTTTTGGAAATAATCTTATGAATAGAAGCGTATAATGAGTTTACCAACAACCTTTGAAGATTTAGTTGAAGAAGCCAACCAATTGGGTTTATATAAAAGTTTAGTGCTTCAGCTGAATAAAGATTTTTTGCTGGCAAATATCAATTTAGATTTTCATGACGATGTGTTGCCAACAAGTTTAAAGTTTTTACTGCACGAAACGATTTATAAGCTTATTCAAGAAAAATTTACCGATTATTTAAATCTGCTTTACATTGTCGATGTTTCAGAAAAACAAGTGAAAGCACTAAATGGAGAAGATACACTTAAACTATCTGAAGATGTAATGTTTTTAATTTTGCAACGTGAATGGCAAAAAGTGTGGTTTAGAAAAAAATACTCTTAACAAAATACCAATTATTTCTAAAGATAAAACCTCACAAAAGGTGCCCAGGCGTTGGCATAAATGCTTTTGCCTTTATCATAAAGTAAATCGTACCTAACTCCCAAAGTCACATTTCCGCTTCTGTAACCCGCTCCAATAAAGAGTGCAGGAGACCAATAAGTGTCATTTGGTAAATTATAATAACTTTCATAGTTTCTATTTACATGAAGTTCCTCAAATTCTGCCGACAGCTGAATGGCATCTACTGGATTAAATAAACTAATTATGCTTGCGCCCAAAATAGTCGATTTATAAACATTTTTTTGTGAATTGTAAGTACCATTTAACCCTAAGCCCACAGCAACTTGGTTGTTAATTTCATAAATAGCAATTGGGGCTAATGTTCCACTAAAAAAACCATCACCAAAACTTAAGCCAATACCACCTCCAAAGCGCACAGAATTCCAGAAATCACTATTGTTTTGTTGAGCGTTCAAGGTACTAATAGAACTAAGAATTATGAAATAAAAGAGGATATAAATTTTAATGATTAAATAAAATCTATTCATATAATTAGAAATATTTAAAAAATTAACATAAAAAATTAACTTATTAACATTACGGGAGTTGTTGGTTTATAAATATAACAAAAGAAACATCTAATTTTACTAAAAGTTGTATTTTTGCTGAAATTTGACTTAAATTAAGAGTATTAAAAAATATAATGGATAAATTTTCCTTTTTAAACGCGGCACATACTTCATATTTTGCCGATTTATATGACCAGTATTTACAAAGTCCAGATTCTGTAGAACCAAGTTGGAGAGCTTTTTTTCAAGGTTATGATTTTGGTAGTGAAAATTCAGAGTTACAAGGCGAAACTATTGAAAGTACTTCAACGCAAATGCCAGAATCTCTTCAAAAAGAGTTTCAAGTAGTAAAACTTATTGATGGCTATAGAATGCGAGGGCATTTGTTTACCAAAACAAATCCTGTTCGAGAAAGAAGAAGTTACGAACCAACCTTGGCAATCGAAAATTTCGGACTTAGCGCAAACGATTTAGATACTGTTTTTAATGCAGGTGAAGTTTTAGGTATTGGCCCTCAAACTTTACGAAAGATTTTAGTTCATTTAGATAAAATTTATTGCAGTTCTATTGGGGTTGAATATATGTATTTGCGTAACCCAGAGGTTATTGGATGGTGGCAAAGTCAATTAAATGTTAATGACAATCAGCCTAATTTCAATGAGGAATCTAAAAAATATATTCTTTCAAAATTAAATCAAGCCGTTACTTTCGAGAACTTTTTACAGACCAAATATGTAGGTCAAAAACGATTTTCTTTAGAAGGTGGCGAATCACTTATTCCTGCCTTAAGTAATACATTATATATTTCTGTTGAAAAATATGGCGTAAAAGAATGCGTACTTGGAATGGCACATCGTGGTCGTTTAAGCACTTTGGTTAATATCTTTAGAAAACCAGTTCACGAACTTTTTAGCGAGTTTGATGGTAAAGATTTTGAAGATTTGGATATTGATGGTGACGTTAAATACCATTTAGGTTTAACACTAGATAAAACCTACCAAAACGGAAAGACCATTAAGATGAATTTGGTGCCAAATCCATCACATTTAGAAACCGTTGCTTCTGTTGCCGAAGGAATTACACGAGCTAAAATTGATACCGATTATAACGGTGACGACTCTAAAATTTTACCAATCATTGTACATGGAGATGCCGCTATTGCAGGACAGGGTATTGTATATGAAGTGGCTCAAATGAGTCAACTTAATGGGTACAAAACAGGTGGAACCCTTCATATTGTTGTAAACAACCAAATTGGGTTTACTACTAATTACTTGGATGCGCGTTCTAGTACCTATTGTACCGATGTTGCTAAAGTAACATTGTCTCCAGTACTGCATGTTAATGCAGATGATGCTGAAGCGGTTGTACATGCTGTAGAATTGGCATTGGCGTACAGAATGCGTTATAAAAAAGATGTTTACATCGATTTATTAGGTTACAGGAAATATGGACATAATGAAGGTGATGAACCTCGTTTTACACAACCAAAACTTTATAAGGAAATAGCGAAGCACAGCAATCCATTTCAAATATATTCAGATAAATTAATAGCTGAAAAAACAATAAATCAAGCATATACCGATGGTATTACTGAGGAATTTAAAAATGTTTTAGAAACAGCATTCGAAAAATCTAAAGAAGAAAAATCGTCTAAAGTAAGAGAGTTTATGTTAGAACGGTGGAATGGTTTTAGTCGTAGAGGGCTTGAAGCTATACTTCAAACTGAAAATACATCATACCCAAAAAATAATTTAGAAGGTATTGCTAAGGTTGTGTCAACTGTTCCAGAAGGGGTTAAGTTTGTTCGTAAAGCAGAACGGATTTTAGAAGGTAGAGCTTCTATGGTTTTTGAAACCGATACGTTAGATTGGGGAATGGCAGAAACCTTAGCATACGGAAGTTTACTTGAAGAAGGTTTTAATATTCGTATTTCTGGGCAAGATGTTGAGCGTGGTACGTTTAGTCATCGTCATGCTATTTTACGCGATGAAATCTCGGAAGAGCGTATAAATTTATTAAACACAAACCCATTGAATAAAGGGAAAATGGATATTTACAATTCCTTTTTATCAGAATATGGGGTTCTTGGTTTTGATTATGGTTATGCCATGGCAAACCCAAACACATTAACTATTTGGGAAGCACAATTTGGCGATTTTAGTAACGGGGCACAAATTATTTTCGACCAGTATTTATCGGCAGCTGAAGATAAATGGAAGGCTCAAAATGGTATTGTGGTATTGTTGCCTCATGGCTACGAAGGGCAAGGTTCTGAGCACTCTTCTGCAAGAATGGAGCGTTATTTACAATTGTGTGCGGATGATAATATGATTGTTGCCGATTGTACAACTCCTGCAAATTTCTATCACTTGTTACGTCGTCAAATGAAATGGGATTTCAGAAAACCTTTAATCGTATTTACTCCTAAAAGTTTATTGCGCCATCCTAAAGCAGTTTCATCATTAAATGAATTAGCAACTGGAGAATTCCAAGAAGTCATAGACGATACTCTAAACCCAGAACAAGTAACTAAGTTGGTGTTCTGTACAGGTAAATTCTATTATGATTTGTTGGCGCAACGCGAAAAATTAGAGAATGATAGTGTTGCTTTAATAAGGGTAGAGCAATTGTTCCCACTTCATGAAGACAAAATAAAGCAAGTAATTGCGAAGTATTCGAATGCAATAAAATATGTTTGGGCACAAGAAGAACCTAAAAACATGGGTGCTTGGAGTCATGTTGTACAGCGCTTGGATTTTGTTAAACTAGAAGTTATGTCAAGACCATACAGCTCAGTACCAGCACCAGGTTCTAGTACTAGAGACAAGAAAAGACAACAAAGAGTTATTGACCAAGTATTTGATATAGTATAACATAAAAGTGGAGTTTAAAAAACTCATAAAAACATTAAAATAAAAAGAATGATTTTAGAAATGAAAGTGCCTTCACCAGGCGAGTCTATAAAAGAAGTTGAAATAGCAACTTGGTTAGTTCAAGATGGCGATTATGTTGAAAAAGATCAAGCCATTGCAGAAGTTGATAGCGATAAAGCAACTTTGGAACTTCCTGCAGAAGCAAGCGGTATCATTACCCTTAAAGCTGAAGAAGGCGATGCTGTAGCAGTAGGCGCTGTAGTATGTTTAATAGATACTAGTGCAGCAAAACCAGAAGGTAGTGCAGAAGCACCAAAACAAGAAAAGAAAGAAGAAACTCCAAAAGCAGAGGCTCCAAAAGTGCCGGTAGCTGAAACTAAAACCTATGCAACAGGAACTGCAAGTCCTGCGGCTAAAAAGATTTTAGCTGAAAAAAATATGGATGCTTCATCAATTTCTGGAACAGGAAAAGATGGACGTGTAACCAAAGAAGATGCTGTAAGTGCTGTACCTTCTATGGGAACTCCAACTGGTGGAAGCCGTAGTAGCTCAACTAGTAAAATGTCTATGTTGCGTCGTAAAGTGGCAGAACGTTTGGTTGAAGTTAAAAATACAACAGCGATGTTAACTACTTTTAACGAAGTGGATATGTCACCTATTTTCGCTTTACGTGATGAATATAAAGAAACATTTAAAACGAAACATAACGTAGGTTTAGGCTTCATGAGTTTCTTTACACTTGCCGTTGTAAGAGCATTAGAAATGTATCCAGCAGTAAACTCTATGATGGATGGTAAAGAAATGATTTCATATGATTTTTGCGATATTAGTATTGCAGTTTCAGGACCAAAAGGTTTAATGGTTCCTGTAATTAGAAATGCAGAAAACCTAAGTTTTAGAGGCGTTGAATCTGAAGTAAAACGTTTAGCGCTTCGTGCACGGGATGGTCAAATTACGGTTGATGAAATGACTGGAGGAACCTTCACTATTACAAATGGAGGTGTTTTTGGCAGTATGTTATCTACACCTATTATTAACCCACCTCAAAGTGGTATTTTAGGGATGCATAATATAGTTGAGCGTCCTGTTGCTGTAAATGGTAAGGTTGAAATTCGTCCTATAATGTATGTCGCCCTTTCATATGACCACAGAATTATTGATGGTAAGGAAAGTGTTGGATTCTTAGTAGCTGTAAAAGAAGCTTTGGAAAATCCTACTGAATTATTAATGAATAATGATGTTAGAAAAGCTTTAGAACTTTAATTAAAAAACTTTAATCAAATAAAAAAGTACTAACACAGTTTTAATGTGTTAGTACTTTCTTTTTTTAAATGAAAAACTAACTCAAGCAATAAACAATATTTATTGCAATTACAGTAATCACTAAAAGTGTAAGTCCAATAATAAAGAATTTATCAAGATAACTATTGTCTCTTTCCGCAGGTTTCCTTTTAAATATTTTATACATAAAACTCATTTTTACAAAAGCATATAAACTTTTGTAAAAATAAGTTTTAATTAATTGAGTTAAAATACGTACATATACGTATTTTCGGAAGTTAGGATGTTTGTAAAATGCGGAAAGCTTCAAATATAATGTTTGAAGCCTTCCATAATTCTCCCTAAGAACTAATTAATAGCTCGGTAAAGGTAAGGTGTATAAAGAACAAAAAAAATACGCACTTCTACGTATTTTTTAAAGATGATGCTTGTTAACGTTAGCCCAAATTGAAAGGGATGTTGGTTTGTTGTCTAAACTTAACTTACAAACAATATTGCTTCGGTGTTTGTCCACCGTGCGTACAGATATGGAAAGTTCTTCGGCAATGTTCTGGCTGGTTTTATTTTCAGAAATAAGCTTTACAATTTTCAATTCAGTTTTAGTGAGGAGTTCTAGTTTTTCTGGTTTATGGTCGGAATTAGAATTTAAATAAGATGTTATTTCTTCACTAAAATAAGGTTTGTTTTTTAGAACATGTTCAATGCAATTTTCAATTTCTTCAATAGCAAACTCTTTTAAAATATAACCATATACGTTAAATCTTTTAGCTTGTTCATATAATCCTTCTTCTTTATCGAAGGTTATAAGAATAATTTTTGTTGCAAGATTGTTTTTTTTACAAGCTTCGGCAATTTCTAATCCTGTTTTTTGAGGCATTCTAATATCTAGAACGGCAATTTCCGGTTTTAGTTTTACGATAAGATTATATGCGGTATTGCCATCTTGTGCACTACCAACAATATTAAAGTCTTTTGAAGATAAAAAATCTGTAAGACCTCGCAGCATAAGTGGGTGATCATCGGCAATTACAATAGAGGTATTCATTGTAGGGAGTTAGAATTCTATTAATTGAATGTTTAAATATAGTAATTATTAAAGTTTTAAATAGAGGTATTTCTTCTCATAATCAATGATAGCATTCGACTTTTTTAAAATATCTGCACCAATAATACCATCAACTGGTTTTGATTTATGATTTATGAGTGCTGTGTTTACATGAGTAAGATTAAATAAAACTAAAACAACTTTGTTGGTTTCCCATTTTCCAATTTTTACTTTATTTTTTTTGGACATTTTTGTTTCCATATTAATAGCACCAGCTCCGGCTGCTAAAATCGTAGAATCTTTTACTTTTAAATTAAAAGTGTCTACAGCTTCAAAACCAACACAAGAATTAGAGGCGCCAGTATCTAAAATAAACCGTCCTTTAATACCATTTAAGGTTGCTTTTATTTCGAAATGATTGGTTTTGGTAAGTCGTAACTTTACTCGAATGTAACTTTTATTAAGAAGAAATTCTTCTAGTGTTTCTGCCATGATTTTTATATTTCAATATTAAAAGTAACACAATGCTTGCTATAAATATGCCAAAAATTATATAAAAGATGGCTTTGTCTGGTTTTGTTGGTTCAAGTGTTCCGTAATAAACAAAGGCACTCCAATAGTAAGGTGATTTTTTTACATTACTAATCGCTTCATTTTCCAGATATTCTATTTTTGACTGGTAATTAGCTACATACGCCGATTCCGATTTATTATAGTTTTCATAAAACGATTGGATGATTTGTGATGTAGATAAATCATTAATTTGCCATAACGAAAACAACAAATTTTCTGCTCCAGCATATTGAAACCCACGGGCAATACTCATAGCACCCTCACCTTTATAGAGTTTGCCAATTCCTGTTTCACAGGCACTTAAAACAACTAAATCGGGGTTTAAATCTAAACTATACAATTCATTTAAAAACAGAGTGTCGTTATAAAACGATATGTTAGCAGGATTTATAAAATCGCCGCTGCTAGCATGGGTAGATAAATGTAAAATGCTATACTTTGAGGCATTTTTAAGAAAGTTATTTTTTGAAGCTTTTGAATTCATAAAAATACTTGAATTCATTTCTTTTTTAATCGCTTTTGCTTCATTAATAGAATAAGTAAGTTTTTGATTGGTGTTTTCAAACACAGGAAAAAAACCAAGCAAGCCTTTGTTTTTACCCCTTTTACTTTCTGTTTGATAAAAAGTTGCGCTAGAATTGTAGATAATATTTTGACTTTTAACAACAAAAGGCATTCTTGAGAAGGAAGTTGAGGTGGTTTTTGAAGTAATTAAAGCTTCAAATGGTATAAAATTTAATAAACCATCTGGGATAACTACAACATTTTTATGGTTTGAAAGCTTATTGAATTTTAGTAATTTGAAAATGGCATGAGCTTGGTTGGTGTAATTATTTATATCGTTATTGATGATAGAAGCATCATCAAATAAATGAATAAAGCGTATCATATTATTTCTGACTTCTTCGGTTAATTGAATGCTTTCAATAGTAATGTCTTTTTTTGAAATTATGAATTGATATAAGGTGTTTTTTCCGAAGAAGTATTCAACCAAAATAGCTTCGTCCTTTACTAATTTACTTTGAAAACGTTCTAAACTTGTTTCTTTATTGTTTTCTGGATATTTTTTGGCAATGGCTGTTTTTAGGGTTTTTAATTGAAAGCTAATAGCGCTTAATTTTTCGCTTAAATGGTTTACTGTTGATGCTTTATTAGCACCAAGTTGTTCTTTTACTAATAAACCTGTATAGTATTCTTGTGCCTTTAAAAGTTTAAACTCTTTGGTAAGCAAGCTGTCGTCTGGAAACTGTTTCAAACGCATTTTTTTTTGACTCATATCTTTTAAAACCGAAGCTTTGTTGTTTTCGGAATATTGAAACGCTTCAAATAAAAGTGATTTATTTTTAGTTTGTTTATAGGTGTTAAAAAGGATATCAATACAGCGTTCGCTTCTAATTCGGTTAGAAGTTTCATTAAAAATTTTAGTTTCTTGTGAAGTCCAATTTTCTTGTAATAAATGAGATACATAAAAGCTTAAATCATAACTTTCTAATGCTTGTTTCGGGTTGTTTTGAATTGCGGCATACAAGTCGAATATATCTATAAAGGTATTTTCTGGGTATAAATCTTTTTTACTGGGTAACCCATTTTTATTGAAACTTGGCAACAGCATTTTGATAGCTTGTTGTAAACTTTTTAAAGCCTCATTGGGTTGTTTAAGTAAATGATATAATTGGGCTTCTTCCACATAAAATTTAGCCAAACCTCTGGCTGATACATGTATTTCAGAAAGATATTTTTTTGCTTTGTTAAATGAATTTAAAGCTTCTGAATAATTGCCTTTTTGAAGTTCTGTCACATAGTTTTGTTTATGATTTTCAAAGCTTGAGGAGGTTGAAGTGCTTTTTAAATGCGAGACCGCTTCGTAATTATTTAAAGAGACCAAACTATTTGCTTTTATACTTTGAAGCAGTGCTTTTTGATGGCTGTCTATATTAGGAAATTTATAAGCGTTGTCAACAATTTTTAATACCGTTTCGTGCTTGTTTATAGTTTGGTACAGTTTCGCTAAATTGATAGCGCCACTTATTTGATGCTTGGTGTTTTTACTTTTTTCAGCTAAATATATATATTGGTTGATAGTACTAACAGCATTGGTATAATCGCCCGTTTTGGTATATAAATTTCCGAGTGGTTTTAAACAATTTTCAATAATATCAAAATCTGAAAGTTTTGAAAGTTTGTTGTTATTGAATCGTTTTAGGGCATCTTCATAGGTGGAAATAGCTTCTATTAATTCTGAATGTTCGTCTAAATAATAGCCTTTATTGCATTGTAAAAATATGAGTGCCAGTTGCTCGTCTTTTGTTTCTACACGGTTTTTAAAAGAAGTTTCTTGTTGGGTTAATAGTTTTAAGGAAACCTCGTTTTTGTTGCTAATAAAAGTTTCGGCAGCGGTATAAATGGTTTCTTCTAAATTTTGAGAAAAAGAAACTCCGCAGATTAAAAAGAATAGAAAAAATATTTTTTTCATTTGAGTGAGTTGCCAAAAGAGCCTTAGGTTCTTAAAATTTCCAAATGGCGTAGAATTGCCAATAGTTAAAATTCTTTTCAAAATTCATAATGTAACGTGCACCTAAACTGGGGCCAATTCTAGCGAAACCTGCTGTGGCTTCAAACAACAAACCTGTTCTTAAATTGGTAAATGAGTTAGATACATTGTTGGTGTCTTCTTTAGTACTAATAACAGGGCCATCTGTTGTGTCACCTTCAAATTGTTCAGTTAAAACCGATTGCTCTTGTTTTTCACTTAGTGAAATGGTGTTTTGTAAGCCTGCTCCAAGGCCTATATAATTATTCACATTATAACGTAATAAAACTGGTACATCCCAATCGATATTTTCAAAAGAATTGTTGGTCGTGGTTCGTTGTAAAGTTCGAATACCTTGAGCATCTTGAATAAATTCTTCAGTTACATTTGTATCGGAATCATAATTATGAAAATTATTCATTAACTCGACCTGCCAATACCAACGATACGATTTGTAAGGTGACAATGTTGCCCCAAAAAAGTAGCTTTCAGAATTATTTAAATCTGAAAATGAATTCACCCCAACTTTGGCACCAATTGAAATTCCCGGAAGAAAACGAGTAGTTGAGTAGTTTGTGATAATCGGGTCGTTTTTATCGAAGATAATAGCGGTTCTACTTTTGGTTTTTTGCTTATGAAAATCCTTGGCAAATTTGATGCTATACTTCACAAATCCTTTGGTAGAATCATATTCCTTCACATTTTTTTGTTCGCTTCCAGGAAGGTAAATGTTTTTAAAAGTGAAGATAGCCTGAGTTTTGGTAAACGCGGTGTCTAGACAACTGTAAAGAACGTCGCGTTTCGGACAGATTTCACACTTGGGGTACATGCCTAATACTTTAATTGTAGACTTGTCCAACATATCTGGAATATCAGTTTCCAATTTAATAGTACGAGCTGGACCTTCCCCGTTATTTTGGAATTTGATTTTATATTTTAAAGTTTTAAAACGAACCAATCTATAATTCATGAAAGTGCCGTTTGATGACATTTTGTTGGGATCGTGTGAGGTTACGATTTCCATTTCCATATCCTTAACTTTATGGTTGTCGTAACTTGCATCGGGAACATAAACCCCTCTTACAGAAACAATGGCACTGGTATCCTTCAGCATTTCAGGAGTTGTTTTTAAACTGAAAAAGATGTTGCGTTCTTCTTTAGGTTTCATGTCATTGAATTCTAAAAGACTCCAATTTTTATAAAATGCTTTTGAGTTGGCGATGGTTAATGGCAGATTGGTTTTTAAGGTTGTGTCTTGTACTAACGTTCGTGTTTTGATAAAATTGTTAGTTGAAGAAGCTAGATAAGTTCCGTCGTTGTCTATATTTCGAGTATAGGCAAAACCTTCAGTCGAGATGTTTTTTTCGTTGTTATAAGCTCTGGTTTCGGTTAACTCGAAATTACTGGCTTTATATTGTTGCTCGTTATAAAACAGATAGAGTTTTCCGTTTGTAGTATATTCTTGTGGGTTTTTATAACTGACAATTAGCACCATTTCTTCATCGGGTACGGGTTCGCGGTTGCGTTTTAATATGAAGTCTTCATCCATAGTTGCCACATCGTTATATTCTGTGCTAATTTCGCTTATGGCTATTTTTTTGGGACGGGTTGTTGGTGGTTTTCCGGTGTCGTAATTATTGGTTGCCCATAGTTTTACTTCGTATTCGCCTGTTTTTTTGTAGGTGTGTTTTGGGTTTTCTTCGGTGCTGTAATGGCCATCGCCAAATTCCCAGTAATGGGTGTAAAAGGCTTTTGGTGCCCCGGCTATTTGGTTTAATACAGGCGTTTCAGGCGTAAACAAAACTTCATTGCCATTGGTCGTGTTTTTTATGTTTGCAACTCTTGTAACTGTGTCGCTTGCGATTAGTTTTTGAGCATAACCTAAAACACCAATTAAAAATAAACATAGAAATAAAAACCGTGTGTTCATGATAATGTGAGTTAAAAATGTTTTAAATATACAAAAAGTGATATTCATGTAACTCTTTTAAAAAGTATCTGTTTAAAATGGTTATATGTTAGATATGATTATAGAAATATTTGCACATATAATAAATAATATGATACATACAATTATGAATATAAAAACAAACTTTTTCATGATACTTTCTGTGTAACATTATATCCATTAAGTTGGTGGTTTGTTACCCTTCAATCAAAAAAAAATCCCAGAAACGAAGGTCTCTGGGATAAAAAAAGCAGGTTAAAATTTGTGACAAACCATGACTTTTAAGTAGGTAATTAAAATGAGTAGATTATTTATGGTAACCCATTAATTATGGTTGTAAGTTGTGCTTCGGTAGCTATAGATGTTTCACCTTCTGTAAATGTAATCACTCCGTTTTCTACAATAGTTACCGCTTTTATCGCATATTTCCAGTTTCCTCCATCTTCGGTAGCGAAAATCACATGACATTCTAAACCGATTGGAATTTGTCCGTAATGCTCACTAAATAACCCAGTTTGTGTATCGTAAGTATCAAGACCAGCTAATCCAGATTCTTCACCATCATAAGATAAATATACCGAACTATTTGTGTTATCATATCCAGTTGGTACAGCAACTAAAATGGTTGTTTTTGGACGTGGATCGCTGTAAAATCTATCTACGTTAGACCATCCGAACGATTGGAAAAAGCCATAGTATTGGTTGCCTTCAGCGAATACGCCTCCATTTTGTCCTGCAGCATCGCGTTTATCTTCTGCCCAAGCAAGATTTCCGTCTTCATCAATAATACCATTCCAAAGTATCATATCATTATCTGGACCACCAGTTAAATTTGTAGGTATTTGCATTTGGAATCCACAATTAGTTTCTAAAGCAATACCATTTTGTGTGGCTTGTACAAAAAACTCACCACCAGAAATTAATAAGGCTTTGTCGCCATTTGGTAAAATTCCCATAGTTGGTTTGTTGGTGGTAAGCATGTTTCCTTTATCAAAAAGTTCTACAAATTCTAATTCTACAGCACCGGTTACGGCAACTCCGTTTTTGGTTAAACAACCACCATTAATATATATTTCAACGCCTTTATCAGATGTAAAATTTACTGATCCGTCTTCGGCATTAAATTGAAAGGTTTGAGTTAAGTCTTCAAGAGCTTGTTCTCTAATAGCGCCAAACTCTTCTGCAGTTGCAGGGATTATAAAATCGTCGTTGTCGTTTGTACAGCTAGTTAAAGTTAAAGCTGTCATTAAAAATGTTCCTAAAATGTGTTTTAAATTTTTCATGATAATAAGGTTTTTAAATTGTTATTCATTGTTATATAAACAGGGCAACTTTTTTGTTACCCTGTTTTGGTAATTATTTGTAATTTTTTTTTATTGTTGAGGTTGACTGATGATTATTTTTGATACGATGGGATCACCAGACGATACTAAAGCAATCATTTTATTTGCATAATTTTCAGAAGATGAATATCCTTTTGCAGAGCCTGTAGCTGTTTCAACTTCCCAGAAATATTTTCTTTGAGCATTAACTTCAGATTTTAGAACCAAGTAACTTTGAATTTCTGTTCCTAAAATAATTTCTCCAGAGCTAGATAAGGCAATCATTTCGTTGGCGCTTTTAAGAGTAAGGGAGGTTCCTGAATAGATACCTTTGTCGGTTTCAACTTTCCAGTCGAATACTTGTGCAATGTTATCTCTTGTTAGTGTTACAACTTCAGTTGAAGTGTTAAGGGGCGTTTTTTCATTTGTAGCGTTTAGGTTTAATATTGAAAAAGCTACTGTTGCGATAATTAAAATTGATTTTTTACTCACGTCATTAAAATTGTTTAAGTGTTCGTGAAAATTTTTAAGATTTTTCATGATTTCTAATTTTTATGGATTAATTAAAATTTTTATTTAGTCTTTATTTTGACTGTTACACCCTTATATCAAAACCATTTAAAAAATGTTACCCTTTTATTTTAAAGTTTTTTTAAATTAGCAGTAAATACAAGGGTTAATGAGCGAAAAAAAAACACATGAAGACCAAAAGTATATTGATGGATTGCTTAAAAACAACTCATTTATTATACAGGCTATCTATGACAAATTCGTTCCGAAAGTCATAAACTATATAAAACAGAATAGCGGAAGTAGCGATGAAGCCCAAGATATTATACAGGATACTTTAATAACTATATATAATCAGGCAAGCCAAAAGAAATTAGAACTTACTTGCCCGTTTGATGCTTATTTTTTTTTACTGTGTAAACGAAAATGGTTAAATGAACTGAAAAAATCTTCTAATAAAGAGGTAACAATTAATGAGGAAGTTTTATATAAAGATGACGACGCTCAAGAACTGGCGTTTGAAACATCTTTATTTGGCGAAAAACAAGCCTTATTTACCGAAATGTTTCAAAAACTGGGAAATGCTTGTAAAGAATTGTTAACCGCTACTTTTAAAATCAAATCGATGGAAGAAGTAGCAACTAGTTTAGGTGTATCATACGCTTACGCTCGAAAAAAGAAATCTTTATGTATAGGCAAATTAACAGAGCTGGTTCAAGAATCTCCAAAATTTAACCAACTTAATAATTAATTGTCATGCAAGATCAAGATTACATACTATTTGAAAACTATCTTTTAGGAAACCTTTCTAAAGAAGATGTCATTGCTTTTGAAAATCGTTTAGAATCCGATTCAAAATTCAAAGAAAGTTTCAATACCTATATAGAACTTACATCCTTTTTGAAAGATAAATTTGAAGGAGAAGTAGCTTCCAATGCTTTTCAAAACAACTTAAAAAATATTTCACAAAGCTATTTTGAAAAACAAGAGGCTCCTAAAAAACAAATGCGTTTTAAACCTTGGTTATATGCCACTGCAGCAAGTGTCGTGCTGCTAATTAGTATTGTACTTTTTAATAATTTATCGGCCCCAGTTTATCAAGATTACGCTAATTATGATAGTATTAGTTTAACCATAAGAGGAGAACAGGATGCCTTATTACATACGGCGGAAAATGCTTTTAATAATAAAGATTTCGCTAAAGCGGAAGAAGCTTTTAAAAGTTTAATGGTATTAGATAAAGATAATGCGGAATTACAATTTTATAGCGCAGTTTCAAATATTGAATTGGACAAGTTTGAAAAAGCCGAAATTTTATTAGCGAATTTAATAAAAGGACAATCTGTCTTCAAAAATAAAGCGATTTGGTATTTGGCATTAAGTAACCTGAAACAAAAAGAATTTGATGATTGTTTGGAAATCTTAAAAACCATTCCAGAAGGTGCCGATGATTATGATAGAGCCCAAAAGCTTATTAAGAAGTTGGATTAATTTTGTCTGGTCGAGTGTTCCCGATAATTATCAGGACGAGACCTTTAAGAACCCAATAAGTACATCAGACCTCACAGGTTTTTAAAACCTGTGAGGTCTTTTGCATTGACGAAAATTAGTGAAATTTGTGTCAAACTTTAAATACTTCATTATTTTTACTGCATGATAATAACAGATACCCACACCCATTTATATAGCGAAGCTTTTAATGATGACAGGCATGAAATGATTAAGCGCGCTTTATCCCAAAATGTCTCTCGTTTTTTTATTCCAGCTATCGACTCGACTTATACAGCATCGATGTTGCAATTAGAAAAAGACTACCCTGAGCATGTTTTTTTAATGATGGGTTTGCACCCAACACACGTGAAAGATAATTATAAAGACGAGTTAAGGCATGTTGAAGAAATGCTTGCTAAACGAAAATTTTATGCTGTGGGTGAAATTGGTATTGATTTATACTGGGATAAATCGACACTCGGTATCCAACAAGAAGCTTTTAGATATCAAATTCAATTAGCTAAAAAATATAAGTTGCCAATAGTTATTCATTGTAGGGAAGCATTCGATGAAATTTTTGAGGTTTTAGAAACCGAAAAGAGCGCCGATTTATTTGGTATTTTTCATTGTTTTACAGGTACTTTAGAACAAGCAAAACAAGCCATAGCCTATAATATGAAATTAGGAATTGGTGGCGTTGCAACATTTAAAAATGGAAAAATTGATCAATTTTTAAATCAAATAAGTTTAAATCATATTGTTTTAGAAACCGATTCGCCTTATTTAGCACCCGTTCCTTATAGAGGAAAACGAAACGAAAGTGCCTATATAATAAACGTGTTAGAACAACTATCACATATATATTATAATGTATCTTTAGAAGAAATTGCGAACATCACTACTCAAAATTCAAAAGATGTATTTGGAGTTTAACTCGTAAATCGAAAATTGTCAATCGTAAATCAAAATGGCTAAACCAAACATATTACTAATATACACAGGTGGTACTATTGGTATGATTAAAGATTTTAAAACGGGTGTATTGAAGGCTTTCGATTTTAAAAATCTTTTAGATAAAATTCCCGAACTTCAGCTGTTAGATTGCCATATTAAAACGGTTTCTTTTGAAAAACCCATAGATTCAAGTAATATGAATCCGGAATATTGGGTTCAAATTGCTGAAATAATAGAAACAAATTATAATAAATTTGATGGGTTTGTCGTGCTTCACGGAAGTGATACCATGAGTTATACAGCGTCGGCATTAAGTTTTATGTTGGAAAATTTAGCCAAACCTGTTGTGTTTACAGGGTCGCAATTGCCAATTGGCGATTTAAGAACCGATGCCAAAGAAAACCTAATTACAGCGGTTCAAATGGCATCGTTACAAGAAAACGGGAGTCCGGTAGTAAAAGAAGTTTGCTTGTATTTTGAATATAAATTGTACAGAGCTAATAGAACCACAAAAATAAATGCCGAAAATTTTAAAGCATTTGCATCATTAAATTATCCTGAATTAGCAGAATCTGGAGTCCATTTAAAAGTGAATCACGATTATTTATGGAAGCCAGATTTAAAACATACACTCATAGTTCATAAAAATTTAGACACTAATATAGCAATTGTTAAACTATTTCCAGGGTTATCTGAGACGTTTTTAAGAACCGTATTAGCTACGCCAAGTTTAAAAGCAGTTGTTTTGGAGACCTATGGCTCTGGAAATTGTACTACAGAAGCATGGTTTATAAATCTTTTGCAAGAAACAATCAAGCAAGAGTTACATATTATAAATGTAACACAATGCGTAGGCGGAAGTGTGATGATGGGGCAATACGAAACCAGTAATCAATTGAAAGCCATAGGGGTTATTTCAGGAAAAGATATTACAACCGAAGCAGCATTAAGTAAACTTATGTATTTATTAGGGCAAAATATCCCTAAACAAGAGTTCAAAAAAGTATTTGAAACATCGTTGCGAGGTGAATTATTTTAAAATTAACTTATAAAATTTTAACGTTCAAAGTTTTTTTTGTTATTTGCCCACCCATAAATAAGTACAGTATAAAATACAGAGAGGTGGCCGAGTGGTCGAAGGCGCACGCCTGGAAAGTGTGTATACCTCAAAAGGGTATCGAGGGTTCGAATCCCTTCCTCTCTGCTGTTATTTTTATTTTTTTATTGTATTTTTTTTATATCTTTAACACATTAATTAACTAATAAAATTAAGATTTAGAACATGAAAAGATTATTTTCTATCCTTGCCATTGCAGGAATGATGGCTTTTGGAACTGTTAATGCAACTACAAATGCAAACACAAGTACAGTTGCAACAACTGTAGCAAGTATGACTCAAGAAGCTGACGCAGCACAAGCAGAGGAACTTGGGTTTCATCAAGAATTAAAAAAGAGATTTATTGAAGGAGGTCCTGGGTTTATGGGGATTGTATTATTATGTTTAATTCTTGGTTTAGCTATAGCTATAGAAAGAATTATCTTTTTAAACCTTTCAACAACGAATTCGAAAAAATTAACACAAGAAGTAGAAGATGCACTTACTTCTGGAGGTGTTGAAGCTGCAAAAGAAGTTTGTAGAAATACAAAAGGCCCTATTGCTTCTATCTATTACCAAGGTTTAGACAGAACGGACGAAGGTTTAGACGCTGTTGAAAAAGCTGTTGTAGCTTACGGAGGTGTTCAAATGGGGCAATTAGAGAAAAATGTATCTTGGATTTCATTATTTATCGCGTTAGCACCAATGTTAGGGTTCATGGGAACAGTAATTGGTATGATTCAAGCGTTCGATAAAATTGAGGCTGCAGGAGATATGCAACCATCACTTGTTGCTGGAGGTATTAAAGTAGCACTTTTAACAACGGTATTTGGACTTGTTGTTGCAATGATTCTTCAAGTTTTTTATAATTACATTATTGCTAAAATTGATAGTATCGTTAATGATATGGAAGATGCTTCTATCACATTAATGGACTTATTAATTAGAAATAAAAAGTAATAATTAAAAACAAATAATCATGAATTTATATAAAATACTCAAGTATTTAGCTTTTGCTCTTGGTATTATTGGAGCTGTTTTTGCACTATTGCTAATGACAACAGACTCGGATAGCATGATAGATAATATATTAGTAGTTACTTATATAGTACTATTTATTGTTATAGCTTTAATACTTATATATGTGATTAAAGGCATATTTTCAGGAAATATAAAAAAGACATTAACAACTGTAGGATTATTTTTGGCAGTTATTTTAATTTCTTATTTTATATCGTCAGGTACAGACTTAGACTTAAAGCAATTTAATGATAAAGGTTTAGGCATTACAGAAGGGATATCTAAGAACGTGGGAGCTGGTTTATATGCTTTTTATATTCTAGCATTTGTAGCAATAGTTGCAACGTTCCTTTCTAGTGCAAAAAAACTATTAAATAAATAAATTATGGCAAAAAGAGCAGCACCAGAAGTAAATGCAGGCTCCATGGCCGACATTGCGTTTTTACTATTAATATTTTTCTTGGTAACAACAACTATTGAAACGGATTCTGGATTAAACAGAAAGCTACCGCCTATTGAGGATAACGTTGAGCCTCCTATTATAAAGCAAAAAAACATTTTTACTGTGCTTTTAAATGGTAAAGACCAATTGCTTGTTGAGGATGAATTAATGGAACTTAAAGATTTAAGAAAGGCAGCTACAGAGTTTCTAGATAATGGGGGGGATGGTACTTGTGATTACTGTAATGGCAAGAAGAATTCTGAATCTTCTGATAATCCAGACAAGGCTATCATATCATTAAAAAATGAGCGTGAAACAACGTATAAAACGTATATAGCAGTTCAAAATGAATTAGTGGCTGCGTATAACGATTTAAGAAATATTAGAGCTCAAGCTTTATATGGTAAGTCTTTTTTGGAAATGGAGGCGAACCTTAATGATGTGAATTGGCCAGGGGATAAAACAAAGCTAAAAGATCAACTCGAGAAAATTAAAATTGAGTACCCTCAAAAGCTTTCAGAAGTACAAAATTAAAATTTAACACATTACTATGGCTAAATTTAAAAAGAAACAAGGAGGCGAAATGCCAGCAATATCAACGGCTTCATTACCAGATATTGTATTTATGTTATTATTCTTTTTTATGGTGGCAACTGTTATGAGACAGAACACCTTGAAAATAGAAAATAATTTACCATTTGCAGATCAGGTTGAAAAATTAGATAAGAAAGATTTGGTGATGTATATATATGCAGGTAAACCAAGTGCTAATTATAGAAATTACGGTACTGAAACCAGAATTCAACTTAATGATGATTTTGCTGATGTTAATGATATAGCTGCTTTTATTGCTGCAGAACGCGCTTCTAAAAGAGAAGAATTAATTCCGTTTTTAACTACTGCTTTAAAAGTAGATAAAGATGCCAATATGGGATTGATTGGCGATATTAAGCAAGAATTACGAAAAGTAAATGCACTTAAAATAAATTACACCACAAAGAAGGGTGCTGTAATTGGCAACAACTAAATTCTAAATTCTTAATTTTATATTAAAGGCGTTTTGAAATTTCAAAACGCTTTTTTTTTTAATAAATATGGTATGTTTGTATAATCAATTATAATTGCTAATTAATGAAATCTTCATACAGATTCCTACTTCTTTTGCTTAGTGTTCATTTGTGTTATTCACAAGAAGATAGTATTAGTGGCGCTGATAATTTTTACAAAGAAGACCAGTTTTATATAGGAACTACATATAATTTACTAGGAAAAAAACCAAAAGGTTTATCGCAAAGTGGTTTTTCAAGTGGCATCCATTTTGGTATTATAAAAGACATGCCTCTAAATCAAGAAGGGAATGTTGCTCTTGGTATTGGTTTAGGGTATTCGTTAAACTCTTACATTCAAAATTTATTTATTGATAAAGGTAGTAATGGTAATATAACCTATTCTATTTTAGATAATACTACTTCTTATTCAAAAAACAAGTATACAAACCAACTGTTAGAACTTCCTGTTGAGTTTAGATGGCGTACATCAACCCCAACTGAGTATAAGTTTTGGCGTATTTATACAGGCTTTAAGGTAGGTTACTTAATTGCCAATACCACAAAGTTTAAAGGAGACTCAGGGTCTGTTAAACATCATAATATTAGAGATTTCAATAAGATTCAATACGGTTTAACTCTTTGTGCGGGCTATAATACTTGGAATTTTTATATGTATTATGGTTTAAATCCTATTTTTTCAGACAAGGCTATATTGAACGACAATGATATAAAAACAAATACCTTAAAAGTAGGTTTGATGTTTTATGTCTTATAGTTTTTAGGAGGTAAAAGAATTATAACCAATAGGTCACTAATATTAATTGAGGCATTACGCCAACAAAAAAGCCCATGATTAACTCTTTATAGTTATGTGCTTTTAAATGTAGCCTAGAAGTAGCTACTGCACCCATTATAATACTCATTAAAGCCAGTATGTCGTTAATGTTTATATTAAAATGAATACTTAAAACAATTAAAAACATAAAAAGGCCAGATATAGCAATCATATGTATACTCGCTTTAAATTTTAAAATAGCCAATATTAAACAAGCCATTGTTGAAATTAAAATACCAACAAAAAAGAAATAGAGCTCTATAAATTGTGACTGAGTTATAATACGTAATAAAACTATTAGAATAATAATACAATTTAAGGTCAAGGGTAAAATGCGCTCGTTAGTTGTTTTTAAATAAATTGACTGTATTTTTCCTAATGTTTTTAATAAAAAGTATATTAAAATAGGCAATAAAACAGTTAGTATAGCTAAAGAAATAAGTTTAGCATATATTATTTCTTCAGGTGTAAAACGTGGAGATACTAAAAAATAAAAAACAACACCAACTAGCGGCATAAGTAATGGATGGAAAATAAACGAGATACTTTTTAAAATACGATCCATTATATTTTTTTTCGTAATCGAGCCACCGGAATATCTAATTGTTCTCTGTATTTTGCAACTGTGCGTCGTGCTATAGGATAGCCTTTTTCTTTTAAAATTAAAGCTAAAGTCTCATCTGTTAAAGGTTTTCTCTTGTCTTCTTCCTCAATAACCGTTTCTAAAATTTTCTTTATTTCTCTTGTTGAAACATCTTCACCTTGGTCGTTTTTCATCGATTCTGAAAAGAATTCTTTTATCAACTTCGTCCCGTAAGGGGTGTCTACATATTTACTGTTTGCTACTCGTGAAACGGTAGAGACGTCCATAGAAATTTCATCAGCTATATCTTTTAAGATCATGGGCTTTAAATTGCGCTCATCACCTGTTAAAAAATAGTCTTCTTGGTAGTGCATAATGGCACTCATGGTAATAAATAAAGTTTGTTGGCGCTGTTTAATAGCTTCAATAAACCACTTAGCAGCATCTAGTTTTTGTTTGATAAAAATAACGGCATCTTTTTGGGACTTCGATTTGTCTTTCGACTCTTTATAGCCTTTAAGCATATTGTTATATTCTCTCGATACATGAAGCTCTGGGGCATTGCGGCCATTTAGCGTTAGTTCTAATTCACCGTCAACTATTTTAATGGCAAAATCGGGGACCACATGCTCTACAATTCTATTGTTTCCTGCGTAAGATCCACCAGGTTTAGGGTTCAAATGTTCAATTTCACTAATGGCATCTTTTAATTGAATTTCTGAAATGTCAAACTTTTGAATGAGCTTGTCGTAATGCTTCTTTGTAAATTGTTCGAAGGCGTCATCAATAATTTCAATAGCTAATTCGGTATCGGGTGTTTTTTCTTTTCTATGCAATTGAATACTTAAGCACTCTTGTAAATTTCTGGCGCCAACACCTGCTGGGTCTAATTGATGTACAATTCTAAGAACTTTGGCAATTTTTTCTTCGGTGGTATAAACACTTTGGGTGAATGCTAAATCGTCCATAATATCGGATAACGATCTACGGATGTATCCACTCTCATCAACGCTACCAACTAAGAATTCAGCTATTTCGTATTCTTCTTCATCTAGCCTATATGTATTTAGCTGAGTTATTAAATGTTGTGTAAATGAAGTTCCTGCGGCATAGGGCATCGTTTTTTCCTCATCATCACTGCTGTAATTATTGGTTTGGGTGCGGTAATCTGGAATTTCATCATCACTTAAATATTCATCTACGTTTATATCATCATTACCTATTGATTCGCTATCATCAAAGTCGTCATTTGTATTATCTAAATCCAAATCAAAGTCACTTTCAATTTCTTCGGCACCACCTTCAAGAGCTGGATTTTCTTCTAGTTCTTGTTTTAAGCGTTGCTCAAAAGCTTGCGTAGGTAACTGTATCAATTTCATTAATTGAATTTGTTGCGGCGACAGTTTTTGCGATAATTTGAATTGTAAATGTTGTTTGAGCATATTTTGATTTGGTTTAAAATGATAGTAAAATAATTTTTCACTAATTTATTACCAAGATACTAATGTTTTTTAAAATTCGGCGTTTTGAGGTGTTCTTGGAAACGGAATAACGTCCCTTATATTGCTCATTCCTGTAGCAAACATAACCAAACGTTCAAAACCTAAACCAAAACCAGCATGAACCGCAGTGCCAAATTTGCGTAAATCTAAATACCACCATAGCTCTTCTTCAGGAATATTAATAGAAGCCATTCTTTGTTTTAGCACTTCTAAACGTTCTTCACGTTGTGCGCCACCAACAATTTCGCCAATACCCGGAAAGAGAATATCCATGGCGCGAACCGTTTTTCCATCGTCATTCAAACGCATGTAAAATGCTTTTATGTTTGCGGGATAATCAAATAAAATAACAGGGCATTTAAAGTGTTTTTCGACTAAAAAACGTTCGTGTTCACTTTGTAAATCGCAACCCCATTCATTAATGATATATTTGAACTTCTTTTTCTTATTAGGGTTGCTGTCTCGAAGTATATCAATGGCTTCGGTGTAACTAACGCGTTTGAAATTATTATCGGTTACAAAGTTTAATTTTTCAATCAAACCAAATTCACTGCGTTCGTTTTGTGGTTTGGTTTTGTCTTCGTCTTTTAATCGGGCGTCTAAAAACTCTAAATCTTCACGGTTGTTTTTAAGAATGTATTTTAGCACGTATTTCATGAAATCTTCGGCTAAATCCATGTTACCCGCCAAATCCATAAAAGCGACTTCGGGTTCAATCATCCAGAATTCAGCTAAATGGCGTGATGTGTTTGAGTTTTCAGCCCTAAAAGTAGGTCCGAATGTGTACACTTTTCCTAAGGACATGGCGTAAGTTTCGGCTTCTAACTGCCCAGAAACGGTTAAATTGGTTTCCTTTCCGAAGAAATCTTTAGAATAATCTACATGGCCTTCTTCATTTAAAGGTGGTTTTTTAGCATCCAGATTGGTAACTCGAAACATTTCGCCTGCACCTTCGGCATCACTTCCTGTAATTATAGGAGTATGTACGTAGTAAAACCCGTTTTCATTAAAATATTGATGAATGGCAAACGAAAGGGTAGAACGCAAACGCATAACCGCGCTAAACGTGTTGGTTCTGGTACGTAAATGGGCATTTTCTCTTAAAAATTCGAATGAGTGCTTTTTTGGTTGAATGGGGTAAGTTTCGGGATCTGAATCTCCTAAAACTTTCAATTCCTTAACTTGGATTTCTACTTTTTGCCCTTTGCCTTGGCTTTCAACTAAATCGCCTTTAATATGAATAGCAGCACCTGTGGTAATACGTTTTAAAAGGGCTTCATCAAAGTTTTCAAAATCTACTACACATTGAATGTTGTTTAGTGTAGAACCATCGTTTAAAGCGATGAATCGGTTCGCTCTAAAAGTTCTAACCCATCCTTTTATATCAACTTCAGAACTAACAAAATCTTGTGACAGTAATTCTGAAATACTACGTAATTTCATAAGTATTAAAATTTATTAATGTAAATATAGAAAATTCAGAATTCAGAATTCAGAATTCTGAGACTATTCGGTTTCGTAGATGAAAATTCAAATTCTTAAAACCAAATTCCAAAGATTTTCAGTTTTGAATTTAGAATTTAAATATTGAAATTTTCTTCTTCTGTTTCGTCTTCTTCAGGAATAATATTTATTGCAGGTTCTTTCAAAACTTCTTTATTGGCAATGCTGCGTTCTAAAGATAGTAATAGCGAAGGAAGCAAAAGAAGATTGGATAACATAGCAAAAAGCAATGTGGCGGATACTAATGCCCCCAAAGCGACGGTACCACCAAAACTAGAGATGGTAAATACCGAGAAACCAAAGAATAACACAATAGAAGTATAAAACATGCTCACACCTGTTTCACGTAAAGCACCGTAAACCGATATTTTAATTTTCCAGTTGTTGGCTTGTAATTCTTGTCTGTATTTAGCCAAAAAGTGAATGGTATCATCAACCGAAATACCAAAGGCGATACTGAATACCAAAATGGTTGAAGGTTTTATAGGAACGCCCAAATAACCCATCAATCCTGCGGTTACCAATAGCGGAATGAGGTTAGGGATTAGTGAAACAACAATCATACGTGCAGACCTAAACATATACGCCATAAACAAAGCGATTAAAAGTATGGCAAGCGATAAAGAAATAGCAAGGTTTTTAACCAAATAGGTAGTGCCTTTTTGAAATACTAAGGCTTTCCCCGTCATGGTAACGTTGTATTGTTCTTCAGGAAAAAATTTGTCTATTTCACTTTGAAGGTTTTCTTCAATACGTTCCATTTTATCGGTGCCAATATCTTTCATAAAGGTTGTGATACGCGCATATTGCCCAGTACTATCCACAAAATTCTTAAGTAAATCAACATCGGATGTTGAGTTTTTGGCGTACGATAAAATAAAACTGTTTTCTTGTGAAGTAGGCAGTTGGTAAAATTTGGTGTTTCCGTTGTAATAAGCTTGTTTGGAATATTTAACCAAATCTACCACAGAAATGGGTTTCGATAACTCAGGCGTTTCGTTAATGGCTTCCTGTAATTCATCCATACGTCTTAACGTAGAAAGTTTCATAACACCTTGTTTTCGCTTGGTGTCAATCATAAATTCCAAAGGCATAATACCGTTAAATTCATCTTCAAAAAAACGGATGTCATTTACAAATTCAGAATTTTGTGGCATGTCTTCAATTAAACTGCCCGAAATCTTTATTTGGTAGATGCCTATAATACTTACTATCAATAGAACTAAAGCTACAGAGTAAATGGCAATGCGTTCGTGCTTTACCATGCGCTCCATCCAGTTTACAAAACCACCAATCCAACGTTTGTTTAAGTGTTCTAAATGTCTGTCTTTTGGGTAAGGTAAAAACGTATAAATAATAGGGATAATTAATAAACACAGTATAAAAATAGATAGGATACTTAACGAAGCTACAATACCAAATTCTTTTAAAAGGGTGCTTTCAGTGAAAATAAACGTGGCAAAACCAGAGGCGGTAGTTACATTAGTCATTAATGTAGCATTTCCAATTTTTGTGATAACGCGCTGTAACGATTTCACTTTATTACCATGAAGTTTTACTTCGTGTTGGTATTTATTAATTAAAAAGATACAGTTTGGAATACCTATAACAATAATTAATGGCGGAATGAGAGCTGTTAAAACAGTTATTTCGTAGTTTAAAGCGCCGATAATTCCGAGAGTCCACATCACCCCAATACAAACAACAACCAGCGAAATTAAAGTAGCTCTAAACGATCTAAAAAATAAAAAGAAAATAAGCGAAGTAACCAACAAAGCCGCTAGTACAAACCAAACAATTTCATCTACAATTAATTGCGCGTTTAGTGTTCTAATATACGGCATGCCCGAAATGCGAACATCTAAATTTGTAGCAATCTCAAAATCTTCAATTTTTGGTATTAATTCATTAAGTATAAATTCTTTTCTGGCCGATGTATTTACAATAGCTTTATCAAGATAAATAATGGTTCTTATGGTTTTTGTTTTCTTATTGAATAAGAAATTATCATAAAATGGATATTTGTTGAAAAGCTCATCTTCAAGTTCAATTATTTGAGAAACTGATCCTATAGAATCTTTAATAAAAGGTTGAAGGCTGAATTTTTGGTGAAGCGTATCTTTTACTAGTTTTTGAAGGTCTTTAACAGAAATAACCGTTTCAACTTCATCATATTTTTTAAAACTGTTGGCTAATTTGTTCCAGGCGTTTAGTTTATCAACAGACAATAAAGTGCTGTCTTTTACGCCAATAATGACAAGATTTCCTTCTTCACCAAAAGTTTTTAAAAAGTTGTTGTAGGTGATGTTTACTTCGTGATCATCTGGTAAAAGGTTCGCTTCGGTATTGGAAAAACGCATATTTTTCCATTGCGTACTAAACAAAATGGTAATAATAATGATACTAACAAGAATACCAATTTTATTACGTAAAATTAACCTTGCGATAACGTCCCAAAAATCCTTGGTAAAAAGTTTTAACATGCCTTAAATAAAAGTTGCGCAAAGGTAGAAAAAATGAGGCTATTACCTCATAAAGTCAAGTTAAATGTAAACTTAAAGGCAACATTATCACCAAACTCGGGCAAATGATAGGCGCCATAGCGGTAAGTAAAACTTAAACCAAATCCAAAAAGTAGTTTATTGATTTCAAAACCCGATTCAGTATAGCCTTTTTTAAGCGAGCCAAATGTAACGTTTTGGTGTTTTTCAGGTTCTTTGGTGTCGCCTATGGCATAACGTGTAATTAAAACTATTTGCGGTTTGTAACGGGCTGTAACATAAAAAGGTTTGAGATAATGTTTGAATTGAAGTGTAGCAAACTTATCAGAAAAAAACTCATTAAAAAACATGGTTTCAAAACTATTGGTACCCGCAACCGAAAAGCGTTGCATGATAGTTTCTTTTGTAATGTTATTGGGGTAGGCGTGGTATAAATGGGTTAAGGGAATATCTCCATTTGCTATACCACCTACTAATGTGATTTCAGAAAGATTACTATCTTTTTTTCCAATTTGGTGAATGGTTCTAAAATCTATTTTCGAAAAATTTAAATCGCTTTTAAAAACATCATTAAAACTTTTGGTGTATTGTAATGTGATTAATGGATATTCGTTTTCTTTTACGTTAGTTTCGGAAACCTTAGTGCTTTTAAGTGGACTCCATTGGAATGCAAATTTAGCAATACTTAAGTTGAAAGTATTTAATACACCATTATTGGTTACGTAACCGTAGCTATAAGTGGGTTTAATGTAGCTTTCTGAAAATTCGGTTTCTGCATTTAAATTGTTTGATATTTGGTGTTCGAAAGCAATGGACTTTGTAATATGTTTATGAAACAAATCGATATTGAGTAAACGAGGTTCAAAGAACTGAAAAATGCGTTTATCCGTTAAAAATTTTGTGCTTCCGGTTTCTTGTAAGTCATCGGTATAAGAAAACGTCATCCATGTATTGGTTTTTTCGTTTAGCCTAAAACTGCTACCAACATTATATTTAAATGTATCGTCTCTAAATCCATAAACAGCGTATCCGTTTATTCTAACATTTTCTGAAAAGGCATCATTTGTAATGCCACCTATTCCCGTTCGTATACCTTCATATTGGTTGTATTTTATAAGATATCTTAAATCAAAATTGAAGTATTTGGTTGGGATATAGCCATTTGCTAGTCCTTTAACCAAAGCGGTTTTTTTAACAGAATCTTGTATCGCTTCTACATGGTTTTCTTTAGCAGATTGTGCCTGAGATATTGTAACAAAAAAAGCATAAACTAGAAGAATACAATATTTAAACATAGGTATAATGCAAAGCTAAAGTTTGAAAAAAAAGCGACTTTTCAGTCGCTTTAAAATTATACAGTCATAATTTCCTTTTCTTTGTTATCGAAAAGGTCATCAATCTTTTTAACGTACTTATCGGTTAAATGTTGCACATCTACCTCGGCGTTCTTTTTAAGGTCTTCAGATACTTCGTCTAATTTTTTAATATCATTATTAGCATCTTTTCTTGCAGAACGAACCCCGATTTTTGCGTCTTCAGCTTCAGCTTTAGCTTGTTTTGCTAAATCACGACGGCGTTCTTCTGTTAAAGGAGGGACATTAATAATAATAGTATCGCCATTGTTCATAGGATTGAAACCCAGATTTGCAATTTGAATCCCTTTTTCAATTTCTTGAAGCATCTTTTTTTCCCATGGTTGTACGGTAATAGTTCTACCATCTGGAGTATTTACATTGGCAACCTGAGATAGAGGTGTTTGCGCCCCGTAATAACTTACCATAACACTTCCAAGCATGGCAGGACTCGCTTTTCCTGCTCTAATATTAACAAATTGCTTTTCTAAATGCTTAATGGCACTGTCCATTGCCTCTTTTGCTGTGTCTAATATAAATTGTATTTCTTCATTCATAATATCAAACTTTTTCAATCAATTACTTAAAAATTACGCCAAGTTTATAGGTTTACTTCGGTTCCTACTTTTTCGCCAGAAACAACTTTTAGTAAGTTCCCTTTTTTGTTCATATCGAAAACTATAATTGGAAGTTGGTTTTCTTGACTAAGTGTAAAAGCCGTAGTATCCATTACTTTTAAGCCTTTTCGCAACACATCATCAAATGATATAAAATTGAATTTTACAGCATTAGTGTCTTTTTCTGGGTCGGTATTATAAATACCATCCACACGTGTTCCCTTTAAAATCACATCGGCTTCAATTTCTATAGCACGTAAAACTGCTGCAGAATCGGTAGTAAAATAAGGATTTCCGGTACCACCACCAAAAATAACAACACGCCCTTTTTCTAAGTGACGCATTGCTTTACGGCGTATAAAAGGCTCTGCCACTTGGTTAATATGTACAGCAGACTGTAAACGAGTTGGCAAGCCAGCATCTTCCAAAGCACTTTGTAGCGCTAAACCATTAATAACGGTTGCAAGCATACCCATATGGTCTCCTTGCACACGGTCCATACCGTTACTAGCACCAGCAACCCCTCTAAAAATATTGCCACCACCAATTACTATGGCAACTTCAACACCTTTGTCGGTAATGGTTTTAATATCTTTTGCATATTCGGCCAAACGTTCTGGGTCAATACCGTATTGGCGCTCTCCCATTAGGGCTTCACCAGATAGTTTTAAAAGAATTCTTTTATATTTCATTATTTTTATACTGAAGTTGTGCAAAACTACATAAATTTTTGGTGTTTACCGAAGTCCAATTTATCAAAATAACGGTATACATCAATAAATTTTATGTTTTGGGTGTTACCCTAAAGAGATGGGTTTGTAGTTTGCCCTGAGCATAGACGAAGGGCTATAAGTTCTGGCTCCTGCATCGCTGTGGGCTTTCTACTCCAATCGCTAAGCCAAGTCAATTACTTAAAAACTAACTATAATCCCAGAAATTAAGTTCATCATTTCACAAAAAAAACCACTTCATTTTGTTATGAAGTGGTTAAATATTTATAATATTAAGTCCTGTTTCTAGGAAATTTATTATCCTAAAGCAACACGTTTAAATCCTGCAATAGCAACATCTCCATAAGAAGCAACATATTTAGCAACGTTTATTTTATCATCTTTAATAAAGTTTTGATCTAATAAACATTGTTCTTGGTCTAAAGTGGTGTTGTCTGAAATAAAACGCTCTAATTTACCTGGTAAAATCCTATCCCAAATTTGTTCCGGTTTTCCTTCAGCTTTCAATTCAGCTTTTGCAGTTTCTTCAGCTTTTGCTAAAACTTCAGGCGTTAATTGCGCCATAGAAATGTATTGTGGTACATTTTTAAGGGTTTTACCTAAACGAGCAAACTCTTCATTATCTTTTTCAATAACAGCAATTCTAGCTTCTAATTCTGAAGCAATATATGCAGGGTCAAAATCTTTGTAAGATAATGTTGTTGCACCCATAGAAGCAATTTGCATTGCAACATCTTTAGATAATGTTTCAGCATTTTTTACATTAGCAGTTAAACCTACTAAAGCAGCAATTTTGTTAATATGAACGTAAGAACCAACATAAGGAGCTTCTAATTTTTCAAAAGCATTGATATCTAATTTTTCACCAATAACACCTGTTTGCTCAATTAATTTATCAGCAACAGTCATTCCACCAAAATCAGCGGCTAAAAGTTCTTCTTTTGTGTTTACTGTAAATGCTAAATCAGCCAATTGGTCAGCTAATGCAATAAAGTTTTCGTTTTTACCAACAAAGTCAGTTTCGCAACCTAAAACGATGGCAACACCTACGGTATTGTCAGCATTAACTTTTGCAATAGCAGCACCTTCAGAAGACTCACGGTCTGCACGGTTTGCAGCAACTTTTTGGCCTTTTTTACGTAAAACTTCAATTGCTTTATCAAAATTGCCTTCAGCTTCAACTAAAGCTTTTTTACAATCCATCATTCCTGCACCTGTAGCTTGTCTTAATTTATTAACCTCAGCTGCTGTAATTTTTACTGTAGATTCCATATCTTTTTTAATTTAAAAAAGTCGTTCAAATATTCCTGTAAAGAAAATAATTAAACGACTTATTTGTATTGTGAAATTGTTAATTATTCTTCCTCGTCGGTAACAACTGCTTTAGATGCACGTTTTTTAGTTGGTGCAACTTTTTCATTGTCATCATCTTGGTCTTCTTTGTCAGATTTTCTATCGGCTAAACCAGCAGCAATAGAAGCTGTAACATAAGATAATACTTTATCGATAGATTTAGAAGCATCATCATTTGCAGGTATTACATAATCAACTTGACGTGGATCAGAGTTAGTATCAACCATTGCAAAAATAGGAATGTTTAATTTTTGAGCTTCTTTAATAGCGATGTGCTCACGTTTAATATCAACTACAAATAATGCACCTGGTAAACGTGTCATGTCTACAATAGAACCTAAGTTTTTTTCCAACTTAGCTCTTAAACGATCTACTTGTAAACGTTCTTTTTTAGAAAGCGTTAAGAAAGTACCATCTTTCTTCATTCTATCAATCATAGCCATTTTTTTAACAGCTTTTCTAATAGTTACGAAGTTAGTTAGCATACCACCTGGCCATCTTTCAGTGATGTAAGGCATAGTGATAGATCCTGCTTTTTCAGCTACGATATCTTTTGCTTGTTTTTTTGTTGCAACGAATAAAATTTTACGGCCAGAGGCAGCAATTTTAGCTAATGCTTCTCCAGCTTCGTCAATTTTAGCCGCTGTTTTATAAAGGTTTATAATATGGATGCCGTTACGCTCCATGTATACGTAAGGAGCCATGTTTGGATCCCACTTACGTGTAAGGTGACCGAAGTGTACACCTGCTTCAAGTAATTCTTTTACTTCTACTGCCATTTTGTAATAGTTTACGTTCTGTTGATTAGCAATGTTCCTTTTTTGCTTTAAGCAATTAAGCTTTAGGCTTTAGGCTTCATTTAGATGCTTAACTAAATCCTGTTTTTTACGACTAGGACAACAATAACTGGTTAAATTTTTTGTTTGAAATGAAATTGCTGTAATCGCGTCCAGCATGACATTCCTAATAATATTAACGTTTAGAGAACTGGAATTTCTTACGCGCTTTTTTCTGACCGAATTTTTTACGCTCTACCATTCTTGGGTCTCTTGTTAATAAACCTTCTGGTTTAAGTGTCAATCTGTTTTCTGCATCTACTTCACACATAGCGCGAGAGATAGCTAAACGAACAGCTTCTGCTTGACCAGTAATACCGCCACCTAATACACTTACTTTAATATCAAAGTTACCTTCGTTATTAGTCAAAGCTAATGGTTGGTTTACTTTGTATTGTAAAGTAGTTGTAGTAAAGTAAGCGTTTAATTCTTTTTTGTTTACTGTGATGTTACCTTTTCCTGGGGCAACATATACACGAGCAACAGCCGTTTTTCTGCGACCAATTTTGTGAATTACTTCCATTACTTGAATTCGTTTAAGTTAATTGCTTTTGGTTTTTGTGCAGCGTGAGTGTGCTCTGAACCAACAACAACATTTAAATTACGGAATAAATCTGCACCTAATTTGTTTTTAGGTAACATTCCTTTTACTGATTTTTCTACTACGCGTGCTGGATCTTTTCCAAACAGTTCTGTAGCAGTTAAACTTCTTTGACCACCTGGATAACCTGTATGACGAATGTACGTTTTATCGTTCCATTTGTTTCCGGTTAAGTTGATTTTTTCTGAATTGATAACAATTACGTTATCACCACAATCAACGTGTGGTGTGAAGCTAGGTTTGTGTTTGCCTCTTAAAAGTTTTGCAACTTTTGAAGCTAAACGACCCAAAGATTGACCTTCAGCGTCAACTAAAACCCACTGCTTATCTGCAGTAGCTTTATTGGCTGAAATGGTTTTGTAGCTTAATGTGTCCACGTTATTAATTATTTTTATTAAACATTCCTCTCTCAAAAAGAGTTTGCAAATGTACGATAATCTATTTGATTACCAAATAGTGAATGCACTTATTTTTAATTAGTTTGCTAACCTTTATTAGCGTGTGAAATCATATTATTTTTAAAACTAATTACACTTTAATATGTGTGTTTTGATTTGGTTTTTTAGTAGCCTTTAATAACATTATTTATAATTGTTTAAATGAATTATAAATTATTCTTTTTTAGTGGCTCTCAAAAGTCTATCGTTTATTGATTTTCCTAAACCATAATCCGGAAATGTTTCACATACAATCATATCAAGGTTTAATTTATCTAAAGTATGTAATGTACTGTACACCTTTGAAGTAGCCTCCATTAAATTTGAATTTTCAGAAAGAACGAATTGATTTTTGAGTGAGTAATTTTCAATAGGCTTGTTAAATAGCAAAAACCCTATCTTTTTTTCTGAATATGGATATATAAAAGTGCTCACATTTTCAACCAGAAATGTTGGGGTAGATGGTGCATAATGTCTAGAAAGCATTCCAGGAGCATCAGGATTGCTATCCTTTTTGTTTTTTATTTCAATATTACCAATCACAGCTTGTATGTCTTCAATTGAAATTGAACCTAATCTATATATTATGGGCTCATTGTTTTCAAAACCTACAATAGTCGATTCGATGCCGTTTTTACATGAACCCCCATCTAAAACCATTTCTAGATCGTTTTTAAAATAATCTTCAACATGTTCAGCACAAGTAGGGCTTATGCGTCCAAAAGGGTTTGCACTGGGTGCTGCTAACGGAAAATTTAAACCTTCTAATAATTTAATAGTTACAGGGTGGTTTGGAATTCGTACAGCCACTGTATCTTTTCCTGCTGTTACAGTATCGGGTACGCTAGGTTGTTTTTTTAAAACCAATGTTAATGGCCCGGGCCAAAATGCATTACTTAATAGTTTTGCTTTTTCGGGAACCTCTCTAACAATTTTATCTAAATTATCAATAGAGGGGATATGAACTATTAATGGATTGAATAATGGCCTTTGCTTCATTTTAAAAATGCTGCTAATTGCGCGTTCACTATAAATATTTCCTGCTAAACCATAAACAGTTTCTGTTGGAATAGCAACTAATTTATCTTCCTTTAGAAGTTGAACAGCTTTTGAAATATCTTTCGAAATAATGGACATAAAGATTTAAATAAGCTGCAAATATATATCTTATATTTATTAGTGCGCCTCTAACCAATCATTTCCTATACCTAATTCAACATCTAAAGGAACTTCTAGAGCATATGCATTTTCCATTTCGGTTTTAACCAATGTTTTGATGGTTTCCAGTTCTGGTTTATAAACATCAAAAACCAACTCATCATGGACTTGTAGTAACATTTTGGTTTTGAAGTTTCCTGCTTGCAGTTTTTCGTATATATGAATCATAGCTATTTTAATAATATCGGCAGCGCTACCTTGAATAGGTGCGTTTACGGCATTACGTTCGGCAGCACCACGAACTACGGCATTTCTGGAATTAATGTCGTTTAAATAACGGCGTCTACCTAAAACGGTTTGAACGTAGCCATTCTCTCGTGCAAAATCGATTTGTTCGTTGATGAAGTTTCTGAGTTTTGGGTAGGTTAAATAATAGGTGTCAATCAATTCTTTAGATTCACTACGCGATAAATCGGTTTGATTGCTTAACCCAAAAGCAGAAACGCCATAAATAATACCAAAATTTACCGTTTTAGCATTGCTACGTTGTTCTCTGGTTATTTCTCCAATAGGGACATTAAAAACTTTTGATGCGGTACTTGCATGAATATCTTCACCATTTTTAAAGGCGTTAATCATGGTTTCTTCTTTGCTTAAAGCGGCAATGATGCGGAGTTCTATTTGCGAATAATCAGCAGCTAGCAATATATAATCTTTGCTTCGTGGAATAAAAGCTTTTCGTACTTGGCGTCCGCGTTCGGTACGAATTGGGATATTTTGAAGGTTGGGATTATTGCTTGAAAGTCGGCCAGTAGCCGCTACTGTTTGCATATAATCGGTGTGCACTCTGCTGGTTGAAGGCTCTACCTGTGTTGGTAAGGCATCCACATAAGTACTTTTTAGTTTCGATAAGCCCCTAAAATCTAATATGTGTTGAATAATATCATGATCTTTTGCCAAATAACTCAAAATATCTTCACCTGTGGCATATTGTCCAGTTTTGGTTTTTTTAGGTTTATCAACCAGTTTTAATTTGTCAAATAAAATATCTCCCAATTGTTTTGGAGAAGCAATGTTGAATTCTTCACCCGCTTCTGCATAAATTTTGGTTTCTAAAGATTTTATATCGTTTTCAAGTTGTGCTGAAAGTGAATTCAAGAATTTTTCGTCTAAATTAATTCCTTCCAATTCCATAGCGGCGAGTACTCGAAGCAACGGAATTTCTATATCGTCAAATAGTTTTTTGGTATTGGCATCTCCTAACTCTTTTTCAAAATGTTCTTTTAATTGCAACGTCACATCGGCATCTTCAACTGCATATTCCGTTTGTTTTTCTAAGGATACCTCTCGCATCGAAAGTTGGTTTTTCCCTTTTTTACCGATTAATTCTTCAATAGAAATTGGTGTGTAATTTAAATAGGTTTCTGCCAAAACATCCATATTGTGGCGCATATCGGGGTTAATTAAATAATGCGCTAACATGGTATCAAACAGCTTTCCTTTTACTTCAACATTATATTTAGCCAGTACTTTAATATCGTATTTTAAATTCTGACCAATTTTTTCAATGTGCTCATTTTCAAAAAACGGGCGTAATTGCTCTATGAGTGCTTGGGCTTCATCTTTGTGTTCAGGAAACGGCACATAAAACCCTTTGCCAACTTCCCAAGAAAAAGCAATGCCAACTAATTGTGCCGTTATGGGATTGATATCGGTGGTTTCCGTATCAAAACATACCGAGGTTTGGTTCATCAAATTTTTAATAAACAGTTTTGTTGCCATACCAGAAGAGACACTTTGGTAAAAATGCGAGGTGGTTTCGACTGTTTTTCTGGTGAATTCAGAAATGGTTTCTGTCTCTTTTGAAGTAGAAATATCACCACCAAATAATGAAAATTGTCCTGCACCTGCTGAAGCTGTTTCTTTAGGTGTTGTTTGTATTTCTGTTTTATTAGAAGTTGAAGTGGTTTCGGTTGAAGTTTCTGTTGCAAATGTTTTCTCAAAATTAGCAAGCAACTGTCTGAATTCTAATTCCTGAAAAATTTCGGTTACTTTTGGTAAATTGGGTTGGTCCAATTCAAAATCCTTAGCATGAAAAGTTACCGGAACATCTAACATAATGGTGGCTAATTTTTTGGAAAGTAATCCTAATTCTTTAGCACCTTCAATTTTCTCTTTCATTTTACCTTTTAGTTCGTGTGTGTTGGCTAAAAGGTTTTCCATACTACCATATTCCGCTAAAAGTTTCTTAGCAGTTTTTTCGCCAACTCCAGGCAACCCAGGTATATTATCACTGGAATCGCCCATCATCCCTAAAAAATCAATTACTTGCAACGGGTCTTTTACTTCGAACTTTTTTTGCACTTCGGGGATTCCCCAAGTTTCGTAACCTCCACCAAAAACGGGACGGTACATAAAAATATTTTCGGAAACCAATTGCGCAAAATCTTTATCGGGCGTTACCATAAAGGTCTTATAACCTTCTTTTTCGGCTTGTTTAGAAAGTGTTCCAATAACATCATCCGCCTCAAAACCTTCTTTTACCATAATAGGAATGTGCATGGCTTTTAAAATGTCTTGGATATAAGGTACTGCAATTTTTATGGCTTCGGGCGTTTCATCTCTATTGGCTTTGTAGGCTTCAAACATTTCAACCCTATCGGCACTTCCGCCTTTATCAAAACAAACGGCTAAATGGTCTGGGCGTTCGCGTTTAATGACGTCTAAAAGCGAGTTCATAAAACCCATAATGGCAGACGTGTCAACACCTTTTGAGTTAATTCTTGGGTTTTTTATAAAGGCATAATACCCACGGAAAATTAAGGCATAGGCATCAACTAAAAAAAGACGTTTTTGATCGGACATTTATTGAAATATTAAAGTGAAACTACTATGTCGCCTCGAGCGCAGTCGAGAGGTTTTTAAAAACTATTCGCATAAAAATAAGTTCTCGACCGCGCTCGAACAGACAAGAAAACCAAAACTACGAAAAGAATTTTTGATTTAGGGTTTGCGATGTTACGATTGATGAAATTTTAACCTAGAAATTGAAATCAAACGTTTAACAGTTTCATAAGAAAATCAAAATACGAAATGAGTAACTTTACAAACTAATTTTTATAATTATGCTTCGATGGATTATTTTTCTTGTTATTTTCTTAATTCTAGATTTATATGCTTTTCAGGCATTTAAAACGGTTTCAAAAAATAACTGGTCTCACTTATCGTATTGGGTTATTTCTGTGTTAGTTGTTGGCAATTTTGTTTTTAACTATTATGGTTTTAATAGAAGGGACGGGTTTTCTCACGCCCATGCTTATGCTTTTGGGTTTTTTATAGCGATTTTGATTCCAAAAATGGTTCTTTTTTTAGGCATGTTTGCTGAAGATGTTTTTAGGGTGCCCTTGGCTATTTACCGCTATTTTACTGAAGGAGATGCAGCAAAAGGAAATTACTTTGCGGCGCGCAGGCAGTTTGTTAGTCAGATAGCTTTAGGTATAGCTGCAATTCCGCTGGTGTCGGTTTTATATGGTATTTATAAGGGTAAGTATAATTTTAAGGTATTAAAGTATACGCTCACTTTTGAAGATTTGCCCAATGCATTTCATGGGTATAAAATAACACAGTTAAGCGATATTCATTCGGGCAGTTTTGACGATATTGAAAAAGTTAAATACGCCGTAAATTTGGTTAATGAGCAGCAAAGTGATGTTATTCTGTTTACGGGTGATATGGTAAACAATAAAGCTGAAGAAATGCATCCTTACATGGATGTTTTTAATAAGCTACAGGCTAAAGATGGTAAATTTTCGGTATTGGGAAACCATGATTATGGCGATTATGTTACTTGGAATTCTGAAGCTGCTAAACATCAAAATCTAGAAGATTTAAAAATCATTCAGAAGCAAATAGGCTTTGATCTATTATTAAATGAAAGTCGCTTTTTAGAAAAGGATGGTGAACGTATTGCCTTGGTTGGTGTTGAGAATTGGGGTACAGGTGGTTTTAAACAAGAAGGCGATTTGAAACAAGCCGCTTCTGGTATTAAAAAAGAAGATTTTAAAATATTAATGAGTCACGACCCAACCCATTGGGAAAAAGTGGTGATTGATGATGATTACCATTACCATCTAACATTAAGTGGTCACACCCATGGTATGCAGTTTGGTATTGAAATACCTGGGTGGTTTAAATGGAGTCCAGCAAAATGGCGTTACAAGTATTGGGCAGGTATTTACGAAGAAATGGGGCAATATATAAACGTAAATAGAGGTTTTGGGTATTTGGCATTTCCTGGGCGTGTAGGTATGTGGCCAGAGATTACAGTGATTGAACTTAAAAAAGGGACAAGTATTACCTAATTTATTATATTTTTATTATACAAAGTAATTACCTATTTTTATAATAATGCATTATAAACACTGTGTTTATTGATATTTTCGAAAAATTGCGTAGGTTTGTATAAGTACATTTGACTAATAAACAATAGAGTATGTCAAAATTTGGGGAACTAATTGATGTAGAAATTCCTGTTTTGTTAGAATTTTTCACAGATTGGAATGATCAATCTACAGCAATGCATGCCGTTTTAAGAGATGTGGCAGCGGCACTTGGTGATAAAGCTAAAGTGATTAAAATTGATGTTGAAAAAAACGAAGAGCTAGCTGAAGCGTTGCGTGTAAAAACACTTCCAACATTAATTGTTTACAAAGACGGCGAAATGAAATGGCGACAAAGTGGTGAGCAAGACGCTAATACACTTATTGGCATCATTCAAAAGTATGTTTAACATTTCTGATTGTTCTGAAAATCTTATTTTAAATCAATCGATTTAAAAACAAACCCTTTTTTAGTATAAAACTCCAACACTTTTGGTAATGTGTATTGCATATTTTTTAATGCTTTTATACTATCGTGAAACACCACAATACTCCCGTTAATTGCATTTAAGGTAACATTTTTTAAGCAAGTTTCTTCTGAAACTTCTTTATCCCAATCAAAGGAGAGTACATCCCACATAATAATTTTGTAACCTAAATCTAAGAGTTTTTTTCCTTGTTTGGGGGTTATTTGTCCGTAAGGAGGACGGAAAAGATTGACGATTGACACTTGTTGACTGCCGTTTGTTGAATCATTGCCCCGATAGTTATCGGGATTGGAATTTGATTTTTGGAATTTGATTTTTGGGATTTGATTTTCAAAAACGGTTTTGCACAATTCAATATTAGCCAAATAGTCTTTCGATTTTGTTTTCCAGCCTTTAATATGGTTGTTTGTATGGTTTCCAATGGCATGTCCATCATCTAAAATATTTTGAAAGATGTCGGGGTGTTTTTCAATATTATTTCCAATGCAAAAAAAAGTAGCTTTTGCGTTGAATTTTTTTAGGGTATTTAATGTCCAATTAGTTATTTCTGGAGTTGGGCCATCATCAAACGTAAGATATAGAACCTTATCGTTAGTAGGGATGTCCCAAACATAGTTTGGGAACATCTTTTTGGCTACTAATGGAGTTTTTACAGGTGTTAAGGTCATGCCTTACTCAGTTGTTGAATCTATACTGCTATCGTTAGCTGGTATATCTAAATCTGTTTTTGGAGTATCTGATTTTTCACTTTGTCCTCCATAAAAGTGTTTAAATAGCATTAAATGATTGTTAAATATATCACCTTCTGCTTCAGCAAATTTAGGATCGTATTTTACAACAACGTTTATTAAGCCTTTATAGCGTTCAATATCCGTGTAAATATCTTCAAAAAATCGTTCTTGATTAGCCGTTTTTAATGTGCTGTAATAGAATAAATTCTCTTGGTATTTTTTAGCTACCTCTTTAAAGAGTTTTTGAGCTTTTTCTTTATTGCCTACTTCGTAGTAAGCACTTATGTACGGCTCTAAAAGCGTGTAGTATCCAAAATACTCAACAGGCATATTTGTCATGGCTATGTCTGCGATTTCTTCAGCTTTACTTAGTTTTTTCTCCGTAAGCAATTGTTCAATTAATCGGGCTAAATTACCTCTGTAAGAAATGGAGTTTTTACGTGTTTCTGGATCGTGATAAATATCTGGACTGCCACTATTGCCCCAATCCCATTTTTTAACTTTTTTGTACATAAGGTCGCTATCAACACGTCCCATGTCAAACGGGTTTGCTCTATCAACGGATGTTTTTATAGGTACTAATTTGTAACACATACCATCTAATTGTAAGTAGTCTTTCATCCAAATATAATCGTCGTCACCAAAGCTACCACCAGTAAAATAAATAGGACGCTTCCAATTGTTATTAGCAACAATATCAAGCATTAATAACCTGTTTTTGTATAAAGCACCACCACTTACATTTATATCAATATATGGTACTATTTTATCGGCGTCTTTAGGGCTTACTATACCAGATTTTAAAGCGTTTTCTTTGTTTACTGGAATCCTTAAGAACTCGGTTGGTAAATAGCTCGCATTTAAATCTTGTTCTCTAACTTGTGAAATATCAACCCCTTTTTGTTCTAAAATATATCTATACTTGGTTTTGGGGTTATTACTCGCAATAAAATCCAAAAACTGTTTTACTTGCAAGGTGTCTTTCACAACGGGTTCTATAATGATATAGTCATTAGTGCCATATTTATATAAATCGTGTGTTAGTTGTGAAGGAATCGGGTCGCTTTCATAAGCTTTACGTTTCATTTGGTCTATATACCAATCCGTTTGAAATAAACTGGTGTTTACAACGCGCACATCGGTTCTGTAGCCTTCAATTTCTTGAGCATACCAAAGTGCGAAGGTGTCATTATCTCCAATTGTGAATAGAATACCGTCTTCTGCACACGAATCTAAATACATTTTAGCCATAGACCTAGCGGTATATTTGTCTGATCGGTCGTGATCGTCCCAATTATTAGCTGCTAAAATACCTGGAACTAATATTAGACAGATAACAGATAATGCTGGTGCTAAAAGTTTAGGTGAAATGTATTTCTTTAAAGCATCATATAAGGCATATACACCAAAACCTATCCAAATGGCGAACACATAAAACGAGCCAACTACCGAGTAATCGCGCTCACGTGGTTCAAAAGGGCGTACGTTGGTATAAACCTGTATGGCGACTCCTGTAAAAAGGAAAAATACCAATAAAATCCAAAAGACGTTTTTGTTGCTATTGAATAAGAAGAAGAAACCTAAAAGTCCTAATATAAGGGGTAACAAGTAATAGGTGTTTCTTGCTTTGTTGTTTTTTACATCGCTAGGTAAATTGTCTTGAGACATTCCTAAAAGCTTTTCGTCTAATGGTTTTATGCCAGTTATCCAATTACCATGGTTGTCATACTTTCCTTGAATATCATCTTGTCTTCCTGAAAAATTCCACATAAAATAACGCCAGTACATGTAGCCTAATTGGTATTCAAACATATATTTAATGTTACTTGCCAATGAGGGTTTTTCAATATCAATATAACTTTTAAAACGTTTTAAAAAACTGTTGTAATCTTCATAATCAACAGAACCTTTAGCGACTTCACTTTTAAAGTTATTAATAGTAGTTCGCAATTCGTTTTCCATTTGGTACTCTGGTTTTAGTTTGAAATCTAAAAAACCAGAAAACATCATGTAGTTTTCGGCATGTTCTGCACTCCACATACGCGGAAGAATGGATGCATGCTTATGGTTGTAGTTTTGTTTCGCATTTTTGTAATTGTTTACAACCACGTATTCACCTTTGGCTTCGTCTTTTTCGTATTTAGGTTTGTCGTCTATATACGGGTTGTTTTCATCTAAATAAGCATATTGATCGGTAAACTGTGGGCCGTAAAACAAATGTGTTTCAGGATATTGCTCTAAATTATAATAAGCTAATAATTCTCTGGCGCTTGAGGGGTTGTTTTCATTAATAACCACATTGGCATTAGCACGAATAGGAAGTAGTAACCATGTTGAAAACCCAATAATAATAAAGGTGACGCATAATATGCCTGTATTAAGGTGAACCAATTCCTTTTTTTGTGTATAATTTAATCCGTAATAAATTATTCCTACCAATAAAATACCAGCAATAATAGAACCTGAATTAAAAGGAAGCCCGATTGAATTGACGAAGAAAATTTCAAAAACACTAAATATTTTAAGAATATTTGGTGCCAATAATTTAAAAATGAATAATAGTATAGCTACGGAAACTACATTGGCAATAATGAAGTTTTTTAGAGTAATGGTTTTGTAGTTTTTAAAATAGTATATAAGACCGATAGCAGGAATGGTTAATAATCCCATAAAGTGAACCCCAAAGGAAAGCCCAATAATAAAGGCAATTAATATAAGCCAACGGCTACCACGGGGTTTGTGCATGTCTTGTTCCCAACGCAGTCCAAGCCAAAACATAACGGCCATGATTAATGTAGCCATGGCATATACTTCAGTCTCTACAGCATTAAACCAAAACGAATCTGTAAATGTAAAAGCTAAACTACCAACTACACCGCTACCTAAAATAGCAATTGCTTTTTCTTTAGTGATGTCGTTTTTAAGACCAACTATTTTTTTTAAAAGCAACGTAATGGTCCAGAACATAAACAGAATGGTGAAGGCACTAGATATGGCACTCATCATATTCATCATAAAACCAACTTGAGAAGGCTCTAAAGCAAACATAGAGAAAAACGCTCCAAGCATTTGGAATAAAGGTGCTCCTGGTGGGTGACCTACTTGTAATTTAGCTGAAGTTAAAATATATTCGCCTGCATCCCAGAAACTAACAGTGGGCTCAACAGTTAAGCCGTAAGTTATAAATGCTATTAAAAAAGTGAGCCATCCTAAAATGGTGTTCCATTTTTTAAAATTAAAATTGGTCATATTGTGAAATTGTAGTTAGCAATTAATTGAAATAATTGGGTATTTATCTTTTAAATTCCAGATTTTTAGCTCTCAACTTAGAACTTTAAACTTGGAATGTTCAAAATCTGTGGCGAATTTAATAATAAATATGGTATTCAGTACGTTTTTAAGTAAACGTTAAGTATTGATAATTATTTTTTCAAAAAAATGCTTGCGAAAATAAAACTTTGTACTAAATTTGCACCCTCAATTACACATTGGCTTATGGTGTAACTGGCAACACGTCTGGTTTTGGTCCAGAAGAGTCTAGGTTCGAGCCCTAGTAAGCCAACATAATTGCAAAATCCTGATTCTAGATTGAGTCAGGATTTTTTTATTCAAATAATTGGGGCGTTACCACAAGGGTCGCTCTTTCCGCTTCAAATGCGTAGCATTTATGATTTCATTGATTTAAATTGTTGTGCATGAGTAATGGCTAACGCAAAACCATAACACCTTTTAATGTTTACGTAACATCCATAAACTTAAATTTCCATTTCATTAAAATTAGAAGTTGATATTTTACATCAACATAATTATAAGGTAATACCAAAAAAAAGAGTAATCACTTTATTTATGGAATTAATTAATTCAAATAAATGAAATGAAAAAAATTACTCTTTTTGCTAGTTTACTGGCGTTGTCTTTTACAAGTTTAAATAGCCAAAACACACTTCAGCACTTAGCAAGTTATCCAACAAGTGTTGAAGGCTCTGCTGAAACTGTTGCTTATGATGTAATCAACCAAAACGCCTTTTTTACTAATTCAGCAAGCAATAGTTTTACTATTGTAGATATTAGCAATCCAGTTGTGCCAACCTTAGTTAAAAATGTAGATTTATCTACTTACGGCGCAGGCCCAAATTCTATCGCTATACATGGTAATATTGTTGTGGTAGCTGTTGAAGCAAGCCCAAAACAAAACCCAGGTAAAGTGGTGTTTTTCGATTTAAATGGCGATTATGTTCACGAAATAACGGCAGGCGCTTTGCCAGATATGTTAACTTTCACTCCAGATGGTATGAAACTTTTGGTTGCAAATGAAGGAGAGCCATCTGATGATTATACCAACGACCCAGAGGGTACTATTTCTGTTGTAGATTTAAGCAATGGTGTTGTGTCTGCATCAGTAACTTCAATTAATTTCAATGCTTATAATGATAAAAAAGCATCGCTTCAAAATAAAGGCATTCGTATTTTTGGAAACAATGGAATGGCTACTGTTTCTCAGGATATGGAACCAGAATATATTACTGTTATAGAAGATGGTACTAGAGCTTATGTAGGTTGTCAAGAAAATAATGCATTGGTAGTTTTAAATTTAACTAACAATACTATTATTGATATTTTACCTTTAGGTTATAAAAACCATTTATTAGGAACACCAACAGTTACAAGTTATGCTATTAACGAGTTAGTTGCTAGCTGGCCAACGTTAGGAACACCGGTTTACGATGGTGGACAAGCGCCAGTACTTTTAGGTGGTTTCTCAGGATTGTTTTACGATGCTGCAAATTCTACAGCTACCAATTATGTTTTTTATGCTATACCAGATAGAGGACCTAATGCCGATGCCGTTTCTGGTGTTACACCCGCTTCTACAAAACCTTTAAGACCATTCAAATTGCCAGATTATCAAGGTAGAATCGTAAAATTCACTTTAAATAAAACAACAGGAGCAGTTACTTTAGATGATCAAATTCTTCTTACTAGAAAAGATGGAACAACCCCTATAACAGGAAAAGGAAATATTCCAGGATATGATGAAGTGCCAGTAACCTATACCGATGCTGCAACAGCTTATGTAAATTCAGATTATGTTGATGGGGCTTCAGAAGTATACCACGAGTTACCTTATGATGAATATGGCGGTGATTTTGAAGGTGTTTTAATTGATAAAGATGGTAACTTTTGGGCATGTGATGAGTACAGGCCAGCAGTATATAAGTTTCAACCTAACGGAACTTTAATAGAGCGTTATGTGCCATCTGGAACATCAGTATTGGGAACAACCCCCCAAGTAGCAGGAACTTACGGTGCAGAAACATTGCCTGCAGTATATTCTAAAAGATGGGATAATAGAGGTTTTGAAGCTATTGCTTATGATGAAGTTAATCACATAATTTATGCATTCATTCAATCGCCTATCGATAACCCCTCAAGTGCTGCGGTTAGAAACAAATCGGATGTCATAAGAATTTTAGGAATTAATGCCGATACAGGCGCTCCAGTTAGTGAGTATGTTTATTTATTAGAAAGAAACAAAGATGCAGGTTATGCGTCTTCAAGAGTTGATAAAATTGGTGATGCTGTTTATACAGGAAGCGGTAAATTTTTAGTTATTGAAAGAGATTCTGAAGGACCAACAGCAACCTATGGAAAAAAATATGTTTTTGAAGTAGACATTAATTACGCTACTAATATTTTAAATACGGTTTTAACAGGTTCAAAAGAATTAGAAGAATTATCGGCAGATGAAATTGTTGCTCAAAGTATATTTCCAGTTCATAAAAACAAAGTGGTAAACTTGCCAACAATTGGGTATCAATCATCTGATAAAGCTGAAGGTATTGCTTTGTTGCCAAACAACGAAATTGCCATATTAAATGACAACGATTTTGGTTTAGCAGGCGCAGGAATTACAGATGCCAGTGTATTAGGCATTATTTCTTTTGCAAACGATTATGGTTTTGATGCTTCCGATAAGGATAATGCGGTAAACATTACACAACACCCAACTTTAGGTATGTTTATGCCAGATGCCATCACTTCATATAAAGTAGGAGGTTTAAATTATATTGTAACAGCAAACGAAGGTGATTCTAGAGATTATGGCGGGTATTCTGAAGAAACACGTGTAAAGAACTTAACTTTAAATTCAGCTTATTATCCAAATGCTGCGGCACTTCAAGCTGATGCTGATTTAGGTAGGTTAAAAACAACCCTTGCAGATGGAGATTATAACAACGATGGAACTTTCGAACAAATTTATTCTTATGGAGCACGATCGTTTTCAATTTTTGATGAATACGGTAATTTAGTATTTGATAGTGCAGACCAATTTGGTCAAAAAATAGCTTCAGAAGAACCAACATTGTTTAATGAAGATGCTGGCGTAAAAGATGGTAGATCAGACGATAAAGGTGGTGAGCCAGAAGCAGTAGCCATTGGAACTATTGATGGTAAGATCTACGCTTTTATTGGTTTAGAAAGACAAAGTTCTATTTTAATGTACGACATCACAAACCCAAATGATGTTGAGTTTATCACTTACTATTCAGGAAATAGAACGTCTGGAGATACAGCACCTGAGATTATAAAATTCATTCCTGCAGCCAATAGTCCAAACTCAAAAAACATGCTTTTGGTAGGTTATGAAGTAAGTGGGTCGTTAGGGATTATACAAATAGACGAAACGGTACTTTCTATAAGTGAAGAAGTTGCAAAAAATGACTTCAAAATATATCCTAATCCAGTGGTTGAGGGTATTTTAAAATTCAATAAAACAATATCTGGAACTATTTACAATGTAAGTGGTCAAGAAGTTAAAATATTTAATAACGAAAGTTTTTTAAATGTATCTCAATTCACTTCTGGAATCTATATAATAAAAACAAAAGAGCACGGTGTTAAGCGCTTTATGAAATTATAAATTCAGTATAAATTAAATCAAAATCCCAATCGAAAGATTGGGATTTTTTTGTTAGATTTTGAATGTAATTACAGGTCGCTTTGCATGGTTTACTAAATCTTCACTGATACTGCCATTAAAGAAATGTGAAATACCTTGTCTGCCATGGGTACTCATACCAATTAAATCAGCTTCGATATATTGTGAAAAATTCATAATGCCTGTTTCAATGGTCACATCATTGTAGATGTTAATGGTATGACTTGGCATTTTTATATCTTTAATAAAACTTTGAATTCTATTTTGGGCGTCGTTTGATGTTATAAAATGATTTGGCGTATTCACCATAAGTAAGTGTATTTTAGAGCTGAAAATGTTGGCAAATGCAATAGCTTTTTTAAAAGGTGTTATGCTTTCTTCGTTAAAATCAGATGCAAAAACAAAGTCTTTTGTTTTGAATGTTTTGTGCTCATTTTTAATAACAAGTACAGGGGTTTCAGAAGTACGAACCACTTTTTCGGTATTACTGCCAATTAGCATTTCTTTTAGTCCACTTGCCCCGTTAGAACCCATAATAACCAAGTCTATTTGGTTTTTTTTGCAAACTTGAAATACCCCTTTAAATATTTCATGAAACTCGACATGTTCATGAATTACTAAGCCTTTTAAATAGTCTTTTGCTTTTATTTCTTCAAATTGTTTGTGTGCTAGCTTCATAAAAAACATAGCCTCAGGCAGGTCGTTATAAGAACTCATTGGGTCTACGGTGTGCATGGGTACTTCAAGGATATGCAGTAAATATAGTTCGCAATGATGTTTTTTTGCTAATTGAGCAGCTACCTTTAAAGCGTTTTCAGCTTGGGTAGAAAAGTCGGTAGGAACGAGTATTTTTTTCATGATTTCATAAGTAAGAATTACCTAAATTTATGAAATATTACTTTAGAAATCAATAAAATATTATATATTTGCACCGTTGAAAGGCTAAAATTAAAGAAAGAGGGGACGGAAAGTCCCCTCTTTTCATAATAAAAAATGTTTAAAAATACCGTTAAGAATTTATTAGACGCTGCGTTAATTGAACGACCAGATTTGTTTTTAATTGATTTCTCAATTCAAGGAGATAATCATATTAATATTGTGATTGATGGCGATAAAGGCGTTTTAGTTGAAGATTGTATGTTTGTTAGCAGAGCTATTGAACATAATTTAGATAGAGAAGAGCATGATTTTTCTTTAGAAGTCATGTCAGCTGGAGCATCGTCTCCTTTAACAGAAAAAAGGCAGTATAGCAAGAATTTAAAAAGAGAGCTAATTGTAAGAACAGTTTCAGAAAAACTAGAAGGCGTACTTACAAAAGCAACCGACACAAATATTACATTAGAGTGGAAAGTTAGGGAGCCAAAACCAGTAGGGAAGGGTAAAGTAACTGTGAAAAAACAAGCGGATATCGCTTATGAAGATATTGTAGAAGCAAAAGTTATGATTAAATTTTAATTCAATAAGAGTTATGGAGAATATCGCGTTAATTGAATCTTTTTCAGAATTCAAAGACGATAAGCTAATTGACAGAGTAACGTTAATGGCTATTTTAGAGGATGTATTTAGAAGTGCCTTAAAAAAGAAATATGGTGACGACGATAATTTCGACATTATTGTAAATCCGGATAAAGGTGATTTAGAGATTTGGAGAAATAGAGTGGTGGTGGCTGATGGTGAGGTTGAAGAACCAAACCAAGAAATTTCATTATCTGAAGCGCGTAAAATTGAGCCGGATTTTGAGGTAGGAGAAGAGGTTTCTGAAGAGGTGAAGCTTATCCATTTAGGAAGGCGTGCTATTTTAGCATTGCGCCAAAATCTTATTTCTAAAATTCATGAACACGATAACACCATCGTTTTTAAACAATTTAAAGATTTAATTGGTGAAATTTATACTGCTGAGGTACATCATATTCGTCACAGAGCGGTTATTTTATTAGATGATGAAGGAAACGAAATTGTGCTTCCAAAGGAAAAACAAATACCATCCGATTTCTTTAGAAAAGGTGACAATGTAAGAGGTGTTGTTGATAGTGTTGAATTAAAAGGCGCTAAACCAACCATCATTATGTCTAGAACGTCTCCGGCGTTTTTAGAAAAACTTTTCGAACAAGAAATTCCAGAAGTTTTTGATGGCTTAATTACTATTAAAAACGTAGTGAGAATACCTGGAGAAAAAGCAAAAGTAGCTGTAGATTCTTATGATGATAGAATCGACCCTGTTGGTGCTTGTGTAGGTATGAAAGGTTCAAGAATTCACGGTATTGTGCGTGAACTTGGTAACGAGAATATTGATGTAATTAATTACACAAACAATTTACAATTATATATAACAAGAGCGTTAAGCCCTGCAAGAGTAACTTCAATAAAAATTAATGAAGAAACGAAGCGCGCTGAGGTTATTTTAAAACCAGAAGAAGTTAGTAAAGCCATTGGTAGGGGTGGTCATAACATTCGTTTGGCAGGTCAATTAACTGGCTATGAAATTGATGTGTTTAGAGAAGGTGCTGAGGAAGATGTTGAGTTAAGAGAGTTCTCTGATGAAATTGAAAGCTGGATTATAGAAGAATTTAGTAAAGCGGGATTAGATACTGCAAAAAGCATTTTAGAGCAAGATGTAGTAGATTTAGTAAAAAGAACAGATTTAGAAGAAGAAACAATTAAAGACGTTATTAGAATTCTTAGAGAAGAATTTGAAGAATAACATATATTTGAGTATTTTAAAGGCAATTTATGGCTGACACAATTAGATTAAATAAAGTATTACGTGAACTCAATATTTCTATTGACCGCGCAGTTGATTTCTTGGAATCAAAAGGGGTTGATATTGAAAAAAGTCCGAATACTAAAATTTCAGAAGAAGTACATTCAATTCTTTCAAATGAATTTCAAACAGATGCCAACAAAAAAGTAGCATCTAAAGAGGTTGGTGAAGCAAAATTGAAAGAAAAAGAAGTGCTGCGTGAGCAAAGAGAACGTGAAATTGAAGAAAAGCAAAAAGAATCAGCCAGGAAAGAAGAAATAATAAAAGCCACTAAAACGCTTTCTGGACCTAAGCAGGTTGGAAAAATTGATTTGGGTTCTAATAAAACTGATGAAGTACCTGTTACAGCAAAGCAAGAAGATAAATCTGTTGAGGTTTCTAAAGAAGAAGTTGTAGAAAAGGTCATTGAAAAAGAACCGGTTAAAGAGGAAGTGGTAAAACCTCAAGTTATTGTTGAGGATAAGAAAGAAACTAAACCAGAAGCTGCCAAATCTAAAATAGGAATTACACCGGAATCTAAAAAAGATACTGAAGTTAAAAAACAGATAACTAATTCTGAAGGTGAATTAATTCCTGAAGAAAAGGTGAAAACTAAATATCAGGTACTTACCGGTCCAAAAATAGCAGGCGATAAAATTGACTTATCTCAATTCAATAAGCCTAAGAAAAAGAAAGAAGACAAGAGGCCAGATTCAAAGCCCGGTGATGCAGCTTCGGCCAACAAGAAAAAACGTAGACGTATTAGTAAAGTTGGTGGCCCGCAACAAGGCACTGATAATAGAGGTGGTGGAGATTCGAATAAGTCAGGTAGCGACCGTTTTAAAGGTAATAAACCAGGGCAAGCAAGACGTCCTATTGTTAAAGAAGATCCTAGTGATGAGGATGTTAAAAAGCAAGTACGTGAAACTTTAGAGAAACTTCAAGGAAAGTCTTCAAAAGGTAAAGGTGCTAAATATAGAAGAGATAAAAGAGATCAACATAGAGATCAAACCGAAAGAAATCTAGAGCAAGAAGCAGCAGAAAGTAAAATTCTTAAAGTTACAGAGTTTGTCACTGCAAGTGAAGTGGCTACTATGATGGATGTTCAAGTTACTCAAATTATTTCGGCGTGTATGTCGCTTGGTATGATGGTAACTATGAATCAGCGTTTAGATGCTGAAACATTATCTATTGTAGCGGATGAATTTGGATTCGAGGTAGAATTTGTAACAGCTGATATTGAAGAGTCTATTGAGCTTTTTGAAGATAAGGAAGAAGATTTAAAACCACGAGCACCTATTGTAACCGTAATGGGTCACGTAGATCATGGTAAAACATCGCTTTTAGATTATATACGTAAAGAAAATGTAATTGCTGGTGAATCTGGCGGTATTACACAACATATTGGTGCTTATGGTGTTGAACTAGATAACGGGCAAAAAATCGCCTTTTTAGATACACCTGGTCACGAAGCGTTTACCGCAATGCGTGCTCGTGGAGCTCAAGTTACAGATATAGCAATTATTGTGGCGGCTGCAGATGATGATATTATGCCGCAAACAAAAGAAGCTATAGCGCATGCCCAAGCAGCAGGAGTTCCAATAGTTTTTGCGATCAATAAAATTGATAAACCAGCTGCAAATCCTGAAAAAATTAAAGAAGGATTAGCGCAAATGAATTTATTAGTTGAAGATTGGGGTGGTAAAATTCAATCGCATGATATTTCTGCAAAAGTAGGTACGGGTGTTAAAGAATTATTAGAAAAAGTATTACTTGAAGCCGAATTATTAGAGTTAAAAGCAAATCCAAATAAGCCAGCATTAGGCACTGTTGTTGAAGCATTTTTAGATAAAGGTCGTGGATACGTTGCAACTATTTTGGTGCAGGCAGGAACCCTTAAAGTTGGTGATTATGTATTAGCGGGAAAAAACAGCGGTAAAGTAAAAGCCATGCACGACGAACGCGGTAATAACGTTGTTGCTGCAGGTCCATCAACACCAGTATCTATATTAGGTTTAGATGGTGCACCACAGGCAGGAGATAAATTTAATGTATTTGAAGATGAGCGTGAAGCGAAGCAAATTGCTTCAAAACGCGCACAATTACAACGCGAACAATCGGTTAGAACACAGCGCCATATTACGTTAGATGAAATTGGGCGTCGTATTGCATTAGGTGATTTCCAAGAATTGAATATCATACTTAAAGGTGATGTTGATGGTTCAGTGGAAGCGTTAACCGATTCATTCCAAAAACTATCAACTGAAGAAATTCAAGTAAATATTTTACATAAAGGAGTTGGTGCTATCACCGAAAGCGATGTGTTGTTAGCAACTGCTTCTGATGCTATTATTATCGGATTTAATGTACGTCCTGTTGGAAATGCAAGAAGTATTGCTGATAAAGAAGAAATTGATATCAGAACATACTCTATTATATATGATGCCATAAACGATCTTAAAGATGCGATGGAAGGTATGTTGTCTCCAGAGTTTAAAGAAGAAATTTTAGGTACTGCGGAAATTAGAGAAATATTTAAGGTGACCAAAATTGGTAGTATTGCTGGTTGTATGGTGACTAGCGGAAAAATCCTTAGAAGTTCTAGTGTTCGTTTAATTAGAGATGGTGTGGTAGTTTATACTGGCGAATTAGCATCCTTAAAACGATTTAAGGACGATGCTAAAGAAGTAACCAAAGGTTTCGATTGTGGTATGCAAATCAAAAACTACAACGATATTCAAGAAGGTGATATAATTGAAGCTTTCCACCAAGTGGAAGTTAAAAAGAAACTTAAATAATTTGAGTTTCAATAAATAAAAAAGCGACCATTGGTCGCTTTTTTATTTATTGAAACATTTCTAAACATTAATCATTTCTTTGGTTTAAAAATAAAGGCAGAAGGAAACTTATTTTTAATTTTATTCAAAGCTCTGTCCGCTTCTAATCGTGTTCTAAAATTCCCAACCCAAACTTTAAAATTTGGGGGTTCGTATATGTCGGTAGAATTCCAATCGGAAAAGGAGTTTCCAAATTCTTTTATAGCGGCACTGGCTCCAGACCTATTGCCATTATATATTTGTATTTTATATCTATCAGAATCACTCTCGTTTTTATTCATTTCTTTTTTAACCTCTAGTAAAGTGGCTATTTTTTTGTCTTGATTAACTACAACATTTCCTTGTTGTGCAAAACAATAGTTTGCGGTTGATATAAAAGCTAAAATACCTAAAGCGCTAATTTTTAAATTTAATGATTTCATTTTCAAATATATTTACACAAATGTATACGTTATAAACTTAATTTAAGCTGTTTTTATTATTTAGAATCTCTCTAAATTATCAATTAACAGTTCTCTAACATTTCTCAAATCGACTTTAAGTATTACTTTTGTTTGAGATTTTTTTAACTGTATTTTTTTCAATTGTTAAATGAAAAAATCATACCAAAGTTTAGAAGTTAATTTGACCAACAATATGAGAAAGGTGATTCACCGTAAATTAAGCGTAAACATTCTTCGTATAAGCTTAGTTTTATTATTAGCGTTTACAACCTCGCTTTCTGCTCAAGGAGATCCAGCAAAAGGGAAATCATTATTTAATGCCAATTGTGCAGCATGTCATCAACTAGATAAGAAAATGACAGGGCCTGCTTTACGTAATGTAGAAGCACGTTTAGCTGATGAACAAGGTTTGGGTAAAGATTGGATTTATGCTTGGGTAAAAAATAGTCCAGGAGTCATTAAATCTGGCGACGCTTACGCAAACAAAGTATATAATGAGTATGGCGGTGCGGCGATGACTGCGTTCCCACAATTATCTGATGAAGATATTGATAACATTCTTGCATATACTGCTGAAGTTTCAGTAACAGCTAAGGATGGGGGTAATATGCCTCCACCGCCACCACCAGTTGATCCTGGTATTTCAAACGAAATTATCTTAGGCGCTTTAGCTATCCTATTTATATTGTTGGCAGCTGGGTTGTTTTTAGTGAACAAAACATTACGTCGTTTTGCTGAGGCTCAAAATATAGAATTGCCTAAAGAAACTAAAAGAACACCACTTTGGCAAGCATTTGTTCAAAACCAATTTTTAATGTTGGTTGTGGCTATATTCTTTTTGTTGTCTAGTGCTTATTTTGTTTATGGTTATTTTATGCAGGTTGGTGTAGATCAAGGGTATCAACCGGTACAGCCAATTCACTTTTCGCATAAAATACATGCTGGTGATAACGGTATCGATTGTAAATACTGTCACTCTTCTGCAAGAACAAGTAAAACTTCAGGAATTCCATCATTAAATGTTTGTATGAACTGTCATAAATCAATTTACGAATACAAGGGAGAAACAACTCCAGAGCATTCTAAAGATTTCTATGATGGTGAAATTAAAAAACTATACAAAGCAGCAGGATGGGATGATGCTGAACAAAAATACACAGGAAACTCACAACCTGTAAAATGGGTACGTATTCATAACTTGCCGGATTTCGTTTACTTTAACCACTCACAACACGTTACAGTTGCTGGTGTCGAGTGTCAAACATGTCACGGTCCAATAGAAGAAATGGAAGTGGTTTCTCAGCATGCGCCTTTAACTATGGGTTGGTGTATTGAATGCCACAGAACTACCGATGTTAACGTAAAAGATAATGCATACTATACTAAAATTCATGAAGAATTATCTAAAAAGTATGGTGTAGATAAGTTAACGGCTGCTCAAATGGGTGGTTTAGAATGTGGAAAATGCCACTATTAATAAATTTAATAAGAAGTAATTCAATTATATAATATGTCATCAAACAAGAAATACTGGAAAAGTGTTGAAGAGCTAAACGAGAATAGTTCTATTGTTGAGACGCTAAAACAAAACGAGTTTGTAGAACAAATTCCTACTGATGAATTTTTAGGTGATAAAAATACATTAGAAGCAAGTTCTACTACACGTCGCGATTTCTTAAAATATGTAGGGTTTAGTACAGCTGCAGCATCTTTAGCTGCTTGCGAAGGACCTGTTGTTAAATCTATTCCTTATGTAGTACAACCTCAAGAGATTATTCCTGGTGTTGCCAACTATTATGCAACAACTATTGCTGATGGATTTGATTTTGCTAGTGTTTTAGTTAAAACGCGTGAAGGTCGTCCCATTAAAATTGAAAATAACACTTTAGCTGCTGTTAATGGAACAGCAAATGCTAGGGTTAATGCTTCGGTTTTAGGATTGTACGATAGTTTAAGAGTTCAAGGGCCCAAAAAAGCAGGAGCCTCTATTTCTTGGAGTACATTTGATAAAGAAACCAATCAAAAATTAACCGATTTAAAAGTTGCTGGTAAAGAAATTGTGTTACTAACACAAACTTTTGCGAGCCCTTCTACTAGTAAGTTAATTTCCGAATTTAAAGAAAAATACGGTAATGTTCGTCATGTAGTTTATGATGCTGTTTCAGAATCGGCTGCGTTAGATGCTTACCAAGCAAAATATGGAGAGCGTGGTTTAGCTAATTACGATTTCTCTAATGCCATGACCATCGTTTCTGTTGGTGCCGATTTCTTAGGCGATTGGCAAGGTGGTGGTTTTGATTCTGGTTATTCAAAAAACAGAATTCCGCAACATGGTGAGATGTCTCGTCACATTCAGTTTGAGTCTAATATGTCTTTAACTGGTGCCAATGCCGATAAGCGTGTACCATTAACACCAAGCGAACAAAAAATAGCTTTAGCTAAATTATACAGTTATGTAGTTGGTGGTTCTGTTTCAGGAAGCTTGCCATCACATATTGAAGATGCTGTTAAAAAAGCAGCAGCTCAATTAAAGAAAGCTGGAAGCAAAGGCGTTGTAGTTACAGGAATTCAAGACGTCAATGCTCAAACCGTTGCTTTAGAAATAAATGCATTTTTAGGTAGTAAAGCATTCGACCCAAAAACTCCTGTAAAAACAAGACAAGGTAGTGATAATGCTGTTTTAAGTTTAGTTGCTGATATGAAAGCAGGTAAAGTTGGCGCTATTATAATGAGTGGTGTAAATCCAGTTTATACGTTGCCTAATGCTTCAGATTTTGTAACAGGATTAAAGAAAACAGAATTATCTATTGCGTTCTCAATGAAAGTTGATGAAACTGCGTCAGAAACGCAATACGTGGCAGCAGCACCTCATTATTTAGAATCTTGGGGCGATGTTGAATTGAAAAAAGGACATTACGCGCTTACACAGCCAGCTATTCGTCCGTTATTCAAAACAAGACAATTTCAAGAAGCTTTATTAAAATGGACAGGAAGCGATGTTTCTTACCACGATTATATTAAAGATACTTGGGGAACAACTATTTTAGGTGGTAGTTCATTCAATCAAGCGCTACACGATGGTGTGTATTTTGGAGCTATTGCTACTGAAACTGAAGATACATCAGATGCTGAAACATCTGCTGAAACACCTTCAGGAAATGCTGCAAGTGCTTTAGCTGCTTCAGCAAAAAAATCAGGTTTAGAATTAACATTATATACCAAAGTAGGTATGGGTGATGGGCAACAAGCCAATAACCCATGGTTACAAGAATTTCCAGACCCTATTACAAGAACATCTTGGGATAACTATTTAACCATTTCAAAAGCTGATGCTGACGCATTAGGTTTAATTAATAAGCACGTTGCAAATGGCGCTTTAAATGGTAGTTATGCTAATGTGACTGTAAACGGAACAACTATAACTGTACCGGTTATGATTCAACCTGGGCAAGCTAAAGGTTCTGTTGGATTAGCGTTAGGTTACGGAAAAACAAAAGGTTTAAAAGAAGAAATGCAAACAGGTGTTAATGCCTATGCATTATATAAAGGTTTTAATACAGTACAAAACGTTACTATTGAAGCTACAGCTGGAGAGCATGAATTTGCATCGGTACAGTTACATAATACGTTGATGGGACGTGGCGATATTATTAAAGAAACATCTTTAGAGATTTTTAATACATACGACAGAGAAGATCATAAGCATGGTTGGAATGTAGTTCCTAAAGTATCTTTAAACCATAAAGAAACTCCAGTAACATCTCCAGATGTAGATTTATGGGATGAATTTGATCGCTCTATTGGGCATCATTTCAACTTATCAATCGATTTAAATGCTTGTACAGGATGTGGGGCATGTGTTATCGCTTGTCACGCTGAAAATAACGTACCAGTAGTTGGTAAAACAGAAGTGCGTCGTAGCCGCGATATGCATTGGTTACGTATCGATAGATATTATTCATCTGAAGAATCGTTTGTAGGTGATAACAAGAAAAAAGAAGATATTTCTGGATTAGGAAGTTCATTAAGCGAATTTGGCGAAATGGAACATGCTTCAGTGAATCCACAAGTAGCATTCCAACCAGTAATGTGTCAGCACTGTAACCACGCACCTTGTGAAACTGTTTGTCCTGTGGCAGCAACGTCGCATGGTCGCCAAGGTCAAAACCATATGGCTTACAACCGTTGTGTAGGTACTAGATATTGTGCAAACAACTGTCCTTATAAAGTACGTCGTTTCAACTGGTTTTTGTACAATGGAAATGATGAGTTCGATTACCATATGAATGACGATTTAGGTCGTATGGTATTAAATCCAGATGTGGTTGTACGTTCTCGTGGTGTTATGGAAAAATGTTCTATGTGTATTCAAAAAACACAAAAAACAATTCTTGATGCAAAACGTGATGGACGCGAAATTAAAGATGGTGAATTCCAAACAGCATGTTCTGCAGCTTGTGGAAATGGTGCGATGGTTTTTGGAGATATCAATGATAAAGAAAGTAAAGTTGCAAAACTTAAAGAAGATAACCGTATGTATCACTTATTAGAGCATGTTGGGGTAAAACCAAACGTGATGTATCAAACAAAAGTGAGAAATACAACTGAAGCATAAATCTAATTAAAGAATCAATTATATAATTATGGCGTCTCATTACGAAGCACCTATTAGAAGACCCTTAGTTACAGGTGAAAAATCATACCACGACGTTACTGTGGATGTGGCTAAACCAGTAGAAGGAAAAGCAAATAAACAATGGTGGATAGTTTTCTCTATAGCACTTGTAGCTTTCCTTTGGGGAATTGGATGTATTTTATATACCATATCAACAGGTATTGGAACTTGGGGTTTAAATAAAACTGTAGGTTGGGCTTGGGATATTACTAACTTCGTTTGGTGGGTTGGTATTGGTCACGCAGGAACACTTATTTCTGCGGTACTTTTATTATTCCGTCAGAAATGGAGAATGGCCATTAACCGTTCTGCGGAGGCGATGACCATCTTCTCGGTAGTTCAGGCAGGTTTATTCCCAATCATTCACATGGGTCGTCCTTGGTTAGGATACTGGGTGTTACCAATACCAAACCAATTTGGTTCGTTATGGGTAAACTTTAACTCACCATTACTTTGGGACGTGTTTGCGATTTCAACATATTTATCGGTATCATTAGTATTTTGGTGGACAGGTTTATTACCAGATTTCGCTATGCTACGTGATAGAGCTATAAAACCTTTTCAAAAGAAAATATATTCTTTGTTAAGTTTTGGTTGGTCTGGTCGTGCTAAAGATTGGCAACGTTTTGAGGAAGTATCATTGGTACTTGCAGGTTTAGCAACACCACTTGTACTTTCTGTACATACAATTGTATCTTTTGATTTCGCAACGTCGGTTATCCCTGGTTGGCATACAACAATTTTTCCTCCGTACTTCGTTGCTGGAGCAGTATTCTCAGGATTCGCCATGGTGAACACGCTTCTTATTATCATGAGAAAAGTGTGTAACTTGGAAGATTATATTACGGTACAGCATATCGAATTAATGAATATTGTCATCATGATTACAGGTTCTATTGTAGGTGTGGCTTATATTACCGAGTTATTTATTGCATGGTATTCTGGTGTAGAATACGAACAATATGCGTTCTTAAACAGAGCAACTGGGCCATACTGGTGGGCATATTGGGCGATGATGACGTGTAACGTATTCTCTCCGCAATTTATGTGGTTCAAGAAATTAAGAACAAGTATCATGTTCTCATTCTTTATTTCAATTGTAGTAAATATAGGAATGTGGTTTGAACGTTTTGTAATTATTGTAACATCTTTACATAGAGATTACTTACCATCTTCATGGACGATGTTCTCGCCAACATTTGTAGATATAGGTATTTTTATAGGAACTATTGGATTCTTCTTTGTATTATTCTTATTATACTCTAGAACATTCCCAGTAATTGCACAAGCCGAGGTGAAAACCATTTTAAAATCATCTGGAGAGCGTTATAAAAATATTAGAGAAAGAGGTGATAGTTTGGTAGGAACTGGAGCAGATGTAAGAACTTCTGTAAATAAAGTAAATAACAACAAAAACGAAGCGTAGGCAATGGAAGCATCTAAAGTAATTCACGCTATTTATACCGATGATGATGTATTAATGTCTGCCGTTAAAAAGGTCAAGGCAGAAAGATATCACATTGAAGAAATATATACACCGTTCCCGGTTCACGGACTAGATAAGGCTATGGGATTAGCACCAACACGTATCGCTATTACAGCGTTCATGTACGGTTTGGTAGGGTTATCTGTGGCAATCACAATGATGAATTTCATTATGATTGAAGATTGGCCTCAGAATATTGGTGGTAAACCGAGTTTTAGCTACATAGAAAACATGCCTGCATTTGTGCCAATTATGTTTGAGTTAACGGTGTTTTTTGCAGCGCATTTAATGGTAATTACTTTTTACTTGCGTAGTAGAATGTGGCCATTTAAAAATGCTGAAAATCCGGATCCAAGAACTACCGATGACCATTTTTTAATGGAAATAGCTGTAGATGGTAATGAGGAAGCTTTAGCAAGTTTGCTTAAAGAAACTGGAGCAGTTGAGATTAATTTAATTGATAAAGCGCATTAATAATGATGAAGAGCTTAATTAAAATATTAGTATTAGCGGTCTTTTTAGTTGCCGTATCATGTAAAAAGGATACAGCACCAAACTATCAATTTATGCCAAATATGTATGAATCTGTAGGGTATGAAACGTACGGAGAAGCTGCTTTTAGAGATGGGGTTGAGGCACAATTACCTGCAGAAGGTTCTATAGCAAGAGGGTTTATTCCTTTTGATATTGAAAACTCAACTGAAGGTTACATGTTAGCAAAAGAAACTTTGAAAAGCCCTTTAGATTCACTTTCGGTAGATTTAGAAAGAGGAAAAGCATTATATGATATTTATTGCGGTATTTGTCATGGTAATCAAGGGGATGGACAAGGGAACTTAGTGAAGCGCGAAAAAATTCTTGGTATTCCTAGTTACGACGATGCAGGTAGAGCTATAAACGAAGGAAGTATTTACCATACTATTTATTATGGAAAAAATGCGATGGGTTCTTATGCTAACCAGTTGAAAGAAGAAGAACGTTGGCAAGTAGTTTCCTATGTGCTGGAATTAAAGGCTAATTTAGAAAAGTAAGATAGACAAGATTATTATAGATATGTATACATTTTCAAATAAATTAAAGACATTTTCTTTCATACTAATGATTTTAGGAGCGTTAGGAGTTGGATATGGTTTTATGACATCTCATAAATCTTTTGAAGAAGTTGAAACCTTACTTGCAGAAGAATCTCATCACGGTGGTGGTCATGCAGTAGAAGCTTCTCATGGAGCAGCAAGTCATGATGCACATGCAGTTGATAATGGACATGGTGAAGAAGCACATGCTCAAGTAGATGAACACAAAGAACATATTGAACATGTTCAGCATCAAATAGCAAACAGACCTTGGTCTGCACTATATGTAGCTGCATTTTTCTTTATGATGATTGGGTTAGGCGTATTAGCATTTTATGCGATTCAAATTGCATCACAAGCGGGTTGGTCTCCAGTATTATTTAGAGTAATGGAAGGAATCACCGCTTATGTATTGCCTGGTGCTTTAATCGTTTTAGCTATTGCTGTGGCTTCGGGTACTATTGGTCATTATAATTTATTTGTTTGGATGGATCCTGAAGTAGTAGCTCACGATAAATTAATCCAAGGAAAAGCAGGCTGGTTAAACATAGGTTGGTTTGCGGTTAGAGGTTTAATTTTTATAGCTGGTTGGAGTTTATACCGTCATTTTGCTCGTAAATTCTCAATTGCACAAGATACTGCTGAGGATAATAGTAACTTTAAAAAATCATTCAGAATAGCCGCCGGGTTCTTAGTGTTCTTTATATATACAGAATCGATGATGTCTTGGGATTGGATTATGAGTGTAGATCCACACTGGTTTTCAACTTTATTTGGATGGTATGTTTTTGCAAGTATGTTCGTAAGTGGTATTACGGTTATTGCCTTAGTTACTATTTACTTAAAATCTAGAAACTATTTGGAGTTTGTAAATGAAAACCATTTACATGATGTTGCAAAGTTTATGTTTGCTTTTAGTATTTTCTGGACGTACTTATGGTTTTCACAGTTCATGCTTATTTGGTATTCAAACATTCCGGAAGAGGTAACCTATTTTATAACACGTTTTGGAGATTACCAATTGCCATTCTTAGGTATGGTAGTAATGAATTTTGTGTTCCCAATTTTGATGTTGATGAATGCTGATTACAAACGTATTCCTTGGTTTGTAGTAATGGCTGGATTGGTAATTTTGTTTGGACATTATATTGATATTTTCAATATGATCATGCCAGCTACCGTAGGAGACAGATGGTTTATAGGTATTCCTGAATTAAGCTCTATATTGCTTTTTGCTGGATTATTCATATTTGTAGTATTTACGGCTTTAACAAAGGCACCGTTACTTGTAAAAGGATATCCTTTTAGAAAAGAAAGTGAAGATTTTCATTATTAATCAGATATAAATAAAGACGAACGATACAAATGACTGCTTTATTAACAATTATAGTTTTAGTATTTATTTTAGTTGCCATTTGGCAAATGGTAAAGATTTTTGATTTGGCTCAGGCTAAAGTTGAAAATTCTCAGGTCGCCAACGACAACGATAATAAAATCAATGGGTATTTAATGATGGGCTTTTTAGCATTCATTTATATCATTACCATCGTATGTTTTGCTAAATGGGGCGATTTACCATTAATGTCAAATTCGGCTTCCGAACACGGACCGACTCTTGACAATCTAATGGTTATCTCGATGATAATTATTTTTATCACACAGACCATTACACAATTTTTATTACACTATTTTGCTTTTAAATACAAAGGTGAAAAAGGTAAAAAAGCCTTGTTTTTTGCTGATAATAACAAGTTAGAAGCTATTTGGACTATTATTCCAGTGATTGTTTTAGCAGGTTTAATCATCTACGGTTTAAACACTTGGATTAATATTATGGGTGTGGACGAAAGTGACGACCCAATCGTTATCGAATTATATGCGCAACAATTTAACTGGAAAGCTAGGTACGGTGGCGCGGATAATACTTTAGGTAAAGCCAATGTACGTTTAATTGATATTGATAGAGCTAATATCTTAGGCTTGGATGAAGCTGACCCAAATGCTCAGGATGATGTCATTACAACCGAATTGCATTTACCAGTTGGTAAGCCCGTATTATTCAAAATGCGTTCTCAAGATGTATTGCATTCAGCTTATATGCCTCACTTTAGAGCACAAATGAACTGTGTACCTGGAATGATTACTCAATTTGGATTTACTCCAACTGTAACTACTACAGAAATGAGACAAACGCCAGAAATGATTGAGAAGGTTGCAAACATTAATAATATCAGAGTTGAAAAAAGTCAAAAGTTAATTGCCGAAGGTGGCGAAGCTTTAGATAGATACGAGTTCGACTATTTATTATTATGTAATAAAATCTGTGGAAAATCTCACTACAATATGCAAATGAAAATTGTAGTTGAAACTCAAGAAGAATACGATGCTTGGATGAAAGAGCAAAAAGAATTCAAAAACTCTCTAGTTAATTAATTAAAAAAAGATAAATACGCTATAAGATTATGTCAGCACACGAAGATACTCACGCTCACGACGCTCATGACGACCACGGACATCATCATAAAGAGACCTTTGTAACTAAATACATATTTAGTCAAGATCATAAAATGATTGCTAAGCAGTACCTAATTACTGGTACTATTATGGGGGTTATAGGTGTTTTAATGTCTATGATGTTCCGTATGCAAATCGCATGGCCAGAAGAACCAAATGTATTGTTTGAAGCATTATTAGGTAAATGGGCACCAGAAGGTGTTATGGATGCTGATATATACTTAGCTTTAGTAACCATACATGGAACCATCATGGTATTCTTTGTACTAACAGCTGGTTTAAGCGGAACTTTTAGTAACTTATTAATTCCATTGCAAATTGGTGCACGAGACATGGCGTCAGGCTTTTTAAATATGATTTCTTATTGGTTATTCTTCCTTTCTAGTATAATCATGGTTATTTCATTATTTGTTGAAGCTGGTCCTGCAGCTGCTGGATGGACTATATACCCTCCATTAAGTGCTTTACCAATGGCTCAAGGTGGTTCAGGTATGGGTATGACACTATGGTTAGTTTCTATGGCTATATTTATTGCTTCTTCTTTAATGGGGTCGCTTAACTATGTTGTTACTGTAATTAACTTACGTACAAAAGGTATGTCTATGACAAGATTACCTTTAACAATTTGGGCATTTTTTATTACTGCGGTTATTGGTATTATATCATTCCCAGTATTATTATCTGTTGCGTTATTATTAATCATGGATAGAAGTTTTGGAACATCATTCTTCTTATCAGATATATTCATTCAAGGTGAAGTATTACATTATCAGGGAGGTTCTCCTGTATTGTTTGAACACTTATTTTGGTTCTTAGGTCACCCAGAGGTATATATCGTTATTTTACCTGCGATGGGGTTAGTATCTGAAATTATGGCATCAAATTCACGTAAACCTATTTTTGGTTACCGTGCGATGATTGCTTCTATTTTAGCTATTGCATTCTTATCAACTATTGTATGGGGTCACCATATGTTTATTTCTGGTATGAACCCGTTCTTGGGGTCTGTATTTACATTTACAACCTTATTAATTGCAATTCCTTCAGCTGTAAAAGCATTCAACTGGATAACAACATTGTGGAAAGGTAATTTGCAAATGAATCCAGCAATGTTATTCTCTATTGGGTTTGTTTCAACATTCATAACAGGGGGTTTAACAGGTATCATTCTTGGAGATAGTGCTTTAGATATTAATGTTCACGATACGTATTTTGTGGTAGCTCACTTCCATTTAGTAATGGGTATATCGGCGCTTTATGGTATGTTTGCGGGAATTTACCATTGGTATCCAAAAATGTTTGGTCGTATGCTAAATAAAAACTTAGGATATATTCATTTCTGGATTACAGCAGTATGTGCTTACGGGGTATTTTTCCCAATGCATTTTATTGGTATGGCAGGTTTGCCACGTCGTTATTACACAAACTCTAATTTCCCATTATTTGACGATTTAGCAAATGTAAATGTTATTATTACCATTTTTGCTTTAATTGGAGGCGTGGTTCAAATAGTATATTTATATAACTTCTTCAGTAGTATTTTCTACGGAAAGAAGGCAACTGAAAACCCATGGCAGTCTACTACATTAGAATGGACAACACCTGTTGAACATATGCATGGTAACTGGCCAGGAGAAATTCCACACGTATATCGTTGGGCTTACGATTATAGCAAACCAGGACATGATGTAGATTTTGTGCCTCAGAATATTCCTTTAAAAGAAGGCGAAGAAGAGCTTCAGCATTAAAATATTACAATAAAAAAACGAAAAAACCCACCTTTTTAAGGAGGGTTTTTTCGTTTAAATACTTTTTTTTTACGACAAAATGTAAAATATATTAAAATATATCGTTGAAATACAAAAAAATCAGTTAAATTGCATTGTTTTTAAATATGTAAGATTAATTATATTAATGGTATTGTATAATTAAATCAATATTTTAAAACAGGCTATTAATAATATGATTCTAATCTATTTCAACTATGATAACAAACGACTTATCTAGGAAAGCCATTAAAATAACATCAGGTGTTTTGATGTTTTTATGGGCATCAATTTCATGTTTTGCGCAGTGTCCTACTATAGCAGATCCAAATCCACCACCAATATGTGATGCTTCCAAATTCACTTTTAATAGTTTAAATGCTTTTGCAACCAATAATGGCAATGGCATAGTTTGGTATGCTACAAGTACAGGTGGTGCTGCTTTTAATCCAAATCAATTAGTAAAGGAAGGTACCTATTACGCCGATGATAACTCAGGAACTTGTGGTTCTAGAGCATCTATTGTGGTGGATTTTCAAGTGAATCCTTCAGGAAAAAATTTAGATCGTATATATTGTAGTAACGATAATGCCACAGTCCAGACCTATATAGATGATGTGTTGCAATCAGGCATTCCGTTAGGCGGTTCTGTTGAAGTTTATTATGATTTTAATTTAACCAATCAAGCAAATGCAAGTGATGCTATTCCAGGTGGCGCTTCAAATTATTACATTGTTTTTGTTGATCCTTCACCAACATTTTGTAAAAGTCAATTGGAGATTGGTCAAGTAGGTGTATTTTCTGCACCAACAGACCCAACACCAGCATCACCACAGCAATTTTGTGCAACTTCAAATCCAGTAGTAGGTAATTTAAATCCAGGAACTACTGCTTCAAATTACAAATGGTATGAAAATGTTGATGGTTTTGGAGATCCCATTCCGCCGGCTTTATCAGTATTAACTCCCTTGGTAAACGGAAAAACGTATTACATACAAATTGATGATATTTTTTGTACAAGTAATGCAGTTGCAGTTACAGCTAATATTGACATTCCTGTTAATGCAGGAACCTCAAGTTCTTTAGAGTACTGTAATAATAATTTACCAGCTAACGATTTTAATTTGTTTGATGAATTAGGAGGGCCTAAAGATACTACAGGTTCTTGGTCGGGACCTTTAGCTACTTCAAATGGGTATTTAGGAACCGTTAATATTTCAACATTAACTACTGCGGGAAATTATGTATTTACTTATACTGTGCCTAGTTCGGGTGTTTGTCCTAATGGTGTTGCAACAGTGACTATTAGAGTTTTCCAAACATTTAGTTCGGGAACACAGGCAGCTAGTAACCCTGCAGCCTATTGCGAATCTCAATTGCCGTCGTCTTTTGATTTATTAACTTTATTAGACAATGAAGACCCAAATGGTCAATGGACACAGGGTAGTTTAAGTTCAGACCCAGTAATAACTAACCCAATAGATTTAACGGGTTTTATTCCAGGAACATATAATTTTACTTACACTCAAAATTTATCACCAAACCCATGTCCAGAACAATCTACAACTGTTCAAGTTGTAGTACTAGAAGATCCAAATGCAGGTAATGCTGTGAATCAAACATTTTGTGAAAATGATTTAGCTTCAAACTCACCATTCGATTTGTTTAACGCTTTAGATGGTTCTCAAGATAATAATGGTGGAACTTGGACAAATGCTGGTAATGTAACTGTAACAAATCCGATTGATATTTCAAGTTTAACAGTGGCGGGCAGTCCTTATACTTTTAACTATACGATTGATAATGGAACTTGTTCTGATACTGAAATCATAACCATTACAATAGAACCCGCACCAGAATCTGGTACAGCAAATGCACCAGTTTCATTTTGTGAAGGTTTAGCACCTGCAAGTTATAATTTATTCGATTTGTTAACTGGTGAAGACCAAACAGGAACCTGGTTTACAGGAACTGATAATTTAGGAGCTTCAGTTTCAAACCCAATAGATCTCTCTGGTTTAACACCAAATACTTATTATTATACCTACGATGTTGATGCCATAGGAAGTTGTGATGATGCTTTAATAACCGTAACGGTAATAATAAATCCGTTACCAGTAACAGGAACACCAACTCCAGCAATTTATTGTGAGAATGATTTAGCGGCAAATACACCATTGGAATTATTTGACCAATTAACAGGCGAAGATGCAGGTGGTACATGGACAGATGATAATGCTTCAGGAGCTTTATCAGGAAGTGATGTTAATTTAAATGTATTAACAATAGGTTCATATAATTTTACCTATACCATTACAGATGCTAACGGATGTACAAACAGTTCTACTGTAGTTGTTAGAGTTGATGATGCGCCAGAATCGGGAACAGCAAATGCACCAGCTTTATTTTGTGAAGATTTAGCACCAGCCAGTTATGATTTATTCGATTTATTAACAGGAGAAGATCAAACAGGAACATGGTATTCTGGTTTAGATAATACAGGAGCAACGGTTTCAAACCCAGTAGACTTGTCTAGCTTAACACCAGGTGATTATAATTTTACTTATGATGTTGATGCCATAGGAAGTTGTGATGACGAATTAGTAACCGTAACCGTAACAATAAACCCATTACCAGTAACGGGAACACCAACACCAGCTATATTTTGTGAGAATGATTTAGCGGCAAATACACCATTGGAATTATTTGACCAATTAACAGGCGAAGATGCAGGTGGTACATGGACAGATGATAATACTTCAGGAGCTTTATCAGGAAGTGATGTTAATTTAAATGTATTAACAATAGGTTCATATAATTTTACCTATACCATTACAGATGCTAACGGATGTACAAACAGCTCTACTGTAGTTGTTAGAGTTGATGATGCGCCAGAATCAGGTACAGTTAATGCACCAGTAGAATTCTGTTTAGCAGTTATAACCACAGGGCAAACTTATAATTTATTCGATTTGTTAACTGGTGAAGATCAAACGGGTGTTTGGAATGATGACGATACCTCAGGGGCATTATCAGGAAATTTAGTAACACTTGATGGTCTTGCAACAGGAACTTATAATTTCACTTACGATGTTGATGCCATTGGTAGTTGCGACGATGTATTGGTAACAGTTTCAATTGGAATAAAAGATACGCCAGCACCAACAGCTACTGCAATTCAAGAATTTTGTGAAACAGCAAGAGTTTCAGATTTAACTGCTACAGGAACTGCCATCCAATGGTATGATAATGCAACAGGAGGAACAGCATTAGTAGGAACAGCTTCATTAATTGATGGTGAAGATTACTTCGCTACTCAAACCGATGCAGCCACAGGTTGTGAATCTTCAGTTAGAACTTTGGTAACAGTAACTATTTATCTGTCACCAAAATCAGGAAATCCAGTTTCAATTATGGATTGTAATACTAATAATTCCATAGATTTATTTACTGGATTGGATGGAACACAAGATGCGGGTGGTACGTGGCAAGATACAGATGGCACAGGTGCTTTAACAGGAAATATTTTTGATGCTACTGGATTAGCAGCAGGTAATTATCAGTTTACTTATTTGGTTACAGCATCTTCACCTTGTGTAGATTCAAGTACCATTATAACCGTAACTATTGATGAACCTTTAAATGCAGGTAGCAATAATACACTAGATGTGTGTAGCAATAACGGAACAACCGATTTGTTTAACTTAATAGGAAGTGCCGATACAGGAGGGACTTGGTCGCCAGCCATGGCAAGCACAACAGGTGTATTTGATCCTTTAGTAGATGCTTCAGGAACTTACACATACACATTAACAAATGCTTGTGGAACCGTAAGTAGTGAAGTAGTTGTTACGGTTACTCTAGCTCCAAATGCAGGAACAGATAATTCAGTGGCTATTTGTGTTATAGATGGTCAAACAGATTTATTCCCGCTTTTAGGAACTTCTGCCCAAAGCGGAGGTACTTGGTCACCATTGTTAACAAGTGGTACAGGAGTTTTTAACCCTAGTGTGGATACTGCTGGTATTTACACATATACTGTAACAGCGGTTTCACCTTGCTCACCAGATTCAAGTGCAGAAATCACCGTATCAGTTAATGATTCACCTCAAATAGTGGTGCTAGACCCAAATCCATCATTTTGTTTAGTTGATGGTCCAACGGTAACAGATTTAGCGGCAAGTATAAGGCCAACAGGAGCCGTAAATTGGTATGCCGATGCAGCTTTAACAATGCCATTAACAGCTATCGATGCCTTGGAAGATGGAGAGGATTATTTTGCAACCCAAACTACAGGTTCAGGATGTGAATCTTCAGTAAGTGTTCAAATTATTGCAACTATTAATGATACACCCACACCAACGATAAAAGATTCTACTAAGGAATATTGTATTAATGACAATCCAACATTACACGATCTTTCTCTTAACTTAACAGAACACGTAGAATTAGAAGACAATGTAGTTTGGTATGATGCTGATTTGAATGGTACAGTAATTAGCGATACATCAACACTTTCAAATTTAACTACCTATTACGCAGCACTTGTTGATGCTACTACGGGTTGTGAAAGTAGTATACGTTTAGCTGTAACGCTCGATTTAACATCTTGTGGAGCACTTGTTTTACCAGATGGATTCTCACCAAATGGGGATGGTGTTAACGATACTTACGATTATGATAATTTATCCATTTTATATCCAAATTTTGAAATAGAGATTTACAATCGATATGGTAGCATTGTTTATAAAGGAAATGCTTCAACATCTCGTTTTGATGGGAAATCTAATCAGTCTAGAACAACCTTTAAAGGTGACTTGCCAGTTGGAATGTACTATTATATTTTCAACTTCAATGATGGTGAGAACAAACCAAAACAAGGAAATTTATACTTAAGCAGATAATTTTTAGATAAACAAAAATTTAGAAATCATGAAAAATTTAAATATATATCAAAAAATAGCTGCGGTAGTAGGATTGACATTAATGTCTTTTCAAAGTTTCGCGCAGCAAGACCCTCAATTTACACAGTATATGTATAATATGAGCGTTATAAATCCAGCATATGCTACAACAGATGCAGCTATTTTGAATCTAGGAGGATTGTATAGAACGCAATGGGTAGGCATTGAAGGCGCACCCAAAACAGGAACTTTTTTCGCTCACGCACCTGTTAATGAAAAAATAGAAGCTGGTATTTCCTTTACTAACGATAATTTAGGCGATGTAGTACAGGAAAATAACATATATGCCGATTTTGCGTATATACTTCCAATGGGTTTAGATGGCGGAAAGTTATCTTTAGGTCTCAAGGCAGGATTCACATTTTTCAATGTTAATTTCGATGGTTTCAATCTCCAATCAGGTAGTGCTTCAACAGATATGGCTTTCAACGAGAACATCAGTCAAACATTTCCAAATATTGGAATTGGAGCCTTTTATTTTACCGATAATTATTATGTTGGTTTTTCGGCTCCAAATATGCTAAATTCAAAGCATATAGAAACAGAGAATGGTGTAAAAGCAACAGGAGTTCAAAGTATCCACTATTATTTAACGGGTGGCTATGTGTTCGACATCAATCAAAATCTAAAATTAAAACCTGCATTTATGGCAAAGTCGGTACAAGGTGCGCCGTTAGCACTAGATATTACAGCAAATGTTTTAATTAATGAAAAACTAGAAGCTGGTTTAGGATACCGTTTAGACGATGCTATAAGTGGTTTATTAAGTTTTAGGGTAATGCCCGATTTAAAAATAGGCTATGCTTACGATTTTACAACCTCCAACCTAGGTAATTACAATTCAGGTTCTCACGAAATATTTGTTTTGTTTGATGTTGATTTATTTGGGTTTAAAGGAGGTTATGACCGTTCACCTAGATTCTTCTAACCTTAAGACTATAAAGAGATGAAAAAACATACCTACATACTTGCAAGCCTTTTATTAGTTAGTGGAGTAGCACTAGCTCAAAAAAGCAATTTAAAACGTGCCAATAAGCTTTTCGAAATGAGGGCTTATATTGAAGCAGCCGAAATGTACGAAACCAAAGACCGTAAACAAGAAGTGCTTCAAAATTTAGCCGATAGCTATTACTATAATGCCAATCTTCAAAAGGCGATTAAAACCTATAGAGAGTTATTTGTAAATTATGGCGATTCTATTGATATTGAATTTCACTTTAGATTTGCCCAAGCTTTAAAAGGTGTTAAAGATTATAAGGAAGCCGATGCGCATTTAAGCAGGTATTACAATAAACCTGTAAATACGTCTGCTTTTATAGAGTTAAATGAAAAAACAACACCACATACGTTTAAGTTAGCGCAAATAGGAAACGAAATTGCAACTAATAGCGACTTTGGTTTGGTTTTTTACGGTGAAGACAAAGTGGCTTTTGCTTCAACCAGAAATACCAAAAATCCGTCCTATGCTTGGAATAAGTTACCGTATTTAGATTTGTATTCTGGAACATTAACCAACGATGGAAAATTGGAAAATGTTGTTTCTTTTTCAGATGAAATAAATACCGATTCACACGAAAGTAATGCCACTTTTAGTAAAGATGGAAATACCATGTATTTCAACAGAACCAATAATACGCGTACTAAAACTGAAGACGACCGTATTGCCCATGTGCAGATTTTTAAGGCTGAATTAGTAGATGGAAATTGGACGAATATAAAAGAATTACCATTCAATTCTAATAAATACAGCTGCGAGCACCCAACCATTAGTGAAGATGGAAAAACGCTTTATTTTGCTAGTGATATGCCAGGAACTCTTGGTGGTTTCGATATCTATAAAGCAGCTATTAACGAGGATGGAAGCTACGGAACACCAGAAAATTTAGGTTCTAATGTGAATACAAAACACCGTGAACAATTCCCGTATATAAGCGATTTAGATGTGTTGTATTTTGCATCCGACGGTCATTTAGGATACGGCGGATTGGATGTTTTTAGAAGCAATTCTGTAAACGGAAATTTCGATAAACCAGTAAACTTAGGAAGTTCTATCAATAGTAATTTAGACGATTTTGCTTATACCATACGTGAAAAAGATAATAAAGGATTTGTATCATCAAACCGTAGTGGTTTCGATAGATTGTATGGTTTTGCCAGAGAAGAAAACATTTTAACCAAATATTTGGTTGCAGGTTTGGTGCAAGACAAAAACAGCAAAGAATTGCTCCCTGGTTCATTGGTTACGTTGTTTAACGATACTGGCAATGTAATTCAAGATTCCATTGTTGGTTCAAAAGCCGATTATTTGTTCAAAATTGAGCCAAACAAAAAATATAAAATTAGAGGAACTCGTAAAGCATATATTCCACAAGACGTAGAGTTTTCAACCGATAGTCAAGGGGAAATTCAACACAATATCTATCTAACCTTAGAGTCGTTTGCCGATGCGGAAGAACGTGTTAAGCAAAACGAAAAGGGAGATGTTCAAGTAGAATTAGATAAAATCTATTTCGATTTTGATAATTCTAAGATTCGTGATGATGCCGCTATCACTTTAAATGTATTGGTAGATTTAATGAAAAAATACCCATCTATGGAAGTAGAAGTTTCAGCACATACCGATGCTCGAGGATCAGACCAGTATAACCTGGATTTATCTAAACGTCGTGCAGCTTCAACCTTAGAATATTTAGTAAGTCAAGGCATTGATAGAAACCGATTAAAAAGCATTGGCTACGGCGAAATGCAACCACTTAACGAGTGTATTAAAGAAGGGATTTGCGAAGATGAAGCATATGACATAAACCGTCGTTGTGAGTTTACAATATTGAATTAGTAGAGAAATAATAACCAACCATAGATTTAACCAAACTTTTGATGAAGCCTTTCCTTTTTAGGAGAGGCTTTTTCTTTATATTTGCGAAACTAACCTGCAAGGTTTTGGTAGCCTTATAGGTTTGTGCCAATTATTTGGTAAATTATATATGTAGAACTGGTAATTAAAATGATTCCTGTTTTCACAGGAATGTGTATGAACGAAAATCTAGACCCAACAAACGAAAACTTTTCTCCTGAAGAATTAGATGTCGAAAAAAAATTGAGACCACTGTCTTTTGACGATTTTACGGGTCAAGATCAGGTGTTGGAGAATCTTCAAATTTTTGTTCAAGCGGCTAACTTGCGTGATGAAGCTTTAGATCATACGCTGTTTCATGGACCTCCAGGACTAGGAAAAACAACATTGGCGCATATTCTTGCCAATGAACTAAATGTTGGTATTAAAATAACTTCAGGCCCCGTTTTAGATAAACCCGGCGATTTAGCAGGATTGTTAACCAATCTTGAAGAACGCGATGTGTTATTCATTGATGAAATTCATCGATTAAGCCCTATTGTTGAAGAGTATTTATATTCTGCAATGGAAGATTACAAGATTGATATCATGATTGAATCGGGTCCCAATGCACGTTCGGTTCAAATAAATTTAAATCCTTTTACTTTAGTTGGAGCCACAACACGATCAGGCTTGTTAACAGCGCCTATGCGTGCCCGTTTTGGAATTCAAAGTAGGTTGCAATATTATAATACCGAACTTTTAACAACTATTGTACAGCGTAGTGCTTCCATTTTAAATGTTCCAATATCCATGGAAGCAGCCGTAGAAATTGCAGGTAGAAGTAGAGGAACACCTCGTATAGCAAATGCTTTATTACGTCGTGTTAGAGATTTTGCCCAGATAAAAGGCAATGGAAGCATCGATATAAAAATTGCAAAATATGCTTTAGAAGCATTGAATGTGGATGCTTTTGGTTTGGATGAAATGGACAACAAAATATTAACCACCATTATAGATAAATTTAAAGGCGGACCAGTTGGTATTTCCACATTAGCCACAGCTGTTAGTGAAAGCGCCGAAACCATTGAAGAAGTTTATGAACCCTTTTTAATACAACAAGGATTTATTATGCGAACGCCTCGTGGACGAGAAGTTACGGAACTTGCGTATAAACATTTGGGAAAAATAAAAGGACCTATTCAAGGCGGGTTGTTTTGATAAATAATAAAACTAAATATACACAACTCATCAAAACCGAAGCCAAACGCCTCGGTTTTTTGTCTTGTGGCATTAATAAAGCTCAGTTTTTAGAAGAAGAAGCACCTCGGTTGGAAAAATGGTTAAAAAACAACATGCATGGCGAAATGCAGTACATGGAAAACCATTTTGATAAGCGATTAGACCCTACAAAACTGGTTGAAGATTCTAAATCAGTTATTTCATTATTGCTGAATTATTATCCTGAAGAAACACAAAACCAAAACAGCTTCAAACTATCAAAATACGCTTATGGAACCGATTATCATTTCGTAATAAAAGATAAATTAAAATCACTTTTACATTTCATTCAAGAAGAAATTGGCGAAGTTCATGGTCGTGCATTTGTAGATTCTGCACCGGTACTTGATAAAGCTTGGGCAGCAAAATCTGGTTTAGGATGGATAGGGAAGCATAGTAATTTATTAACGCAACAAGTAGGGTCTTTTTATTTTATTGCTGAATTGATTGTTGATTTAGATTTGGAATTTGATACCATAACAACCGACCATTGTGGAACTTGTACCGCTTGTATAGACGCCTGCCCAACAGAAGCCATCACTGAACCTTATGTGGTTGATGGTAGCAAATGTATTTCCTACTTTACCATTGAATTAAAAGAAAATATTCCAACAGAATTTAAAGATAAGTTTGATGATTGGGTGTTTGGATGCGATGTCTGTCAAGATGTTTGTCCTTGGAATCGATTTTCGAAATCACATAATGAACCACTTTTCAATCCGCATCCCGAATTACTATCTATGACCAAAAAAGACTGGGAAGAGATTACTGAAGACGTTTTTATAAAAATATTTAAAGATTCCGCAGTTAAACGCGCCAAGTTTTCTGGTTTAAAACGGAATATTGAATTTTTGAAATAATCGTTAGGTATTAATCCTTCTGAAATTACATGTAATTTTTGAGTAATTTAATACACTTTTTGGTTAAAAAAGTACTACTAATAAAGTCAAAAGATTAAGGTGTGCATTCAATAGGTTTATTATCTTTGTTCGATTAGTTAACTAATTATTCCTATGAGCGAAGAAAGTAAACGTAGAGAGGCCCTTATATACCACGCTAAACCTACTCCAGGTAAAATTAAAGTGGTTCCAACCAAAAAATACTCCACCCAACGCGATTTGGCATTAGCTTATTCGCCAGGGGTAGCTGCGCCATGTTTAGAGATTGAAAAAGATAAAAATAACGCATATAAATATACTGCAAAAGGTAATTTAGTTGCTGTAATATCAAACGGTACTGCGGTATTGGGCTTAGGTAATATTGGTGCATTGGCAGGGAAGCCCGTTATGGAAGGTAAAGGTTTATTATTTAAAATTTTTGCTGATATAGATGTGTTTGATATTGAAGTTGATACCGAAAACATCGAAGAATTTATAGCAACTGTAAAAAATATTGCACCGACTTTTGGAGGTATTAATTTAGAAGATATTAAAGCACCTGAAGCGTTCGAAATAGAAAGGCGTTTAAAGGCAGAACTAGATATTCCAGTAATGCACGACGACCAGCATGGAACTGCCATTATATCAGCGGCAGCTTTAATTAATGCGGTTGAAATTGCAAAGAAAAAACTAGATGAAGTTAAGATTGTAATTAGTGGCGCTGGTGCAGCGGCCATCTCCTGTTCGCGTTTGTACCAAGCTTGTGGTGCTAAACGTGAAAATATGGTGATGCTAGATAGTAAAGGTGTAATTAGAGACGATAGAGAAAATTTATCATCTGAAAAAGCCGAATATGCCACTCACAGAAAAATAGATACACTTGATGAAGCTATGGTAGATGCCGATGTATTTATTGGTTTGTCTATGGCAAACATTGTATCGCCAGAAATGCTATTGTCTATGGCTAAAAACCCGATAGTTTTTGCCATGGCAAATCCAGATCCAGAAATAAAATACGACATCGCCATTGCAACACGCAAAGACATTATTATGGCAACGGGAAGAAGTGATCATCCTAATCAAGTAAACAATGTACTTGGTTTTCCATTTATATTTCGTGGCGCATTAGATGTGCGCGCAACCAAAATTAACGAAGAAATGAAAATGGCGGCTGTAAAAGCTTTGGCAAGATTAGCTAAAGAATCGGTGCCCGAACAAGTAAATATAGCTTATGGAGAAACCAGATTAACATTTGGTAAAGAATATATTATTCCAAAACCTTTCGATCCGCGTTTAATTGCCGAAGTGCCACCAGCTGTAGCCAAAGCAGCTATGGAAAGTGGTGTTGCCAAAGAGCCAATTCTAGATTGGGAAAAGTATAAAGACGAATTAAGAGAACGCTTAGGTAACGATAACAAACTGATAAGATTGATATTTAACCGTGCAAAACTAGATCCTAAGCGTGTTGTTTTTGCTGAAGCAGACCAGCTTGCCGTTATAAAAGCAGCTCAAATAGTTTATGAAGAAGGTATTGCTATTCCTATTTTATTAGGTAGAGTTGAAACCATTAAAGAATTGATGGCTGAAGTAGAATTTGATGCTGAAGATATACTTATAATTGACCCAAAAACAGAAGAAGAAAATGATAGAAAAAATAAATATGCCAAAGTGTATTGGGAACAACGTAAACGACGTGGTGTAACCTATTATTCTGCACAGCGATTAATGCGTGAGCGTAATTATTTTGCAGCAATGATGGTAAATGAAGGTGATGCCGATGCCTTGATTTCAGGATATTCTAGAAACTATCCATCTGTTGTAAAACCTATGTTAGAGCTTATTGGTATGGCAAAAGGAACATCGCGTGTGGCAACAACCAATGTGATGATGACCAAACGTGGTCCACTATTTTTAAGTGATACGTCCATAAATATAAATCCAAATGCAAGAGAGCTTACCAAAATTGCTCAAATGACTTCGCAAGTGGTTAAAATGTTTGGCATGGATCCGGTTATGGCAATGATTTCATATTCTAATTTTGGGTCTTCTTCAAACGAAAATGCAGCAAAAGTACGTGAAGCTGTTGCACATTTGCACCGTTATTATCCCGATATGATTATTGACGGGGAGTTACAAACAGACTTTGCTTTAAATGCTGAAATGCTTCAAGAAAAATTTCCGTTTTCAAAATTAGTAGGTAAAAAAGTAAATACCTTAATATTCCCAAGTTTAGACTCGGCCAATATTACCTATAAATTATTAAAAGAATTAAATGAAGCTGTGTCCATTGGCCCTATCATGATGGGTATGCGCAAACCAGTACATATTCTTCAATTGGGTGCTAATGTAGATGAAATAGTGAATATGACAGCTATTGCAGTTATTGATGCCCAACAAAAAGAAAAGTTAGAATTGGAAAAGGGAAACTCTAAGTAATTCTGTTGAAAATAAATTTATTACATTTGGTCGATTAACGAATTGCTATAGATGATCACACATATTCAAGGAAAACTTGTAGAGAAAAACCCAACCGACGTTGTTATTGATTGTAACGGCGTCGGTTATGTTTTAAATATTTCTTTACATACCTATTCTCAAATTCCTGATGGCGAGCATTTAAAACTATTTACACATCTTCAAGTTAAGGAGGATTCTCATACGCTTTATGGGTTTTCATCATTAGCAGAACGCGAAATTTTCAGGTTATTAATTTCAGTCAGTGGTATTGGCGCTAGTATTGCACGCACTATGCTATCTTCATTAACCCCAAAACAAGTTATAGAAGGTATCGCTAGTAGCGATGTGGCTTTAATACAAGGAATAAAAGGTATTGGCGCAAAAACCGCACAGCGTGTTATTATAGATTTAAAAGATAAAGTCTTGAAGATTTATGATATTGATGAAGTTTCTGTTTCTAAAGGCAATACCAATAAAGATGAAGCGTTATCTGCTTTAGAAGTGCTTGGTTTTGTGAGAAAACAAGCAGAACGTGCTGTGGAGAAAATTATTGTGGCACAACCAGATGCCACTGTAGAAACCATTATTAAACAAGCTTTAAAAAATTTATAATAGATTTTGAATATAACCAGCCTTAATTTTTATAAATCCATTAAAAAATGTCATGCTGAGCGCAGCCGAAGCACGCTTTTAGTTCTTATTTTTTTGTTTTCGCTAACTACTTGGGCGCAACAACCAACAGTTCAAGATTCGGTTAAAACAGGGTTTAATTTAGGAAGTATTAAAACACCAGACCCTAATAGTATTGAGTCTAAATACACCTACGATGCTTTAACAGACCGCTACATATACACCGAAAGAATAGGTAGTTTTAATATTAACTACCCTGTTATTTTAACTCCAAAAGAGTATTATGCTTTGGTAGCTAAAGAAAGTGCAAAAGCATATTATAAGGAAAAAATAAGTGCTTTTGACGGTAAAAAGAATGGTGCCGATGATGCTCAAAAAAATCTGTTACCAGAGTTTTATGTGAAATCAGATTTTTTTGAATCTATTTTTGGAAGCAATACCATTGAAGTGGTACCGCAAGGTTCGGTAGAAATGGATTTAGGGATGCTGTTTTCAAAACAAGATAATCCGTCGTTTTCACCAAGAAATAGAAGTAATTTTACGTTTGATTTCGACCAACGTATCAGTTTAAGTTTATTAGGTAAAGTAGGTACACGGCTGCAAGTAACCGCCAATTACGATACACAATCTACTTTCGACTTTCAAAACCTTATCAAATTAGAATACACACCAACCGAAGATGATATCATTCAAAAAATTGAAGTTGGTAATGTAAGTATGCCTTTAAACAGTTCCTTAATTACAGGCGCACAAAGTTTATTTGGTGTAAAAGCCCAATTGCAGTTTGGGAAAACAACGGTAACGGGCGTGTTTTCTGAACAAAAATCACAAGCTAATACCATAGTGGCTCAAGGTGGCGGCACTTTAGAAGAGTTTGAGCTTTTTATTAGAGATTATGATGAAAACCGCCATTTCTTCTTAGCGCAGTATTTTAGAGATACTTATGGTACAGCTTTAGAAACCTATCCGTATTTAAATAATAAAGGCTTACAAATTACAAGAATTGAGGTTTGGGTAACAAACAGAAGTAATAAAACCGACAATGTTAGAAATGTGGTGGCTTTGCAAGATATAGGGGAGTCCGATCCTAGCAAAGTAGGTTCTAGTGTAACTATAACAGCAGCACCAACAACATATCCAAATAACAAAAATAATGCATTCGACCCAACAAATATTGGCGGTAGTGGTTCTCAACTTACTACAGCTATTAGAGATATAGCTACAGTACAATCTGGTATCACCGTACCAAGTGCGAGAGAAGGTTTCGATTATGCTAAATTAGAAAATGCCAGAAAGTTAATTAGTGGTCAAGAATATGTTTTAAACACTCAGTTAGGATATATTTCGTTAAACCAACGTTTGAACAACGATGAGGTTTTAGCAGTAGCGTTTCAATATACCTTGGGCGGACAAGTGTACCAAGTAGGTGAGTTTGCCAACGATGGGGTAGATGCAACCAATGTAACCACCAATGGCTCTGGGCAAGTAACAAATGTGGTTAATAGTAATTTAATACTAAAGTTATTAAAGAGCAGTATTACCAATGTGAACCAACCTGTTTGGGATTTGATGATGAAAAACATCTATGATACAGGTGCTTACAATTTAAGTTCAGATGATTTTAAACTAAATATTTTTTACAACGAAGCTTCGCCATTAAACTATATAAAACCAGTTGGTTCTACAGCATTTCCAGCACCTGGCCCTAATGAAGACCCATTGAATGAAACGCCTTTATTAAGGGTTTTTAGTTTAGATAAATTAAATTTCAACAACGACCCGCAATCTAAAGGAGATGGTTTTTTCGATTATGTTGAAGGCATTACCGTATTATCGCAAAGCGGAAAAATTATTTTCCCAAGTGCAGAACCTTTTGGTGAATATCTTTTCAATAAACTAGCACTTGGTGGTAGTGAAGATTACAATAATAACGCTACATACAACGAAAATCAAGCTAAGTATGTTTATGATGTGCTTTATAATAGCACTAAAACAGCTGCTTTAGAAGAAGTTGAAAAAAACAAATTCAAATTAAAAGGGCGCTATAAATCTAGCGGGGGTGATGGTATTCCTATCGGGTCGTTTAACGTGCCACGAGGTTCGGTTCGTGTTACCGCAGGTGGTCGTGTGTTGGTAGAAGGGATTGATTATACCGTAAATTACCAGTTAGGGCGTGTTCAAATTTTAGACGAAGCTTTAAAGGCATCCAATACTCCAATAGAAGTTTCAACTGAGAATAATGCGGTATTTGGACAACAAACCAGACGCTTTACAGGCATTAATGTAGAGCATAAGTTTAACGAAAATTTTGTGTTGGGTGGAACGCTTTTAAATTTAAACGAGCGTCCCATTACTCAAAAAGCAAATTACGGAACAGAACCTATCAATAATACTATTTTTGGCTTTAATGGTAATTACTCAACCAAAGTGCCATTTTTAACCCGATTAGCAAATGCCTTACCAAATATTGATACCGATGTAGAATCGAATTTATCTTTACGTGGTGAGTTCGCTTATTTAGCACCGGGATCTCCAAAAGGCACTAGCTTAAAAGGAGAGGCTACATCCTATGTGGATGATTTTGAGGGTACTCAAAACTCTATCGATTTAAAATCACAACAATCTTGGTTTTTATCAAGCAGGCCGTTAGATTTAACAGCATCGCCTGGTGATGATAATAATGGGATTCAAAATGGTTATGGTAGAGCCATGCTAAACTGGTATAATATTGATCCTATTTTTTATACAAGCCAGCGACCAAACGGGATTTCAGATAACGATTTGTCAAGTTTATACACTAGTCGTGTTTTTATAAAAGAATTATTCCCAGACAGGGATTTGGTACAAGGGCAAAATACGGTTTTAAATACTTTAGACTTAGCCTACTATCCTACGGAAAGAGGGCCTTATAATTTTGATCCTAACACAACTAACGATGTTATTAGCAATCCTGCAACGTCTTGGGGAGGTATAACGCGACAATTAACTTCAACAGATTTTGAACAACAAAACGTAGAGTATATTGAGTTTTGGTTGCAAGATCCATTTCAAGAAAATCCATCGAATGCAGGAGGGAAACTGGTGTTCAATCTTGGTAATATTTCAGAGGATATTATTAAAGATGGTAGAAAGGTGTACGAGAATGGGTTGCCTAAAGACGGAAACATCGATTTGCTTCCTGTAACGGCTTGGGGTACAGTCATTCCTCAAAATCAATCTTTAGTGTATGCGTTTGATACTACGGGGCAAGAGCGCACCAATCAAGACGTTGGTTATGATGGATATGATGATGCTGAAGAAGTCTCAAAATTTGGGGCTAGTTTTGGAAGTGATCCATCAAAAGATAATTATACCTACTTTTTAAATGCCGATGGAAATATTTTCGATCGTTATAAAAAGTACAATGGTGTTGAAGGCAATACACCTGATACCTTTTCTACTACCGATAGAGGTGCCAATACGCAACCCGATGTAGAAGATATCAATCGTGATAATACCATGAACACGATTGATAGCTATTATGAATATGAGTTGCCAATTACAAGACAAAATTTACCAATCTCTAAATCAGATTTTGATAATCTTCCCGATAATAATCCTTTAAAAGAATTCTTAGTTGATTTTAAAGATAGACCTCGTGCGCTTCCTAATGGGCAAAATCCAAACGTAAGATGGTATTTGTTTAGAATTCCTGTTCAAGGCAGTCTTGCGAAACCTGTTGGAGGTATTACAGATTTAAGGTCGGTACGTTTTACACGTTTATTTCTTAAAGAATTTACAGAGCCTACCGTATTTCGATTTGGAACGTTGGATTTAGTAAGAAGTGAATGGAGGCGTTATACACAAACATTACAAGTTGATAAAGACAATCCTGCAGACGATAATACAGAGTTTTCAGTAGGTGTTATTGGAACTTTAGAAAATGAAGGTAGTTATCAAAGACCGCCGGGTATTGACCCTGAAGAGTTATTTAATAATAACACCGTTGTTCAACAAAACGAGCAATCATTACTTGTTAATGTATGTAATTTAGAATCTCAAGATTCTAGAGGTGTTTATAAAAATATCGATTTAGATATGCGACAGTATAAGCGCATGCGTATGTTTATGCACCTTCAAGAAGAGGGCACAGGCATACCTAATAACAATACAGTTGTTGGTTTTGTTCGTATGGGTAACGACCTTACAGAGAATTACTATCAAATAGAAATTCCATTAAAAATATCTGAATCTGCATCAAGATCAGGACTTTGGCCAGAAGAAAACGAAATTAATTTGCCTATAGATATTTTGGGTAAAATTAAAGCTTTAGAAATAGCAAACCCAACATTGCCTTCTGAAAAACAAAAATTTTATGATGTTATTGATGGGAAATTGGTAGACACACCAGTTGATGAGTTTTCAACATACGTAATTGGGCAACATCGTGTAACTATAAAAGGAAACCCTAATTTTGGAGATATTAGAACCTTAATGGTTGGGGTGAAAAATGGTATTCAAAATGGTTTAAATGATGGGCCGCCACCAGCATCACCCGTTTGTGGCGAAGTTTGGTTTAACGAATTGCGTTTGTCTGATATGGATAACGAAGGTGGTTGGGCAGCAGTAGTAAGTTTAGATACCAATGTTGCCGATTTTATGAACATTAGTGCTTCGGGTAGACAAAGTACTTCTGGTTTTGGTAGTATTGAGCAAGGTCCTAGCCAACGTAGTTTGGAAGATGTAAAACAATACGATGTGGTGACGAACATTAATGTTGGGCAATTGTTACCAAAAAAATGGGGTGTTCAAGTGCCGTTTAATTATGGGCAAAGCGAAGAATTGATTACGCCTAAGTACGACGCATATTATAAAGATTTAACTTTAGATTCCCGTTTAGATGCAGCCAATACTAATGCGGATAGAGAAACTATCAAAGAACAATCCGAAGATTATACAAAACGTCAGAGCATCAATTTCATAGGTGTTAGAAAAACCAGAACCACTGAGGCAAAACCACGTTTTTATGATGTTGAGAATATTACTTTAAACTATTCTTATAATAAAGTAGAACACAGGGATTTTGAAATTGAAAATGCAGTTAACAAAACGGTACGCGTTGGCGCGAATTATGCATTTAATTTTAATCCTTTAAAAGTAGAACCCTTTAAAAAGAACGACTCCTTATTTACTGGCAAGTATTGGAAGCTTTTAAAAGATTTGAACTTTAATTTATTACCATCAAGTTTCACGATAAACTCGGATATTAATAGACAATTTAACAGACAGAAATTTAGAGAAGTAGAACTTGGGGGCGGTAATATTGGTATTGAAGAATTGTTTAGAAGAAATTATACCTTCGATTTTCAATACACCCTTAATTACAACTTAACAGAATCTTTAAGCTTAAATTTTACGGCTGCTAATAATAATATAGTTAGAAATTATTTTAAAGATAATATTTTTAATGGCGAGCAAGATGAAACCTTGGATGTTTGGGATGGCTTTTTCGATTTTGGCGACCCTAACAGACAATCGCAAAATTTGGGTGTTACATACCAAGTACCAATTAATAAAATTCCAACATTTAGTTTTGTTAATGCTACTTACCAATATAGTAGTAATTTCCAATGGCAAAAAGGATCTGATTTATATGGCGAATTAGAATTAGATGGTAATACCTACGATTTAGGAAACACCATTCAAAACGCCAATACCCATAATATCAATACAACTTTAGATATGAACAGGTTTTATAGATATATAGGTTTGGTAAAGAAACCGATTTCTAGGGCAAGAACACGAGCAACAACTCCATTAGGTGGCCCTCCTGGACCTAATCAGAATAAAACAAACCAGCCAAAAATTAAAAACCAATCGGTTACGAAGTTGCTAAATGTAGGGGTTGATATTTTAACAAGTATTAAAAGAATTCAACTTAATTATTCTGAAAATAACGGAATATTTCTACCAGGTTACTTACAAACACCAGGGTTTATTGGTACTTTAAAACCAACAACAGGTTTTACATTTGGTAGCCAAAGTGACATTAGAGATTTAGCGGCAAGACGTGGTTGGTTAACCCTGTTCCCAGATTTTAATCAGCAGTACACAACAACAAACACAAAACAATTGGATGTGTCTGCCAGTTTAGAACCTGTAAAAGACTTAAAAATTGATATTGTTGGAAACAGGGCCTATTATGAAAATTATACAGAGAACTTTAGAGTTGATCCTAATACTTTTGAATACAATTCGTTAACCCCAAATACCTTTGGAAATTTTAATATTTCAACAATTTTAATTAAAACTGCTTTTGGTACAAGTGATGAAACAGGGTCAGATGCCTTTAACGATTTTAGAACTAATAGACTTGTAATTGCACAACGATTGGCTCAAGAAAAAGGTGTTAATACAAATGATATTGATGCTGATGGATATCCTAAGGGCTTTGGTAAAAACAGTCAAGCGGTATTGCTGCCTGCGTTTTTAGCAGCTTATTCTGGGCAAGATGCAAGTAAGGTAAAAACCTCTGCGTTTAGGGATGTGCCTATTCCAAACTGGGATTTAAAATACACGGGCTTTATGAAGTATGCTTGGTTTAAAAAGAATTTCAAACGTTTCTCTTTAACACATGGATACCGTTCAACATACACCATCAATCAGTTTCAGTCTAATTTAGATTATACTCAACCAAATTTTAGTGTAGCATATGATAACCAACCAAGTGCGGTTTTAAATCAATCTGGAAATTATAAAAACCCAACACTATTTAGTAATATAAATTTAACCGAAATGTTCAGTCCGTTAGTTAGAATCGATTTTGAAATGAACAATTCGGTTAAAATATTAACAGAAATTAAAAAAGACCGTTTGTTATCACTTAGTTTTGATAATAATTTAATGACTGAAGTACAAGGAATGGAATACGTATTGGGTCTAGGTTATAGAATAAAAGACTTACGTATCAATTCTAATTTAGCGGGACCAAGTAAGCGTATTGTAAGCGATTTAAATATGAAAGCCGATATATCTATTAGAGATAATAAAACCATTATTAGGTATTTAGATTTAGAGAATAACCAAGTAACATCGGGGCAAACCATTTGGGGCTTAAAATATTCAGCTGATTATGCGTTCAGTAAAAATTTAACGGCAATATTTTATTTCGATTATACCTTCTCAGAATATGCCATTTCAACAGCATTCCCGCAAACAACTATTAGGTCTGGTTTTACTATCAGATATAATTTTGGGAATTAACGCATAATCTATTTGAATTTAAAGTTTGAATAAATACATTTGCCCAATACTAACTTAAAATAATAAAATGAACATTCCATCAGAATTAAAATATACGAAAGATCACGAGTGGGTAAGTATTGAAGGCGACATCGCGACTATTGGTATTACCGATTTTGCACAAAGTGAATTGGGTGATATTGTATATGTTGAAGTAGAAACAGTAGATGAAACATTAGAAGCCGATGAAATTTTTGGAACCGTTGAAGCTGTAAAAACAGTATCCGATTTATTTTTACCATTAACTGGCGAAATAATAGAGTTTAATAGTGCTTTAGAAGATGAGCCAGAAAAAGTAAATACCGACCCTTATGGTGAAGGTTGGATGATAAAATTGAAGTGTTCAGATATATCACAGGCAGAAAATTTAATGTCTGCGGATGCTTATAAAACCCTTATAGGTGCTTAAAAAAGGGGTGCTTTTTGTAAGCATACTTTATACTGTATTGTTAGGAACAGTTTGCTTAATTAAAATAAATAAGCTCCCTAATGTTGGTGTGTCTTTTGGAGATAAAATTTTTCATTTTTTAGCATATACTGTGTTGGCTTTTTTATGGTTTAACACTTTTTTTAGTACATTTAAGTTTGGAAAAAAGAAGGCACTAATTTATGCAGCACTTTTTTCTATAGTATTTGGTATAGTTATTGAGGTATTACAAGGAACAATAACAACATCGCGATCATCTGATTTTTATGATGTTATAGCAAATACAATGGGCGTGTTTTTTACTGTAATAATAGTATTCATTAAAAATTTGATTACTATTAAAAAACAATAAACACTTGCTTATATAATAAATAAATAGTTATTTTAGCAATCTTGAAAAACAATTAAAATTATGGAACCTAAAAAAAATCCTAAAGCAAATGTTGGACGTAACAGTTCGCTTTATTTCGCTATTGGTTTAGCGTTAATGTTATTTTTAACAAATTTCGCTATCAATTTTAAAACATATGATAAATCCGATATCGAAATAGGTATGGTAAATATGGAAGAAGAATTAGAAGAGGAAATTCCATTAACACAACAATTACAAACTCCACCGCCACCGCCACCGCCACCAGCAGCTCCAGAAATTATTGAGGTTGTAGAAGATGAGGTAGAAGTGCAGGAAACAGTTATAGAATCTACAGAATCTAATCAAGAACAAAAAATTGTAAAGGTAGAAGCTGTAAAAGTAGCGCCTTCTATAGAAGAAGATGTTGAGGTTCCTTTTGCGGTTATTGAAAACGTACCTGTGTTCCCTGGTTGTGAAGGCGGCGATAACAATGCAAAAAGAGATTGTATGTCTAAAAAAATATCCGATTTTGTGAATAAAAAGTTTAATACAGATTTAGCAGGTGAATTAGGTTTGTCAGGTAGACAACGTATTAACGTTATATTCAAAATTGATAAAACAGGCAGTATAACAGGTATTCGTGCAAGAGCACCACACCCAGGTTTAGAAAAGGAAGCAGCTCGTGTAATTGCGCTACTTCCTAAAATGCAACCAGGTAAACAACGTGGTAAAGCAGTAACTGTACCTTATTCATTACCAATCATTTTTCAAGTACAAGATTAATTTTTCTTAGTATAAAGAAGGAATTTTAAAATATAAAATCCCGTTACAAATTTTTGTAACGGGATTTCTTTTTGGTATGCTTATTGAGACTTTATCATAATATTAACATTTAAACTATAATTATTATGAGTAATCCAAAGAAAACTCACGAACCCATTCGGCAAAATGGGCAAATCGTGAAAAAGTCGCAAAAACATGAAATAAATTTACAAAAAAACTCGAGCCTTTATTTTCAAATAGGCTTAATTGTTTGTTTGCTCGCAGCCTATGGGTTGTTAGAGATGAAGTTTGAAACAACCCTTCCAAAGGTTGTTGATCTGTTACCTCCAGATGAAACCTACATGGTAGATGTTACAGTTTTTAAACCTGAAGCAGCTATTGTGGAAGAGCCGGTTAAACAAAAAACGAGTCCGTCAACAGAGAAATACAAAAAAGTTCCAGATACAGCTCCCGATGATTTTATTGATAAACCAGTAAAACCGACCACGCCCGCTGCACAACCTAATAACCCTGGAGATATTACTTTAGTAGATAAACCCGTAGAACCTGAAGATGTTATTTTTGAAAAAATTGAACAAGTACCCATTTATCCAGGATGCGAAAACAAAAAATCAAATAACGAAAAACGAAAATGTATGTCCGATAAAATAACCCAATTAATTCAAAAAAAGTTCAATACCAATTTGGGAGGTGAATTAGGCTTAACGGGTAAGCAAGTGATTCGTACCCAATTTAAAATTGATAAAACAGGGCATGTTAAAGATATAAAAGTTAATGCGACGCATCCCGATTTGAAAAAAGAAGCAGAGCGTGTTATTAATATCATTCCAGAAATGACACCAGGTAGACAATTCGATAAAAATGTAGGCGTTATTTATACATTGCCCATCATATTTCAGGTACAAGATTAAATCTATCACAATTTTTAAAAAAAAGTTAAAGCCGTTATCTATCAATCGATAATGGCTTTTTTAATTACCTATTATTAAAAATATAGTATCTTTCTACCCTAAATCCAAGTTAATAAAAACTATGAAGCAATTCGTTGTTCTATTCCTACTTTTTGCAAGCTTTACAATGTATTCTCAAAATAAGGCTTATAATGAAAAACCTCCTGTATTCTCAAATTGCGACAGCTTAACAATAGATGTGTTGCAGCAGTGTTTTGATACCAATGTTTACAATCATATTTTCGATAATTTTAAAGTGCCTGAAAAAGTTACAAAAGAAAATTATAAAGGTGAAGTGATTGTGCTTTTTGAGGTGGATACTACAGGGCAATTTAAAGTGCTTTATGTTGAGGGTATGTATGATGAATTAAAAACCGAAGTAAAGCGGGTGTTTTCATTATTCCCGAAAGTAACACCGGCAACATACAATGGCAGAAAAACCTATAAGCAGTATACCATTCCAATACGTATACCTTTAGTTAATCAAACAGCAATAATTCAAGATGTAGCTAAAGAGAATAAAGAAAACACGCTATCTAAACTAGAACAACAGGCTAAAGAAGAATTTGATAGTGTGAATACGTCTTTAAAGGTATTTGAAGATAAAGCGTATTCCAGCCAGCTTAATATCCCGTTTACACATAGCGATTATGCGAGGTTTGACAGGAGCATGAATATGGTTGGCACCAACAGCCACACAGCATCCAAACCATTTTTATATGAAGATGTTTCAAAATATTACGATTTTAAAGCTGAAAAAAATAAGTTGCTAAAAGAAATGGATACTTGGTCAGGAAGAAAACTTTGGAACGAACATTTAGTACAACTACAAGGAAATGATTATTGGTTTACTGTAGACCCCATTTTAGATTTAGAAGTTGGAAAAGATACCGAAGCCGATTTTAATTCTACATATAACAACACCCGTGGGGTTTTAATACAAGGTGGTTTAGGTAATAAATTGAATTTTTACGCATCAGTTTTTGAAAGTCAAGGGCGATTTGCCCAATATGTAAATGAGTATGCCGAAAGTTTAAAAGCTTTTGGTCCAGACCCCGCCATTATTCCTGGACGAGGTATTGCGAAGCGTTTCAAAACCGATTCGTATGATTATCCTGTGGCGGAAGCTTATTTATCATATACACCTGCTAAATTCATAAACATACAATTTGGGCACGGGAAAAATTTTATAGGTGATGGGTATCGCTCACTATTGTTAAGTGATGTAGCAAGTCCACATCCGTTTTTAAAATTGAACACCTCGTTTTGGAAAATTAAATACACCAATACTTGGATGTGGTTAAAAGATGTAAGGGATGAAGTAGTGCAAGACAAAGCCTTTTTAACCAAATACATGGCAAGCCATTATTTAAGTTATAATGTGTCTAAAAAATTAAACATTGGTTTGTTTGAATCGGTGTTATGGACCAATAGCAACGACAGGGGTTTTGATGTTAATTACTTAAACCCAGTTATATTTTATCGCGCAATCGAGTTTGAAACGGGGCAAGGCGCAGGTAATGCTATTATGGGGGCGTCGGCAAAATACAAATGGAACGACCATGTCAATCTTTACAGTCAGTTTATATTAGATGAATTTTCGCTTAGCGACATCAAAGCAGGCGAGAAAAGCTACAAAAATAAATTTGGATACCAGTTAGGGGTTAAATATTACAATGCTTTCAAAGTTGATAATTTATTGCTTCAGTTTGAATATAACCGCGTGCGCCCATATACGTATTCGCATAATACCATCGTACTAAACTATGCGCACAACAACCAATCGATGGCGCATTTATGGAACTCCAATTTTAGCGAGGTTATTTTAATAGGTAGGTATCATTACAAGCGTTGGTTTGCCAATGCCAAATTAATTTTTGGAGTAAGAGGTTTTGATATTAATAGCGAAACCGATAATTTTAGTTATGGAGGCGATATTTACCGCGATTATTTTGATAGACCATTTGATACCGGTGTTGAAATAGGGCAAGGTATAAAAACCAATATATTTAACGGAAATTTACAAGCAGGTTATTTAATTAATCCAGCAACAAACCTTAAAATATTTACCGATATAACCGTTAGAAACTTTAACCCAGAAGCCGAAAACACCACTACATTTAAAAACAATACCGTGTGGTTTAACTTTGGTATTAGAACCGATTTGTTTAATTGGTATTTCGATTTTTAACCCAATTCCTGCGAAAGCGGGAATCTCATAAATTAAATTTAAAACTTTTATTACTTGGGCGTTTTCCCCCTAGGGAACCTTATACGCTACCCTTTTTTTAAGGAGAAAAACGATGTAAAAAACAAACAGTTCATCGGTTATTTAGAAATTTAGAAACAAAATTGCTGGTAAATTAGGTAGTAATTTACAATTTTAGCCTTGTTTTTTCGTAAGAAAATAAATAGCCGATGAAATACATAAATATGGCTTATATCAGGTTCGATATTCCTTCGAGGATTCTTCGAGATTCCTTCGTAAAATAAGGGTTTTTACGAAGAATCCTCGAAGGAGCGTAGAACAAGACTCGAACAAAACCCCTAAAAGACTTTTGTGAATTATCGGTAAACGGTGAATTTTAGGAAAAAAAAAGAGGGTTTTTGTAAGTTAATATTTATTATATTCGTGTACATATAATATAGTTGCCAACCATTTGGGAACAGCACTCTGAATGAAAAATGGAAATAGAAAAAGACATTCAAAATATCATAGATTATTCGCATAAGTTTGCGGAAAAAATGCTGAATAACGCAAAGGAATATTATCCTTTCGGAGCAAAAATTAATAATAACGGAGAATTAATAGCAGTTGGATATAAAGACAACGAATCGGATTTTCCCGAAAGTCAAAAAGTGATTGACGAACTGACTGCGGAATTTGAGCGTGAACTGAATATTGGAGAAATCAAAGCTTACGGACTGACTTATGACGTGCGTGTCCAAACAGATAGTTTAAAAGACAAAACAGACGCAATTCTGATTGACATTTATCATCGAAATTCCAATGAAATCCCAAAATATTATTTCACATATTCTTGGAATAAAAATAATGAACTGATTTTTGGAGAAAGTTTCGGAATGAAAAAATAAAAACGGTTGGCAACACAGTATATAAAAAATTGCTATTTTGTGCTTAACCAATGTTAGTTGCTTTGTTTGCTTGCATCTGATTTTCCTTCGGAAAATCCTCGCACACAAACACGCAACTTTCCAAGATATAAATCAACGTTGTAACATTTGACCAAATCAACAAAATGAAGAAATACAAATTATACATTCTGACTTTTTTACTTTTATTTCCAGTTTTTGCGATTGGGCAAATACCTAATGGACATTTTTTAGATGCCGACAAAACAACTGAAAAGGGATATAAAGTAAAACCGTTTAAACAAGAAAAAGAAGGGATTTACCATTATGCTATTTTGACGGAACTACCTTTTAAAAATGACTGCGATTCTGGACTTTCAGAAAAAGAACAAATAGCTTGTTCTGAAAAGAATTTGAGAAACTTTATTTATCCTAAACTTTCTTCAGAAATTAATTTCAAAGGAAATGTTTATATTTATTTGACTATAACAGAAGATGCACAAATTAGCGATATAACTGTAAGTTCATATCCAAATTCAGAATTGACAAATAAATTAATAGAAGAAGCTATTAAAAAGGTTGAATTTAAACCAGCTAAATTTGAGAACGAAATTGTAAAATCTAGACTTTGGACTTCTTTTACATTTCCTTCATCATCAAAAGAACTTTTTTCGGAATCTTTCGAAAAGATGAAACAAGATGAAAATCCTGAATATAAAAACTATGAAAATTTGATTTTTGATGCGAGTAACTACGTTTTCTCAAACCCTATATATCCCAATGGAACTGAATTTGGAGCTGCAAACAAAATTATTGGATTTTGGAAAAATAAAGATACTGGGCTAAACATCCCAATAGGTAGTGATTTTTACAAAGTGTTAACTAACCAAAAACAACAACAGTATTTATACATGATTGCTATGATGAATTATTCACTTGACCAGAAAATAAATCATAATAGAATTTTAGAATGCAAACCAATAGAAGGTCAAAAATATAGCGAACAAGAGGATGTTAAAGAAGTTCAACTTGGCGGAGCGAAAATTTTATTGGAATTTATAGGTAACGCAAAGAACAATGTTCCAATGACTTCTAAAACAAAAATATTTTATAAAGCTTACGAAAAGAATAAATTAGACAAAGAGTTATTTTAATAAAAAAAAAGTAACAACTAACGAACCTACTTCTGCGAGAGGGATTACCCATGTATTAAATTTTGATAAATTTGAAATCGTGAATGCTCTGCATTTGCAGTGAAAAGCCCACAAAGACAAAGGAGCGAGAACTTGTAACCTTTCGACTGCGCTCAAGATAAACTTCTAGCCCGACCTGCTAAGGGCACGCCCAAATAAATGGGGCGCTTTTTCCTAAATAAATTACCAATAAAAAGCATTGCTCAAAATGCTTTAATAAAGTATCTTTGCACTCGCAATATTAAGCGGTTAAGTAAATTTACTATTGGGCAATTCAAAAACGTTGGTAACAGCACCTTCTGTAATTTCAGATTTTAAGGAAATCACTAAAATGCGATTGGCATTAAGTGTGGTGTTTTCGTCGCTTGCAGGTTATTTGCTTGGGGTTGATACGGTTGATTTTAAAACCTTGGCGTTGCTGGCATTTGGCGGCTATTTTATGGTGGGCGCATCGAACGCGTTCAATCAAATTATTGAAAAAGATTTGGACGCGCTTATGGACCGTACCAAAAACAGACCGATTCCTGCGGGACGTATGAGTGTGACCACCGCTTTTATAATAGCTTCTATTTTTACTGTTTTAGGCATTGTTATTTTATACACCATTAACAAGCAAACGGCTATGTTTGGTGCTATTTCCATCTTTTTATATACGTGCGTTTATACGCCTTTAAAAACGAAAACACCGTTATCGGTTTTTGTTGGAGCTATACCGGGCGCTATTCCGTTTATGTTGGGTTGGGTGGCAGCCACCGATGATTTTGGTATAGAACCAGGTACGTTGTTTGCCTTGCAGTTTTTTTGGCAATTCCCTCATTTTTGGGCTATTGGTTGGTTTTTGTTTGAAGATTATAAAAAAGGCGGGTTTTTTATGTTGCCAACAGGGAAACAAGATAAAGGTACTGCCGTACAAACCATTATGTACACTATTTGGACGGTATTGGTTTCCATAATACCTGTTTTCGGATTTACAGGTAGTTTAAAATTATCGATAGTTGCCGCTGTTTTAGTATTTATTTTAGGATTGGGAATGTTGTATTACGCCATTCGATTGTTTAAGGAAATGACGGAAAAAGCAGCAAAACAACTTATGTTGGCAAGTGTTTCATATATTACATTGGTGCAAATTGTGTACGTAATAGATAAATTTATAAGATAACCATGGATTTAACTCAAGGTACTTTAGAAGAAAAAAATAACAGAGCCAAAAAAATGATGCTTTGGTTTGGCATTATTTCACTTATTATGTCGTTCGCAGGGTGGACGAGCGCCTTTGTAGTAAGCAGTTCCAGACCCGATTGGTTGAAAGATTTTCAATTGCCTAATGCTTTTATAATTAGTACAATTATAATTATGCTAAGTAGCGTATCTTTTATTCTGGCCAAAAACGCTTTAAAAAACAATAATAACAAGTTAACGACACTTTGGCTATTTGGTACCCTAATTTTAGGGGTTGCCTTTGTTTTTTATCAATTTTCGGGCTTTCAGCAAATTATTGATTTGGGTTATAATTTTACTGGTCCAACCAGTAATGTTACCATGTCGTACATCTATTTAATAGCCATTGTGCATATTTTGCACGTTGTTGTAGGGCTAATTTGTTTATTGGTTGTAATTTATAATCATTTTAAACAAAAGTATAATCCAACAAAAATGCTTGGTTTTGAACTTGCAGCGACCTTTTGGCATTTTATTGATATCCTGTGGGTGTATCTCTTTTTATTTTTATATTTTATAAGATAAATAAATTGATTATTTTTGTTCAACTTTTAAATAATAACCAACATATATGAGTACTACAGTTGCAAACACTGGAACAGAAGTTAAAACTTGGGGAGGTGGTAACGAGCCTTTAAAAGCAAGTTATGGTAAAATGATGATGTGGTTTTTCATCGTTTCAGATGCTTTAACCTTTTCTGGGTTTTTAGCAGCCTATGGATTTTCAAGATTCAAATTTATTGATGCATGGCCAATTGCGGATGAGGTGTTTACTCACGTGCCGTTTTTACACGGGCAAGAGTTGCCGATGATTTATGTGGCGTTTATGACGTTTGTACTTATTATGTCGTCTGTAACGATGGTATTGGCGGTAGATGCAGGTCATCATTTAAATAAAGCCAAAGTGACTATTTATATGTTTTTAACCATTATAGGTGGTTTGATATTTGTAGGGTCTCAAGCTTGGGAATGGGCAACATTTATAAAAGGAGATTTTGGTGCTGTACAAACAAAAGGAGGTAATATTCTTCAGTTTGTTGATGCCGATGGTCATCGTGTTGCATTAAGAGATTTTGTTGTAGCGGGTGAGCATGAACGCGTACAACAAGAACGTAAAAATGGTATTTGGTTTGTAAAAGAAGGAACTTTACCAACTTATACTGTTGAAGAAGTAATACATGGCTTGGAGAAACATGAGAATGTTTTAGTAAGAACGCAAATACTTAATGAGCACGGTCATAAAACAGTGCTTAGTAGATCTGAGTCTTTAAAACAGTTAAAAGCGAATGGCACACATGTGGTTGAAGGTGCTAACTTGCATGAAAACGAATATGGGTCGCCATTATTTGCAGACTTCTTTTTCTTCATTACAGGGTTTCACGGTTTTCACGTATTTTCTGGAGTTATAATTAATATCATTATTTTCTTTAATGTGATATTGGGAACCTATGAAAAACGTAAAAGTTACGAAATGGTTGAAAAAGTGGGGTTATACTGGCACTTTGTAGATTTAGTTTGGGTATTTGTATTTACATTCTTCTACCTAGTTTAATTTTATTTAATTTTAAGAAATGGCACACGCACATAAATTAGAAATATTTAGAGGTTTAGTTAAGTTTAAATCGAATACTCAAAAAATTTGGGGAGTTTTAATTTTCTTAACTATAGTTACAGCAGTTGAGGTAGTTTTGGGTATATATAAACCTGAGGCTTTAATGGGTAAAGTGTTAGGAATGAAAGGTCTTAACTGGATATTTATTATACTAACCTTAGTAAAAGCATATTATATTACTTGGGATTTTATGCACATGCGCGATGAAACCAAAGCATTAAGACGTATGGTAGTATGGACAGGGATCTTTTTAGTTCTTTATTTAATATTTATTTTATTACAAGAAGGCGGTTACGTTTTTAATGTATACGATAATGGTTATATAAAAAGAGACTTTTAACTAATTAAAATAAGCCTGCACTGAGCGATGACGAAGTGTTAAATAGATATATAAAGGCGGTTTTTAAACCGTCTTTTTTTTATTTTTGCACTTTAATTAAAAAAATAGGTTTTTAATGAACTATAAAAAAGCAGGGCGGTATTTAATTTTAGGAATTTTGTTCTTTCTTCCTGTTACTTTTTTATTGTTTTTATACCCAGCAACGCATAATTACACACCACTTGATATTGTAAACCAGTCGGTTTTAGAAATTAATCAATTTAATTCAAATTCCGAAGAGAATATTGTTTTTGAAGACCATATTACAATCCTTGGGTTTTTAGGATTAAACCCCATAGATAATAGTATTGTAGCCTCTAATTTAAAAGAGTTGATGTACGATAAATTCAAAGGGTTTAAAAAATTTCAAGTTGTTATTTTGATGCCTAAAGGTACAGAGTCTGCAGTTGAAAAATTAAAGGCTGAAATTAGTAGTTACGAAGATTTAAGATTTTGGCACTTTGTTTTTGGTGAACCTAATGCTATTCAAAATGTATTTACAAGTTTAAAAAGCAAAACAGGTTTAACAAGTGATTTATCTACAAATGATGTGTTTATAATAGATAAAGATTTAAACCAAAGAGGCCGATTGGATGATAGAACCGACAATGAAATATCGAAGAAAGCACCAACATATATTTTAAGCTCTTACAATTGCATTGAAGTAGCTGAAATTAAAAATAAGATGAGTGACGATTTACGCATATTATTTACAGAATACAGACAAATAAGAAAAGGTGAATTCGACTCGTCAACAAGAAGAGCAAACGATTTAAATGGTACGTCAAATTAATTATGGTATCAGGTTGAGCGCAGTCCAAACCTTTTAATATATTTAAAAAAATGAGCAAAAAACCTAATTATTCATACATAGGAATAGCCTTCACCATTTTAGTTTTTGGTATCATTTTTATTCCTAAAATTGTAGATAGAATTTCTAACAGTGATGTTACTAGAAATGAAAGCAGAAGTGATTTTGCTAATGATAAAAAGACTAAGCTTTCCGATTTAGCTTTTATAGAAATAAACGGAGCAGCTAAAAAAGTGCCCAACTTTTCTTTTACCAATCAGGAAGGTGAAACGATAAGTAATAAAAATTATGAAGGTAAGGTATATGTAATTGAGTTCTTTTTTACAACCTGCCCAACCATTTGCCCAAGAATGAATGCCAACCTTATTCAAATTCAAAATGCATTTAAAGGTTTTGAAAATTTTGGAGTGGCATCTTTTACAATAAATCCAGATTATGATACACCTGAAGTTCTTAAAGAATATGCAAATCATTATGGTGTAACTAATCCTAATTGGCATTTAATGACGGGCGATAAAGATGCTATTTATAAACTTTCAAACGAAGGTTTCAATCTTTACACCGCTGAAGAGGAAGATGCTGTTGGTGGTTTTGAACACTCTGGTAATTTTGCTTTAATCGATAAAAATGGTTTTATCCGATCTAGAAAAGATGAATTTGGAAACCCAATTATATATTATAAGGGGATTGTTTCAGAATCTGAAAAGGTTGATGATGATGGTACACCCCAAGAAATCACAGCTTTAAAAGAAGATATTGAAAAATTACTTAATGAATAAATTTTGTCATTGCGAGGTACGAAGCAATCTCATAATCAGGCGTTCCAATTCAAAAGATTATTTTCAGTCGTGCCTTTTTAATAATGACGTTTTTTAAATTTTTAACAGTCCCAAAAATCAAATTTAAAATAACCGATGAATAAAAATCAAGAAATTTTAGACGATAAGAAATACAATAAACTAATTGTAGCATTATCAGTAATTATACCAATAGCAGTAGCTGTTTTGTTTGGTGTTAGAATACCTAATGTAGAACCTTTATCATTTTTGCCTCCTATTTATGCCACTATAAACGGTTTAACTGCGGTTATTTTAATAATTGCGTTTATTGCCATTAAAAACAAAAAGATAGTTCTTCATGAAAATTTAATGACAACCGCTATTTGGTGTTCAGCTTTATTTTTATTTATGTATGTAGCCTACCATATGACGAGCGATTCTACAAAATTTGGAGGTGAAGGTGCTATAAAGTATGTGTATTATTTTATTTTATTAACGCATATATTGCTGTCTATTATCGTGATTCCGTTTGTATTAATCACTTATGTTAGAGCAATAACTAATAACATAGAAAAGCATAAAAAAATAGCAAAAATAACATTTCCGTTATGGTTATATGTTGCGGTAACAGGTGTTATTGTTTATGTTATGATTTCACCATATTATGTTTAACGTCTTTGCGAGAAACGAAGCAATCTGTAAAATGAAAACTAAAATCATCTTTCTTCTCTTTTTACTTTTCTTTTATCTAGAAAGTAATGCACAATGTGCTATGTGTCGTGCTGTTTTAGAAAGTGAAGAGGGGCAAACAGCGGCAAAGGGCATTAACGATGGTATTGTTTATTTAATGGCAATACCTTACATCTTAATTGGTGGTATTGGTTTCTTTATCTATAAGAAATACAAGACGTTAAAAAAGTAATAAAAAGTTTTTTATCTATAATATGTAACATTTCTTTGTTTTAGAAGTCTAATTGTTAAGCTGTTTTAGCTTGGTTAATCAATCAAAGAATGTTAGAAATACGTCAATTACACAAATCCTATCCTATAGGAGATTCCAGTTTACATGTATTAAAAGGTATTGATCTTTCTGTTGAAGAAGGAGAAATGGTTGCCATTATGGGGTCTTCGGGCTCTGGAAAATCTACGCTACTTAATATAATTGGCATGTTAGATGAAGCCGATTCTGGCGATTATATATTAGATGGATTGACAATTAAAAACCTAACAGAAAAAAAAGCAGCGGTTTACAGAAACAAATTTTTAGGTTTTATTTTTCAATCGTTCAATCTTATCAATTATAAAAACGCGCTTGAAAATGTAGCTTTGCCTTTATATTATCAGGGCATGAAACGCAAAGAGCGTCAAGAGTTGGCTATGTTTCATTTAGAAAAAGTAGGTTTGGCTAATTGGGCACATCATTTACCTAAAGAACTTTCGGGTGGGCAAAATCAACGTGTTGCCATTGCAAGGGCATTGGCAGCAAATCCTAAATTATTGTTGGCAGATGAGCCTACAGGAGCATTGGATACTTCAACTTCACATGAGATAATGGAATTTATTCAACAATTAAATGACGAAGGGAAAACTATTTTAATAGTAACACACGAAGAAGATATTGCCAATATGTGTAATCGTATTGTGCGTTTAAGAGATGGTGTTATTATGGAAGATAAAAAAGTGAACCAAGTAAGAGCTGCTCAAAATGTTTGATTTAGACCTTTGGCGAGAAATATTCCAAAGTATCAATAAAAACAGAACTCGTAGTTTATTGTCTGGTTTTACGGTAGCTTTTGCTATATTATTATTTACCATTCTTTTTGGCATTGCAAACGGGTTACAAAACACGTTTAAGGAGGCATTTGGTACAGATGCAGTAAATTCTATTGTTATATTCCCAGGAACCACAACAAAAGCTAATAAGGGACTTCAGGCGGGAAGACGTATTCAGTTTAAAAATGAAGAACGTGATTATATAATAAAAGAATTTGGAGATAAAGTGGAATTCATCACTTCAAAAGTAAACTTAATGGTAAATGCCTCTTACCGAGGGAAAGAGAACAGCTACCAACTTAGGGCAGTACACCCAGAATATATGTTTATTGAGAACAACGAAGTAAAAGAAGGAGGACGCTACATAAACCAAAATGATATAGATAACAAAAAGAAGGTTGTAGTTATTGGGAAGGTGGTTGATGAGGATTTGTTTTCAAAAACAAACGCAGTAGGTAAGTATATTAATCTTAGTGGTATTTCATATCAAATTGTTGGAGTTTTTACAGATGAAGAGGGGTATAATGAAGAGAACGTAATATATGTACCACTTTCTACTGCTCAACAAGTATATGGAAAACACGAAGATATTGACTTTTTGCATCTTACATATAACCCCGAAATGGATTCGGATGCGGCATTATTATTTGGGAATGAGCTAACAAAAATATTGAAGGAGCGTTTTTCGGTAGCTAATAGTGATCAAAGAGCAATTCGAGTTCAAAATATGGCTCAAGGAACAAAACAGGTCGATATCATGACCTCCGGTTTAACTGTTATAATTTTGGTAATTGGTTTTGGAACGCTTATAGCAGGAATTGTTGGTGTGAGTAATATTATGATTTTTATAGTAAAGGAACGTACAAAAGAAATCGGAATCCGAAAAGCTTTGGGTGCTACACCTAAATCGATAGTTTCTATTATTTTAATTGAATCAATACTCATAACCGCTATTGCTGGATATGTTGGTTTGTTGTTGGGAGTTGGGGTGTTGGAACTTGTTGCTCCTAGTTTAGAAACCTATTTCATTAAAGATCCAGGCGTAAGCAATGGTTTGGTAATTGGAGCAACTATTACTCTTATAAGCGCTGGCGCCATTGCCGGTTATTTACCAGCGGTAAAAGCTTCAAAAATAAAACCTATAGTGGCACTTAGAAACGATTAACAATGTTTAGATTTTTAATAGATAGCGATACATGGCAAGAGGTTTTTGATAGCTTTAGTAAAAATAAACTAAGGTCTATCTTAACCATGGTAGGTGTTTGGTGGGGTATTTTGTTGCTAATTGGATTGCTGGGTTCTGCGCGTGGATTAGAAAACGCATTTAATCGTTTGTTTGGTGATTTCGCAACCAACAGTATATTCGTAATGGGGAATACTACCAGTATGCCTTTTAAAGGGTTTCAAGAAGGTAAACGAGTACAATTAACATTAACAGATATTCAAAAGGTGGAAGATAATGTTGAAGGTATTGAATTTGTGGTACCTAGAAACATGAATCAGAGCCAAGTGGTCAGGAAATTTCTTTCAGGAAGATTCAATATTATGGGAGATTATCCTATACTTGATAAAGTTCAAAAAAAGAAATTAATACATGGAAGATTCATCAATCAAAATGATATTCAAGGCAAAAAGAAAGTAGCTGTAATCTCCGAAGATATTTATAAACAACTTTTTGAAAAGGATGAAGTTGCTATAGGGGAGTACATTCAAATAAACGCTATAAACTATATTATTATTGGAGTTTATGATGCAAGTAATGTTAAATTCGGACCTAGTGAAGATGTCCATATTCCATTTTCTACTTTCCAACAAGTCTATAATAAAGGAGAGAAAATCGGGTTTCTAATGATTACCGGAAAACCAGAATACGATATTAGGCAAATTGAGGAAGATTCAAAACTCTTGCTTAAAAACCTAAATAATGTACACCCAGAAGATAAACAGGCTTTTCGCAGTTTTAATTTGGGCAAAGAGTTTGCTAAACTTACAGGTTTTTTAACGGGTATGCAGTTTTTAACTTGGTTTGTTGGCATTGCAACCCTAATTGCCGGAGTATTTGCAATCGGTAATATTTTATTAATTGCTGTAAAAGAACGCACCAAAGAAATAGGTGTGCGTCGTGCTTTAGGTGCCACCCCTTTTGAAATAAAACGTCAAATTGTTGTAGAGGCCGTTTTTTTAACCTTGGTAGCAGGCGTATTTGGAATTATAACTGGAGGATGGATTTTAATTGCTTTAGATTATTTTTTTGGACAAGGTGATGAAGCAGCTTTAGTTAACGCGTCAGTATCAATTGGCGTTGTTTTTATTTCGCTAATAATATTGGTGATTTTAGGCACATTAATAGGATTAATACCTGCATTTAAAGCAACAAGTATAAAACCAATTCAAGCATTGAGAGAAGAATAAACAATCAAGATAAAAATGAGCAAAACAGTAAAAATCAGTTTAGTATTAGTAGTTATTATACTATTAGCATTCGTATTAAAGTACTTTAAAGATGCCAACTCAAAAGCTATTGAAGATTTTAAAGTTGAAGAACCTTTTTATACCTCTATTAACACAAAAGCGGTTGCAACAGGAAAATTAAACCCCGAAGAGCAAATTGAATTAAAGCCTCAAATTTCTGGTATTGTAGATGAAATTCTTGTTGAAGAAGGCGATGTTGTTAAAAAAGGCGATTTAATTGCAAAAATTAGGGTGGTGCCAAATGAACAAAGCTTGGTAAGTGCCAGTAGCAGAATTTCTTCTACAAAATTATCTTACGATAATGCCAAAGTATTATACGAAAGAAACAAATCACTTTTTGAAAAAGGTGTTATTTCAAAACAAGATTTCGAAAACAGCGAATTGTCATTTAATCAAGCTAAAGAAACACTAAACCAAGCTCAAAACGATTATCAAATTATAAAGCGAGGATCTATTTCTGGGGGAAGTTCGGCAAACACTAGTATTATTGCACAAATTGCAGGGACCATTTTAGAAATCCCAATACGTGAAGGCGACCAAGTTATTCAAAGTAACAATTTTAATGCAGGAACAACCATTGCCATTATTGCCGATATGAGCAACATGATCTTTGAAGGTAAAGTTGATGAGGCCGAAGTAGGTAAGTTAAAAGAGGGCAAAAAGATAAAAGTTATTTTAGGTGCCATAAACGAAAAGGAATTTCCGGCGATACTTACTTTTGTAGCACCACGAGGTGTTGAAGAAAATGGAGCGGTGCAATTCACCGTTAAAGCTAATGTAACCATTGATAATACAGCCAATATTCGAGCGGGCTATAGTGCTAATGCCGAAATTGATATAGAAAGTAAAGACAGTGTTTTAGCCATAAGAGAAGCCTTACTTCAATATAATAGAATAACCGAAAAACCTTTTGTTGAATTACAAGAAAGCGAAGGTAAGTACAAAAAACAAGATGTGACTTTAGGTTTGTCTGACGGAATTAATGTTGAAATAACCGAAGGTGTAAAGAAAGGCGATAAAATAAAAGTGTGGAATAAAGCTTCGGAAGACAATGAAGACGAAGATGAACAAAGAGGAAGATAAGATGATGGACTTTAAAATATTTAAAATGAAGAACAACTTAGTTGCAGTGGCTCTTTTGTTGTGTATATCGTCATTTTCACAAAATAAAAAGTGGAGCTTACAAGAATGTGTAGACTACGCCCTCGAAAATAATATTACGGTAAAGCAAAGTGAAAACGTATTGCTTACCAACGAGCAAAACATTATAGCTGCAAAAGGGAGTTTTTTACCAGGGGTTAGTGCTAGTGCTGGCCATAATATAGGAATTGGTACGCAGCGAATTGATATTGGTAATACTCAAGTAATTGTAGATAGAACTTCTAATAGTACAAGTTTTGGAGTTGGTGCAAATCAAACCATATTTAATGGATTTAGATTAACAAATCTGTATAAACAATCGAAATTAAATTTAGAAACCAGCCAATTAGAGTTGGATAGAATTAAAGACGATGTTTCCTTAAATGTGGTTAATGCGTATCTAAACGTGTTGTTTAATAAAGAAAATCTAGCAACAGCAAACGCACAATTTGATTTTAGCGATAAACAATTACAGCAAGTTAAAAGTTTGGTTGATGCGGGCGTACAACCCAGAGCCAATATTTATGATGCAGAAGCAACGCTTAGTGCCGATGCGCAAAGAGTAACTTTAGCCGAAAACAATGTAACTTTAGCTTTGTTAACCCTATCACAATTGTTACAAGTGCCTTTTGATGGATTTGATGTGGAAGTTATTAATATTGAAAGTCCATCAGAAACATTGCTATATAATAATGTTGCTCCTATTTTAAATTTTGCTTTAGAAAATAGAATCGAGATTAAAATTGCAGAAAAAAATATTGAAAATGCACAATTAAATACTGAAATTTCAAAAAGCGGCTTTCTGCCAAGTGTATCGTTAGGATATGGTTTTAATACCAACGCTTTTTATACAAATTTAACTCAAAATGAAGGGGCTTTTTTGGAACAGTTAAATAATCAAAAATCGCAAAGTTTCAATTTGAATGTAAACATTCCAATTTTTTCTAGATTCCAAAATAAAACAGCGGTAACTAAATCTAAAATTCAAGAAGAAAATAGCAAACTTAATTTAGAGCAAGCAAAACTAAATTTAGAATCGAATATTCAACGTGCGTTTACAGATGCTAAATCTGCATTTAAGGCTTTTGAAGCAGCAAAAAAATCGTTAGCAGCTCAAGAATTGTCGTTTGAAAATTCAAAAGAACGCTTTAATATTGGTGTTATGACGTCTTTTGAATTGGACCAAGCCCGTGTGCGTTTAATAAATGCGCAAGCATCTTTAATAAATGCGAAGTATGATTTTGTTTTTAAGACAAAAGTTTTAGACTTTTACATGGGAAAATCTTTAACTAATTAACGTGTCATTAATTTTAAACATAGAAACAGCAACAACCAATTGTTCAGTATCCATTTCAAAAGAGGGTAAACCAATTGTCTTAAAGGAAGATAACAGTAAGAACTATTCGCATGCAGAAAGCTTACATGTATTTATAGATGCTGTTTTAAAAGAAACAGGCATGACGTCAAAAGATTTAGATGCGGTTGCTATTAGTAAAGGGCCAGGGTCTTATACAGGTTTGCGTATAGGGGTTTCTGCGGCTAAAGGACTTTGTTTTGCTTTAGATAAACCTTTAATTTCTGTACCTACTTTAGAAGCTTTAGCGCATCAGGTTATTTGTTCCGAAGGTGCTATTGTAGCGATGTTAGATGCCAGACGCTTGGAAGTCTATGCTGCTATTTTTAATTCAAATCATCAAGAAATAAGAGGCACCGAAGCACAGGTTTTAGATGAAAACGCTTTTGCGGAATACCTAAAGAAAGGTAAAGTGTATTTTGTAGGCAATGGTGTTGAAAAAACGAAAGCTCTAATTAATCACCCCAATGCTGTATTTATTGAAGGTAAACTACCTTCGGCAAATCAGATGAGTGTATTGGCTTTTAATAAGTACAAAAAAAGCGACTTTGAAGATGTCGCTTATTTTGAGCCTTATTATTTAAAAGATTTTGTGGCTTTAAAGCCTAAATCTTAAGCTTTCTTTTGTATTTCAACTTGATGTGGGTAAGGGATTTCTATTCCAGCAGCCTCTAAACGGGCTTTGCCTTCTTCTAAAACTAACCAGCGTAAATTCCAAAAATCTTCATTATTCGACCAATAACGTAAACTTAAGTTAACAGAGCTGTCTCCTAATTCAGACACGAATATCATTGGTTTTTTTCCTTCTAATTGAAGTGCTTCTTTTTGTTCGTTTACTAAATTGAGTAACACGTCCTTTGCAACTTTAATGTCACTATCGTAGCCTATTCCAAAAATCAAATTTTCTCTTCTTGTTCCTTCTTCGCTAAAATTAATAATATTGTCGTTTGATAATTTTCCGTTTGGAATAACCGCTATTTGGTTTTCAGAAGTGGCTAATTTTGTATTGAAGATACTAATCTCTTTTACTGTCCCTTCTATTCCTTGTCCTTTAATAAAATCACCCACTTTAAATGGTTTGATTATTAAAATAAGGACACCGCCAGCAAAATTTGCTAAAGAGCCTTGAAGCGCTAAACCAACAGCTAAACCTAAAGCAGCTAAAATGGCTGCAAAAGATGTGGTTTCTACACCAACGGTACCTAAAACAACTATAATTAAAACTATTTTTAAAGCCCAATTAATTAGGTTTAACAAAAACTTTTGAAGGCTTTCATCATAACGTCCTTTAGTCATGACTTTTTTGGTGCTTTTTAATAGTTTTTTAATAACCCAAGAACCTATAATCCATATTATTATAGCTCCAAGAATTTTAAGTCCATATTCTAAAGCTAATTCAAGCCATTTTTCTGCGTCGATGTTTTCTAAATTCATAATCATTTTAAATTTTAATATACAAAACTAAAGCTATTATAAGCTTTTAACTATTTCTTAAAGTGAAAGAATAGTTAAAATTCTATAAAGGCAACTTAATAATGCCAGAATAGCAGGAGTTTATTGAATATAAAAAAATTATATTCTTAGTAGGGTAAGCGCCGTAAATACTGATAAAAATCACAGAAGTTAAAAAGGAAGGTGGCGTTTTTAATATAAGGGAATATAAGTTCAGCCACAATAAAAACCATTGTATAAACCTTGGTTAACGGCAAGCACTTTGGTTTCTTCGGTAAGTGCTTTAGATTTTAATACCTTTTGGGGTAGTCTATAGAAACATTTTTAGGATTAAAAAAAGAAGTATTCTAGCACTATAAAGGCTATTAAACTGGTTGATAAAAGTGCCATGGTTTTTATTAAAAGCTGCATATTAAAAAAGCGTTCTGTTATTAGAACGCTTATATAGTATTTTAATAGTTAATTCACTTCAAAGGTGATTTTTAGGTTTACCCTAAATTCGGTTATTTCACCATTTGAGACACTTGCGCTTTGGTCTTGCACATATACGGATCGAATATTCTTAACACTTTTAGAAGCGTGTTTAATAGCTTTTCTGGCAGCATCTTCCCAGCTTTTATCAGAGTTGGCTAAAATTTCAATGACTTTTAATACAGACATAATTTTAAAAATTTAAGTTTTTCACTTAAATTTAATAAAATTAATGTAATTAACCGTTTATAGCTTCAACTGTTTCAACTTTGCCTTTTAGCATTTCCTTCAACATATTTTCAATACCACTTTTTAGTGTGTAAGTTGAAGAGGGGCAACCGCTACAAGCACCTTGCAACATCACACTAACATTTTTAGTGTTGGCATCATACGAAATAAACTGAATATTTCCTCCGTCGCTAGCCACGGCAGGTTTTACGTATTCTTCCAGAATGTTGATGATTTCTTTAGAAGTATCATCTAAAGATTCATAATGTGAATCTAATTGAGTGGTCGATTTTTTTAAAGTTTCAGCGGCATTAGGTAATACCACATCTTTCCCGTTTTCAATATAGCTTCTAATAAACTCGCGAAGTTCGATAGTAATGTCTTGCCATTCAGCCATGTCGAATTTAGTGATAGAGACGTAGTTTTCGTCAATAAAAACACTTTTTACAAAGGGAAAATGAAATAACTCGGTAGCTAGTGGCGATAATTTTGCTTCATCTATAGAAGTGAATTCAAAAAGGGCTGTTACTATTTTTTTATTGGCAACAAACTTCATCACCGAAGGGTTTGGAGTGCTTTCGGCATAAACCGTAACAGGTACTTTTTTTGCTTGGGCAGTTTCTTCAATCACAATGCCACCATCGTTTAAGTAGGTTTCAATTTGTTCAGCTACTTCATCTTGAACATCACTCCACTCTACTATACTATAGCGTTCTACAGCGATAAAATTTCCAGAGATATATACCTTTTTTACAAAGGGTAGGTAAAATAATTGTTGCGCTAAAGGCGATGCTTTAGCTTCATCTATATTGTTAAATTCAAAACTTTGATGTTTAGTGATAAACTCATTAAGTTCGAATTTAATTATGTTGTTATTTGATGTTTCTTGCACAGAAACCTTGAAAGTATTCATTTCAGCTAATTTTTTACAAAAATACTAAAAGAAAACTTTAGATATCCATATATTTGAGTTTTGTTGCCTTTTTTTATGGATGAAAAGACGTGGTTAATGCTATGTCTTTTTTGTGTAATTTTTTAATAATTAAGGTGTTTGTATACTTGCAAATCAACTTGAGTGAACTTATGAAGCTAAAGAATATTTTCATGGTAGCAGTTAGCGTTTTATGCGCTCATATTGCAAATTCGCAAGAAGGGTTGCCTATATATACCGATTACTTAACCGATAATTATTATTTAATACATCCCTCTATGGCGGGAATTGCTAACTGCTCGAAAGTTAGGTTAACGGCACGCCAACAATGGTTTGGACATGAAGATGCACCAAAGCTTTTAACGCTTAGTATGAATGGTAGAATTGGTGAGTCTCAGTCGGCTATTGGAGGTATTTTGTACACTGATAAGAATGGATACCATTCACAATCGGGCGCCTATGCAACCTATGCGCATCACATTATGTTTTCTAGAACTGAAACCGATTTAAATATGCTCTCTTTTGGGTTGAGCGCTGGATTTATTCAGTATAAATTAGATGAAACAACTTTTTTGTTTGATGGTCCAGACCCTATAATTGATGGCATTGTACAGAACGAGACTAACTTCAATATAGACTTAGGTTTTTCATATCATTTTCTTGATTTTTATGCACACGGTACCGTAAAAAATGTTTTGAAAAATGCAGGGGTTAATAATGACATTGAGATAACAAGTAATTTACGACGCTATTTATTTTCTATTGGAAATGTGTTTAGTAAATATGGAAGTGAATGGAGTTACGAACCCTCTTTAATGTTTCAGTATAAAGACGGCACTCAAGAAGCATCTTTAGATATTAATGCCAAAGCATACAAACAAATGGAGTTTGGTAAAATTTGGGGAGGCTTGTCGTACAGAACAAGTTTAGATGGTGCCGAATATCAAACAAGTTCTGGGGCTGTGGCCAGCCAAAAATTACAACAAATCACACCAATTTTAGGGGTTAACTATAACGAATTTATGTTTGCGTATACCTATACGTATCAGTCTAATTCGGTTGTGTTTGCCAATGGTGGTTTTCATCAATTAACCTTAGGATATAATTTTAATTGCAGACGAGAAGCTTATGATTGTAAGTGTCCTGCTGTGAATTAGACGTGATGGATTTAGTTAAGAATTCGTCAAACTGAACTTGTTTATTCATTTATATTTATTTTTTATTGGTATTCATGAATCTTTGATTTCGGTTTTTCATTATAATTGAAAAACCTCATCCTGTGATTCTGAAATAAATTCAGAATGACGCCTCAATATAATTAGTTCCAAGTATATTTCTTCTTCTTAGCTTGTTCTTTAATAGCATTGGTCATGGCGTTTTCCAATCCATTTTTAGCATCCGTTTTTTGTTCCGAAATATGGACTTTGCGTTTCGCATTTAGTTCTTGAATTTTATTTTGAATTTGTTCACGCTCCTTCCTTTTTTCTGAAATATATCTTTTGATTTCAGTAGCCGATTTTCCTTTTAATTCTTCTGGTAAGGCATCATCTTTTAAAGTTTCAACCGAAATTTCTTTTAATTCAACAGCGTCCACCAAATCCCAGGTTTCATTTTTATATAAATGCGAACTTTTGCTCACGGTTCTACTTACGGCATTGGCTTTACTATAACCTTGTGCATTGGTGTCTTGTTGTGCTTGTAGTTCCATTTTTTGTTTACCTATTTTACCATAAATAACATAGGTTTTATTTAATTTTTGATTTAGAATCAGAATCTCATCATCATAAGGCGAAACGATATGAATCGTTGTTTTGTTTTGATTAATTGCCATATAATCGCCATTTGTTAAAACAGCACCATCTTTCCATGATGTTGATATACCTTGGTTATAATCACCACAAAAAATGGTATTTATGGTAACGCCTTTTTCTTTAGCATTAACCGAAACATCTTTATAATTTACCTTTCCTTGAGTAAATGGTTCGTTGCCTGCAATAAAAACAAGTTTTAAATCATCTGGGTTTTTACCCCAGTTTAGTTGGTTTAAAGAGGTTTGAATTACTTGTCCGCAGTATTCCTCACCACCATTAGTGGTTAAAGAAAACAGTTCTTTTGATATTTCATCTAAATCATTACTGAAGGCTAAAACTTGACGGATGTAACCTTCGGCACTATTCAGTCTATCATTACCATATTCGTATAGCGCAATTTCTAAATTTGGTTTATTGGTACCACATTTTGCATAGGATAGTTCGTTTACAATATCCCAAAGTTGTGCTTTTGCTTGGTCTATTAAACCATCCATACTATTACTTGTGTCTAGTAAAAGAGCCACTTTAATATATTGCTTGGTGGGTTCGTGCTTTACAGTTTCTACTTGAGCATATTCAACAGGTTTTTTTTTGTTATTGGCATTGCAAGCTGTTAACCCAATTAACGCGATGCTTAATACGAGTGTTTTAAAATGTGTTTTCATATGTAGATATTTATTGTTTTTTTAAAGTCATATGGTATCGCTTTTTATTGATTGTTGTTTGTAGCAAACAGCTTGTTAATGGCGATTTCATGATTTTATTGTTTTTTGATTCATACCGTAAATCTAAAAACAACATAGTTCTTAAAAAACCAATAACGAGTAAAGGCTTGTGTTGAATGAGTAACAGCAACGGGTAATTGCGTAAACATATCATTTTGGTATCAAATCATCCCTGTTTTGTAAAGTCTTCATTTTATTTTATCAAGTAAAGTGCGTAAGTTTATCTATTATTACATGATAGATGCGATTAGTAGTTAAACAAATATGGTTTTTATGCATGCTGCTTTGCACAACATGTTTGTTGGGGCAAGTGAGTGATCGTTCACCCAAGTTTACCGTTAGAGGTTCGGTGGTTGAGAGTAAAACTAATAACCCCATTCCTAATGTGAATATTGAAGTGAATGGAGGTTCTTATACCACAACCGATTTGGGTGGAAACTTTAGAATTGAAGCAAAAAAAGGAGACGAGCTTACTATAAAGCACAAAGATTTTGAAACCGTTTACTACATTATTAAAAGTAATGAACGTATTAAAGTGGAAGTGCAGCCCAGTATAGAAGATATTCAATACTCTAAAAAGAAGTACTCAAGAACCAATCCTGAATTGTTTAAATCGCTTATAGATTCAGCTGAAGCGCATTTAAAAAAGGATGCTAAAAAGAGTATTCAGTTTATTGAAAAAGCGTTGGGGTCTAGTAATTCTGCTAAAGAAAACAGCGAAGCTTATGAGGTTTTAGGCGATATTTATTTGCATTGGAAACAGTATGATTTAGCAGTTTCAAACTACCGAATCAGCCTTCAAAGTATCAGTACAAACATAGTTAAGTTAAAACTGGCTTCTGCCTATAAGCTAAACAAGAACTATCAAGAAAGTCTTCAAACTTATAATGGTATTAACAAAAAGGAATTATCTAATTGGCAATTGGTAGAATTGTATGAAGGAGTTGGTGATGTGAATCTGTTAACAAAATCGTATCAATCGTCCATTAATGCGTATAATGAAGGATTAAAAGTAGCTCAAAAACATTTAATTTCTCCAAAGGTAACTGATTTAAATTCTAAAATAGCCCAGGTTTATAACGTTAAAGGTGAAACTCAAAAAGCCGAAGGATTTTTTAATGAATCCTTAAAACTTGCCAACAATCAAAATAAGCAACGTGCCGTTGAAGAAAAAATTAAAGTAGCCGATTTTAAAAATGAGACAAACAATTTTTCAAGCGAGATTCAACTAAGAAAAGAAGCCTTAAAGCAAATAAAAGACATACAAAAAGACTCTGTTTTCAATAATGAAAGTGCATTAACACCACAAAAACAAAATTATAAAATAGGGAATGCGTATGCTTTACAAAGAGATTATGTGAATGCTATTCCATATTTACAGAAAAGTATAGAAGAAGCTGGGACCAAAGAAGATTTAATCGTTCAAAAGGATGCCACTAGAAAACTTTCCGAAGTGTATAGAGAAGCTGGGGAATTTGATAAAGCACTTATGGCTTACCAAAGTTATGTAGATTTGGTAGATAAATTATATTCAAAAAAAGAACAGGAAATATCGCAAGCTGCGCGGTTTAGTAAAGATATTGTTGCAAAACAAAACAGGATTTTAAGTTTAGAAAGTGATAGAGAACTATCTGAAAGCAAATACGAGCTTAATTTAGAACAAGCCAAACGCCAAAAGGTTATTATTTACTCATTAATAACGGGTGTTATATTGTTGTTGATTGCAGGTTTTTTAATGTTTAAGTACATCAAACAACAAAGGTTGGCAAATAATTTATTGGCGTTAAAAAGTTTGCGTAGTCAAATGAATCCTCATTTTATTTTTAATGCGTTAAACTCGGTAAACAGTTTTATTGCTTCCAATGATGAACGTACTGCCAATAAATATTTAACCGATTTTTCATTGCTTATGCGTGCCGTTTTAGAAAATAGTGAAGAAGATTTTATTCCTTTGGAAAAAGAAATTGAGCTTTTAGAACTTTACACCAAACTGGAACATTTTAGGTTTCAAGATAAGTTTGATTATAAAATTACTATTGACGAAAATATTAATATCAACGATTTCGTAATTCCACCCATGTTGTTACAACCTTATATTGAAAATGCTGTTTGGCATGGTTTACGCTATAAAAAAGTAAAGGGGAAATTAGATATTGCTATTTCGCAAATTAACCTTGATGAAATAAAAATTATAATAGCCGATGATGGTATTGGACGCCAAAAATCGAAAGCTTTAAAAACCGAAAATCAGAAAAAACAAAACTCAAAAGGCATGGGCAATATTAAAAAGCGTGTCGCTATTCTAAACGCCATGTATAAAGATAAAGTGGATGTGTTTATTGATGATTTTCAAGATGAAGAAGACACAGGAACAAAAGTGGTAGTAACGCTTAAAAAAGATTAATCCTCCCTAACCCTCCAAAGGAGGGAACTATTACTCTTCTATAATTTTGATAGTAGGAGTAAACAATGAATTATAAAAATAAGAAATTAAAAGATAAAGCGAATAAAAAAACTATAATGTCACGCTGAGCTTGTCGAAGCGCTAACCATTAATCAAACTTTAAAATGAAATTCTATTTTGTATATATTGTTTTATGTTCAGACAATACCTATTATACAGGGATGACTAATGATTTGGAAAGAAGATTAATACAGCACCAATCAGGTTATAAAAAAGATGGATACACTTTTTCACGTAGACCTATTGAACTTAAATGGTATTTACAATGCACAAATCCTATCGAAGCAATAAACATTGAGAAGCAAATAAAGGGATGGTCGCACAAAAAGAAAGAAGCTTTAATTAATGACAAATGGGAAGATTTGGTTGAGTTTTCAAAGAACTATACCGAATATGGTTATCCAGATAATAGACAAGAGTCCTCGACAAGCTCGGACTGACATCTAGTTTATTAATTGGCATTTATACTAGCATTAAATTTTTAAAACATAATTATACAATTAAAATACAAAGACAAATGAAAAACGAAATGTCACGCTGAGCTTGTCGAAGCGCAAATAATAATAAATAATAAAAACATTTTAGATGAAACTAACCTCCATCATAGTAGAAGACGAAGAAACAAGCAGAGAAATTCTTAAAAATTATCTCAAAAAATACTGCCCAAATGTGTCTGTTATTGGAGAAGCTTCCAATGTTGAAGAAGCTTTGGTGTTAATCCGAAATAACGATTTAGACTTGGTGTTTTTAGACGTAGAAATGCCGTATGGAAATGCTTTCGATTTACTTGATAAGGTTGGCGATATTAATTTCGAAACCATCTTTGTAACCGCTTATAATCATTACGCTATTGATGCTTTAAATGCACACGCATCATATTATTTAATGAAACCCATCTCCATAGATGAGCTTATTAAAGCAGTCGATTATGTTACTGAATTAAAAACCAAAGAAGACGCGCTTCAAAACCAAGTGCTTGTTCCAAAAACCAATACTGTAAATGGAAAAATAACCATTCCGCAATTAGATGGTTTCGAAGTCATCAATACAGCAGATATTTTATTCTGTAAGGCCGATGATAATTACACCGAAATTCATCTAAACACCAACAAGAAAAAAACAGTAAGCAAAACCTTAAAATATTTTGAAGATATTTTGATTGATAGTAGCTTTGCTAGAGTACACAAATCGTATTTAGTAAACGTAAACGAAGTGGTAAAATACGTAAAAGGCAAGGGCGGAAGCGTGGTGCTAAGTAACGGAAAAGAAATTATGGTTTCAGCTTCCAAAAAATCCGAGCTATTATCGTATTTTCAATAAATTCTCGCATAGGCGGGAATCTCATTGATAGAAATCTAAAACTCATCATGAATACGCGAATGATTTTCTTAAATATTTGTGCATTCGTGGCAAAAAATCAAAATATAATATTAACCCCAAAAGGATATCTCAAGACCCTTTCAAGAGATTCCTTTTTTCAAAGGAATTAAATATGCCAATAATAAAACCAGTAAACGGAAAATCACCACAATTACCAGACGATTGCTATATAGCCGAAAACGCCACCATAGTTGGTGATGTTGTAGCAGGCACCCAATGCAGTATCTGGTTTAACGCCGTTATTCGTGGCGACGTAAATTACATAAAAATGGGTAACAAGGTAAACGTGCAAGATGGCGCCGTTATACACGCTACATACTTAACAGCACCAACCAATATAGGCAACAACGTATCCATTGGGCATAACGCCATCGTACACGGTTGCACCATTCACGACAACGTTTTGGTAGGCATGGGAAGCATCATTATGGATAATTGCGTAGTAGAAAGCAACAGCATCATAGCCGCAGGCGCCGTAGTAACCCAAAACACCAGAGTAGAATCCGGTAGCATTTACGCTGGTGTTCCGGCAGTAAAAATAAAAGACATAAGCCAAGAGTTAATTTCAGGACAAATAGACCGCATCGCCAATAATTATATAAAATACTCCAGCTGGTTTAAAGAATAAATAAATTCCTTTAAAAAAAGGAATCTTTTAAACATTTGGGCGTTTCCACAAGGGGTCGGGCTATACGTTGCAATCTTTTTAAAACGTCATTGCGAGGACGAAGGACGAAGCAATCTGTCCAATTTAAGTTCTCACCTAATTTGTCTGTGTCAAAGTTTTAAAAAGGATTTCCACTACTATCCCTAACGCAGAGGCAGGTTCGAATGGAATTTATTCTTTTTTATTTGTTATATATGCATGTTGGCAGTAGTTTTTATTAATTTATATACCAATTTAATTCTCCATCAATTTCGGAACATAAGCCGATTCCGGCTTTTCCTGAGTCATCATATTCCATATGGTATTCAATAGTCAAATTATTAGTTTTTACAATTGAATTTATTTCATCAAAAGATTCGGTCAATTTAGAAAATGATTCTTTTAAGTCTAGTAATTCCTTCATAACAGAATCTTTAGTTATATTTCCAAAATGGATTATGTTAGTCCATCCTGTCACTAAAAGCTTATTAGAATTTATCTTAATCGACATTTTACCCAAGTTTAATGGGACACCATCAGGAATTCTCAAAATTCTTTCTTTTAACTGATTCTTATTCATTCTTTAATTGCAGCCAACGGATGGCGGTATGAAATCGTTGGGGATTGCGGGCTACTTTCCTGTCCAGTTACACCGAACTTGATGCGTGGCAGAATGTTTAAATAACCACCTAAACCCCAATGTTTTATGCTTCGTGTTATGCTTTGTTATTTATTGTCGTTTTCTTTTTCGCATTTCACTCAAATAATCTTCTAAAATCTTTAAATCAGCCTCTATTTCATCTGAGTCAGGGGCTGATTCAATTAAGGTGCCTGAAGAATCGTGACCAGTCATGTACGTTGAACATTTCTTCATATTCTCTTCAATAAGATTATAGTCACCATCTGTCAAATCAGTTAGAACTTTAATTCTTAATGTTTGAATTTCTCTTCCGAATCTTTGCACAACTTTGTTTAGTAATATTTCCTCAACAAACCTTTCCCAAGTTTCTCTCAACCTACCATAAAATGGTTTTGTTCTTTCTTTATAAATTTCTTCAGTTTCGTTTTTTTCTATTGATTTTAACTTAACTAAATCGTTTTTTAAAATGCCAATACGTTTTTTTACGGGAAGTGCATCCCAAGGTGGATTTGTAGCAATTATACCAGTTTCAATTTTTTTTCTAGTAAGACTTTTTACTTCTAATGGACAATTTAATTTTTCTGAATTTTCCTCAATCATTAAAAGAAAAGTAATGTCATGAGTAAATACAATCACTTGCCTTTCCAAAGCTTCTTCGGCAATACGTTTCGATATTTTATTTCTCCATTTATGGTCAAGAGATGAAACGGGGTCATCAAATATTATAGAGCTTTTATGCTCCGATATTGATAGTTCAGATAAAAAAGTTGCTAATGAAATACATCTATGTTCTCCTTCACTAAGAATATCTTTTAAGGCAATTCCGTTTGCATTTTCTTCATCAAGACGCAAATAGTGATATTGTTTCCCTCTTTGCCCCTTGGTTTCAGCTTCAATTTTGATGTTTTTAAAACCGAGTTTATTTAGCTCGTCTTTGAAATTACGTTTGAGGTTTTGATTTATATATTTAGTTGTCAAATCATTACTTAGCGTTGTGATAGTTCTAGTATTACACTTACCAATACATTGATTCAATAGGTTAATTTTCTTTTGTCTATAAATTTCGCGACCTAATTTAGGTTTATAATCAAAAATCTTTTTTTCTCCTTTTAGCTGATTTAATTCTTTGATTAGAGGTTTTAAATCTTCATCAATGGATTGAACTCTCAATTTTTCATTTGTTTCATTCAATGTTTTGATGAGTTCCTGAATCAAAGTTTTAGGCGTATTATCAATCTCAATTGAGTTAATAATGTCAACAGATTTCTTTGAATTGAATAGTCCTATTAAGTAATCTTTCTGTTTTGAAAGTGTTTCTAAGTATTCAACTTGTTTTTCAGAGTACTTCTCTATCAACTCATCAAGTTCATTTGATATTGGTTGTTGCTCGTCGAAATTGAACTTAAGCCTATTCAAATTCTCAATAACCAATTCATATTTTTCAAGTGCTTCATCATAAGATTTCTGAATGTCATTTTTTACAAATTCTTCAAATTTAGAAAACCTTTCTTTTGCTTCATCACCTAAGTTTTGAAGACATAGAGGACAATTACTATCATTAGCAACTTTAGGAAAACTCTCAGTCTTAGCGCTTTCATTGTAAAATTTTCTAGCACTTTCCCATAGTAGTTTCCATGAACTATTTCCAACTCCTTCGATTGGTAAATCTGAAAAAGCTTTAGTTGAAGATTCCTCAAGTGCTTCTTTAGTTGAAGAATAATTATTTAATGTTTGCTTTAAGCTTATTAAAGCTTGTCCTGTTAAGCTGTTTTCTAAAGATTGAAATTTGTTTTTTAAAATTTCAAATCGTTTTATTTTTTCTTCATTCGTCTTTAAACTTGTTTTTGGGTCAGTTGCTTTTAGTTTATCAATTTCTTTGGACAGAGTTTCAATTCTTGAATTTTTCGTAATATTCCAGTCAGACTCAGCTCTTAATTCATTTAGTGTTGAATTTGAACTTAAACTATTTAGAAATACTTTTGCTGTTGTATCATCAGAAACTTCCAATAGTTCATAATCGAATTTTTTCAAAGAAGGGGCTGACAAATCAAGATTTAATAGTGCTTCAATTTTTTTAACCGCCTCAGCTAATTTCTCGACAATTGATAAACCTTGTGGGATAAACGCAATTTCATCTTCTCCCTCTATATAATGATTTGCACTATAGGTGTCAAACACATCAATTTTTTTTAGAGTATTATCATTTATCGTTTCATTGATAAGATTGACAATTGAAAAATTTGTTCCATCAATAGTGTATTCTATATCAGCCTTTTTATCATTCCCGAAACAAGTTGGGTCAAATAAATTATCATTTATTCTTGGTTTTTGACCTCTAGTGTTACAAGAGTGTTTTAATATGCTTACATAACTGGATTTACCAGAACCATTATCTCCATAAACTACAGTAAGCCCGCTTGGTGCAAATTCTAATTCACTTGTTTTAGATAGTGCATTTATATTGTCGATATTAGTAATTTTAGAGAGTCTTATATTATCATTACTAGTTGAGTTATCGGCAAAACCTCTCAAATCTTCGAAATCAACTTCATTAAAATCAAAGTCCGACAATTCGTAATCAACTTTACATATTTCTTTCAGTTCAGAAATGTCATTACCTGTTAACTCATTGTTTCGGATTAAGCGGTCAATTGCAACTTGCCAGAAAGCAGGTTTGTTTTCTACCCAATCTATTATGTCATTAAGTATAGGCATTTGTTTAATTGCTAGGTTTGTTTATAATAAAGCATAACTCGTTATATATTAACATTTATTACTCATATCCCGTAAATAAATCAGGATATGGTAAGTTTCTTGTTATCCCGTAAATATAAATTTTATTTCTGTAAAAAAATACATCAAACTTTAATATAGTAATACTACTAAAAATTAACTTGGTTTATGGTAAGCTGCGTTAGGGATTACTCATGCATATTATTTTTAAATCAATGAAATCGTGAATGCTACGCATTTGAAATGCAAATCCTTTTTAAAACTTGGCAGTAAAAATTTAGGTTAGAAACTAAAAAATTGGCAGATTGCTTCGTCGTTCCTCCTCGCAATGACGTGTTTTAAAAAGATTGTAATGGATAGCCCGACCCGATAGGGGAACGCCCAATAACAACTGTTTTAGGGTCAATTAAAAATCCAGATATTCAACCTCAAATTCATTATTTAAAATCGAAGCCAAAACTTCGGTTTTTCCGTTTGTAAAAAATTTGCACTTTCCTTTTGCTAGGCTCGTGTTCAATAAATCGTTTTTTTCTAAAACAACTTTGGTTTGTCGTGCTACAGCTTCCCCTGAATCTATAATTTTAACGTTATTGGGAAGGAGTTCTACTAATAAAGGCATTAAATACGGGTAATGCGTACAACCCAATACTAAATAGTCAATATTGGCATCTATCATAGGTTTTAAATAAACTTTCAATAAGTTTCTCATGGCTTCAGAGTGCAATTGTCCACTTTCAATAAGTTCTACAATACCTTCACCAATGCGTTCAATAACTTTAATATTGCTAGCAAACAAATCGGTCGTTTTATGGAACAGCTCACTAGATAGCGTTCCTTTGGTAGCTAAAATACCTACAGTCTTGGTTTGGGTGTTAAGCGCTGCCGGTTTTATAGCAGGTTCAATACCAATAATAGGAATATCATAAATTTCCCTGAGTATGTAAATGGCGTTAGTAGTAGCTGTGTTGCAAGCCACCACTATAATTTTACAACCTTGGTTAATGAGGTGCTCAACATTCTTAATACTTAGGTTTATTATGGTTTCTTTAGTTTTTAAACCATAAGGTGCATTGGCACTATCGGCTAAATACAAGGTGTTTTCGTTTGGTAAAAGCATATTGATTTCTTTCCAAATAGAAGTGCCACCAACACCAGAATCGAAAATGCCAATAGGTTGTTTGCTCATAGGTTAAATGCTGATTTTTTGTAACATTGGACGTTGTCGAGATGTTTTTATAAACTTAAAATCATCAAGTTCTCGACTGCGCTCGAACGGACATGTAACAAAAATAAAAAAGCTGCTTTGTAAAAAGCAGCTTTTTGTAAATTTTATTTAGGTGATAAATTATTTAGATACCTAATTCTTTTTTAACATCGTCCAATAAGTTTTTACCATCAGCTAAAATAGTAACACCTTGAGAAGCATCTAATACATAATCAAAACCTTGTGCTCTACCAACTTTTAAAATAGCAGCTTTTGCTTTTTCGGTAATTGGTTGTAACAGATCCATTTCTTTTTTCTGTAAATCTTTTTGAGCGTCTGATTGAAATTGTTGAATTCGTTGTTGTTTTTCTTGAATTTCTTGACCTCTTTTAGCGTTTTCTTCTTCTGTTTTAGTAGCAGCTTCTGCTTCGTATTGTTTTAACAATGTTTGAAACTCTGTAACAGAGCTTTGAATATCTGTTTGGTAGGTTTTGCTTAAGGTTTCAAGTTGCTTTTGTGCATCTTTCATTTCTGGCATTGCCGTAATTAATTCTTGGGTATTTATATGAGCAATTTTGCTTTGGGCGTTAGAGAAACTAACAGTTCCAATACATAATGCAGTTGCTAATAAAAGTGTTTTTAATTGTTTCATTTTTAAATAGTGTTAAGGTGTGTTATAAATTGTTATTTGTTGTTTATACTGTCTTTAGCTTTTTGGCGTTCTTCAAGAATTTTCTTTTTTCTTTCTTCCAATTCTTTTTTTCTAGCTTCTCTTTCGGCTAATTTTTTTTGTCTGTTTTCTTCAATAAGTTGTGCCTGAGTTTTAATTTCTTCAACTTTTGGTTCTGCTTCGGTTTTTGTTCCAACCGATTGAGATGTTTGTTCTGCTTTTATCTCTGGTTCCTCGGGCGTTTTTCTGGCATCTAACTTTTCTTGTTTTGCTTTTTCGCGCTCTTCTAATATTTGTTGGCGCTTTTCTTCGGCCGCTTTTACTTTTGCTGCACGGGCATCTAAAATTTCTTGTCGGCGTTTTTCAACAGCACTTTCACGTTCTTCTTTTTTCTCTTCCAACGCTTTTTCTCGTGCTTCTAATTCATAATTTATTTCTGGTACTAGCTCTTCAGCTTCAGCAGCTTTTCGTTCTGATTTACTTTGTGCTTGTGTGCGTTTGGCACTTCTTGTTATGCTTCGTACTACTTGATCGCTTAAATCTAATTGTCTTGCCGAATATAGCATAATGGTTTCAGATTTATCTAAAATGATATCATACTGTTTTGTTGCTGCCAAATCTTGAACCGCTGCAAAAATTTGGTCTTGGATAGGCTGCATCAATTGTTTTTTTTGAATAAATAAATCGCCATTGGGTCCAAAACGTTTTTGCTGGTAATCTAAAATTTCTCTTTCTTCAAAAGCAATATCTTCTTCGCGTTCATCAATAAGTTCTTTTGTTAAAAGTGCTTTTTCGTTGCTTAAATTTTTTCGTTTTTGTTCTATGGCACTTAATTGGGCATCAATATCGTTTTTCCATTTGTTAGCCTTATCATTTAATTGTGCTGTGGCTTCTTGGTATTCTGGTATGTTTTCTAAAATAAACTCCGTATCAATATACCCAATTCGCACACCTCGTTGTGCATTAACTGAAAAGCTTGTCATAAAAACTAATGTCAGTAAAAAAAGAACGTTATTTTTCATCTGTTTGTATTTATTGTTTTTATAAGACAGATGTAATTTGCATAATAAATATTTCGATATTTTTTGAAATTCTCGTTATGCTCATTTCATGTGTGTCTGTTTTTTTTAATATTTAATTTACTTTTAAATTCTAAAAAACCGACAGATGATTTATTGCTGATTCTGTCATTTTTTGAATTATATCTTCAAAATTAACGAAATTTAATCTTAAAAATTTTATTTGGCATTTAAATCATCAAAGTGTTATTAGAAAAAATCGTGCCAAATTAAAATTGTTGTCCAATTATGAAGTGAGTTTCCCATCCATGTTTTTTAGTTTCACCTAATGATTCTAAAGGATCGAAGCCATGACCAAAGTCAATTCCTAACAATCCGAATGCTGGCATAAAGATGCGAATACCTAAACCTGCAGAGCGTTTAATATCAAAAGGATTATAATCTCTAAAGTTAGTAAATGATGCACCACCTTCTAAAAAGCCTAAGGCATAAATTTTTGCTGAAGCTTTTAATGTAATAGGGTAGCGTAGCTCTAGTGAGAATTTATTATAAATAGTTCCACCATCATTATCAGACAACGATTGGTTTGGGTAACCACGTAATGCAATGGCTTCTCTACCATCTAAACTATAACTCCCTAAACCATCGCCACCCAAATAGTAACGTTCAAAAGGGATAACACCTCTTTCGTTATTATAGGCGCCTAAAAAACCAAATTCTACACTTGGTCTCAATACTAAGTCTTTTACTATTTGTGTATACCAATCACCTTTAAAGCTTACTTTGTAAAATTCTAACCATTTGTAGCGTTCTTGGTCTATCTCTCCAGCACGTTTGTAATCGGGAGTGCCGCTCACAGACCTGTCTAATTCATTATATTCTTCACTTAGTGCTTTGTAATCAACACCATCAAATAATGAATACGGAATTGATAATTTGGCATTAACCGCAAAGCTTGAACCTGCCGTTGGGAAAATAGGGTCTACACTGGTATTGTTTCTGCTTAAACCTACAGAATAATATAAGTTATTAGAATAACCATTGCCAAAAGTAAAAAGTCCTGTATTATAATTGTTTAAATCGTAACGTTGATAGCCAACTGCTTGCGATAGTACAAAAAAGTCGTCTGGTACTTGCAAGCGTTTTGCTAAACCAAAGGTAATACCCGTAATGTTAAAACTTTTAGATTTGTCAGCATTTCCAGTAAGGTAATTATATTGAAACTGTTTTGTATGGGATATAGATGTTGAAAACTGTACAGGGCGCTTGCCACCTAACCAAGGCTCGGAAAATGAAAAGCTATAGGTTTGGTAAAAGCGGCTGGCTTGTAAACGTAATGCCAATTTTTGACCATCGCCCATTGGGATAGGTTTGTAAGCATCTTTTTTGAAAATGTCTTTAATAGAAAAGTTGTTGAACGATAATCCTAAAGTACCTATAAAGCCACCGCCACCGTAACCACCTTGTAATTCTATTTGGCTAGACCCCGTTTCTTTAACCGAGTATTCCATATCGATGGTGCCCTCGTTCGGGTTTGGATTGTTAAAGTTAGGTGATATTTCTTGGGCATCGAAAAAGCCTAATTGACCAAGTTCTCTAACGGTTCGTACCACATTGGCTTTACTGTATAATTGCCCTGGGCGTGTTCTTATTTCGCGGTATATAACGTGGTCGTTTGTTTTATCGTTGCCTACTACCGATACATTGTTAAAATAAGCAGGTTTTCCTTCTGATATTCTAATTTCCATATCAATAACATTATTGGCAGCACTAACTTCAACGGGGTTGATACTTGAAAATAAATAACCGTTATTTTGGTATAGGTTTGTTATGTCATCGGCGTCTGGTTTTGATCCATCTGCAATTCTTTTTTGTAATAATACACCATTGTATGTGTCGCCTTTTCTAATACGCAACATTCTGGTTAACTGCTCATTTGTGTAAACGGTATTACCAATAAAAATGATATTTCCAAAAGTATATTGTGTGCCTTCGCTAACTCCTATTTGTAAGGAGATGGTTTTATCGTCATTATAAATAATGCTATCAGATATTATACGGGCGTCTCTATAACCATTCTCTTTGTATTTTTCAACGACATTGGATAAATCGGCTTGATAAGCAGAATCTATAAACTTAGAGCGTTTTAATATACGAAGGCGGTTAATCTTTTTTGTGCCTTTCATACTTTTACGAAGGTATTTATCGCTTAAAACTTCGTTGCCTGTAAACACAATGTCTTTTATTTTTACTTTTTCGCCTTTATCAATATTAAGTACCATATTAACTCTGGCTGTTGGTGTAGAGTCTTTAACTTCAATAGTGTTAATGTGTACTTTAGTGTTTAAAAAGCCTTCTTTTTTGTATTTTTTAGTTAAGAAGTTTTTTGTTGTAGTAATAAGGTTTTCGGTAACTTTTACACCTTTTGTTAATTTGGTATCTTTAACAATGCCTTCAACTTTTCCCTTTTTTACACCATTAATTTTTAATTCGTTAAGTTGTGGTAGGTCAGACAATCTAATTTCTAAGTAAGCCACATCTCCTTCTATGTGGGTGATGTAAACCTCTATGTCGCTAAATAATTTTGAGTTCCAAAGTTTTTTAATGGCATCGCCAATATCTTCACCAGGGATAGCCATGACTTTTCCTTTGCTTAAGCCCGAGTAGGTAATAATGGTTTGTTCGCTAAATGAAGTGTTTCCAGATACAGAAATATCACCTAAAATGTATTTTTTACCGTTACTATATGGTAATTCTTGTGCTTGAATACTAATACTGCTTACTAAAAGTAATACGGTAATACAATGTTTTAAAAATGTTGTCAAAGATAAAATATTAGCTAAGTTGTTCACTTGTTTTCCCAAATCGTCGTTCTCTTTTTTGATATTCAATAATAGCTTCATACAAATGCTGCTTTGTAAAATCTGGCCATAATACGCTAGTAAAATACAATTCGGCATAAGCTATTTGCCAAAGTAAAAAGTTGCTTATACGTTGTTCCCCACTGGTTCTAATAAGCAAATCTACGTCTGGTAAATTTCGCGTGTAAAGATGCTCATTTATAATTGATTCATCAATTTTTTCGGGCGAAATTATATTATTTTTAACTTTAATACTAATCTCTTTAACGGTATTTAGCAATTCTTCGCGAGAGCCATAGCTTAAAGCTAAGGTTAAGGTCATTCTGGTGTTAGAGTCTGTTTGTTCTATAACTTCGTGAAGTTCTTTAAAAACCTTTTTAGGTAAGCTGTTTAAATTGCCAATGGCAGAGAGTTTTATGTTGTTCTCTTGAAGTGTTTTAATTTCTTTTTTTAATGAAGACACTAATAGCTTCATAAGCGTTTGGATTTCTAATTTTGGACGGTTCCAGTTTTCGGTAGAAAATGCGTAAAGTGTTAGGTTTTCTACGCCAAGTTCAGCACAAGCTTCAACTGCTTGTTTAACGGATTTTGTGCCATTTTCATGTCCAAAAGCCCGCATCATGCCTTGTTGTTTAGCCCAACGCCCATTGCCATCCATAATGATAGCAATGTGTTTTGGTAAGTTTTTGCTAAGTACTTCTTCTTTTAAATCCATTTTAATTTATACAATAACATGGGTTTTCACCAAATGTATAGGTTAATGTAATGCCCGAAAATACATACCAGTCGTTATTATTAATATTACCAAATAGATGTGGCAAGTGGTTCGGGTCGTCAGGAAAACTTCCGTCTAATTCATCTGAAAACGTATAACGAGCGCCAACTTCAATGCCTAAAATAAGATTGCCCAGAAAATTTGTTTTAAACCCTAAAGCCATAGGAATACCATAGGCCCAACTAGAATTGTTTTCAGAAGTTTGTACCCCGTTAAAAAAATAATAATTGTCGTGGTGAGCCACACTTATTCCGGTATATAAATAAGGTGTTGCTACTTTTTCGCCAGAATGAAGGTTGAAATCCATAAAGGTGAATTCTATTCCTGCTGAAATTTCCGTGATTTTAGTTGAATATTCATAGCCTCTTTGAATACGTCTTGGGTCGTCTGAATTTACATCAATGGCTTCTAAATCGCTAAAAATTATAGAAGCACGGTATGAGTGCCTTTTACTTCTGTTCCATTTGTAAATACCTCCAATGGCAAATTGATTGGGTGAAATAAAGTTGGTAGCACCTACATCGCCTATAAAATTACTGCCTCCTACAAAAACACCTAATTCGTTAATTTGAGAGTGGCTTAGTTGAATGGCTAAAATGCTTAATATCAATATGGTTAAATGCCTCATAAATATTCAAAAGTTTGCAAATATAATAAATAAGAAATGTCTAATACAATTTGAACTGAATTGTATTAGTGTAAAACAGCATTTCTTTGAAAATATTGCCTAATTGCGTTTGTCTTCGCCCCAAAGGAGTTTTTTTCGAAGCGTGTCTAAAAAGCTTTCGTTTAAAAGGTCAATCATTTTAATTTTAAAATCGGCTTTTTTAATTTTAATGATGGTGCCATTTTCTAAAGTTGCAATTCTGGAATCTAAAGATATTAAATGGCTTTCTTCGCGTCCTTCAACTTTGAGTTGAATTTCAGTAGAATCGGGAATAATAAGCGGGCGTGCACTTAAATTATGTGGTGCAATGGGAGCTAAAACAAAACTGTTGGTATCGGGTGTTATTACGGGTCCACCACAACTTAGTGAATAACCAGTTGAACCTGTTGGTGTTGAAACGATGAGGCCATCACTCCAATACGATGTTAAGTATTCGCCGTTTAAATAGGTTTCAACGGTAATCATGGAGGTGGTGTTTTTTCGGCTAACGGCTATTTCGTTTAATGCGAAATTTAATGATTTAATATCCTCGTTTTCTGGCGATGTTTCTATTGAAAGTAAACTACGTTCGGAAATTTTATACTTACCATCAATTATGTTTTGAATGGCATTTTCTATTTGATTGACTTGTATGGTTGCTAAAAAACCTAATCTGCCGGTATTGATTCCTACAATGGGAATGCCCATATCTTTTACAAAAATAATGGCTCTTAAAATAGTGCCATCGCCACCTACGCTTACCAAAAAATCAAATGATTTATCTAAAGTATCGAATGTTTTAAAAGATTTGTAATCGTCAAAGTTTGGAGCTTTGCTTTTTATAATATTGAAAAATTCGGTTTCAATATAGGCATCGGCGTTTTTCTTTAATAAATAATCAAATAATCGTTCTACAGAAGTTGTAGTGGTTTCGTTGTAAAATCGTCCAAAAACGGCAACTTTCATGTGTAAATTTTTATTGTTTTTTATAGGTCACATGGTATATCCACATAATCATTTTTATTTCAAGCCAGCGTTGGGTAATTGATGGTTTGCGTTTTATATATTTAAATACTTATTCAAATAATCTGAACGTTCTTTTAAGCTTTCCAAATAGCTGTCCTCTTCATGTCCAGATATAATACTATAGCTGTATCGGCGAAAGGTTTGAATGATTTCGTTAAGTCCTGTATTGCCTATTTTTAAGGTGATTTGAACCAAATCAGGTTTCATTTTGGACATAAAAGCACCTAGTAACTTCCCATTGTTAGACTCTACTATTTGACTAATTTCGCTAAAGGAATAGTCGTTTATGCCTTTTTCAATTACCAAAATGCCGCCAGGTTCAGAGAAAAAGGGCGATTCGCTAAATAAGCTAATCACTTCCTTCAATTCATAATACCCTAAATACAGGTTTTGATCGTTTAAAACAGGCATAATATTAGTTGAATTTATAGCAAAAGCTTCTAAAACATCGAGCCACATTGTGGAATCGCGCACAAAAAAGTTTTCAATGGCATTTTTGTAATCGTTAACTGTTTTGTCGCTTTCAAAACAATGCGCATCGTTTTCTGAAAAACTACCTAAATAGATTTTATTGTCATCTTGTATAGGAATGTGGGAATAGGTTAATTGATTAAATAGCTGTTGCAAATCGCTTATTTTGCTTTTGCTATTTAATGGCTTTATATCGTTAATAATAAATTCTGATAGTCTCATCTGTTCGTTTTGTTTTTAAATTTATGTCAGATGCAAATTGCTATTTGTTTATTGAAATGATTCTCAAATTTATAGGTAAGGCTTATTTTATTAGCCTATGTATATGAATGCAAATTAATCAAAAAAAAAGTATATAAGCCTGTTCTACTTTGTATTTTTGTCATTTAAAACAGTGATTCATGACAAAGTTAAGTGTAAATATTAACAAGATAGCAACGTTAAGAAACTCTAGGGGCGGCGATGTGCCTAATGTGGTTCAGTTTGCAAAAGATGTGCAACGTTTTGGTGCTGAAGGTGTAACCATACACCCGAGACCTGATGAACGCCACATCCGGTATCAAGATGCCCGCGATTTAAAACCCGTTGTTTATACCGAGTATAATATTGAAGGAAACCCTGTAAAGTCGTTTTTAGATTTGGTTTTGCAAGTGAAACCAACGCAAGTTACTTTAGTGCCAGATGCTGAAGATGCTATTACCAGTAATGCTGGTTGGGATACTATTAAACACAAAGGTTTTTTGGTAGATGTGATTAAGGAATTTCAAAATAATGGTATTAGAACGTCCATTTTTGTTGACCCCGTTTTAAAGCAAATTGAAGGTGCCAAAGCCACAGGTACCGATAGAATTGAATTGTATACCGAAGCTTTTGCACATCAATACGGTTTAGGAAATGAAAACGCGATTAAACCTTATGCTGAAAGTGCAGCATTAGCCAATAATTTAGGATTGGGCGTTAATGCAGGTCATGATTTGTCATTAGATAATATTAAGTTTTTTAAGAAAAATATGCCAAATTTATTAGAGGTTTCCATAGGTCATGCCTTAATAGCTGAAAGTTTGTATTTGGGTATTGAGAACGTTATCCAGATGTATCTTCAAAGGCTCAAGTGAAGCGTCAGTCATGAAACGTAAGTCGTAAATTAATAAATCGTAAATTAAAATAATGCTTTTACATTCAAATATAATAGGCGAAGGCCAGCCATTTGTTATTCTTCATGGTTTTTTGGGAATGAGTGATAATTGGAAAACACTCGGTATTCAATTTAGTGAGGAAAATTTTCAAGTGCATTTGGTCGATCAGCGCAACCATGGTCATAGTTTTCATGAAAACGAATTTAATTACGAAGTTTTAGTTGAAGATTTAAAACGCTATTGTGAGGCACATCAGCTTGAAGATATTATATTATTAGGGCATTCCATGGGTGGTAAAACATCGATGCTATTTGCTGCCAAATATCCAGAAATGGTTTCAAAATTAATAATTGCAGATATTTCACCACGTTTTTACCCTGTGCATCACGATGGGATTTTAAATGGGTTGAGTGCGTTGAATTTTGATGTGATAAAAAGTAGAGGAGAAGCGGATAAAGTGTTAAGTGGTTATGTGTCCGATATGGGAACTAGGCAATTTTTGCTAAAAAACCTGTATTGGGTTGAAAAAGGAAAGTTAGGGTTGCGAATGAATTTGGAAGTTTTAAAAGATGAAGTAGCTGAAGTAGGTGAGCCATTGCCATCGCAAGCAACCTTTAAAAAGGACACCCTGTTTTTAAGGGGCGACCGTTCAGAATATATAGGTGTTGATGATGAAAGTATTATTACGAACCATTTTCCAAAAGCTAAAATTATTACCATTTCAAACGCAGGTCATTGGCTTCACGCCGAAAACCCAAAAGATTTTTTTGATGCGGTGATAGATTTTTTATAGTAAATTACATAAAGAATGAAAAAAACAAAAATATTGCGTAATTTATGGTATGGATTAAGTTCCAACCAAAGATTTTTAATACGCAGATTATATTATTTGCCCGTTGATTTATTTGATAAAATCACGGGAAAAACAAATAAATACGTCCCTCCACGAGGCTGTATTTATACGGGTTCGCCATCTAGTGCCGAAAACTACTTAAAACAGGGCGATTTTCAACTAGAGTTATTAATAGAAGAAATTGATTTAATGCCTTCCGATAAGGTTTTGGATATAGGTAGCGGTGTAGGAAGAACCGCTATAGCACTAACTACATATCTTGACAAGAGTGGAAGTTACGACGGGTTCGACGTGGTTAAAAAAGGGGTGGATTGGTGTAATTCGGGAATAGGGAACGACTTCCCAAATTTTAAATTTAAGTATGTTTCGCTTTTTAACGATTTGTACAATACATCAAAAAATAGTGCCCTAGATTTTGTTTTTCCTTATCAAGACAACAGTTTCACTAAAATCTTTACATTTTCGGTTTTTACCCATATGATGCTGGAGGAAATTCAGCATTATTTTAAAGAGATCCAAAGAGTTCTTACAAAAGATGGGCAGTGTTTTTCTACTTTCTTTTTATACGATTCAGAAGATGAGGATTATGCGGGAACTAGAGCGCACTTAAATTTCCCTAAAAAGGGAGATGATGGATTTAGGTTAATGCATGAAAATGTTAAATCTGGAAACATTGCAATTCATAAAACGAAGCTAGATAACATGCTTAAAACGGCAGGCTTAATAAGGGTGAAAACAATTGATGGTTTTTGGAAAGATGAAGTACAAGACCTGTCAAAAAAAGAATATCAAGATATTGTGATATTTAAAAGTATTTAGATTCATATAATCTATAATACAAGGAAATAGAGTAATTATCGTAGTGTTTTTTAGCATATAAAAGGGAACTTCCAAATAGTAAATCATTTTACGAAAGCTCAGATTATTAACATTTCAAACGCAGGGCATTGGTTGCATGCCGAAAACCCAAAAGATTTTTTGAAGCTGTAATGCTGTTTGTTTAGTTATTTATTTTGTATTTTTATTAAAAACGGAATATTATGAGTTTAATTCTTAGACTTCTTTTAACGGCTTTTGCCGTATTTATTTTAGCATATTTTTTGCCAGGAGTTACCTTATCAGGAGATGTTTATGTGAATGCCATAGTTGTAGCTGTGGTGTTAGCGGTTTTAAATGTATTTGTAAAACCTATTTTGGTTATTTTAACATTGCCTATTACCATAGTTACTTTGGGCTTGTTTTTGCTGGTAATTAATGCGTTAATTATTTTATTGGCAGATAAATTAATAGACGGTTTTTCAGTAAGTAGTATCTGGACAGCTGTCTTATTTAGTATACTGCTTTCTATACTACAGTCTTTTATGTATTCGCTTTTAAAAGAAGATAAAAAACCGCTTTAAATCAAGCTGTTAAAAACTTTGTTGGGTTGCAAAAATGTTATATTTTTGCAACCCAATTTTGATTAAATAAATTGGGTTTAAAAATAAATAGTATTTGTTAAATGCCTAATAAAAGGCTTTATATCATTTAAAATGAATATTACAAGAGAAAACGTTGATGCATTAAATGCTGTAGTAAAAGTAGATATCGCTAAGGAAGATTATAGCGCTAAAGTGGAAAAAATATTAACAGATTACCGTAAAACAGCAAACATTCCTGGTTTTAGAAAAGGCCAAGTGCCAATGGGAATGGTTAAAAAGCAATACGGAAAGGCAGTGTTGGTTGATGAAGTAAACAAGTTATTACAAGATGCACTAAATAAATATCTTACTGAAGAAAAGTTAGATGTTTTAGGACAACCGTTGCCTAAGCCTCAAGATGCTATAAATTGGGATGCTGAAACACTTTCGTTTGAATTTGAATTAGGTTTAGCGCCAGAATTTGAAGTTAATTTAAATGCTAAAGATGCTATTACGCAATACAACATTATTGCCGATAACAAAATGATTGACGAGCAAGTAGAGCGTATCCAAAAACAATACGGGAAATTAATTTCTCAAACAGCTGTAGAAAAAGATAGCGAAATAACAGGGATATTTAAAAATGAAGAGCGCGAAATAGAAAATAAAGTAACTTTAACTTTAGATAAATTTAAAGAAGAGTCTACCAAAAAACTATTTATTGATGCAAAAGTTGGTGATGTTATTAGGTTACAAACTAAAGGTCTTTATGACGATGAGCATGAATTAATGCACGCTTTAAAATTAGGTCATGACGATGTACATGGTTTAGATGTTGAAGTGAATTTTACAATTGAAGAGGTTAACACACGTGAGCTTGCAGATTTAGATCAAGAATTATTTGATAAATTATTTGGTAAAGACACGGTGAAATCTGTTTCAGAATTAAAGGATAAGATTAAAGAAGACGCTGAAAAACAATTTTCACAACAAGCAGACCAGAAATTTTTAAATGATGTAACAGAGTATTTAGTTGAAAATACTAAGTTCGATTTACCCGCAGAGTTTTTACAGAAATGGATGCAAACTGCTGGAGAACAACCATTAGATAGCGATCAAGCAAAAGAAGAATACGAGAAATCTGAAAAAAGTTTACGTTACCAATTAATTGAAGGTAAATTAATTACAGACAACAACATACAGGTAACTATGGATGATATTAAAAATCATTCAAGAGACATGATAAAAGCGCAAATGGCTCAATTTGGCCAAATGAATCCTTCTGATAAAGAATTGGATGATATTGCTGCACGTATTTTATCAAACCAAGAGGAAGCGCGCCGTATTTCAGAGCAGTTAATTAGTCAGAAATTATTGGCTCTTTACAAAGAGAAAGCAAATCTTAAAGTAAAAGAATTAAGTTACGAAGATTTCGTAAAGGAAGTGTACGGCGATAAATAATCCTGTGCCTTTAAAGAATAATTCATTATATTTAGGCGCTATAATTAGCTAATTATAGCGCCTAATTTGTTGAGTAAATTTAGCTTCAAAGATTAAAATTAATTTTAGAATCTTTATTGTAAAATAATTCAATTGATAATTAAGGTCTTAACCAAAAACAACAACAAAAAACAATTATGGATTACGCAAAAGAATTTGAAAAATTCGCGATAAAAGATCAAGGAATAAGCAGTACGTACTACAATAAAATTATGAGTAGTATGTATCCAACTAGCTTAACACCAAATATTATTGAAGAGCGCCAAATGAACATCGCTATTTTCGATGTATTTTCTCGTTTAATGATGGATCGCATCATTTTTATGGGAACCGCTATTAATGATCAGGTAGCCAATATTATTCAGGCGCAACTTCTGTTTTTAGAAAGTACAGACGCATCAAAAGATATTCAAATTTATATTAATTCACCAGGAGGAAGTGTATATGCAGGTTTAGGTATTTACGATACCATGCAGTTTATAAAACCAGACGTCGCAACTATTTGTACAGGTATGGCAGCTTCTATGGGTGCTGTATTATTATGTGCAGGTACTAAAGGAAAACGTAGTGGTTTAACCCATTCTCGTGTTATGATTCACCAACCATTAGGTGGTGCACAAGGACAAGCGAGTGATATTGAAATTACAGCAAGAGAAATCTTAATTTTAAAAGAAGAGCTTTACAAAATTATAAGTAAGCACTCTGGGCAAGATTACGACAAAGTATATGCGGATAGTGATAGAGATTACTGGATGAAAGCTGATAAAGCTAAGGAATACGGTATGATTGATGAGATTTTAGCACGTAATTAAATAATAATTCGTAATTTTAAAGAATTGTTATAGAGGGATTTACAATAATTTTTCCCTGAAAACATAAAAGATTAATGGCAAAAGAAGAATTAGAATGTTCGTTTTGTGGTCGTAAAAAACCTGAAACTAACTTGTTAATAGCAGGATTAGATGCTCATATATGCGATAGATGTATAGAGCAAGCACATGGTATTGTTTTAGAAGAATCGAAACAAAGTGACAGTAACGATTTATCGGCAGAACTAAAACTCCGCAAACCACAACAAATCAAAGCATTTTTAGACGAATATATTATAGGGCAAAACATGACCAAAAAAGTAATGTCTGTGGCCGTATACAATCATTATAAACGTTTATTGCAACCTGTAACAAAAGACGATATCGATATTCAAAAAAGCAATATCATTATGGTTGGTCAAACAGGAACAGGTAAAACTTTAGTTGCAAAAACAATAGCTAGAATGCTTAATGTACCATTAGCTATAGTTGATGCAACTGTTTTAACTGAGGCTGGTTATGTTGGTGAAGATGTAGAAAGTATTTTAACACGTTTATTACAAGCAGCCGATTACAATTTAGAAAAGGCAGAAAAAGGTATTGTTTTTATTGATGAAATTGATAAAATAGCTCGTAAAAGTGATAACCCATCTATAACACGTGATGTTTCTGGTGAAGGTGTGCAACAGGCACTTTTAAAACTTTTAGAAGGAACCGTAGTTAATGTTCCGCCAAAAGGTGGGCGAAAACACCCAGATCAGAAATTTATTGAAGTTAATACTGAAAATATTTTATTTATAGCTGGTGGTGCTTTTGATGGTATAGAACGCCATATATCAAAAAGATTAAACATGCAGGCGGTAGGTTATAGTGCTTCTGTATCAGATAATGTTGTAGATAAAGAGAACCTGCTTCAGTATATTATACCAAAAGATTTAAAAGACTTTGGGTTAATTCCTGAAATAATAGGACGTTTACCTGTGCTTACCTATATGGATCCGTTAGATGCAGAAACATTAAGAGCTATTCTTACAGAGCCTAAAAATGCCATTATTAAACAATATCAAAAGTTGTTTTCTATGGACGATATTGATTTTACAATTACTGATGGCGCTTTAGATCATATAGTAGAAAAAGCTATTGAATATAAGTTAGGTGCTAGAGGATTACGCTCACTTTGTGAGGAAATTTTAACAGATGCCATGTTTGAAATGCCTAGTGGTAACGATAAGAAATTAAATGTAACTAAAACCTATGTTGAAGATAAATTGGTTAAAACCACTTTAAAGAAGCTAAAGGCGGTTTCGTGAAAAGGTAAAGAGTAAAGTAAATTATAAAAAAAACCACGCTATTAGCGTGGTTTTTTATTTTTATGGATGTTAATTAATAAAGGACATTATGGGGATTTTTTCATAGTGTTTTTAAAAACTTAGTTAAAAGTATATTTATTTTAGTTCCTCACAATGCTTTCTTATTAGCTTTTAGATGATAAGACGAAATACTCGTTTAAAACACTTTTAGCCATGTTTTTAATCGATACATGCTAATCTAAGATAACAAATTCAACACGTCTGTTAGCTTGCGAGTCCTCATCGGTACAATTGCTTTTACAATCAACCAACGGTTTGGTTTCTCCAAAGCCTTTAGATACTAAACGGTTTTTGTTAATACCTTTGCGAATTAAATATTTTACAGCTGATGCAGCACGTTTGTTTGACAGATTTAAATTGTAGGCATCTTTTCCAACATTATCTGTATGGGCATTTATGGCTAGTTTCATATCTGGGTTTTCTTTAAGAACCTTAGCAATTTTGTTCAATGAAATATAAGATTCTTCTTTTACACTATATTTAGCGAAATCAAAATAGATGTTTTCAATAACAATTCTTAGTTCTTTGTCTACTTCAGCAATAATAGGTTCTGTAGTTAATAGTTCAATGTCTTTGGTGTAAGACGTGTTGTAATTTCTATCCGCGAAAAAGTCAAAATCACCTTCTTTAAACCCATCTTTTATTGCTGCAATACTGTAAGATTCAAAAGGGGAAACATCAAATTTATAAATAGCATCTTCTTTGGTTTTGGTTCTTGCTACTTCGTTGCCTTCTTCATCTTTTAAAATAACGATGGTGTTTGGTAGTTTTATTTTAGTTTCTAAATCTAATATTCTTCCTTTTATAGTTTGAATAATTTCTTCGTTGGTAGCTGTGTATATATCGAAACCACCTTTGCCATTTGGCCTGTTTGATGACACATAACCATCTTTTTTATTGGCTAAAAAATAGGCTACTTCATCGTAAGATGAGTTTATGGTATTGCCTAAGTTTCTAGGCGTTTTGTAGCTGTTCGATAAAATTTTACTTAAAAATAAATCGTATCCTCCAATATTTTCATGTCCTTTTGAAGAAAAATACAGATACTTGCCATCTTTTGAAAGCGAAGGGTATTTTTCGTCTAGTTTGGTATTTATAGTGCTACCTAAATTTTCAGGATTGCCTAAGGTACCATCAACATTTATTTTAGAAACATAAATATCAAAACCACCTAGTGCATCAGCCATATTAGAAGCGAAGTATAAATTTTTACCATCAGGACTTACAAATGGAGTTTCTATTGAAACGCCTTCTCTATTAATATTTAGCAATTCCTGATTTATCCAGTTTCCATGTGAATCTTCTTCTAAAACAGCTTTATATAATTTGTACTCCATGGAGTTTTCATTACTGCTTCTTGTAAAGTAAACTGTTTTTTGGTCTGGAGAAAAGGTTAACAGGTCTTCGCTGTCATTAGTGTTTAAGATTCTAGAGAATAATAACGGAAGGCTTAATTGCCCATTAGAAGAAATATCTAAACAGAACAAATCTTTATAGGCTTCGCGTGTGTTGGGGTCTATTTTAGCCAATCCTCCTAGTTTTTTAGAGGATACCATAATAAGTTTATTTCTAAAAAAACCAGAACCGAATTCTGAGTACTGGCTATTTACGCCAGCATCTAAAAGTTCAAAATTAAAACCATTAGAACCAATAGCTTTAGCATTGGAAATGATGTTTTTGTATGATAAATTATTTGCTGTAACAAAATTTGAAGTGCCTTGACTAAATAAAACATGCGAAATGAGGCAAATGAAAATTGAGAGGGTTGGTTTCATTTTTAGAGGGATTAATGATTAACAAGTCTATAAATATATTACTGAAACCAAGTTCTCTAAAATTTCTTAGACCAACAACATGATTAATCGTTAAGTGCTTGTTTCATAGGTGGTTCTGTGTTTTTGTGGCACAAAGTGAAATACTTAATAGTTTAATTTTGTTAAGTCGTCTAAATATAAGCGGGTATTAGATAGTCTAGGGACTTTATGTTGCCCGCCCAATTTATTGTTTTGTTTTAACCAATCATAAAACAAATTTTTGCGCGCTATATTAATTTTAGGTTTGTTAAGTGTGATGTTGTTGTAACGCTTCGCTTCATAATCAGAGTTTAAAGCCTTTAAGGCATTGTCAAACAATTCATTAAAATAGTTGATGTCTTTTGGGGGTGTTTTAAACTCAATCAGCCATTCGTGGGCACCTTTTTCTTTGCCTTCCATAAAAATAGGGGCAGCTGTATATTCTACAATTTCAGATTTGGTACGTTTGCACACTTTTTTTAGGGCTTCTTCGGCATTTTCAATAATAAGTTCTTCGCCAAAAACATTTATAAAATGCTTTGTTCTTCCGGTAACCTTAATTCTATATGGGTTTAACGATGTGAATTTAACGGTATCCCCAATTTTATAACGCCACAAACCAGCATTAGTAGTAATAATTACAGCATAATTTTGATTCAGTTTTACCTCGCTTAAAGGAATGGCTTTTTCTGCTTCGGTAGCATAAATATCCATAGGGATGAATTCGTAGAAAATGCCATAATCTAACATCAATAATAATTCGTTAGAGCCGTTTTGGTCTTGAATTGCAAAAAAACCTTCCGAAGCATTATAAATTTCATAATACCTAAAATCTTTTTTAGGAAGCAATTTTTTGTATTGGTCTTTATACGGCGTGAAGCTTACACCGCCATGAAAATATACTTCTAGATTTGGCCAAACGTCGTGCAGATTTTGTTTTCCTGTAGTTTCTAAAACATTATTAACTAGCACTAGCATCCATGATGGAACACCCGCAAGACTCGTAACGTTTTCGTTCATGGTTTCATTTACAATGGCTTGCATTTTATGTTCCCAATCACTCATTAAAGATACTTTGTTGCTTGGGGTACTGCTAAATTCTGCCCAAAAAGGCATGTTATCAATTAAAATAGCCGATAAATCTCCAAAAACGGTTCCATTTTCTCGGTACAACTCTTTACTACCACCCAACCGCAAACTTTTGCCAGTAAATAATTGTGAATCTTCATTGTTATTAAGGTACATACACAGTAAATCTTTACTGGCTGCGTAGTGGCAATCTTCGAGCGATTCTTCGCTTACTGGTATAAATTTGCTTTTAGCACGTGTGGTACCACTAGATTTTGCAAACCATTTTATAGGTGTTGGCCAAAACAGGTTGGTTTCACCCTTCATAGAACGCTCAATAACATCTTGCCAGCCATCATAGTTTTTTATGGGGATGCGTTCTGCAAACATTCTGTAATTTTTTATGGAAGCAAAATCGTACTCCTTACCTATTTTGGTGTCTTTAGCGATGTCTAAAAGTTCTAATAGCAATTCGTTTTGAACTTCGTTGGGGTATTTTAAAAACAATTCAATTTGATGAAATCGCTTTTTTAGGAACCAAGAAGCAATGGAATTTACTATAGGGATTGGCATATTTGTTTTATATTTAAGTTCTTAAAAATAATACTTTTTTTTATGACTTATCAAGGTGTTTTAACAAAAATGGAAACTGAATTTTCAAGTCCTATTGAATACTATTTGGTGTTTGAAAGCGATTTTTTAAATATGAATCAGTTGTTGGGCAAAACCATTACAATTCAATTTGTTAAATACCAATGTTTAAACTGTGGCTTGGATAAGCCTATATATAGACAAGGGTTTTGTAAAAGTTGTTTTTTTGAAATTCCACAAGCAGCCGATTGGATTATGCGACCTGAACTGAGCACAGCACATTTAGATAAAGAAGACCGCGATTTAGCATACGAAAAGAAAGTACAGCTACAACCACACATTGTATATTTGGCAAATTCCAGCAATGTAAAAGTGGGTGTAACTAGAAAAAGCCAAGTGCCAACACGTTGGATAGACCAAGGTGCACACGAAGCTATTGAAATTGTTGAAGTACCAAACCGCTACTTAGCAGGTATTACAGAAGTGGCTTTAAAAGACCACGTGGGTGATAAAACAAATTGGAGAACCATGCTTAAAAACGATATTGTAGATGAAAATTTAGTTGAATGGCGCGAACGTTTGAAGCAATATATTCCAAAGGAAGCCAAAGCGTATTTTATTGAAACCAATACCGAAACCAACTTAGAGTTTCCAGTTGAAAAATATCCGGTAAAGCCTAATAGCTTAAATTTAATAAAGGAACAAACATACACCGGCAAATTAACTGGAATAAAAGGTCAGTATCTTATTTTTGAGGACGATACAGTGTTTAATATTCGTGCCAATGAAGGGTTGGTGGTTATGATAGCAATTACTCATTAATTTTATATTGATAAATTGGAAATCGTGAATGCTCTGCATTTGAAGTGAAAAGTCCGTAGTGAGGCACGAACAAGGACTTGCAACGTATAGCGCGACCCTTTAGGTAATGCAAAAAAAAAACCCACTCACAACGTATTGTAAATGGGATAATCTTTTTTTGCCTAAAGCCTAAAGCCTAAAGCCTAAAGCCTAAAGCCTAAAGCCTAAAGCCTAAAGCCTAA